>NZ_JBSFGS010000001.1:0-529952 GCF_053596675.1 Kitasatospora sp. NPDC001664
GTCCGGCAGCAACGGCTCGATCCGCGCCCACTGGGCATCAGTCAACGACACATCAGATCCAACGATCCGATGATCCGAAAGAAACGGCCTAGGCCCGTGGATGCGCCGGGGCTCCGGGCCGCCGGCGCATCCGGTTCGGTCAGGAGCAGGCAAGGACCTGCCAGTCCCGGTCGGCGTACGAGAACAGGAAGTACGCGTACCCACCAGGGGGTGCGCTCTGGCACTGGCTGGTCCGGCCGGGGGCCGGTAGGTAGACCTTGAAGCTGTGCGTGGAACTGCAGCGGTTCTGGACCGTGTAGATGACGTCCGCCGGGCCGCTGCCTCCGCTCACCCCGGCGCGGACACCGCAGAATCCGGGGTCCGCGGAGGCCGTGGTGGCCGGGCCGGCCACGGTGAGGGAGAGGGCGAGTGCTGCGATGCTCATGCCCGCGGCGGCGAACCTGCGGCTGGTGTTCAGCATGAACGGACCTCCCACGAGGTGGAGCTGCCCGCGTAGACATAGGTGCGGTCCCCGTACGGGTCGATGCTTTCGCAGAACGTCGACCGGCCGCTCTCCGGGATGTACACCTTGAAGTTGTGGGCGCTGCCGCACTTGTTGTGCACGCGGTAGGCGAAGTACGGGACGTCACCGCCGTTGATCGGGGTCGGCCCGGCCACCCTGACCCCGCAGAAGCCGGGGTCGGCCGACGCGGTGGTTGCGGGGGCCAGCACGAGGAGTGGTGACGCCAGTGCGGCCGCCAGCAGTGCCTTCCCCAGGCGCTTTCCGAGGGCGGCGGAAGAGGTTCTCATGGCGCTCCCACATGTTCACTGGTGACCGAGGGTGATGCTTCGTGTGCGATGCGGGAATCCTCGCACGGCCGAATGCCGGAGAGCACCCGTCGTTCGGCGGGGGTCGGGGGTGCCGGCCGTCAGGCCGGGTGGGCGCCCACCGCGTCGCGGATCTGCTCGCCGAGGCCGCCGTCGCGGCGGGCGCAGTTGGCGCAGCAGAAGAACTTGCCGGAGACCTCGACGCCGTGGCCGACGATCCGCACCTGGCAGTACTCGCAGCGGGGCGCCAGCTTCTCCATCGCGCACTCGAAGCTGTCGAAGGTGTAGCTGTCTCCGGTGATCGTCCTGATCTCGAAGGCCAGCCAGTAGTCGTTGCCGCAGACCACGCAGACTGCCATGGGATTGCTCCGTCTCCGATGGGGAAGGCGCCCGGCCGGGCTCGGCCGCGCGCTTCCACTGTCGAACCGGGCACCAGGGGCGGCAAGCTCGGGCGGCCGAACGGAGAATGGAGGGGTTACCGGAGGTGGTGGCGATGATCGTCCGGATCTGGGAGGCGCAGGTGGTCCCGCGCCGCAGGGACGAGTTCTGCACCAGGCTGGCCGAGGTGGTGATCCCGGCGCTGGACGGGACCGACGGCTTCGAGGGGGCGGAGCTGATGAGGTCGGTCTCCGAGCTGGACCACCGGGTGCTGGTGGTGACGCGCTGGCGGGACGAGGCGGCACTGCGGGCCTACGCGGGGACGATGTGGCGGATCAGGCCGGTCTGGGCGGAGGGGGAGTTCGGCTTCCTGGAGCACCCGCCGTCCGTGTCGCACTTCGAACACCTGCCGCTGGCCGCCGAGTTGACGGCCCAGCAGCGGTGAGAGCTAGGGGCTACTCCTCGGGCGGGACGGGCGGCGGCGGGCTGAGCCGGGCCAGGCCGCTGCGGGTCGCGGCGACCAGCACCCGGTCGCCGGCCTGCAACCGGTGGCCGCGGTCGGCGAAGTTCCAGAACACCACTCCGGGCCGGCGGGCCAGCCGGACCGCGACCACCCGGACCCCGCCGGCCTCCTCCAGCTCCCAGACCGTCCGCCCGAGCAGGCTGGAGCCCACCCCGTTCTCGCCGCCCTCGGCGGTCAGCTCGGCGAGCAGCAGCACGTGCCGGAAGACCGAGAGGGTGCCGACCACCTCACGCCCCATCAGGGCAGCGGCGAAGCCGGGGGCGGAGAGGTAGGAGACGGAGCGGGAGACCACGTTCCCGAGGGTGGCGTAGACGTGGTGGGCGAACTCGTCGTCGAAGAGCCGGACCACGATGCGGATCTCGGGGTGGATCGCCCGGGCCTCCAGGGCCGCCTCCAGGTTGGCGGCGTCGTCCCTGGTCACCGAGACCACCGCCCGGGCGTGCTGGACCCGGGCCCGGCGCAGCTGTCCGTCCAAGGGGGCGTCACCGAGCAGCACCGGCACGCCGAGTGCCCGCATCGCGGCCACGCCCTGGGACTGCGGGTCGCGCTCCACGCAGACCACCGGCACCCCGGTCTCCCGGAGCATCCCGGCCACCCGGGTGCCAAGGTTGTTCAGCCCGACCACCACCACGTGGTCGCGCAGCCCGGCTCCGGGGCTGCGGGGCAGGCCGCGCCGGCCGGTGGCCAGGGCCTCCACCGCGATGGCGGTGGCCAGGGGTGCGAAGGTGATGCCGCAGAAGGTGACGATCACCTGGGCGGCCCGGGCCCAGGGGCCGCTGCCGTCGCCGGGGGAGTCGCCCGGCCGGTCGGGGTTGGCGGCCCCGGCCACGTCCAGCAGGGTGTAGTAGAGGGCCCAGCCGAGGTGGCCGGTGGACCACCAGATCACCGCCCCGCCCAGCAGTACCGCCCCCAGCGCCACGGTGAGCAGCAGCCGCAGCCGGGCGCTGGTGAAGAACCGCAGGGCGTCCAGCACCCGCCAGCGCAGCCTGCGCCACCAGGGGGTGCGCTGCCGCGGCGGGGTGTTCAGCGCCTGGAGCGCGGCGATCCCGCCGGGCTCGCGCTCGGCCCGCTCGGGTGGCGGCCCGCCCTGGCCCTCGTCGCCGAAGCGGCGGGCCAGCTCGATGAACTCAGCGGCCCGTCCGGCGGTGTCGGGCAGCAGCCGCAGCCGGCTCAGGTCCTGCGGGTCGATCCGGTCGGCGACCACGGTGAGCTGGTTCTCGTGGATCTCCTCGTCGTACGCGACGTAGAGGTAACGGCCGTTGACCTGGACCGAGTTGGGCCGCTCCAGGGCGCCGTCGGCGAAGGCCGGGGCGGCGGTGGCGGAGCCGGAGAGCGAGGTGCAGTTGGGCAGCAGCCGTTCGATGTGCTGGCCGAGCCGCTGGTTGTACATCCGCAGCACGATCCGGATCCCGGGGTTGAGACCCTCGGCGGCCATCGCGGCGTGGATGTTGCCCTGGTCGGTGCCGTCCACCAGGGCGATCCCGTTGGCGTCCGCCACCCCGCAGGCGCGCAGGGTCTCGGCCGAGATGGCGGCGTACTCGTGCACCGCGGCCAGCCCGGGGATCTGGCTGATCCGCGGTCCGTGGTCCTTCGTCAGGTCCGGGACCAGTGCGACCACCGGGACGTCGTAGTGCTCGATCAGCTCGCGGATCAGACGGTGGGCGAGCGCGTTGCCGCCGCACACCAGGTAGTGACTCAACCGGCCCCCCGACCTCGTCCCGCTCCGGCCCAGTGGTGCGGCCCCCGACCCGATCATAACCAGCGAGGTGTCCACCGGATGGCGGTCCGATGGCCGTCCCCCGAACGGCCGTTCCCGTACGGCGCACCGCCCCGGGGAGCGGCAGAGTGGGGACGATCGACACCACTGCCCGTCAGGAGCCGCGCCGTGAACGAGGTCTACCGCCCCA
The DNA here is from genome assembly GCF_053596675.1 of Kitasatospora sp. NPDC001664. Classification (NCBI taxonomy): domain Bacteria; kingdom Bacillati; phylum Actinomycetota; class Actinomycetes; order Kitasatosporales; family Streptomycetaceae; genus Kitasatospora; species Kitasatospora sp. NPDC001664. The sequence goes on from NZ_JBSFGS010000001.1 coordinate 3,616, forward strand.
CCCCGATCCCCGACGAGGAGCACCCCGGCTTCGAGGGCCCGATCCAGCGGCTGGCCAAGATGGCCTGGCAGGTGCTGCTCGCAGCCGGCGTCGTCTCGCTGGCGCTCGGTGTGATCGTCTTCGTCTGGCCCAAGCAGACCCTGTGGGTGGTGGGGGTGCTGTTCGGGCTCTACCTGGTGGTGATCGGCGTGGTGCAGCTGGTCGCCGCCTTCGGCACGCACGCCACCACGGCGCTGCGGGTGCTGGCGTTCGTCAGCGGGGCGCTCTGCCTGCTGCTGGGGCTGCTCTGCTTCCGCAGCGCGGTGCAGTCGCTGGCGCTGCTGGGGATCTGGATCGGGATCGGCTGGCTGTTCCGCGGCATCACCCAGCTCGCGGCCACCGCCTCCGACCCCCGGATGCCGGCCCGCGGCTGGCAGGTCTTCGGCGGCGTGCTCAACACCCTGGCGGGCGTGCTGCTGATGGTCTGGCCGGTGCACTCGGTGGCGGCCCTGACCGTGCTGGCGGGGGTGTGGCTGCTGGTGCTCGGTGTGATGGAGATCGTCACCGCGCTCCAGGTCCGCCGCCGCTCCAAGGAGATCCCGGCGGGCGTCTGAGGGCGTCGGACCAACGGGACCCCCGGCCGCGGTGGCCGGGGGTCCCGTGCGGTCAGCGGTTCTCGAAGGACGGCTTGCGCTTCTCGGCGAAGGCGGCCATCCCCTCCTTCTGGTCCGCGGTGGCGAACAGGGCGTGGAACAGGCGGCGTTCGAAGCGCACGCCCTCGGCGAGGGTGGTCTCGAAGACCCGGTTCACGCTCTCCTTCATCATCACGGAGGCGGTGGTGGACATCGCCGCGATCGTCTCGGCGGTGGCCAGCGCCTCGGTGAGCAGGTCGGCGGCCGGAACGATCCGGGCCACCAGCCCGGCCCGCTCGGCCTCTTCGGCGCCCATCATCCGGCCGGTGAGGCAGAGGTCCATCGCCTTGGCCTTGCCGATCGCCCGGGTGAGCCGCTGCGAGCCGCCGATGCCGGGGATGACGCCGAGCTTGATCTCCGGCTGGCCGAACTTCGCGGTGTCGGCCGCGATCAGCACGTCACAGAGCATCGCCAACTCGCAGCCGCCGCCCAGCGCGTAGCCCGCGACGGCGGCGATCACCGGCTTGCGCAGCCGGCCCAGCTCGTCCCAGGGGCCCAGCCAGTCCTCCAGGTAGACCGCGGGGAACGCGTTGCCCTGCATCTCCTTGATGTCCGCCCCGGCGGCGAAGGCCTTCTCCGAGCCGGTGATCACGGTGCAGCCGATCTCCGGGTCCCGGTCGAAGGCGGTGGCGGCGGCCACCACCTCCCGCATCAGCTGGTTGTTCAGCGCGTTCAGCGCCTCCGGGCGGTTGAGCGTGATCAGCCCGACCCGCCCCTTCTGCTCCACCAGGATCGTCTGGTACTCGGTCATCCTCGTTGACTCCCTCGGTACGCCTGCGGGTCTCCGGGGACAACCATCCCGAAGAAGGGCGCCGCACACCAGTCTCGCGATCCGAGACGATGATCACGTGTCAGGCGGGCGGTTCAGCGCAGCAGGGTGGCCAGCGGACGGGCCGTCACCTGCGCGGCCGGCCGGGAGACGTACAGCGCCGCGTGGTACCAGCCCTCCTCCTCCAGCCCGGCCGGGTCCAGGCCCGCCTCCACCGCCGCCCGCAGCGCCCCCTCCCGCTCCTCGGGCCCGGTGAAGCGGCGCTGCGGGAAGGTCCCGGCGGCCCGCTCGGTGACCAGGCCGTACTCCGCCAGCACCTCGGCCACCGGCCCGTACGGCACCGCCCGCAGCGCGAAGGCCGCCACCCAGGGTGGGGAGGCGGTGCAGGCCAGCAGGTGGTCGAAGCTGCGCTCGGAGACGTAGCCGACGCCGCCGGTCACCGTCACCAGACCGACGTCGGCCAGCAGCGCGCGCAGCGCGGGGGAGGGCGCGGCCCGCTCCAGGTTCTCCGCGAAGGCGGCGTCCAGCAGCCCGGCCCGCCGGGCGTGGTCGACCGGGCCGGTGGCCACGTCCACGCCGATCACCGGCACCGCCTCGGGCCGCCGCCGGGCGGCGTAGAACTGCCGGTCCCGCAGGGTGAGTTCCTCGGCCGAGAGGGAGTCCAGGGCCGGGTCGGTGTAGCGGTGGTAGAGCTCGGCCAGGGTCAGCTGGTGGTTGAGCAGCGCCGCGTTCACCCCGTACGAGCAGCACAGGTCCACCACCGCCCGGGGCGCCCGGGCGGCGGTCAGCAGCCGGAAGACCCGCTGGGCGTGGTGCGGCGTCAGGTACTCGTACGGGGCCAGCGCCCGGAAGTACCCGCGCGGGTCAGGCCCCGCGTACGCGGCGGCGAAGTCGGCCTTGCCCGGCATCGCGTGACCCGAACTCATGCGGCGGCCTCCCCGGCGGGACGGGACGTGTACACACCCCCAGTCAAGACCGGGCCGCCGCCCGGCGCAACGCACCGCTGCGCCGGGCGGGCGCGCCGGTGCCGTCAGCCGGCCAGGCCGAGCTCGTCGCCGGGGCGCGGGGCGAAGAAGGCGTCGACCTGAGCGTCCGTCACCCCGTCGAGGGTGGCGGGGCTCCACCGCGGGTTGCGGTCCTTGTCGACCACCTGGGCGCGGATGCCCTCGACCAGGTCGGGGGTGGTGAGGGCGGTGCAGGAGATCCGGTACTCCTGGTCGAGGGTCTCGGCCAGCGAGCGGTGGGCGCGGGCGCGGCGCAGCGCGGCCAGGGTGACCTTGAGCATGGTGGGGGACTTGGCCCGGATCTGCTCGGCCGCCTCCTTGGCCTCGGCGGTGCCCTCGGCGTCCAGGCGCTCCAGCACCTCCTCCACCGTGCCGGCGGCGTAGCAGCGGTCGATCCACTCGCGCTGGGCGGCCAGTTCGGCGGCCGGGGCCTCGGCGGCGTGGGCGGCCAGCGCCTCGGCGGGGGTGACCTCGGCGAGGGCGGCGCTGAAGGAGGAGAGCGCCGCGCCCGGCACGAAGTGGTCGGCGAAGCCGCAGAGCAGGGCGTCGCCGGGGCCCATCGAGGCGGCGGTGAGGGCCAGGTGGGTGCCGAGCTCGCCGGGGGCGCGGGCCAGCAGCAGGCTGCCGCCGACGTCCGGCACCAGGCCGATCCTGGTCTCCGGCATGGCCACCGTGGTGCGCTCGCTGACCACCCGGACGCTGCCGTGCACGGAGAGGCCGACCCCGCCGCCCATGGTGATCCCGTCCATCACCGCCACGTAGGGCTTGGGGTAACGGGAGATCAGGTGGTTGGTCAGGTACTCGTCCCGGAAGAAGGCCCGGGCCCCGGCACCGCCGAGCTTGGCGTCGTCGTGCAGCGCGCGGATGTCCGCCCCGGCGCACAGCCCGCGGCCGCCCGCCCCGGTCAGCACCACGGTCTCCACCGCGTCGTCCTGGGCCCACTCGGTCAGCCTGTCGCGGACCGCTAGCAGCATCTGGTGGGTGAGCGCGTTGAGCGCCCGGGGCCGGTTCAGCATGATCCGCCCGGCCCGGCCGTCCCGGGCCATCAGCACATCCGTCGTCGTCGCCATGTGGAGCGCACTCTCCGTTCGTCGTCGTCGTTCCGGTCGCCCCATGGATCATCGCAGGCCCGTGCACATGCCACGGCCCCCGCCCGGAAGACCGGACGGGGGCCGTGGCGGAGGTGCTACGGGACGATGCGGCCGGTGACCTCGCCGAAGGAGATCACGGTGCCGTCGGGGCCCGGGGCGGTGGCGGTGATGGTGACGGTGTCGCCGTCCTCCAGGTAGCTGCGGGTGGTGCCGTCGTCGAGCTTGACGGGCTCCTGGCCGTTCCAGGTGAGCTCGATCAGGGCGCCGCGGGTCTCCGGCTCCGGGCCGGAGACGGTGCCGGAGGCGAACAGGTCACCGGGGCGGACCGAGGCGCCGTTGACGGTCATGTGGGCCAGCATCTGGGCGGCGGTCCAGTACATCCCGGCGAACGGCGGGCGGGAGATCACCTGACCGTTCAGACGGACCGTCAGGGAGATGTCCAGGCCCCAGGGCTCGTCCTCCCGGTCGGCCAGGTAGGGGAGCAGCTCGAAGGTCCGGGCCGGCGGGGCGACCCGGGCCGCCTCCAGGGCGTCCAGCGGGACCACCCACGGGGAGAGCGAGGTGGCGAAGGACTTGCCGAGGAAGGGGCCGAGCGGCACGTACTCCCAGGCCTGGAGGTCGCGCGAGGACCAGTCGTTGAGCAGGCAGACGCCGAAGACGTGCTCGCGGAAGTCGGCCTGGGAGACCGGCTTGCCGAGCTCGGAGCCGGCGCCGACCACGAAGGCCACCTCGGCCTCGATGTCCAGGCGGCGGCTCGGGCCGAAGGACGGCAGCTCGTCGGTGGGGGCCTTGCGCTGGCCGTGCGGGCGGACCACCTCGGTGCCGGAGACCACGATCGAGCCGGAGCGGCCGTGGTAACCGATCGGCAGGTGCTTCCAGTTGGGGGTGAGCGGCTCGGTGCCGGGGCGGAAGATCTTGCCCAGGTTGGTGGCGTGGTGCTCGGAGGCGTAGAAGTCGACGTAGTCGGCCACCTCGAACGGCAGGTGGAGGGTGACCTCCGCCGCCGGGTACAGGTGCGGGGAGAGCGCCGCGCGGTAGGACTCCTCGCTCAGCCAGCGGGTGAGCGCGGCCCGGACCTCGGTCCAGGCCGGACGCCCGGCCGCCAGCAGCGGGTTGAGCGTGTCGGCGTCCAGCAGTACCGACGGGTCCCCGGCGGCCCGGGCGGCGGCGCCGGCGTCCAGCACGAAGTCGCCGACGGCCACGCCGATCCGGCGGCGGCCGGGCTCCTCGGCGGTCGAGAAGACCCCGTACGGCAGGTTGTGCAGGCCGAACGGCGAGTCCTGCGCGGAGGCGAGCCAGCTGGTCAAGACTTCTCCCGGGTGAGCAGGCCGAGCTCGGCCAGGTCGGCGAGCGGCTCGGCGATGGAGCAGGTGCCGAAGGCGGTGAACGACCGTCGGGCGGTGGCGATCTGGGTGTCCGTCAACTGCCGTACCACCTCGGCGAGGCGGCCCCCCGACCGCTCGGCGAGGTGGTCGGCGGCATGGTCCGGGTCGGCGGCGGCGAGCAGCACGTTGAGGAAGCCGTGGTGCTCGAAGCCGGTCTCCGGGTCGGTGTGCCGGACGGCGTTGTGCAGCCCGGCGGTGAGCTTGTACGGGATGCCGCGCTCGGCGCAGCCGGCCAGGAAGGCGGCCAGCTGGGCCTCGGTCGGGAAGGCCTCGGCGGCCAGCCCGCCGGTGCGGAACTTGGCCCGGTGCCGGGTGCCCACCAGCTGGTCGAGCTGCTTGAACAGCAGGTCCCCGTAGGGGAGTTCGAGCGCGGCGACGACGCCCTCGGGCAGCCCCGAGGGCAGCTCGGCGGCGGCCACCTCGACGCCGACGACGTCGAGCCCGGGCACCGGGGTGAAGCGCTCGGTGCCCGGCGCCAGCACCAGGGCGACGGGGAAGTCCGGCCGCAGCGCGGCCAGTTCGCCGGCCCGGCCCGCCCCGCACAGGAACGGGCCGACGGCCTCGGCGTACCAGGCCAGGCGGAGCCCGTGGTGTGCGGGCACCGCCTCGCCCAGCGGAAGGTCTCCCGGCGGGAAGACCGACGCGTCGTCGAAGAGTCCTCGGAACAGCGCGGGCACCGTCACTTGCGGCCCCCCGACCAGCTCCAGGCGTACTTGCCGTCGTCGGTCGCGGTACCGCCCTCGCCGAGCTCCAGCGGGCGGAAGGTGTCCACCATGACCGCCAGCTCGTCGAAGAACTCCGCGCCGATCGAGCGCTCGTACGCGCCCGGCTGCGGTCCGTGGGTGTGGCCGCCCGGGTGCAGCGAGATCGAGCCCTGGCCGATCCCCGAGCCCTTGCGGGCCTCGTAGTTGCCGCCGCAGTAGAACATCACCTCGTCGCTGTCCACGTTGGCGTGGTAGTACGGCACCGGGATGGAGAGCGGGTGGTAGTCCACCTTGCGCGGCACGAAGTTGCAGATCACGAAGTTGTTGCCCTCGAAGACCTGGTGGGACGGCGGCGGCTGGTGGATCCGGCCGGTGATCGGCTCGTAGTCCCTGATGTTCAGCGCGTACGGGTAGAGGCAGCCGTCCCAGCCGACCACGTCGAAGGGGTGGTGCGGCACGGTGTAGCGGGTGCCCACCACGCCCTGCGGGCCGCGGTGCTTGACCAGCACGTCCACCGGGCCGTCGTGCTCGGCCAGCAGCGGGCCGACCGGGCCGCGCAGGTCGCGCTCGCAGTACGGGGCGTGCTCCAGCAGCTGGCCGAAGCGCGAGAGGTAGCGCTTGGGCGGGGTGATGTGGCTGTTCGCCTCGATGCAGTAGGCGCGCAGCGGGGCGTCCCCGGTGGGGACCCAACGGTGCGTGGTGGCACGGGGGATGATGACGTAGTCCCCCTCGCCGACCTCCAGCGAGCCGAACACCGTCTCCAGCACGCCGGTGCCCGACTCCACGTAGACGCACTCGTCGCCGAGCCCGTTGCGGTACAGCTCGCTCGGCGCGCCGGCCGCCACGTAGGAGAGGCGGACGTCGCCGTTGCCGAGCACCAGGCGGCGCCCGGCGACGGCGTCGACGTCCTTCCACTCCTCGCCCGGGAAGAGCTCGTGGAGCTTCAGGTGCCGGGGCAGGAGGGGCAGGTTGGGCACGGTCGACTGGCTCGGCAGGTCCCACGGGGCGGCGTCCAGGATCGCGGACGGGATGCCCTTGTGGTACAGCAGCGAGGAGTCCGAGGAGAACCCCTCCTCACCCATCAACTCCTCGTAGTAGAGCGCCCCTTCGGGTGTGCGGTGCTGGGTGTGCCGCTTCGGCGGGATGCTGCCGAGCTGCCGGTAGTGCGCCATCGTCCTGCTCCTCCTGGGCCGGTCTCAGAGGTTTCCGCGCTTGTCCTGCTCGCGCTCCAGGGACTCGAAGAGCGCCTTGAAGTTGCCCTTCCCGAAGCCCAGCGAACCGTGCCGCTCGATGAACTCGAAGAACACCGTCGGCCGGTCGCCCTGCGGCTTGGTGAAGATCTGCAGCAGGTAGCCGTCCTCGTCACGATCGACCAGGATGCCGCGCTTCTTGAGCTCCTCGACCGGGACGCGCACCTTGCCGATGCGCTCGCGCAGCTCCGGGTCGTCGTAGTACGAGTCCGGGGTGGAGAGGAACTCGACGCCGTTGGCGCGCAGGATGTCCACGGTGGTCAGGATGTCGTTGGTGGCCAGCGCCAGGTGCTGGCAGCCCGGGCCGCCGTAGAACTCCAGGTACTCGTCGATCTGGGACTTCTTCTTGGCGATGGCCGGCTCGTTCAGCGGGAACTTCACCCGGTGGTTGCCGCTGGCGACCACCTTGCTCATCAGGGCGGAGTACTCGGTGGCGATGTCGTCGCCGACGAACTCGGCCATGTTCTCGAAGCCCATGACCCGGTTGTAGAACGCCACCCACTCGTCCATCTTGCCGAGCTCGACGTTGCCCACCGCGTGGTCCAGGGCCTGGAACAGGCGCTTGGGGTGCCCCTCCGGGCGCTGCACCCGGGTCTGCGCGGCGACGAAGCCGGGCAGGTACGGGCCCTGGTAGCGGGAGCGGTCGATCAGGGTGTGCCGGGTCTCGCCGTAGGTGGCGATGGCGGCGCGGCGCACGGTGCCGTTCTCGTCCGAGACGTCGTTCGGCTCCTCCAGCACGGTGGCGCCGGTGGCGCGGGCGTGCGCGATGCACTTGTCCACGTCCGGGACCTCGAGGGCCAGGTCGACCACGCCGTCGCCGTGGCGGCGGTGGTGGTCCAGCAGCGGGCTCTCCGGGGAGACGCCGCCCTTGATGACGAAGCGGCAGGAGCCGGAGCGCAGCACGTAGGCCTTGCGGTCGCGGCGGCCGGTCTCCGGGCCGGAGTAGGCGACCAGCTCCATGCCGAACACGGCCTGGTAGAACTGCGCCGTCTGGGTGGCGTTGCCCACCACGAAGACGACCGCGTCCTGGGCGGTCACCGGGAAGGGGTCACCGGCGGCGTCGTGCTCGACCAGACCCACCAGGCGGCGCAGCTGCTCCGCGTCGAGCCCGGCCTCCAGCTCCTCGGGGGTCAGTTCAACGGCGTTGGTGGTCATGGGTGGTTCCTCCACGTCGAGGCATGCGGTGCGCTGAGCTTGCTCCCGTCCGGTCGGTTGGGCAACAGGTCGCCCGTGGGCTGCACAGTGTGTACAAGGTGGGCAGGGGTCGGCCGGTACGGCTGGACAGATTGCCCAGTGGTGGTCGGTCAGGCTCCCCTTGCCAGGATCTCCAGCACCTCCCGGTCCGAGGTCTGGCCGAAGTCCGCGTAGAACGCGCCGACGGCCCCGAAGCGCTCCGGTTCGTACGGGCAGACCAGTTCGTCCGCCTCCCCGGCCAGCTCGGCCCGCCAGCCGGCCGGGGCCACCGGGACGGCCAACACCAGGAGGGCGGCGCCGCGCTGACGGAGCGTCCGGCAGGCCGCCCGGGCGGTGGAGCCGGTGGCCAGGCCGTCGTCCACCACGACCACGGTGCGTCCGGCCAGCGGCAGCGGCGGGCGGCCGCCCCGGTAGCGGGCGGCCCGGCGGGCCAGCTCGGCGCGCTCGGCCCGCTCCACGGCGGCGAGCTGATCCGGCGTCACCCGGGCGGCGCGGAGCACCTGTTGGTCCAGCACCAGGGCGCCGTCCTCGCCGACCGCGCCCATCGCCAGCTCCGGCTGCCAGGGCACCCCGAGCTTGCGCACCACACAGACGTCCAGCGCGGCCCCCAACGCGGCGGCCACCTCGGCGGCCACCGGCACCCCGCCGCGCGGCAGCCCGGCCACCACCGCACCCGGGCGCGGCCCCAGCGCGGCGGCCAGCCGGCGCCCGGCGTCCCTGCGGTCGGTGAAGTGCACGGTCCCGCCTCCTCCTCCCACCGTACGTCCGCCGGTCCCGGGCACCGGCCGGGACAACGGGGGCCGGATTCCGGGACGACGGGGGCCGGGCTCCGGGACAGGGTGGAGGCGCAGCGCCCGTGCGTCCGGGACGGCAGGCCGGAGACCTTGGAGCTCCGAATCCAGTACGCACCGAGGGAGGCCCACCCGTGGCCGCCAAGACCAACACCCCCGCGCACGGCCTGTTCACCACCGGCGAGCCGATCAGCGCCTGGACGGTCAGCACCGCGCTCCCCGTCACCTACCAGGTGGCCTTCACCCCGCAGATCCTCGGCCCGGCCAACCCCGCGCTGGCCCATGCCGGGGCGCCCGCCGGACGGCGTCTGGTGGTGGTGGAGGAGACCGTGCACCGGCTGTACGGGGACCGGATCCGCGCCTACTTCGAGGCCCGGGGCCTGACGGCCGCGCTCTGCGTGCTGCCGGCCCACGAGCAGGTGAAGACCATGGACTCGGTCTTCCTGGTCGCGGAGCAGATGGACCGCTTCGGCGTCTCCCGCCGGCACGAGCCGGTGATCGCGATGGGCGGCGGCGTGCTGATGGACGTGGTCGGCCTGGCCTGCAGCCTCTACCGGCGCTCCACCCCCTTCGTCCGGGTGCCCACCACCCTGATCGGCCTGGTGGACGCCGGCGTCGGCGCCAAGACCGGGGTCAACTTCGGCCCGCACAAGAACCGGCTCGGCACCTACCACCCGGCGGCGGTCACCCTGCTCGACCCGGCCTTCCTGGCCACCCTGGACCAGCGGCACCTGAGCAACGGGCTGGCCGAGGTGCTCAAGGTCGCGCTGATCAAGGACAAGCGGCTCTTCGAGCTGCTGGACCGCACCGGCGAGCAGCTGATCGAGCAGCGCTTCCAGGGCCCGACCCCCGGCGGGGAGGTGCTGGTGCGGGCGGTGCACGGGATGCTCCAGGAGCTCCAGCCCAACCTCTGGGAGCACCGCCTGGAGCGCTCGATGGACTACGGGCACTCGTTCAGCCCCACCGTCGAGATGCGCGCGCTGCCCGAGCTGCTGCACGGCGAGGCGGTCTGCCTCGACATGGCGCTCACCACCGTGCTCGCCCAGCGGAGGGGACTGGTCGAACGGACCGAGCGGGACCGGGTGCTGACGGTCATGCGCAAGCTGCGGCTGCCGCTCTGGCACCGGCTGCTGGACGCCGCGACGCTGGCCGACGCGCTGGCCGACACCGTCCGGCACCGCGACGGCCGGCAGCGCTTCCCGCTCCCGGTCGGCATCGGGGCCGGCTGCTTCGCCGACGACGTCACGGCCGACGAGATCGCCGCGGCCGCCGCCGAGTTGGAGGAGCTGGCATGCGCAGCGCGGTGATCGTGGCCGACACCCGGGGGCCGGCCGACGTGCACGGTGTGCACGGCACCCACGGGCTCACCCACTGGACCTGCCTGGCCCGCCGGCCCGGCCTGCACGGCGGCTGGGAGGCCGTCGAGTGGGCCAGCCTGCCGCCGGGCGGGGTCAGCGGGGAGCACCTGCACACCAGGACCGAGGAGGTCTACGTCCTCCTCACCGGCCGCGGCGAAGTCACGCTCGACGGCCACCCCCATCCCGTCGAGGCCGGTGACGTCATCCTCACCGGGCTCGGCACCACGCACGGCCTGCGCAACACCGGGGCCGAAGCGCTGGACTGGCTGGTGATCGAAATGCCCGCACCGCACCCCGGCCGACTGCCCGACCGGCACCCCGCCCACCTGCCCCGCCCCCGCACGCCGATCATGCGGCACGCGGTGGTCACCAACCTCCGCCGGGTCGGCCCGATCGACCCCGGGGTGGTGCTCACCGGGCCGCTGGTCCGCCTGGAGGTGGTCCGGCTCGCGCCGGGCGCCCGGGCCGAGCTGGTGGCCGACGGCGTCGAGCACACCGTCTTCGTGACGGCCGGCCGCGGCCGGGCCGCCGCCGGGGACGTCCGGGTCCCGATGGAGCCCGGACGCTCCGTCACCCTCCCGCTCGGCAGCTCGGCGGCCCTCACCGCCGGGCCGGACGGGCTGGAGTACGTCCACGCGGTGCTGCTCGTGGCACCGCCCGCCACCGGAGGCGAACCCGAATGATCGTCAGCGACACCGCGCACGCCGCCGTGCACCTGGGCCCCGGCACCCAGCGGGTCCGCACCCGCTGCCTGGCCCGCCGGGGCATGCTGCACAGCGAGACCGAGGCCGTCGACCACGTCCGGCTCAGCCCCGGCGCCTGCTTCGACCTCACCGGCCGGGGCGGCACCGAGGCCGCCTGGTACGTGCTGCGCGGCCCGGTCGCGCTGCTGGACTGCCCCGAGCAGCCGCTGCGCACCCTGACCGAGGGGGACCTGCTGCTCGCCCCCGAGGGCGGCCGGGTCCACCTGCACGGCGGCCCACTGGGCGCCGAGCTGCTCTGCCTGACCCTCACCCCGGCCGCCGTGAGCGGCCAACTCCCGGCCCGCAAGCCCGACTTGCTGGTCCGCGAGGGCTGACCGACACCGCCTCCCGGGGCCACGGCAGGGCCGGAACGGGACCCCGCGCCCTGCCGCCCGGGACAGCGGGCGGGACATTGTCGAAGCATCGAGACCGAGCAAGGAGCGTCCGAGATGACCAGCACCGCGATCACCGCCCTCCGCCGGGGCCGCGCCGTCGACCCCGGTCGGGTGCTCACCGGACCGCTGCGCGGCGTCGGGCTCTCCTGGCTCGACCCCGGCGAGAGCGTCGAGCTCACCTCCGACGGGGTCGAGCACACGATCTACGTCACCGCCGGCGGTGGTGAGGCCGCCACCGAGGAGACCGAGGTGCCGCTCGCCGAGGGCACCGCCGTCACGCTGCCGCTGGGCGGCCGGCTCGCCCTCACCGCCGGCGAGTCCGGCCTGGAGTACTTCCACGCCGTGCTCGCGGTCCCCACCGACCCGGGAGATGAACCCCGATGATCGTCACCACCGCCTCCGCCTCGGCGATGACCGTGGTCGGCCCCGGCAGCGAGCGCACCCGGGTCTCCACCCTGGCCCGCCGCGACCTGGTCCGGGCCGACTGCGAGTCCTTCGAGCACCTGCGGCTCAGCCCCGGCGCCACCCACGCGCGGACCGGCCGCCGGGAGACCGAGACCGCCTGGTTCGTACTGCGCGGCCCGGTCCTCGCGGACCAGCACCCCGGCGAGGCCCACCACCTGGCCGACACCGGCGACCTGCTGCTGGTCCCGGCCGGCCAGGACCTCACCCTGCGGGCCGGCCCGCTCGGCGCCGAGCTGCTCTGCCTGACGCTCGGCGCGGCCCGGCGGCCCCGGCGCCACCCGCGGCTGCGGAAGGCCGTCCGGCCGTGACCGCCCTCCCCGGCGCCCGCGCCGTCCACCACGTCGCCTACACCGTCCCCGACCTGGAGGAGGCCGTGACCTTCTTCACCGGGCTGCTCGGCGCCGAGCTGGTCTACCGCACCGGCCCGGTCCAGGACCCGGACGGGGACTGGATGGAGCGTCAACTCGGCGTCCATCCGAGGGCGGTGGCGCACATCGCGATGCTGCGCCTGGGCCCGGTCGGCAACCTCGAACTCTTCCAGTACGAGGCCCCGGGCCAGCGTCGCGAGCTCCCGCGCAACAGCGACTGGGGCGGCCACCACCTGGCCATCGCGGTGGCCGACGTGGACGCCGCCGCCGCGTACCTCCGGGCCAACGGCGTGGAGGTGCTCGGCGAACCGGAGACGGTCGCCGAGGGCGGCCCGATCGACGGCGACCGCTGGGTCTACTTCCGCGCCCCCTGGGGCCTCCAGCTGGAGCTGATCGACCTGCCGCGCGGCCTGCCGTACGAGCGGACCACCACCGCCCGGCTCTACCACCCCGACACCGACTGGAGTTGACCGATGATCAGCGCCACCGCCGCGGTGGTCCGCGGCCCCGGGGAGCCCTTCCGGCTCGAACCCGTCCTGCTGGACGAGCCGCGGCCGGACGAGGTGCTGGTCGAGGTGGCCGCCGCCGGGATCTGCCACACCGACCTGAGCGTCCGGGCCGGGCACACCCCCGGCCCGCTGCCGGCCGTGCTCGGCCACGAAGGGGCCGGCACCGTGCGGCGGGTCGGGAGCGCGGTGACGGGCCTGCGGCCCGGCCAGCCGGTGGTGCTGACCTTCACCTCCTGCGGGCGGTGCCCCGACTGCCGCACGGGGCGGCCGGTCCGCTGCGAGCACTGGCCCCGGCTCAACCTGTTCGGCGGGGCCCGCGCGGACGGCAGCCCGACCCTGCGGGCGGCCGACGGCTCGCCGCTGCACGGGCACTTCTTCGGCCAGTCCTCCTTCGCCACCCACTCGCTGGTGACGGAGCGGAACGCGATCCCGGTGCCCGGCGGCCTGCCGCCGGAGCTGCTGGCGCCGTTCGGCTGCGGGGTGCAGACCGGGGCCGGGGCGGTGCTCAACGTGCTGCGCCCGGAGCCGGGTTCGACCCTGGTGGTGTTCGGCGCCGGGGCGGTCGGGCTGGCCGCCCTGCTGGCGGCCCGGCTCACCCCGGCCACCGGGCTGGTCGCGGTGGACGTCCGGCCGGAGCGGCTGGCGCTGGCCCGCGAGCTGGGCGCCACCGCCGTGGTGGACGCCACCGCCGGGGACCCGGTGGCGGCCGTGCGCGAGCTGACCGGCGGCCGGGGCGCCGGGTACGCCCTGGAGACCAGCGGGCAGCCGGCCGTGCTCGGGCAGGCGGTCGGCGCGCTGGCGGCCGGTGGCACCTGCGCGGTGGTGGGCGCCCCGCCCCGGGGGAGCGAGCTGGCCCTGGACGCGGCGGTCCTGCTGGACCGCACGCCGAGGATCGTCGGCGTCAACCAGGGCGCGAGCCTGCCCGGGCGATTCCTGCCCGCGCTGGTGGAGCTGTTCCGGGCCGGCCGGCTGCCGGTGGACCGGCTGGTGCGGGCCTTCCCGTTCGCGGAGGTCGAGCGGGCCGCGGCCGCCGCGGCGGGCGGCGAGGTGGTCAAGCCGGTGCTGGTGATGGGCTGACGCGCCGTCAACCCGGGCCGGCCCGCCAGCATGTCACGCTAAGTCATACATTCACCACTGGTAGTGTCGGCCGGGTGGATGAGCAGCAGAGGGACACCGGTGCCGTGCGTGTACTGATCGTCGATGACCACCCCCTCTTCCGGGAGGGGCTGAAGGCCGCCCTGCAGAGCGCCGAGGGCATCGAGGTGGTGGGCGAGGCCGAGACGGTGGCCGCCGTCCCCGGGGCGGTGGCCGACCTGCTGCCCGACGTGGTGGTGCTCGACCTCTCGCTGCCGGACGGCTCCGGACTGGAGGCGGCCCGGCTGCTGGCCGCCCAGACCCCGACCGCTCCGGTGCTGATGCTGACCATGGCCGACGACGACGGCAGCCTGCTGGCCGCCCTCCAGGCCGGAGCCCGGGGCTACCTGGTCAAGGGCGCGGGGCGGGACGAGGTGCTGCACGCGGTGCGCACCGTCGCGGCGGGCGGCGCGGTCTTCGGCTCCGACATCGCCGCCCGGATCACCGCCCTGCTGGCCGGCACCAAGCTGCGCGAGGCCGGGCAGCTCTTCCCGACCCTGACCGCCCGCGAGGCCGAGGTGCTCAACCTGGTCGCCAAGGGCCTGGACAACCGCCGGATCGCGCGCGAGCTGGTGGTGGCCGAGAAGACCGTGCGCAACCACGTCACCCACATCTTCGAGAAGCTCCACGTGGCCACCCGGGCCGAGGCCGTGGCCCGGGCCCGGGACATGGGCCTGGGCGACGACTGAGCCCGATCAGCAGAGCCTCGCGCCCCCGGTGTGACCACCGGATGTCGGGGCCGGGACGGGACCAGCGGCCCGTGCGACCGGGACAGCGGACGGGGGAGCATGGGCAGCCCCACGTGGGTCACGGGCGAGGAGCACAGCCGATGAGCGAACCTCAGAGCACCAGCACCGCCCGGGCCCTCGCGGTGTCCGGGCTGGCCCTCCTGGCGGCCCTGCTCTGGGCGGGGCTGGCCATCGCCAACCCCGGGCTGGGCTTCGACCAGCAGTACTTCTACGACGGCGGCTGGGTCGCCTTCGGGCTCACCCTGGCGCTCTGCGGCGTGGCGCTGGTGCTCAACCGCAACGCCGTCGGCCTCGGCGTCATGCTGCTGCTCTCCGGGCTGCTGATCCCGGCCGGGGCGGCCGCCGAGCTGGTGACCGGGCTGGCCGAGGCCGGGCCGGCCGCCGTGTGGGCCTCGACCTCGGTGGCCTTCGCCTCCCAGGTCTGCTTCATGGCACTGCTGATCGCGCTGCCGCTCTGGCTGCCGGGCATGCGCCTGCCCGCCCGCGCGCGGTGGGCGCTGCCGGGCGTGCTGCTGCTGGCCCTGCCGATCGGGATGGTCAACGTCTGCCTGAACCCCACCGTCTACGGCCGGACCAACCCGTACGCCGAGAGCTCCCTGTACGCCTGGCTGGACTCCTGGTTCACCCTGGCGGTCTCGTACCACGTGCTGCTCGGCGCCACCTGCCTGACGCTGCTGGTCGCGGCCGTCCGCTGGTACCGCTCGCCCGGGCCGCAGCCCTTCCAGCGCGAGCTGGTCGCCGCCTACCTGCTGTGGAACGTGCTGGTCACCGTCCCGTACTACGTCGACTTCCAGGCCGACTGGCTGGTGTACGCCACCTTCCTGGCCGGGGTGGTGGCCTGGGCCCTGGTGCCGGCCGCCGCCTTCCGGCGGGACCACTCGCTCGCCCTGGACCGGGCCACCCGCCGCTACCTGGTCGGGTACGCCTTCGGCACGCTGCTCTTCGTGGTGGTCACGGCCGCCGCCGTGCTGGCCCAGCTGCTGCTGCCCGGCGGCTCGGCCGGTGCCCGCTGGGCCCTGCTGATCAGCGTCGGCGCGCTCGGCGCCCTGCTCCAGCCGGCGGCCCACTCCATGACCCGGCTGGTCGACCGCTACTACTACGGCGAGCGGGCCCAGCCCTACCAGCTGGCGCGCGGTCTGGCCGAGCGGATGAGCCACACCGTCAGCCCCGCCGAGGCGCCGCCGCTGCTCTGCCGGACGGTGGTGGAGGCGCTCGGCCTGCCCGGGGCCCTGGTCCAGGTGGAGACCAGGGCCGGGGCGCGTGAGCTGGCCCGGCTGGGGAGCCCCGGCCCGTCCGCCGAGAGCTTCCCGCTGAGCTACGAGGGCGCGGTGATCGGGCAGTTGACGGTCTCTCCGCGCTCGGGCCAGCGCGAGCTGGACCGGCAGGACCGCGAGGTGCTCCGGCTGCTGGCCGACCAGGCCTCGCCCTCGATCGCCGCGATCGGCCTGTACGAGGACCTCCAGGACAGCCGCAAGCGGATCGTACTGGCCCGGGAGGAGGAGCGGCGGCGGCTGCGGCACGACCTGCACGACGGGCTCGGCCCGGCGCTCTCCGGCCTGCGGCTCCAGGTGGACGCGGCGCAGACCGGTGTGCCGCCCGGCTCGACGGTGGCCGACTCGCTCACCGCCGCCTCAGCCGGGATCGGCGGTGCGATCACCGAACTGCGCCGGATCACCGACGGGTTGGCGCCCGCCGCGCTGGACGGCGAGGGCCTGTCCGGGGCGCTGCGCGGGCTGGCCGACGGGCTGGGCCACCGCGCCCTGCGGGTCACCCTGGACCTGGATCCGGACCCGCTGCCACCGCTGCCGGCCGCCGTCGAGGTGGCGCTCTACCGGATCAGCGGTGAGGCGCTGAACAACGTGGTGCGCCACTCCGGGGCCTCCTCGGTCCGGCTCAGCCTGCGGGTCGGCCCCGAGGAGGTCACCGTCGAGGCGGCGGACGACGGCGCGGGATTCCCGGCCCACCACTCGATCGCCGGGGTCGGCCTGCGGTCGATGGCCGAGCGGGCCGAGGAGCTGGGCGGCACCTTCACGGCCGTGAACGACTCCGGCGGCGCCCGGGTCCGCGCGGTCTTCCCGCGGGCCCAGGTCTGAGCGCTCCCGGCGGGCTTCCGGGACCTCGCGGGGACCAGCGGCCCATGCGGACGGGACCGTTCCGGGCGCAGGGTGGTGGAGGACCCGCTCCCCGGCGGGCCGCCACACCGGAGGCGATCGCATGACCACCGTGAAGACCCTGCCGATCCCCGGGCCGCGTCCCGTGCCGGGCACGTACGCGCCGGGCAGCGACGCGCCGCTGCGGATCACCTGTCGGCCGGGCATCCCGCGCCGCCCGCACAAGCCCAAGCCGGAGGGGGAGCCCAAGCCGGACGACGAGCCCAAGCCGGACGAGGAACCCGAAGTGCGCTGAGCGCGCGCTCCGGGACCCACTGGGAGCAGTACCGAGCGGCCCGGCCGGGCACCCCCGGCCGGGCCCTTCCGCGCGCTCATGGCGCGCGCAGCACCAGCTCGGCGAAGCGGTCCGGCCGGGAGAGGTTGAGGAAGTGGTCGGCCCCGGCCACCGTGACCAGCTCCGCGCCGGGCACGCCGGCGGCGATCCGGGCGGCACAGCGGTGGGTGTACGGGAGGTCGTGCTCGCCGACCGCGGCCAGGGTCGGCGCCGTCACCTCGGCCAGGTGGGCGACGCCGGGGCGGGCGGGCTCCAGCGGCTCGGCGGGGGTGCCGAGCAGGAAGTCGGGGGAGTCGGCGTAGAGCCGGGCCAGCCGCAGCCGCTGGGCCGGGGTCGCCCGCGGTGCCCAGACGTCGAGGTCGGCCAGCGCGGCCGCCTGCTGGTCGCCCCGCCGCACCGCCTCCGCGCGCGGCGCCAGGGCGGTCAACACGGCCTCCAGGTCGGCCTGTTCGGCCGGGTCGGGGTCGGGCAGGTGCAGCGCGCAGCCGACCAGCACCAGGCGCTCGACCCGCTCGGGGTGGGCGAGGGCGAAGTCCAGCGCCTTGCGGCCGCCGTCGGAGGAGCCGGCCAGGGTGGCCCGCTCGATCCCATGGGCGTCCAGGACCGCCAGCAGGTCGGCGGTGAAGGACCAGGGCACGGTGGCCCGGGCGGAGCGGGGCCCGACCGAGCGGTCGTCGTACCTGGTCACCCGGCGGTGCGGGAGGAGTGCGGGGAGGTTGCCCTCCCACATCCGCAGGTCCACCGAGCCGGCGTTGAGCAGCACCAGGTCCGGGCCCGTCCCGGCCCGGGTGCTGAAGAGCTGGCCGCCGGGGACCGGGACCACCAGGTCCTGAGGGGTCGTCAAAGGGGGCTCCGTTCGGAAGGGTCGGCCGTGGGCCGGACCAGCTGAACAGAGCCCCCGGGGCGGGTGCCAGTGAATTGGCGGTCAGTGGTGGTGGCCGCCCATGTCGCCCATGCTCGGGTCGAGCGCCATCACGGCCATCGGGGAGACGGTGAAGGGCCGCATCATGCCGTCGTCCTCGTGGTCGAGGATGTGGCAGTGGTACATGTACTTGCCGGTGGCGCCGGTGAACTGCCCGGCGATCCGGACGAGTTCGCCGGGGGCGACGGTGACGGTGTCCTTCCAGCCCTGCTCGGCGGGCTCGATCACCGAGGGCGTGCCCCAGGTGACCGGCTTGCCGACCGGGGTGCCGCCGGCCGCCCGGTCCATGGTGGTGATGTCGCAGGCGGCCCGGGTGAGGATCTGGAACTGGATCAGGTGGACGTGCACCGGGTGGAGCGCCCTCGGCCCCAGGTTGACGACGGTCCACTGCTCCCAGGCGTCCTCCATGATCCGCCAGTTCAGCCGGTCGTTGAACTCCCGTGCGACGCGCCGGTACGTCCGCTCCGCCTGGCCGTCCTGGCGCAGCTGGACCAGGCCGTCCACGACGGTGCCGGGCGGCGGCACCTCGGCGGCGGGCACCTCCTCCATCTCCCAGAACTCGAACATGTTCTGCGGGGTCTGGTGGATCATCAGCATCCGGTGCCCGTGGTCGTGCGGGATGTCGTCGTGGCTGAGCCGCCGGAACGTGGGCGAGAGCACCGCCGGCAGGGCGAACGGCTCCTCGCAGTCGGCCCGTTCGGCGACCCGGAACTCCATCACCTCGGGGTCGGGCAGCCGTTTCGCCGGGTCCGGCACGCCGACCGGGTCGTCCTCGCCGATCCGCTCGCCCTCGGCGGGCGCCGGGGCGGAGTTGACCAGCCGCAGGGTGCGGCCGCCCAGGGCGGTGAAGTCGACCAGCAGGTCGGCCCGTTCGGCCGGGGCCAGGCTCAGGCCGGTGCCGCCGACCGGCACGGGCGTGCCGAACAGGCCCGCGTCGCTGCCGATCTGCCAGACCACCCCCGGCACCCGCCGGTTCTCCTGGTCCACCAGGTGCAGCCGGAAGGGGCGGGAGTTGGCGGCGTTCAGCACCCGGAAGCGGTACCAGCGCGGCTGCACCGCGTGGTGCGGCCAGATCACGCCGTTGACCAGGGTGTAGCGGCCGCAGAAGGGCAGCGGGCCGACGGTCTTGTGCAGCAGCTGCCCGGTCGGGGCGCCGTCGGGGCCGGTGGCGAAGTTGCGGTCGCAGAGCACCAGCGGCACCTCGAACTCGCCGGAGGGGAGCCGCAGCCGCTCCTCCTCCTCGTCCCGCACCAGGTACATCCCGGCCAGGCCGGCCAGCACGTTGAGCCGGGTGACGCCCATCGCGTGGTCGTGGTACCAGAGCGTCATCGAGGCCTGGTCGTTCGGGTACTCGGAGAGCTGGGAGCGGCCGGTGTGCACCGCGTTGTCCGTCCAGCCGTCGTGGCCGCCGTCGGTGACGGCGCCGTGCAGGTGGACCACCAGCCAGGGCGGCAGCTCCGGGCCGGCGGGGTTCAGCAGCGCCGGGTCGATGCCGGGCTCGTTCTCGGCCGGGGGCAGGGTGACCTCGGGCAGGTGGCCGACCAGGGCCGGGTACCGGGTGCTGACCCGGTTCTGCCAGTCCACCCGGAGCCGCTCGCCGCGCCGGACCTCGATGGTCGGGCCGGGGAAGGTGCCCTCGTAGGTCCACATCGGGGTGGGCGGCAGCTGGGAGTGCAGCCGCACCTCGGCGGAGACCTGGCGGACGGTCAGCTCCCCGTCGGGGCCCGGGCGGAGCACCTCGGGGATGCGCAGCGGGTCGAGGAACTTGGTCAGGTCGGCGGTCGGGGGAGGGGTGGTCTCGGGCACGGGTGGCCTCCGCGTCGGTCGGTGTACGTCCCAGCCTGGCGGCCCGACGGTCCCGGTCGCATGAGGCAGCGGTCCCGGGCCGTCCCGTGTCACCGGTGTTGCCGACCCGTGTCAACTCGCGGCGCTCCGTGGGCGGACGGCCCTTGGGCCGTCAGGAACCGTTCCGGGAGCGGTGGTTGAACCCCTTGACGCGCTCTTGCCCTTCACCCAATCATCATGGGCACGTCAGCACACCCTCGCCGACCGGACACCCGGCCCGGCGGGCCCCGTACGTTCCGTTCTGCCCCACCAGAATCTGGAGCTCCCCTTGTCCCAGCATGCCGAGCAGCGTGCCCAGCGGCGATCCCGCCCGCACCGCTCCGCCCTCGTGACCGCCGCCGCCCTCGCCCTCACTGCGGGCTTCGCGGCACCCGCCGCCCTGGCAGAGGCCGCCCCGGCGCCCGCGCCGGCCGCGGCCGCCCTGGCCGCGGCGCCGGACATCCCGGTGGCCAACGTCAAGGCGCACATCAACCAGCTCCAGTCCATCGCCACCGCCAACGGCGGCAACCGCGCCCACGGGCGGCCCGGGTTCAAGGCCTCGCTCGACTACGTGAAGGGCAAGCTGGACGCGGCCGGCTTCACCACCACCGTGCAGACCTTCACCAGCAGCGGCGCCACCGGCTACAACCTGATCGCCGACTGGCCGGGCGGCGACGCCAACCACGTGGTGATGACCGGCGCCCACCTGGACTCGGTGACGGCCGGCCCCGGCATCAACGACAACGGCTCCGGCACGGCCGGCGTCCTGGAGGCCGCGCTGGCCGTCTCCCGGGCCGGCCTGCAGCCCACCAAGCACCTGCGGTTCGGCTGGTGGGGGGCGGAGGAGCTCGGCATGATCGGCTCCAAGTACTACGTCAACAACCTGCCCACCGCCGAGCGGGCGAAGATCGACGCCTACATGAACTTCGACATGATCGGCTCGCCGAACCCGGGCTACTTCGTCTACGACGACGACCCCAAGCTCGAAGGCGTGCTGAAGAACTACTTCGCGAGCGTCAACGTCCCCACCGAGATCGAGACCAACGGCGACGGCCGCTCCGACCACGCCCCGTTCAAGAACGTCGGCATCAAGGTCGGCGGTCTCTACACCGGCGGCGACGAGATCAAGACGGCCGCCCAGGCGACCAAGTGGGGCGGCACCTCGGGCCGGGCCTTCGACGCCTGCTACCACGCCTCCTGCGACACCAGCGCCAACATCAGCGACACCTCGCTGGACCGCGGCGCCGACTCCATCGCCTACGCCGTCTGGGCCCTGGGCACCGAGGCCCCGCCGCTGCCCGGCACCGTCTTCGAGAACACCGCCGACGTGCAGATCCCCGACAACGGCGCGGCGGTCACCTCCTCGGTCACCGTCAGCGGCATCACCGGCAACGCCCCCGCCACCCTCAAGGTCAGCGTGGACATCAAGCACACCTACCGCGGTGACCTGGTGCTCGACCTGGTCGCCCCGGACGGCTCCGCCTACCGCCTGAAGAACTCCAGCACCAGCGACTCGGCCGACAACGTGATCGCCGACTACACCGTGAACGCCTCCAGCGAGGTCGCCAACGGCGTCTGGAAGCTCAAGGTCCAGGACGTGGCCGCGCAGGACACCGGCTACATCAACAGCTGGAAGCTGACCTTCTGAGCGGACCCGACGGTCCCTGAGGCCGTGGAGGACAGGTGAGAGGTGCGGGCCCCGGGGCGTGAAAGCCGGGGCCCGCACCCGCAGTTGGGGCGCTGGTCGGTGCGCCGTTACGGCCGCATCTCGTACGCGCCGGAGAGCGCCTCGACCCGGGCCCAGACCTTGGCGTCGCGGTCGGCGTCCGCCACCGGACGGCGCACCTGGGTGAGCGCCCAGGCGGCCTGCTCCTCGCTGGTGGAGGTCTTGCCGTGCAGCTCGGTGGCGTGCGCGGAGAAGTCCCGGACCAGGAAGTCGAAGATCCCGTCCAGCACGTCCGCCTCGGTGCCGGTCAACTCGGCCTGCTCCAGCACCAGGTGGCCGTAGACCACCAGCGCGAAGAGCTGGCCGATCTCCAGCAGGAAGTCCAGGTCCTGCGCCTGCTCGGCGGTCGGCGCGTGCTGCAGCAGCAGCGCGCACAGGCCGTCGGCCTGCTCGCGGAAGCGGGCCACGTTCGGCAGGTGGGCGTGCGCGTCGTAGGCGGTCCGCCAGTCGTGGAAGCGGATCGCGCCCAGGCCGCGGGCCGGGCCCTGGCGGAACAGGAACTCGTCGTCCGCCGCGTCCAGCCGGCTCGGCACCGGGGCGTAGTCGGTGGGCGCGAACAGGTAGTTGGCCATGAACTTGAGGATCAGCGCCAGGTTGACGTGGACCGTGCCCTCCAGCTTCGGCAGGCCGCGGATGTCCTTCGCGGCCTTGTCGAAGTAGGTGTCCGCCTCGAAGCCCTTGGCCGCGATGACGTCCCACATCAGGTCGATGACCTTCTCGCCCTCGGTGGTGACCTTCATCTTGGTCATCGGGTTGAAGAGCAGGTAACGGCGGTCGTCGGGGGAGGCGGTGCGGAAGTAGTCCACCGCGCGGGCGCTGAACAGCTTCATCGCGTTCAGGCGCAGGAAGGCGTCGGCCAACTCCCGGCGCACGTGCGGGAAGTCGGTCACCTTGCGGCCGTAGAGCACCCGGTTGTGGGCGTGCGTGACGGCCTCGTACATCGCGTGCTCGCAGATGCCGACCGAGGCGGTGCAGAGGTTGAACTTGCCGACGTTCACCGTGTTCAGCGCGGCGTCGAAGGCGGCCTTGCCGGTGTGCAGCACGTCCTCGGCCCGGACGGGGTACTCCTCCAGGCGGAACTCGGAGACGTACATCTGCGCGTTCACCACGTTCTTGACGAGGTGGTAGGAGGGGTGGCGGCTGTCGACCGCGAAGAAGACGTAGCCCTCCGGGCCCTCCACGTCCGAGCGGCGGCCGAAGACCGAGACCAGGCCGGCCACGTTGCCGTTGCCGATGTAGTACTTCGGGCCGGTTGCGGTGAAGCCGCCGTCCTCGGTGGGGGTGAGGATCATGTCGGTGGAGTAGATGTCCGCGCCGTGGCTGCGCTCGGACAGCCCGAAGGCCATCACGTGACCCTCCGTCAGCAGCTGCGCGGCGCGGGCCCGGACGGCCTCGTTCTCGCTCTGCCAGACCGGACCGAGGCCGAGGATGGTGACCTGCCAGGTGTACCAGTAGCCGAGGCCGTAGAAGCCGAGGATCTCGTTCAGCTCGGCGATCCGCGCGGTGTCCCAGCGCTTGTCGGCGTCGGCGCTGCTCGGGGTCAGGAACTCCGCGAACAGGCCCTCCTTGGCCGCGAACTCCAGGAAGTCCCCGTACCAGGCGCGGTCGATGTAGGTGTCGATCAGCGCCTTCTTGCCGCGCGACTCGAACCAGTCCACGGTGGCGCGCAGCAGCCGGCGGGTGGTGTCGTCGAACTGCTTCGGGTCGTACGTGCTCGGGTTGAACAGCATGTGAAGTCCTGTGGGGTGAGGGTCAGTTGGCAAGGCGGTTCAGGGTGGCCAGCACGTCGTCCAGCCAGGCGAGGGTCATCCGCTCGAACTCGATGCCGCCGCGCAGCACCACGTGCTGCAGCTGCTGCTGCGGGCTCTGCTCCGCCGGGTCGCTCGGGAAGTCGCGCTGCTCGCCCGTCAGGTACCGCTCCAGCAGGGCGGCGTGGGCGGTGCGGTGCCGCTCCACCTCGGAGATCAGCGCGCCCGGGTCGTCGAAGGCCGCGGCCCGGATCTTCACCGCCAGCTCGTGCCGCACGGTCTCGGCCTCCACCGGCTCGCGCAGCCAGTCCCCGAGGACCGACCGCCCGTCGGCGGCCACGGCGTACACCTTCTTGTCCGGCCGGCCGTCCTGCGGCACCTCCTGGGCGGTGATCCAGCCGTCCGCCTCCATCCGGCGCAGCACCCGGTAGATCTGCTGGTGCGTCGCGGTCCAGAACCGCCCGATCGAACGGTCGAACCGCCGGGCCAGCTCGTACCCGGAGCCGGGCTGCTCCAGCAGAGAGACGAGGATCGCGTGCTCCAGTGCCATAGGGGCATCCTGCTATGCAACGAGTTGCATAGGCAACGCCGCCGCGCCGCGGTGAGACGCGGATCACGCCGACGGCGGGGAGGGGAACCGGGACCCGGCTCCCCTCCCCGCCGTCGGGGGGCTCAGTGCTCGCAGAGGGAGAACTCGCGCTCGTAGAGCTGCTCGTTGTGCTCGTCCACGAAGAACTTCCGCTCCTTCATGAGCTCCTCGCGGTACGCCTCGGCCTGCTCCAGGGTCATGGTCGTGGTGGCGGACCAGGGCTGCTGCGGCGGTACGTCCGAGGTCGAGACGATCCGCTGCGAAGGGTCGACGAGGAAGAACGCGAGGATCTTGCGGTGGCCCGGGCGGGTCGGGTCGGCCAGGCGGAAGGCGTCCACGCGGTGCTGGAGGACGTTGGGGAAGGCCAGGCAGCGGCCCTCCGGGGTCGGTACCGCGCCCAGCGGCTGGTTCAGGGCGTCCTCGTCCTGGAGGCCGTAGACCTCGCGCACCCCGGCGTCGTCGTTCTGCTCGTAGTACGGGTCGTCGAGGGCGGTGCGGAAGCCCAGCCGGCTCTCGGTGACGTTCTCGCTGTCCCAGTAGTAGATGCCGGTCGAGACGATCCGCTCGTTCAGCATGCCCTCGACGTGCCAGGAGCCGCCGGCGTACTCGGGCTGCTCCGGGGTCAGGTGGACGGTGGCCAGCTTGACGATGACCTGGAGGCCGCGGCCCCGCAGGTCGACGCGGGCGGGGGCGTCGGGCAGGGCGGGCGGGCTGAACTCCGGGGCGTCCGGGACGATCGGGCGGCGGTTCTCGGACCACTCGTCGTACGCCTCGCTCCAGGCGGAGCGGGCCTTCGCGTAGGTGTCGTCGTCGGGGTAGGACGACCTGTGCGGGTACTCCGGCTCGGAGTCGTACCAGCCGTAGGGGTCGGCCTCGATCCGCAGCGGCCGCGGGTGCCGCAGATCGGTGAGCACGTTCTCGAACAGCGGGAGCAGGCGCGCGAAGAGGTCCGGCAGGACGGACTCCAGCGCGCGGTGCTCCTCGGGGTGGACGTTGTTGACGTACGAGCGGAAGGCGACGGCTCCGTCCTCGCCGACCTCGACGTCCGTGGGCAGCCACTGGAACCGCTCCGAGAACTCGTACTTCGCGTAGTGCTTCGCCGGGTTCTGCCACGCCTGCTCGGGACCTCCGCTCACCTCCCGCACCAGACAGAACAGGGAGGGGTGGACGAGGTCCAGCACCTGGCCGTCGGACCCGGGGTGCCAGTCGCGCTCCGCTTCGGGGACCTCCTCCAGGACCCGGACCGCGTCGCGCAGCCGGGTCCTGAGCCGCTCGTCGACGAGGGTGTCCGACTGCCAGACGCCGTCGACCGCGGAGACCTCGATGCCGGTGCGCGCGTCCCGCAGGGCGGCGTAGTGCCCCAACTCGGCCAGGACGTACCGCACCTGAGCCTCGGTCATGCCCTGTGCCAGCGCCTCCCGCGTCCACCGGGCGGCGATGTCGGCGTCGTTCCTCTTGTCGAACCACGCGGGCTTGGCGCGCAACTGCGCACTGCACTGCATCATCTGCAGCTCCCGCAGTGTCCGGGGCGTCGCGAACGCCGAGGAGGTGGTGCTCTGGAAGGGAAGCGGGAAGGCGGACAGGCCGGTCACTGCTGATGGGTCCTCACGGTCGGTGTGCGTAGCCGGGAAGAATAGTCCGGCGCGCGGACACCCCCGCCACGGGCCGGTCAGGGGCGGCGGAGGGTGGCCAGGACCGGGGTGGCCGGGTGGGCAACCAGGCTGGGGAGTGGGGGAGGGGTGTCGCCCTCCAGCTCCAGGTGGAAGTGCTGGGCCAGGGTGGCCAGCAGGAGGACCAGTTCGACCTGGGCGAAGCGGGCGCCGAGGCAGGCCCGCCGGCCGGCGCCGAAGGGGAAGTGGGCGCGTTCGTCGGCCGCCGGGGTGCCCCAGCGTTCCGGGCGGAAGGCCAGCGGGTCGGGGAACCAGCGGGCGTCCCGCTGGGTCACCCACGGGCTGCACCAGACCGCCGTCCCGACCGGCACCGGCCGCCCGCCCACGGTGGTGCCCGGCACCGCGACCCGGGGCGGCACCAGCCAGACCGGTGGGTGGAGGCGGAGCGTCTCGCTGACGATCCGTCGGGTCCACGGCAGCCGCTCGTGGTCCGCGTACTCCGGTGCCCGCCCGTCCAGGACCTCCGCCAGCTCCCGGTCCAGTTGCGCCCGCGCGGCCGGGGAGCCGGCCAGCAGGCACCAGGACCAGGTCAGCGCCGTCGCCGTGGTCTCGTGGCCACCGGCCCAGAGCGTGACCGCCTCGTCCCGCACCTCACGCGCCGTCAGCGCCCGCCCCTGCGCGTCCCGCGCAGCCAACAGCCACCCGACCAGGTCCTCCCCCTGCTGCCCGCTCGCCGCCCGGGCCGCCACCAGTGCCCCCAGCTCGGCGTCGATCACCCCGACCGCCCGCCGCATCCGCCGTCGTGCGGGCGTCGGCACCCACCCCGGCAGCAGCACCCCCGGGCCGCGCAGCTCCACCCCGATCTCGTGCGCGGCCTCCGTCATCGCCCCGGCCAGGGCCCCGGCCCGCGCCCCCAGCTCGGACCCGAAGAGCGTGCGCACCGCGATCCGCTGCGTCAGCAGCGTCATCTCCCGCAGCACGTCCACCCGTTGGCCGTCCGCCCACCCCGCCAGGTGCTCCGCCGCGCACTCCGCCATCGCGGGCGCGAACGCCCGCACCTGCCGCGGCCGCACGGCCGGCTGCACCAGCGCCCGCTTGCGCCGCCACCCCGCGCCCTCGCTGCGGATCACGCTGTCCCCGACCAACTGCCGGAACATCCACCCGATGTCCAGCACCCCGTGGTCCAGCTCCGACCCGAGCACCTCGGCGATCGCGGCCGGATCGGCCAGCGACAGGATCCGCAGCGGCCCCAACCGCCAGCTCACCGCGTCCCCGTACTCCCGGTGCAGCCGCTCCAGGAACCCCAGCGGATCCCGCCCGAACCCCGCCAGACACCCCACCAACGGCAGCCCACGCGGCCCGGACACGAACGGAGAGTCGCCCACACCCCACCCAACGAGCCCGGCCCGCCCCGGAAACGCAGCACGGCCCGGCCCCTCCCGGGACCGGGCCGTGCTGAGCGTGAATCAGGACTGGTTGGTGCGGCGGCGGGTGGCGATGAGGGCGCCCGCGCCGAGGGCGACGGCTGCGGCGCCGGCGGCGCCGATCTGGCCGAGGGGGGCGTCGGTGCCGGTGTAGGCGAGGCGTCCGCCGGCGACGGGCTGGCCGTCGGTCACGGCGGTGGGGGTGACCGTGCGGGTGGTGTCGGTGGCGGGGGTCACGACGGTGGTGCCGGTGGTGGGCTTGTTCTTGGCGGCTTCGGCTTCGGCGGCAGCCTTGGCGTTGGCCTCGTCCTTGGCGCGGGCCACGTACTGACCCTCCTTCAGGAACCGGCGGACGTCCTCGATGGTGCCGGACATGGCCTTGTTCGCGGCGTCCTGCACTGCCGGGCCGCCGCGGTACATGATGTTGCTGAGCAGGATCCGGTCGTCGTGCTCGGCGGCCCCGGACAGCCCTCCGTTGAGGGCCTTCTCGACGTCGGCGGCGGTGCCGGCGAGGGCCTTGCGGGCGCCCTCGCGGACGCCCTGGCCGGTGGCCGGGTCGTCGATGATCTTCTGGAGCTTGGCGCGGTTCTCGTCCTCGGCACGGGCCACGTGCTGGCCGACCTTCAGGAACCGGCGGACGTCCTCGATGGTGCCGGACATGGCCTTGTTGGCGGCGTCCCGCACCGCCGGGCCGCCAACGGACAGGATCTGCATGAGCAGGATCCGGTCGTCGTGCTCGGCGGCCCCGGAAAGCCCCCCGTTGAGGGCCTTCTCGACGTCGGCGGCGGTGCCGGCGAGGGCCTTGCGGGCGCCCTCGCGGACGCCCTGGCCGGTGACCAGGTCGTCGATGATCTTCTGGAGCTTGGCGCGGTTCTCGTCCTCGGCGCGGGCCACGTACTGGCCGGTCTCCAGGAACGCGCGGAACGTCTCGAGGTCGTGCGAGTCGAACGCGGCCCGGGCGGCCTTCTGGAGGACGGGGCCCGCGCCGTTGAGGGTTCGGACGATCGCGACCCGCGCGTCGGACATGCGCAGCTGCGCCATCTCCTTGGCGACGAACTCGGCGCGGCCCTCGGGGGTTCCGGCGAGGGCCGCGGCGACGCGGTCGCGCAGGTACTTGCTCGGGGCGGTGAGCAGGTAGTCGTTCGGCCAGACCAGCAGGGCCTTGATGGTGGCGATGTTCTCCTCGTCCGCCACGGTGGCGCCGGCCTGGTCGATCTGCTCCAGTCCGGCCGGGGTGCCCTCGGCGAAGGCGGGGGCGGCAGCGGCGACGGGTGCGGCGGCGGTCGCGAGGAAAACGGCGGTGGCGAGCGAACGACGGATGTTCAACAGGTCCCCCGGAAGTGCAAACACATGGTCAAGTCAGGCAGCTTGATCGTACTAGCACCAAACCCTCCGTACGAACACGCTTTCGTCAAACTCCGCCCGGCCCCGGCCCGGCCGCAGAATGGGGGCGTGATCGATGACGACGCGTTTCTCCGGTGGCGAATGCACAGTCAGTTCGGCGGTGGGGGGTCGGTATCCGACATCGCCGCCCGCGCTCCGGGGATCCAGGCGCAGGACGCGGCCGCCGCCCGGCTCGGGCTGCGGGCCCGCGGGCTGGCCGGGGCGGCGGCGGTGGAGCGGGCGTACGCGGCCGGGGAGGTGGCGGCGAGCTGGCTGATGCGCGGCACCCTGCACCTGGTGCCGGCCGCTCAACTCCCTTCCCTGATCGCGCTGTTCGGGGAGCGGAACATCGCTGCCGGGGCCCGGCGGCGCCGGGAGCTGGGGCTGACGGAGGACCTGCTGGCCAGGGCGGAGGGGGCGCTGCCCGAGGTGCTGACGGAGCCCTTGAGCCGGGCGGAGCTGGTGGCGCGGCTGAACGGGCGCGGCGTCGGCGTGGAGCCCACCGGCCAGGCGCCCGCGCACCTGACGGCGTACCTGGCCGGGCGCGGGCTGCTCTGCCGCGGCGCCGAGGTGGCTCCGCGCGAGCCGGGGTACGTCCCGCTCCCGGCGCGGGACGGGGAGGCCGACCCGGAGGCGGCGGCCGCCGAGCTGGCGGCTCGGTACGTCGCGGCCTTCGGGCCGGTCTCGGTGGCGGACTTCGCGGCGTGGTCGGGGTTGCCGCAGGTGCTCGGGAAGCGTGCCTTCGCGGGCCTGCCCGAGGTGGGGGAGGGGCTGTACGCGACGGCAGGGGCGCCGGCCGCCGGGGAGCCGCTGGTCCGGCTGCTCGGTGCGTACGACAACTTCCTGCTGGGCTACCGGGACCGCTCGCTGATGCTGGATCAGCGCTTCGCGAAGCGGGTGAACGCGGGCGGCGGGGTGGTGCGGCCGGCCCTGGTGGTGGACGGCCGGGTGCGGGGGATCTGGGCGCGCGGGAAGGACGGGCGGCCGGTGGTGGAGCCGTTCGAGCCGCTGCCGGAGGAGGTCTGGGCGGCGGAGGCCGGGGCGGTCGAGGAGTTCCTCGGATGAATTACGGACAAATCCGTTAATTCCGGCACAGAATGGGTAGTGAGCAGGCGCCTGTCAAGTCGCGAGCTAAGGAGGTGGTCCCGGTGTCGACCCAGCTTCCGATGAGCATGGAGCACCATCCGGACATCTTGGAGATGCGTGACCATTACGAGCGGATCGTCTCCACTCCCCGTGCCCAGGCCGTCGAGGCCCTGGCCGTGGCGGCCGGTCTGTTCCTCGCGATCTCCCCGTGGGTGGTCGGGTTCTCCGGCTTCTCCGGCCTGACGGTCAGCAATCTGGTCCTCGGGCTGGCGTTCGCCGCGCTGATGGCGGGCTACGGCTCCGGGTACGAGCGCACCCACGCCCGCGCCTGGGCCGCGACCATGATCGGCGCCTGGACGGTCATCGCCCCGTGGGCGGCGGCCGGTACCGACGCCGTCCGGCGGACCATCCTGACCAACGTCATCACCGGCGGCCTGATGGTCTGTCTGGGCATGGCGGCGGTGTCGATGGCGGCGGGTGTGATGAGCCGCCGAGGGATGGCGAGCGGAGGCTGAACAGCCGTATCTGCAACGGGGCACGGCCGCTCACGGCCGTGCCCCGTCTGCTGCGCGGAGCAGTCAGGGGCGGGTCATCCGCAGCACGTCCAGGGCCTCGTCGAGCTGGGCCTCGGTGAGCTTCCCGGCCTCCAGGTACCCGCGCTCCACGACCACCTGACGGATCGTCTTGCGCTCGGCCACCGCCTGCTTGGCGACCTTGGCGGCCTCCTCGTAGCCGATGTAGCGGTTGAGCGGGGTGACCACGGAGGGGGAGGACTCGGCGTACTCGCGGGCCCGCTCCACGTTGGCGGTGACGCCGTCCACCGTCCGGTCGGCCAGCAGGCGGGCGCTGTTGGCCAGCAGCCGGACGGACTCCAGCACGTTGCGGGCGATCACCGGGAGCATCACGTTCAGCTCGAAGTTCCCGCTCGCGCCGGCCACCGTGACGGTCGCGTCGTTGCCGATCACCTGGGCGGACACCATCAGCACCACCTCGGGCAGCACCGGGTTCACCTTGCCCGGCATGATCGAGGAGCCGGGCTGGAGGTCCGGCAGGTTGAGCTCGCCGAGGCCGGTGCGCGGGCCGGAGCCCATCCAGCGCAGATCGTTGGCGATCTTGGTGAAGCCGACCGCGACGGTGCGCAGCTGGCCGCTCAGCTCCACCAGTCCGTCCCGGGCGCCCTGGGCCTCGAAGTGGTCGCGGGCCTCGGTCAGCGGCAGCCCGGTGGCCCGGGCCACCTCGGCGATCACGGCGGCGGAGAAGCCGGGCGGGGTGTTGATGCCGGTGCCCACCGCCGTGCCGCCGAGCGGGAGTTCGGCCACCCGGGGCAGGGTGGCGCGCAGGCGCTCGATCCCGTACCTGACCTGGGCCGCGTAGCCGCCGAACTCCTGGCCGAGGGTGACGGGCGTGGCGTCCATCAGGTGGGTGCGGCCGGACTTCACCACCTCGGCGAAGGACTTCGCCTTGCGCTCCAGCGCCTGTGCGAGGTGCTCCAGCGCCGGGATCAGCTCGCCGGTGACGGCGGCGGTGGCGGCGATGTGGATGGAGGAGGGGAACACGTCGTTGGACGACTGGCTGGCGTTGACGTGGTCATTGGGGTGGACCGGTCGGCCGAGGCGCTCGGTGGCCAGGGTGGCGATCACCTCGTTGGTGTTCATGTTGGACGAGGTGCCCGAGCCGGTCTGGAAGACGTCGACCGGGAAGTGCTCGTCCCACTTCCCCTCGGCCACCTCCTCGGCCGCCCCGGCGATCGCCGCCGCCGTCTCCGGCTCCAGCACCCCCAGCTCGCCGTTGACCTTGGCGGCGGCCGCCTTGATCCGGGCCAGCGCCGCGATGTGCGCCCGCTCCAGCCGCTGGCCCGACACCGGGAAGTTCTCCACCGCGCGCTGGGTCTGCGCCTGCCACTTGGCGGACGCGGGCACCCGCACCTCGCCCATCGAGTCGTGCTCGATCCGGTACTCCTGCATGGCCTCATGCACCTCCTGTCCCTGCCAGCTCCCGGGGTGCCCCAGGTATTTCCTACTGTCCGAGCAGGGTGGCGAAGTCGTAGCCCACGTCGGCGAGGGTGAGCACGCTGCCGAGGTCGCTGATCGCCCCGACCGGGATGCTGTGGCCGTCGGCGGACGGGACGGCCGAGGCGGGGGCGGCGATGGCGAGCAGGGTGGCGAGGGCGGTGATCAGCCGGGTCACGGTACGCATGCCAGGGACAACCGGCCGGGCCGGGGTCCGGTCACGGGTGGTGTCAAAGATTCTTGACGCGATGTCCGGTCTGCTTTACCTTCCATCGTGTCAGCTTTTCTTGACATCGGAGGTGTGGCGGGATGGCACTGGAGGAACGACGGGCCTGGATCGCGGGGGTGGTGGCCCTGCTCGGCTACACGGGCTACCTGCTGGCGGTGCTGCTGCCCGGGAGCAGTCTCGCGCTGGCCCAGCGGCCGTACGCGGCAGCGCTGTTGTGGAGCATCGGGGCGGCGGTGGTGGTCTCCGTGCTGCTGAGCGTGGCGGCCGCGCTGGTCCGGCCGGAGGAGGGGGCGGCCAAGGACCTGAGGGACCGGCAGATCCACCGCTTCGGCGAGCACGTCGGCCAGTCCTTCGTGGTGATCGGCGCGATGGCGGCGCTGGTGCTGGCGCTGGTCGAGGCCGCGCCGTTCTGGATCGCCAACGCCGTCTACCTGGCCTTCGTGCTCTCCGCCGTGCTCGGCGCGATGGCGAAGATCGCCGCCTACCGGCGGGGGCTCCCGCAGTGGTGAAGCCCACCCGGGTGGTCAACACCATCCGCGCCCTGCGCTTCGCCCGCGGCGAGATGACCCAGGCCGAGCTGGCCCGCCGGATCGGGGTGACCCGGCAGACCGTGATCGCCATCGAACAGGGCCGCTACTCGCCCTCGTTGGAGCTCGCCTTCCAGATCGCCGAGGTCTTCGACACCCCGCTGACCGAGGTCTTCCAGTACCCGTCCGAATCCGAGGAGTCCCAGTGAGAGCGATCACCCGCCACCGGTACGGCACCACCGAGGTCTTCGAACTCCGCGAACTGGAGCGGCCCGTGCCCCGCTCCGGCGAGGTGCTGCTCCAGGTCACGGCCGCCGGGATGGACCGCGGCGTCTGGCACCTGATGGCCGGGCTCCCTTACCTGGTGCGGTTGTTCACCGGCATACGGCGGCCCCGGCAGGCGGTGCTCGGCCTGGACTGCGCCGGTGTGGTGGTCGAGGTCGGCCTGGGTGTGCACGGCCTCCGGGCCGGCGACGAGGTCTTCGGCGAGTGCGCCGGGGCCTTCGCCGAGTACGCCCGGGCCCGCGCCGACCGGCTGGCGCTCCGTCCGCCGGAGCTGACCCCGGCCGAGGCGGCCGCCGTCCCGGTCTCCGCCGTCACCGCCCTCCAGGGCCTGCGCGACGTCGGGCGGATCGCCGCCGGTCAGCGGGTCCTGGTGATCGGCGCCTCCGGCGGCGTCGGCACCTACGCCGTCCAACTCGCCAAGCTGGCCGGGGCGGAGGTCACCGCCGTCTGTGGCCCCGCCAAGGCCGAGCTGGTCCGCGGGCTCGGCGCCGATGCCGTGCTCGACCACACCCGCCAGGACTGCACCGACGGCCCGGCCGGGGCCTACGACCTGATCCTGGACCTGGCCGGCGGCCACCCGCTGGCCGGGCTGCGCCGGGTGCTCGCCCCGCGCGGCACCCTGGTGCTGGCCGGCGGGGAGGGCGGCGGACGCTGGTTCGGCGGCGTGGCACGGCAGTTGCACGCCGCCGCGCTCGCGCCGTTCGCCCGGCAGCGGCTGCGCAGCCTGCTGGCCCGCACCAGGCAGGAGGACCTGGTCCACCTGCGCGAGCTGCTGACCACCGGGCAGCTGCGGGTGGTGCTGGACCGGACCTTCACCCTGGAGGAAGTCCCGGACGCCGTCCGCTACTTGGAGGAGGGCAAGGTCCGGGGCAAGGTGGCGGTCCTGGTCTGAGCCGCCCGGTGCACGGCCAGGCAGGCGGCCGCGCCGAGGGCGTACCAGAGCAGGTCCGCCGCGTTGAAGCCGGTACCGAGCAGCAGCCGCCAGCCGGGGTGGGCGGCCGGGATCCCGGTGAGCTGGAAGAGCTCCACCGCCCAGCTGATCCCGGCGGCGGCCGAGGCCGCGACGGCGGGCTGGGTGCGGGGCGCGGCGAGCAGCACGGCCAGGTACCAGGCGACGGTGTAGAGCGCGTCGCGCAGCGCGTCCCCCGCCACCCCGGGCACGGCGACCGTCACCACCAGCCCGGCCGCCACGGTCGCCCCGATCAGCCCCAGCGCCTTCAGCCGCACCGCACGTTCCCCGTTCCGTCGTTCCCGTCGAGGACTCCGGCGTGGGGCCGCGCGGTTCCCGCAGCCGGGCCGCGGCACTCAGCCGTCGCGCAGGAGCCGGCGGGCCAGCGGCGGGCAGAGGCGCAGCAGGACCAACAGGGCGCGGGAGGCGCCGACCGGGAGGACGGCCGACCCGCGTTCCACCCCGCGGGCGATCGAGCGGGCCGCCGCCTCCGGGCTGAGCTTGCGCACCGGCCCGGAGCGGCCCGCCGTCATCGGCGTGTCCACCAGCGGCAGCACCACCTCCTGCACCCGCACGTGCGGAGTGTCCGCGCGGGCCTGGTAGCGCAGCGCCTCGCAGAGCACGTGCACCCCCGCCTTGGTCGCGCAGTACAGCGGCGCGCTCCGCTTGGGCGCGTACGCCAGTCCGGAGGTGACCGCCACGAAGGCCGCCTCCGGCGAGGCCGCCAGCCACGGCCAGGCGGCCGCCGCCAGCTCCGCCACCGACCGCAGGTTGACCGCCACCTCCTGCTCCATCCGCTCCAGCAAGCCGGGGGTGACCCCCGCCGTCAGCCGCTCGTGGTGCTGGACGCCCGCGTTGGCCACCACCAGGTCCAGCCCACCGAGGCGTTCGGCCGCCTCCCGCACCAGCCGCTCCGCCTGGCCGGCCACCGCGAGGTCGGCCGCCACCTGGCCCTCGCCCGCCGCCGTGCGTCCGCAGACCACCACCCGGGCCCCGCGCTCCGTCAACTCCGCCGCCAGCGCCCGGCCGACGCCCGAGGTGCCGCCGGTGACCAGTACCCGCCTGCCCTTGATCTCCATGCCCGCCATGCTGGCCCGCCGCCCGGACTCCCACTTGTACCGGTGCGCCACTACGATCGGTCGCCATGACCGGTCCGGCCCGCAGCGTCCACCCCGTGCTGGTGCGCGCCGCCGTCCGGGCGCTGCGCCGCTCGCCCGGCGTGCTGCCGGTCGCCGACCGGGCCGAGGCGTTGCTCGACGCGGGCGATCCGGTGCCCGAACTCCTCCACGCCGAGCTGCTGTTGGCGCTGCGGCGGCGCGGCTGGCCGACCGTACGGGCGGCCGCGGGGCACCTGCTGGACCGGCCGCGCCACCCCTTGGTCTCCGCACTCGCGGCGAGCAGCGGCCCGGCCGACTTCCTGGCGCGCTCGCGGCTTCTGGAGCGCTGGTTCCACGTCGGGCACACCACGGCCGCGGCGTACGACGGGCCCGGACGCCTGACCGTCCGTCACCTCCCGCACCTGGGCGGTCCGCCGTCGAGCGCCGAGACGCTCTTCGTGGCGGCGGCGTACCAGGTGGCGACCGGGCTGGTGGCCGGACGCGAGCCGGCACTGACCCTGCTCACCGCTTCGGGCTCCACCACACCGGAGGCCGCGTGCGCCGACTCCGGTCCGGTGCTCGCCGGTTGGCGGCTGTGCTGGCCCGAACCGGGGCCGCCCGCGGCGACCCTCCCGGAACTGCGCGCCCGGATCGCCCTCGACCCGGCCCGTCCCTGGCGCCTGCCGGACGCGGCGGCGGCCCTCGGGCTCTCCTCCCGCACCCTCCAGCGCCTGCTGACCTCCCAGGGGACCGCCTTCCGGGACGAACTGCTCGCCGTACGGCTGGAGTCGGCGGCCCAGCTGATCCGCCGCAGCACGCTTCCGCTGGCCGACATCGCCGCCGCGGCCGGCTTCACCGACCACCCGCACCTGACGCGGCGCTTCGGCGAACGGTACGGCCTCCCGCCGGCGGCCTACCGGCTGGCGGGGGAGCGGAGTGGGTGGACGGGGTTGGACGCTCGGACATCCCGGTGAGCGTGTGGACCATTCTCCCGGATGGTCCCGCGCCGGTGTACTGAACACATGACGACGACGAAGCAGAACCACCCGTTCCTGGTCCTCGGCGGCACCGGCAAGACCGGCCGCCGTGTGGTCTCCCGCCTGCGGCAGCGCGGCCACGAGGTGCGCGTGGCCTCGCGCAACGGCACCACCCGCTTCGACTGGAGCGACCGCTCCACCTGGGAGACCGCGCTCGACGGCGCCCGCGCCGCGTACCTGGTCGACTCCCAACTCCCGGACGCCGGGGCCTCGATGACGGACTTCGCGAAGCTGGCCGCGGCCAGTGGGGTGGAGCGGCTGGTGCTGCTCTCGCACCGCGACTGGGTGGCGGCCGAGGGGGAGGAGAAGCTGCCCTGCGAGCGGGCGGTGCGCGAGTCCGGCGCCGAGTGGACCCTGCTGAAGCCGGCCTGGTTCGCGCAGAACTTCGACGAGGAGGCCTTCTGGCTGGAGCAGGTGCTGGACGGCGCGCTGGTGATGTCGACCGGCACCGGGCTGGAGCCCTTCGTGGACGCGGACGACATCGCCGACGTGGCGGTCGCCGCGCTCACCGAGGACGGCCACGCGGGGGAGGCCTACGAGCTCTCCGGGCCACGGCTGCTGAGCCTGGCCCAGGTGGCCGAGGAGATCAGCCGGGCCACCGGGCGCCCGCTGGTCCACCGGGCGGTCTCCCCGGCGGAGTTCATGGCCTACGCCATCGCGCAGGGCCTTCCGGCGGACTTCGCCGGGATGCTGGAGATGCTCTACGGCTGGATCGCCGACAACCGCTTCGCCACGCTGGCCGACGGCGTCCAGCGGGCCCTCGGTCGCGAGCCGCGCGACTTCGCCGCGTACGCCCGGGCCACCGCCGCGACCGGGATCTGGGAGGGCTGATCCCCCTGACGGGGCGTCACCGTCAGGCGGCGTCGGCGTTCGAGGTGTCCGCGGCCCGGCGGACCAGCTCGGCCAGCTTGGCCTCGACGGCGGGGCTCAGGGTGGTGAGGGCGTAGGTGACCGGCCACAGCTCGCCCTCGTCGAGGAAGGCCTGGTCGCTGAACCCGAGGGTGGCGTAACGGGTCTTGAACTTCTGGGCGCTCTGGAAGAAGCAGACCACCTTGCCGTCCCGGGCGTAGGCGGGCATCCCGTACCAGGTCTTGGGCGCCAGCCCGGGGGCGTTGGCCGCGACGATCGCGTGCACCCGCTCGGCGAGCAGGCGGTCCGCCTCCTCCATCTCGGCGATCTTCGCCAGCACGTCGGCCTCGCCGTCCGCCTTGGTGGCCTTCCCACCCCGGCGGGCGGCGGCCTTGAGGTCCTTGGAGTGCTCGCGCATCGCGGCCCGCTCCTCCTCGGAGAATCCGTCGAAGGACTTGGCGGCGGCGGCGGTGGTGGCGGCGGTCTTGCGGGCGGTGGCGGTCATGGTGTGCTCCTCGGTCTCGCGGTCCCCGGCTGGGCTGTCACCAACCTTAGGAAGGAGCACCCCCTCCGCGCTTCTCCGAAACTGACCGACCCTCGACCGAGGCCACGACCAGGCGGATCGCCTCCGCCAGATCGGTGGTGCGGGGGATCTCCGGGCCGCCCCGCGTCCGGAGCTGGTACCAGCCGCCGGGCTGCGGTTCGATCCCCCAGCCGATCTGCTCGAAGGTCTGCGTCCCGGGAACGAGGAACCGGAGCATGCGGTGACTGGTGACCGGATGCAGCCGGCGCAGCGCCGGCTGGGCGTGGGCGGCCTCCCACATGGCGGCCGCGTGGGGCAGGGCCCGCCAGACCGGATGGCGGACGTGGTCGAGCCGCTGCCACCAGGCGAGCTCGACCGGGTCGAGCGGTTCGCGTTCGTGGGCCAGGGCCCAGTCGCCGTATCGCACGAACGGCGCCGCGGCGGCGGTCTCCTCGAGGCCCGCGCCGCCGAGCCAGACCACTACGGCGCGGACCGCCTCGCCCGGGTCCTCGGTCCACCCTTGGGCCAGCAGGGCACCCGGGGTCCGCAGCTGCACGTCGAGGTCGGTCCGGTCCGGCCAGCGGCGGACATGGACCGCCCGTGTGCCGTCGGGGCTGCGGTATGTGGCGGGGTACCCGCTCTCGTCCGCTGGCGGCAGGGCGAGGCCCAGCGTGCTTGCGGCGAAAGCGAGTTCGGCGGCGAGGTCGGAGGTCACCGCCTCATTGTGCACCGTCGGCCCGCCAGGTCTGTCGATATCAAGTATCTTGACGTCGAGATAAATGTACGCCAGGCTGCTTCCGTACGGACCGGATGACAGGGGCGTGAGTATGCGCGGAGGACGGGGCGGCGGAGGGCTGGTGGCGCAGCTGCGGCGGCCGCCGGGTGGGCGGGACGGGCGGATCATGCTGCTCGTGCAGTTCCTGGACCGGCTCGGGACGGGGGTGTGGGCGGCGGCCTCGGTGCTCTACTTCACCTTCGTCTCCCGCCTGGACGCCGGGCAGGTCGGCCTGCTGCTGGGCGTCGCGGCGGTGGCCGGCATCGCCGGCTCGCCGATCGCCGGGCAGCTCGCCGAGCGGTACTCGGCCCGCACCCTGTTGATGTGGTGTCACCTGCTCCGGCTCGGCACCATGCTCCTGCTGCTGGTCTCCCGCGACTTCGCCGCGCTGCTCGCGGTGATGGCCGTGACCTGCCTGGCGGAGCGGGGCGCCAAGACCCTGGAGATCCTGTTCGCCACCCGGGCCACCGACGGGCAGCGCTCCACCTACCGGGCGCTCGCCCGCACCGCGATGAACGCGGGCTACGCGGTCGGAGCCGGCCTCGCCGCGATCGGCCTGGCGATCGGCACGGTGCCCGCCTACCAGGCCCTGGTGCTGGCCAACGCGCTGTCCTTCGCGGTGACGGCCGCACTGGTCCGCCGCACCGGCGAGCACCGGGCCGTCGAGGTGCCCGTCAAGGCGGCAACGGAGGAGCCGGTGCCCGGCCCGAGCCCGTGGCTACCTGCGCTTCGTGCTGCTCGACATCCCGATGAGCCTGGACGACTCCGTGCTCTGCGTCGGCCTGCCGCTCTGGCTGATCACCCGCACCGAGGCCCCGCCCGCCCTCGCCCCGGCCTTCCTGGTGCTCAACACCCTGCTCGTGGTGCTGCTCCAACTCCGCGTCTCCGCCTGGGCCGAGGGCCCGCGCCGGGCGGCGGCCGCGGTCACCCTGAACGGCCTGGCGATGCTGGCCGGCTGCGCACTGCTGGCCTTCGGCACCGGAGGCGGAGCCTGGAGCGCCTCGATCGTGCTGCTGCTCTCCGCCCTGCTGGTCTCCGGGGCCGAGCTGATGCGCTCCGTCAGCTCCTGGGAGCTGGCCGTCGCCCTCGCGCCCGAGCGCTCCCGGGCCTCCTACCTCGGGGTGGCGGGCATCGCCCAGTCCGCGCAGAAGGCGCTCGGCCCGCTGCTGCTCACCGGAGCGGTGATCACCACCGGCCCGCTCGGCTGGCTCGCCCTGGGCGGCGGTGTCCTCGGGCTCTCGGTGCTCCAACGGCGCGGCTGCGAACGGCGGTTGACCGAACCTGGGCAGCCTCAGGGCGTCGTAGCGGCGCCGGGCGATCCGGCCCGGAGCACCTCGCCCGTGCGGTAGAGCTCGATCAGCAGCGGGCGCAGGGCCCGGCCGGTGTCGGTGAGGGCGTAGCGGGTGCGCACCGGGAAGCCGGGGAGGCGCTCCCGCTCGACCAGGCCGCGGCCGCGGAGCTCGTCCAGCCGCTCGGTGAGCACCTTGGGGCTGATCTCGGGGAGGCGCTCCCGCAGGGTGCCGAAGGAGTGGTCCGCGTGCAGGAGTTCGCGCAGGACCAGGGTGGTCCAACGGCCGGAGACCGCCGCCAGCGCCGTCTCCACCGGGCAGTCGGCCTCCGGCCGCAGCGTGCGGCCGGTCGGTGAGGGCACCAGTTCGGCGTCCCAACTCCCGCCGTCGCTTTCCGTTTGGTGACCCACTCCGGCGCCGGATTGACTGCCGCCGTGAACACCACCATGGATCTCGCGCATGACCACGACCCTATCCCCGCCGGCCTGGTCACCGACCCGGCGCAGCACCCCGCGGCCTTCGCGGCCGCCTTCAACTCCGGCAGCCCCCGAGCGCTCGCCGCCGTCTACGAACCGGGAGCCGTCTTCGTGCCCAGCCCCGGCCGGGCCGTGACCGGTGACGAACTGCTGGCCGCCGGTGCCGAGTTCCAGTCGCTGGGCGTGCCGATCACGGTGAGCCTGCGGCACTGCTACGCGGTGGGGGAGCTCGCCCTGCTGATCGTGGACTGGGTCATCGTCGGGGCGGGCCCGGACGGTGCCCACGTCCACATCGAGGGCACCGCCACCGACGTGGCGCGCCGCGGCCCGGACGGCTTCTGGCGGTACGTCATCGACAACCCGTTCGGTGCGGTCGGCGGAGCATCCTGACTCCGTCGGGGGTCGACGCGGAACCGCCGGAGGGCCGGCTGCCGCCGCCCCGGGCGCCGCTAGGTCGCCCAGTGCTGGCCGCAAGGTGACGTACCCACATGCTGCCAGCCGTCCGGCCTTCCACCGGAGGCCCGTGAACGGCAGGCTCGGTACCAAGCTGCCATCGGCCCGTCGGGAGATTCACATGCGCATGGTCACGGTCGTCCTGCTCCGCCGCGGCGGTGGTGCCGGCACCGATGGCGAGGCACACCTGGTGGACGAACTGCTGCGCTCGCACGCCGTGCCCGAGCACGGGGTCGAGCGGCTGCGGGTGCGGCCGGCGCCCGAGGGCATCGGGGCGGTGGTCTTCGTCCGCGCCGCGACCGAGGTGCGCGCCCTGATCAGCGTCCGGGCCCTGCTCGCCGTGGCGCACGCCCCGCTGCACGCCTTCGGCTACACGGTGGCCGCCGTCCGCACCGGCAGTCCGCTCTCCGACTCGCTGGCGCAGCAGGCTTCCTGAGCCGCCCTGAACGGGCTCATCCGGCGAGCGTCTTGAAGTAGAAGGTGGTCGGGCGCAGCTCCCCGGCCGGGTTGGTGGCGTGGCCGGGGACGGTGCCGAGGGCGGTCCAGCCGGCCGAGCGGTAGAGGTGCTCGGCGGGGCTGTCGGTCTCCGTGTCGAGCAGCAGCAGGGTCAGCCCGCGCGCGGTGGCCGCCGCCTCGGCGTGGGCCAGCAGCAGCCGCCCGGCGCCCCGGCCCCGGGCGGCGCGGTGTACCAGGAGCTTGGCCAGCTCGGCCCGGTGCCGCCCGTTGGGGTAGGAGGTCAGCCGGAGCTGGACGGTCCCGAGCGGTCGGCCCCCGTCCTCCTCGAAGGCGGCCCAGAGCAGGAGTTGACCGTCCGCCAGCGGCCCGGCCAGCCCGCGCCACCACTCGGCCGCCGCGTCCGCGCCGAGCCCGGCCTCGAACCCGACCGAGGCGCCGCCTTCGACCGCGTCGGCCAGCAGCCCGCCCAGGGCCTGGGCGTGATCGGTGAGCTGGTCGGCGGTCAGGGCGGTGATGTGCACGGTGCGGCGGCCTTCCGGGGGTGTGGTCAGTGTCTCGCACCCTGCCAGGTCCCTGTTGCGCCGGTGTTACGCGATACTGCGTGCGCACCCTGACGCCCTGACGCGTACGCGAGGAGACACCATGGCAGGCACCCCCCTCGACCCGGCCGACCTGCTCGCGGTCGGCGAGCTGCTCACCGACGAGGAGCGGCTGATCCGCGACACCGTACGGAAGTTCGCGGACGACCGCATCCGCCCGTACGTCGGCCAGTGGTTCGACCAAGGGGTGTTCCCCGCCAAGGAGTTGGCGCCCGAACTGGGGAGGCTCGGGGTGCTCGGCATGCACCTGGAGGGCTACGGCTGCACCGGCTCGACGGCCGTCGAGTACGGCGTCGCCTGCATGGAGCTGGAGGCGGCCGACTCCGGCCTGCGCAGCTTCGTCTCGGTCCAGGGCTCGCTGGCCATGCGCTCGATCCACGCCTTCGGCTCGGAGGAGCAGAAGCAGCGCTGGCTGCCCGAGATGGCGGCCGGCCGGGCGATCGGCTGCTTCGGCCTGACCGAGCCGGACTTCGGCTCCGACCCGGCCAACATGCGCACCCGGGCCCGCCGCAAGGGCACGGACTGGGTGCTCAACGGCAGCAAGATGTGGATCACCAACGGCTCCATCTCGGACGTCGCCGTGGTGTGGGCGCAGACCGAGGAGGGCGTGCGCGGCTTCCTGGTGGAGCGCGGCACCCCCGGCTTCACCGCCAACGACGTGCACGGTAAGCTCTCGCTGCGCGCCTCCGTCACGAGCGAGCTGGTCTTCGACGAGGTGGTCCTCCCGGCCGACGCGGTGCTGCCCGGCGTGACCGGTCTGCGCGGCCCGCTCTCCTCGCTCGGCGAGGCGCGCTACGGCATCCTCTGGGGCACCGTCGGCGCGGCCCGGGACTGCTACACCACCGCGCTGGAGTACGCCAAGACCCGGATCCAGTTCGACCGGCCCATCGCCGCCTTCCAGCTGACGCAGCAGAAGCTGGTGGAGATGATGCTGGAGGTGGAGAAGGCCTACCTGGTGGCCCACCGGATCGGGCGGCTGAAGGACGCCGGCCAGTGCCGCCCGGCCCACATCAGCTTCGGCAAGCTCAACAACGTCCGCACCGCCATCGAGGTGGCCCGCTCGGCCCGCACGGTCCTGGCGGCCAACGGCATCACGGTGGAGTACCCGGTGCTGCGGCACGCCAACAACCTGGAGTCGGTGCTCACCTACGAGGGCACCTCCGAGATCCACACCCTCGTCCTCGGCGAGACCATCACGGGCGAGGCCGCCTACCGCTGACGGCCCCTCGGAAATCGCTGGCGACCGCGGTGACCCGCGCCTACGGTGGGGGCCGCACACGGACCCCGAGCAGGAGAGGAGCGGAACGATGACCGGGACCACCACGCCCACCACCACGCTGTGGCGCCCCACCGGACCCGAGGAGCTGGCGCTCGTCGAGGCCGCCGGCCGGCGTGCCTGGCCTCCCCGCCTGCCGGACCAGCCGATCTTCTACCCGGTGATGAACGAGGACTACGCCGTCCGGATCGCCCGGGACTGGAACGTGCCCGCCTCCGGTGTCGGATACGTGACCCGCTTCGAGGTGGAGACGGACTTCCTGGCCCGCTACCCCGTCCAGCAGGCCGGCGGCCGGACCATCCTGGAGCTCTGGGTCCCCGCCGAGGACCTGGACGAGTTCAACCGCCACATCGTCGGGCGGATCGAGGTGGTGCGGGAGTTCCGCCCCGGAGGTGAGGTCCCGCGCGGCTGAACGAGCGCTGACGCGGGACCTTCGTCCCGTACGTGACCCCGTCGACCCCTGAGGGTCGGCGGGGTCACGTACGTCCCGGGGTGGAGGCGGGAGCGGTACCTCGTGCCGACGGTCCGGCGGATGCGGCCGGACAGGATGGAGAGCGCAGACGGACGGACGAGCGTGAGGAGCGGCGGCATGGGTGGCGCGGGCAAGGTGACGGCCGGGATCGTGGCGGCGGGAGCGGTGGTGACCGCCGGAGTGGTGGTCGCGGCGCCGATGGCGCGGGACTGGGCCGAGGGCCGGCACCAGCAGCAGGCCGCGTACGACAGCGGGACGGCCGCCAAGCAGGACCGCGCCTCGGTCCCGCGCTGGCTGCCGGACGGGGCGACGGGGGTCTCGTACCTGATGTCCACCACCGGCGGCGACCGGCTGATCCGGGCCACCGTGCCGGGCGGGGCCGCGCCGGCGGAGTGTCAGAAGGGACTGCCGGACGGCCCGGTCAAGCTGCGGGCCTCCTGGTTCCCGGACGAGGCGGTGGCCCGGGCCGACTGGCGGTGCGGGCTCTACAACGTCGCGCTGATCGGCGATCAGCTCTACGGCTGGCAGGACGACGCCGTGGTGGTCGCCGCCCGCAAGGCCGGGACCACCACCGAGTGAGGGCCGGTCGGGACGGGCGCCGCGGGGAGCGATCGGGAGTAGTCGGTGGGGGCGGGTACCGGTCGAGGGTTCGGGTGCGATAGGACAGGTGGCACCCGCTCACCTCGCAAGGAGCCCCATTGACCACCGGCACCGGTTCCATACCCGGGACCACGACCGACGACGCCACACCCACGGCGGCGCCCGGCAAGGCCACCATCGTCGTGCTCGGCAGCCTGAGCGCGCTCGGTCCGCTGACCACTGACCTCTACCTGCCCGCCCTCCCGTCGTTGCGGGAGGACCTCGGCACCACCTTCCCGGCTGTCCAACTCACCATGACCGCCTCGCTGTTCGGCCTGGCGCTCGGTCAGCTGCTGTTCGGCACGCTGAGCGACCGGCACGGGCGCCGCCGCCCGCTGCTGACCGGGATGGCGCTCTACACGGTGGCCACCGTGATCTGCGCGCTGGCCCCGTCGATCCCCGTCCTGGTGGCCGGACGCTTCCTCCAGGGGATGGCCGGTGCGGCCGGCCTGGTGATCGCCCGCGCCATCGCCCGGGACCGCTACGAGGGCGTGGCGATGGTCCGCTTCATGGCCTCGCTCGGACTGATCAGCGGACTGGCCCCGATCTTCGCCCCCGCTCTGGGCGCCCTGCTGCTGAAGCTCACCGACTGGCGGGGCACCTTCGCGGTCCTGGTGGTCTACGGCACCGTCGGCACGCTCGCCGCGATGTTCCTGCTCGCCGAGTCGCTGCCGCCCGAGCGCCGGCACCGGGACGGCCTCGGCAGCACCTTCCGGGCGATCGGCGGCCTGCTCCGCGACGCGCGCTTCGTCGGCTACGTGCTGACGAGCACCTTCAGCTTCGGCGCGCTGTTCGCCTACGTCGGCGGCTCCTCGGTGGTGATCCAGGACGTCTACCAGGTCTCCCCGCAGACCTACAGCCTGATCTTCGCGGTCAACTCCCTGGCGGTGGTGGGCGCCGGGCAGCTCAAC
Source organism: Kitasatospora sp. NPDC001664 (assembly GCF_053596675.1). Lineage (NCBI taxonomy): Bacteria > Bacillati > Actinomycetota > Actinomycetes > Kitasatosporales > Streptomycetaceae > Kitasatospora > Kitasatospora sp. NPDC001664. Next base: position 47,804 of record NZ_JBSFGS010000001.1, read on the forward strand.
GGGCGGGTGCTGGTGCACCGGGTGTCGATGAACCTCCTGCTGGTGACCGGCATGGCGGCGGCGGCGCTGGCCGGCACCGCCTTGATCCTCTTCACCACGGTCTGGCACCTCGGCCTGCCGGCGGTCTGGCCCGCGCTGTTCGTGCTGATGGCGGGCATGGGCATCGCGCTCCCGAACTCCTCGGTCCAGGCGCTCACCCTGGCTCCGCACGCGGCGGGTTCGGCCTCGGCCCTGCTCGGGGTCGGGACGTTCACCTGCGGTGCGGTGGTCGCTCCGCTCAGCAGCCTGGGCGAGCGGCCGTCGGTGGCGCTGCTGGGCGTGGTCGTGCTCGGCTGCGGGGTGGCGGGCCTGCTGTCCTTCGCGCTGCTGTGCCGGCCCTGGCGGCAGGCTGTGTGACGGTCTGTCAGGAAGCCACGATCGAGTGAGTGTCCTGGGGTAGGCGGAGATCGTTGTTCCGGTTGTGAGTGTGAACCGGGGTGTGGGCGGCAGCAGTGAAGAAACGATTCTGCTGGTGGAGTGCCCGATCTTCGCCGACCTGGTGGGTCGGTGGCGGCGGGCCGGACGGGCGGTGCCGGGCGAACTCGACCGCGAGTGGGACTCCCTGACCGCCCCTCCGGCCGCCCGCGCCCGCCCGCCCCGCCCACCGGGCCAGGACCCGTCGGTCCTCCCGGTCGGCCCGGTCCTCCCGGTCGGCCCGGGGCCGTGGGCGGTCGGGCCGGGCGGTCCCGGCTACGCGGGAGCGGTACGGCGATGACCCACCGCAGCGCACCGCGCGTCCCCGCCCAGCGCACCAGTGCCGGCGGCTGCGTCATGCCGCTCGACCTCTCCCTGGTCGCCGGACCCGGCCTGCGCGTCCCCGTCGCCGCCTGCCTGCGCTACTCGGCCCTCGACCCGTACGCGGTCCACCTCGACTTCCACCTCGGGCAGGGCATGCCCGTCCGCTGGACCTTCGCCCGCGAGCTGCTCGCCACCGGCCTGCACGGCTGGGCCGGCACCGGCGACGTCTCGGTCTTCCCGGGCACCGACCAGGACGTCCGGCACACCTGCCTCTCCCTCGAAGGCGACACCGGCACCGTCCTCCTCCTCGCCCCCACCCCCGCCGTCACCACCTTCCTCGCCCACACCGACCGCCTCGTCCCGCCCGGCACCGAGGCCCGCCACGTCGACCTCGACACCCTCCTCACCCGCCTGCTCGACGGGCCTGATCCCGGCTTCGGCTGGCGCGAGGGGTTCACCGACCTGGACTGACGCGCCGTCGGGCCGGGTGCCTCAGCGGGTGCCGCGGGCGAGGAGGCGGGCGCGGGCGTGGGCGGCGAAGTCGGGGCCGGCGGCGGTGGCGGCGGGGTCGGCGGCGGTGCCGCCGGGCTTCACGGTGCCGGAGACCGTGTAGTAGGTGTAGCGGCCCACGGCGGCGTGGGTGTTGGTACAGCCGGCGGAGGTGCAGAAGGAGGTGGCGCCGGCAGGCACGAGGCCCTGGATCTGGCCGGTGTGAGCGGCCGTGGCGGCGTCGGCCTTGGCGCGTTCGGCGAAGACGGCGACGCCGATGGTGACGGCGCTGTTGCCGGAGGTGTAGGTGGCGCGCAGGAGGGTCTGGCAGCCCTGGGGGGAGATGACGTTGCCCAGGCCGCCGGTGGTGCCGTTCCAGCAGGGCGAGGTGGCGGCGGTGGTGAGGCGGGTCCAGGTCCTGCCGCCGATGCCGAGCGTGGTGGCGGGGAAGAGGGAGTTGGCGTCGAGCGGGGCCGTGTCGGTGGTGGCCGAGGAGATCACCGTCAGCGGGTCCGGCGGGGTGGTGCCGCTCGGCGGGGCGGGGGGAGCCGCGGCGCTCGCGGTGGCGGTGCCCTTGGCGGAAGGGGCGGCGGAGGGCTTGGCGGAGGGGGTGGCCGGTGCCGAGGTCGATGCGGATGCCGAGGGGGAGGGGGAGGCCGAAGGCGAGGGGCCCGACGGGGTCGGGGTCCCGGGTGACGGAGTGTCAGCCGGAGCGGGGGCGGAGACGGAGGGGGCGTCCGGGGCGGCGGCCGGGGGAGCGGTGGGCTCGGCGCCCCGGCCCAGGAGGAGCGCCGTGGTGGTGATGGCGCCGACCAGGAGGACGGCCCCGGCGACGGCGCCGCCGTTGCGGAGCTGCCGGCGGCGGCGCTGGCGCTGCTCGTGCCGGTCGGCGAGGGCGGACCAGTCGGGCTCGGTGGCGTCCGGCCGGGCCCACCCGTGGGTGGCGGTGCCGGTGGCCGGTGGGCCGAAGGCGGGGAGGGCGGACGGCGCCGGGGCGGACGTGTCCGGTCCCGGTGTCTGCTGCGGCTGCCGGCCCGTCACCCCGTCGCTCATGGGCCGTGATCCTAGAGCATTCGAACGTCGGTGCGCGTACCCGTCCGGGTACGGAGCGTGGCAGGGCGCGTGAGGCGGGCCACAGTGGAATCGAAGGCGGGAGGGGTGGAGGAGGACGGGTTCGCCGTGCGGTGAGGCGGTCGGCGGCCGAAGGTGCAGGTGCCACTACGACCCGGCGTCGTAGGTGGAGCCCTTGATGGCAGGTAGGGGCCGCGTTAAGACTGGTGGAGTCGCAAGGCGCTCCCGCCCGTCGCACCGGCCACCCCAGGGTCCGGGCCGGTCCGGGGGGAGCGCACCGTCCGGCGTCCGGTGCAGACCGGGGCGCTCACGGCCGGTGGCGCGGCTGCCCAGGGGAACGGCGATCGGCCGACCGGGCGGCGGAGTGCCCCGAGTCGGTCCACACGATTGAGGTCGTCCTCTCCATGCGTAGTTCCCTCCTTGCCGTCATGCGCCGTCGTACCACCCTCGTGGTGGCCTCCGCCGGTCTGGCGACCGCCTGTGCCGCCTCCGTGGTGGCCGTGGCGCTCCCGGAGGAGAAGGCCGCCGCCGCGGCGGTCGAGGTCACGCACGTCCCGGCGCCCGAGCAGCAGGCCGCGCAGGCCCAGGTCCAGGTCGAGGTCCAGCCCCAGGCCCAGCAGGCCCGGCCCGAGGCTCAGCAGGCCGTCGGCGAGCAGCCGAAGCAGGAGCAGCAGGAGGCGGCCGCCTCCCGGTCCGAGCAGCGCTCCGACCTCTCCGCGGCCACCCGCGCCACCTCGCCGAGCGCGGTGAAGGAGCTGGCCCGCGACCTCGTCCCGGCCGCCCAGTTCGCCGCGTTCAGCAGCATCATCAGCCACGAGAGCGGCTGGAACTTCAAGGCCACCAACGCCTCCTCCGGCGCCTACGGCCTGGCCCAGGCCCTGCCGGGCTCCAAGATGGCCTCGGCCGGTGCCGACTGGAAGACCAACCCGGCCACCCAGATCAAGTGGGCCCTGGCGTACATGAACGACCGCTACGGCAGCCCGAACGCCGCCTGGGCGTTCTGGCAGAACCACCACTGGTACTGAGCAGCGCGGACGCGTCGGCCCCGCACCCCCTCGAAGGGGTGCGGGGCCGACGCATGGTCAGTGCAGTGCAGTGCAGGTCAGACCAGGCCGTTGGCCTTCAGCCAGTCCTTCGCCACCGCCGACGGGTCCTCCTTGTCGACCGCGACGCGCTTCATCAGCGCGGTGAGGCCGGGGGTGTCGAGCTTGGCGGAGACCGCGTTGAGCGCGGCCGTCGAGGTGGCGTCCACGCCCGCCTTGTTCACCAGCGGCAGCACGTTCTGGCTGGAGAACACCGACTTGGGGTCGGCCAGCGGGACGAGCTTCAGGGTGACGACCTTGGGGTCGGTGGTGAAGACGTTGCCGATCTGGATGCTGCCGTCCTTGATGGCGTTGGCGGTGGTCTCGCCGGTCGGCTTCCACTCCTTGAACGTCAGCCCGTAGACGTCCTTGAACTGCTGCTCGCGGCGGCTCTTGAACTCCGGCGGGCCGCCGATCACGAAGTCCGCGGACTTGCCGGCCAGGTCCGCGATGGACTTGAGGCCGAGCTTGTCGGCGGTCTCCTGGCTGACCGTCAGCGAGTCGTTGTCCTGGGCGGCGGAGGAGTCGAGCACCGTCAGCTCGGCCGGCAGGGTGGTGTGCAGGGCGGCGTTGACCGCCTCGGTGCCGCCGGTGAGGGCCGTGCTCTTGGGGTCGAGGTAGCCGAGCAGCGCGCCGTTGTACTCCGGCAGCACGGTCAGGCCGCCGCTCTTCAGCTGGCCGTAGAGGATCTCCCGGCTGCCGACGTTGAACTTCTCCTCCACCTTCACGCCCTTGGCCTTGAGGGCCTGCGAGTAGATGGAGGCGAGCAGCACGTTCTCCGGGAAGTTGGCCGAGCCGACCACGACGGTCTTGCCGGAGGCCGCGGAGGACGCCGCGGCGGAGCCTCCGGCGCTCGGACTGGAGGCGGCCAGCGGGTCGCTGCCGCCGGAGGAGCCGCAGGCCGCCGCGCCCAGCAGGAGCGCGGTGGCCGTGACGGTGCGGAGCAGACGGGTGGTCATCGAAGGTTCCTTCTTGGCAGGTGAGTTGGGGTTGACGTGCCGGTGGTGCGGTCGAGGGGTCCGGGGCGGCCGGGCGGTCAGCCGGCGGGGCGGCGGACGGGGCGGCTGCCGGGGGGCAGCGAGTACCGGATCAGCAGGGCGAAGAGCAGTTGGGCGGCCAGCGCCAGCGCCACCACCAGCACCGCGCCGCCGGCCACCACGTAGTACTTGCGCAGCGCCAGTCCGTCGATGACGTAGCGGCCCAGGCCGCCCAGGCCGACGTACGCGGCCACGGTGGCGGTGGCGATCACCTGGATGGTGGCGGTGCGCAGCCCGGCCAGCAGGCTGGGCAGGGCGGCGGGGATGCAGACCTGGCGCAGCACCTGGGGGTGCGTCAGGCCGATCCCCCGCGCCGCGTCCCGCAGTTGGGGGTCGGTGCCGCGCACGCCCTCGACCGCGCCGACCAGGAGCGGCGGGATGGCCAGCACCACCAGCGGGACGATGGTGGAGGCCCTGCCGACGCCGACCAGCAGGACGACCAGGGTGACCAGGCCGAGGGTGGGCAGGGCGCGGGCGGTGCCGGCCAGCACCGTCACCAGGACGGCGCCCCGGCCCAGGTAGCCGAGCAGCAGTCCGAGCGGGACGGCCAGCAGGACGGCCCAGGCCAGCGATTCGGCGGTGAAGGCCAGGTGCTCGGCGAGCCGGTGGGTGATGGCGTCCGGCCCGCTCTGCTGGGCCGGGTCGGTGAAGAAGGCGCGCAGCCAGTCGATCCAGTTCACCGCAGCCCGCCTTCCGGCCCGGTGGCCCAGGGCGCGAGCAGTCTGCGGGCCAGCAGCAGCAGGCCGTCGACCAGCAGGGCCAGCAGTACCACCAGGACGATCCCGGCCAGGATCGGGGTGGTGAAGGTCCGCTGGAAGCCGTCGATGAACAGGTAGCCCAGCGCGCCCCGGCCGATCAGCGCGCCGACCGCCGCCATCGAGATGGAGGAGACCGCGGCGACCCGCAGCCCGGCGACCAGGTACGGGACGGAGGCGGGGAGTTCGACGGCGGTCAGCCGGCGCCACGGGCCGTAGCCCATCGCGGTGGCGGCCTGCCGGACGGAGTCCGGGGTGGCCCGCAGCCCCTCGACGGTGGTGGGCAGCATCAGGGCCACCACGTAGCAGGTGAGCGGGATCGTCACCGCGCTGGTCTCGGCCGGCCCGGTGTACGCCACCAGGATCACGAAGAGTGCCAGGGCGGGCAGCGCGTACACGGCGTTCAGCACCACCGCCACCGGCTGGTAGATCCGCGGGTGGCGGGCGCAGAACAGGCCGAGCGGCACCGCCAGCAGCAGGCCGACGAGCACCGGCGGCAGCGCCAACAGGGCGTGGTCCAGGGTGAGTTGCGCCAGGTAGCCGAGGTGGTCGGCCAGCCAGCCCCAGCGGATCAGCGGTTCGTCATCGGGCACCGCCGTCACCTCCCGGCGCGGCGGGCGCCACGGCGGGCCCCACGGCCGGGCCGAGCGCGTCCAGCACGGCGGCCCGGTCGGCGGTGCCGGTGGCGCGGCCCTCGGCGTCCAGCACCACGGCCAGCCCGGCGGGGGAGAGGACGGCGGCGTCCAGCGCGGTGCGCAGGGTGTCGGTGGCGGGGTGGAAGCCGAAGGCGGAGTGGGCCGCGTGCTCGGGGTGCCGCCACTGCGACGGGCGTCCGTCGGCGTCGAGTGCGAGCAGCCAGCCGTCCGCGCCGCGACGCTCGGCGAGGGGGACGGTGGCCACCTGGCCGGCCGGGCGCAGGCCCAGGCCGCGCAGGCCCCGGTCGCGGCCCAGGAAGGCGGCCACGCCCTCGTCCGCCGGGGCGGTCAACAGGGTGTGCGGGTCGGCGAGTTGGGCTATTCGGCCGTGCTCGCGCAGCACCACCACCTGGTCGCCCAGCCGGACGGCCTCCTCGATGTCGTGCGTGACGAACAGCACGGTCTTGTGCAACTCGCCCTGCAGGCGCAGCAGTTCCTCCTGCAGCCCGGCCCGCACCACCGGGTCGACCGCACTGAAGGGCTCGTCCATCAACAGGACCGGCGGGTCAGCCGCCAACGCCCGGGCCACGCCCACGCGCTGCTGCTGCCCGCCGGAGAGCTGGTGCGGGTAGCGTCTGGCGGTCTCCGGCGGGAGGCCGACCAGCTCCAGCAGCTCGGATGCCCGGGCCCGGGCCCGCTTGCGGTCCCAGCCGAGCAGGTAGGGCACGGTGGCCACGTTGTCGATCACCCGACGGTGCGGGAAGAGCCCCGCCTGCTGGATCACGTAGCCGATGCCCCGGCGCAGCTTCGCGGCGTCCAGCCCGGCCACGTCGGCGCCGTCCAGCAGCACCCGGCCGCCGGTCGGCTCGACCATCCGGTTCACCATCCGCAGGATGGTCGTCTTGCCGCAGCCGGACGGGCCCACCAGCACGGTGATCCGGCCGGCGGGCACTTCCAGGTCCAGGCCCTCGACGGCAAGGGTGCCGTCGGGGTGGCGCTTGGCCGCGCCGTCGAATCTGATCACGGGGTTGCAGTTCCTAGTCGTGGCGCCCGGTCCCCGGGCGTCGGCTGTCTGTCGATCATGAGGACACTGACCTTTGCCCTGCCCGCCCGGAGGGTAAACCCGCGGTCGGACAGAGCATGGCTGGTCAGCTGGTGTCCCGTCAGGTCGAAGGGGATCGGTCGGGTGCTACTCCGTCAGGTCCCGAGGTCTCCTCGGCGAGCAGCCGGGCCTCGTCCAGGGACGGGTTGCCGCCCCGGACGGTGGGCAGTCCGGCGGCGGCCCAGGCCCGGAATCCGCCGTCCAGGTCGGTGGCCCGGGGCAGCCCGATCTCGCGCAGCGCGGCCGCCGCCAGGCTGGAGGTGTACCCCTCCGAGCAGAGCACGATCACCTCCAGCTCCGGACCGGTGGCCTCCGGGATCCGGTGGCTGCCGGCCGGGTCGAGCCGCCACTCCAGTACGTTCCGCTCGATCAGCAGCACGCCCGGGATCTCGCCCTCCCGGGCTCGCTGGGCCTGCGGCCGGATGTCGACCAGCAGTGCTCCGCGCCGCTGCGCCGCCGATGCCTCGGCCGGGCCGGGGCGGTGCACGCCCTCGCGGCTGCGCGCCAGCAGGGCGTCGATGCCGCTGGTGGGGAGGTCCTCGCTCATGCCCACTCCTCCTTGCGCTCGTACGCCGTCTGCACCAGGCCGCCGGCACGGAGCTCGTAGCGGGCCATCTCGCTCAGCGGGGGCGAGTAGGCGTGGATGGTGACCGCCGGGCCGTTGCCGGTGTTGCGCACGTCGTGCAGGAAGTCCGGGCCGAAGGAGCGCACCGTCCCGGCGCTCAGGTTCCGCACCTGGAGGTCGTGTTCGGGCCCGGAGAGGGACAGCTCGGCCAGCTCGCCGAGCGCCACGGTGAACGCCCCGCGCGAGCCGCCGTGGCCGTGGAAGCCGGTGGACTGGCCGGGCAGCCAGCTGATCAGCCAGACCTCGTGGTCCTCGGTGAGCGCGAGCCGCTCGTACCAGCGCTGCTCGGCGGAGAGCCGCACCCGGGGCAGCCAGCCGGCCGGGCGTTCGGCCAACTCGCTGACGATGGTGCGTAGTTCGGTGAGGGAGAGCGGCTTGGCGGTGCCGTGCGGGGCGTGGTCGAGCTCGACGGTCATGGCGGTCCTCGGGTAGCCGAATGCGGCCGGCCCATGCGGTGGCCGGCCGTGAAGGCGGAGCGGTGTGCGGGTGCTGCGGGGCGTGCCGCGGTCCTGGGGGTCTTCACAGGGCGGGGGAAGGGTGACGCGACGGGGCGGAACGCGTCAGCAGGCACACATGTCGCTCGCCTGGCGTCGCAGATCGACGTGCAGGCGGCAGACCAGGGTGGTGCCGGTGTCCATGGAAGTGATCCTGACGGCGGTCGGCGACGGAGTCAAGCACGTCCCGCCTGCTGAGAGCGGCGCCGGGGTGGATGGTCCGGTGCCGAACGCTCAGCCGGTGGCCCCGCCCTTGCCGAGGCCGAGCGAGGAGAAGTCCACCGTCTGAGCGGGCGGCGGCTCGACCGGCTCGACCGGGAGGCCGTACTCGGAGAAGGCGATCTCGCAGTACTCCACGTCGCTGTCCGCACGGACCAGCAGAGGGAGGGGAGTGGCGGTGTCGGACACCTCGACCACGGTGCCGTACCGGTCGGTCATCCGGATCCGGCCCTCGCCGGCGCCCTCCCGGCGCAGCTCCGCGGGGTCCTGCAGGGACCGGGCCAGGCTGACGTTCTGGATGACGGTCCGGCAGAAGAGGTCCGCCGCGGGGTACTCCTCCGCGGTGATCCTGACGTAGGAATCCATCGGCCGCAGGGCTCCGGCGTGCGAGAAGACGGACGGGGCCTTCATCCAGAACCGGTCGGCGATCTTGATCAGCTGTACCCGGCCGGCCTTGGCCATGGTGAGGTCGTAGGTGCACCGGTCGCCGTCCAGGCCGACCGCGACCCTGCCGGTCACCCGTTGCCCCGTCACCATGGCGTCGAGGCGGGCCGTGACGGTGCCCCGGGCCGCCGCGTTCCGTCCCGCGAGGCTCGCCAGTTCCGGGGCGGAGAGCCCGGCGGTGGCGGAGACGGTCGGAGCGGCGGGCGGCGCCGGCGACGGGGCGGCCTGGGCGCAGGCGGTGGCCGCCAGGACGAGGACGGCCGGCAGTGCGCGGAGACGGAACGGTGCCACGGTGCTTCCCCCCGGAAAGCTGGGACGGTGTCAGGTCACCAGCATGACAGAGGAGTTGAACACGTTCAAACTGATCTCCGGTCAGCTCCGGGAACCCGTGCGGCGGTTGGCGCGTCCTCTTCCACGGGCCGCCGCGCATGGGCGGTGACGGGGAAGGGCAGGACCACACCATGGGCATCATCAGTTGGATCATCCTCGGCCTGGTGGCCGGGGCCATCGCCAAGTTCATCCTGCCGGGGCGGGACCCGGGCGGGATCGTCGTCACCACGCTGATCGGCATCGCCGGCTCCTTCGTGGGCGGCTGGCTCTCCAGCGCCGTCCTGGACCGGCCGGTGGCCACCAGCTTCTACGACCCGGCCACCTGGATCGCCGCGATAGCGGGCTCCTTCGTGCTCCTGGTCGCCTACCGCATCCTGTTCGGCAACTCCCGGGACTGAACGCGCCCCGGCAGCACCGCGCCCCGGCACCGGAACGATCCGGTGCCGGGGCGCGGCGTCGTTCACGGACCGTCAGAGGCCGTCCGGCAGTGCCTCGCGGGCGTCCCACCACGGCCCGGGCACCTGGTCCAGGCCGGTGCGCCCGGCCACCACCCCGGCGGTGATGGCGCAGGTGGTGTCCATGTCGCCCCAGCCCTCCAAGGTGCACCAGATCGCCTCCGGCAGCCGGTCCAGCCAGCGGGCCGCCGACCAGAGGGCGAACGGCACCGTGTCCGGCCCGGACATCTGCCGGCCCGAGCCGAGCACCACGGAGGCGTGCCGCACCGAGGTCCCGTCCGGGAGCCGGGCGGCGATCAGCAGACCGGAGCGCACGTCGCTCTCCGGCAGGTGGCCGGCCACCTCGGTGAGGAAGTCGGCCGGCTCCGGCGCCGCACCGCCGCGGGAGCGCACGGCCAGCGCCGTCGCCACCGCCACGGCGACCGCCCCGGCCACCGCCTCCGGGTGGAAGTGGGTGACCAGCGCGGAGCGCCGGGCCTGCTCGGCGGCGACCGCCAGGTCCCCGGCGAACCAGGCCCCCAGCGGGGCGACCCGCATCGCGGCGCCGTTCCCCCAGGAGCCCTGGCCCTCGAACATCCCCGAGGTGACGCTCCGCCAGTCGGCGCCCTCGTGGATCGCCCGGAGCACCTGGTGCATGGACCCGCCGTACTTCCGACCCGGGTACGCGGTGTACTCGGCGGCGAAAGCGGCCGCCAGCGCGTCCGGCTCGACCTCGCCGTACTCGACGAGGTGCCGGTACAGCACCACGGCCTGCGCGGTGTCGTCGGTCCAGTGCCAGGGCGCCGGGCGGATCCGGCGGGACGTCAGTTCGGCGGCGGCCTCGTCCGCGATCACCTGGAACCAGCGGTCGCCGAAGGCGTCGCCGAGGGCCAGGGCGTGCAGGCTCTCCAGGGGTACGGACATGGTGCGGCTCTCCTTCGGGACGCGGTGGTCAGGAGCCACCATTGTCCCGGTCCGGGGCACCGCCCGGCGACCGAATATCCGCCGTGGCGGCCGGGCGCCCGCCGTGACGGCCCGTCAGGCCGCCAGACCGGAGAGCAGCAGCGCCCAGACCGACTCGAAGTCGGCCTCGCAGCGCGGGTCGGACCACTCGCCCGCGAACACCGGGTCGTGGAAGTGGGCGGTGGCCTGGAAGACCGCCCGGGCGGTGGCGTCGGTGTCCATCGGACGGAACTCGCCGGTGCGGACGCCGTCCGCCAGGATCACCGCGATCTGCGCGGCCAGCGTGTCGACGTGCTCCTCGACCGTGCTGGAGAGCTCGCCGACCAGGGTGAGGTAGGTGGCGAACAGCTCGGGGTCGTCCGTCGCCTTGTGCCGCTTGGCCGCGAAGAGCGTGGCCAGCCAGCGGCGCAGCCGCTCGGCGGCCGGGCCGGGGTCGGCGGTGACCGCCGCCAGCTCGTGGTGGGCCTGGTCCAGCCAGCGCTGGGTGACGGCCTCGCGCAGCGCGGCCTTGCTGGGGAAGTGCCGGTAGACGCTGCCGTGGCTGACGCCGAGCGCCCGGGCGATGTCCACCACCGTGGCCTTGGCGGGCCCGTACCGCCGCAGCACGTCCTCGGCGGCGCTGAGGATCTGCTCGGAGGTCAGGGCACTGTCGCTGGGCACGGTCATCCTCTGCTCGGGTGGCGGCGGCTGGGCCCGGCGGCGGGTCAGTGCTCGCTGTCGAGGTGGGCCATCTGTGCCGCAGCGTACCTGTCTCCGGCGGCGGAACCGGCCGGGACGGCGGCCTCGATCGCGGCCAGGTCGGCCGCGGTCAGCTCCAACTGCCGTGCGCCGAGCGCCTCGGCGAGCCTGTCCCGGCGGCGGGCACCGACCAGCGGCACGATGTCCGCGCCCCGGGAGGCGACCCAGGCGATGGCGACCTGCGCCACGGTGGCGTCCTTGGCCCCGGCGATGGCGCGGAGCTGCTCGACCAGCCCGAGGTTGTGGGTCAGGTTCTCGCCCTGGAAGCGCGGGCTGAAGCCACGGAAGTCGGTGGCCGCCATCTCCTGCCGCCCGCTCCAGTGGCCGCTGAGCAGGCCGCGGGAGAGCACGCCGTAGGCGGTCACACCGATGCCCAGCTCGCGGGCGGTCGGCAGGATCGTCTCCTCGATGCCGCGGGAGAGCAGCGAGTACTCGATCTGCAGGTCGCTGATCGGGTGGACGGCGGCGGCCCGGCGCAGGGTGTCGGCGCCGACCTCGGAGAGGCCGATGTGCCGGACGTAGCCGGCCTTGACCAGCTCGGCGATGGCGCCGACGGTCTCCTCGACCGGCACGGCCGGGTCCAGCCGGGCCGGGCGGTAGACGTCGACGTGGTCGGTGCGCAGGCGGCGCAGGGTGTAGGCGAGCGCGGTCTTCACGGCCTCCGGGCGGGCGTCGTAGCCGAGCCAGCTGCCGTCCGGGCCGCGCTGGGCGCCGAACTTGACGCTGATCTGGACGGAGTCGCGGCCGCGGCCGCGCAGGGCGTCGTGCAGCAGCAACTCGTTGTGGCCCATGCCGTAGAAGTCGCCGGTGTCCATCAGGGTGACGCCCGCGTCGAGGGCGGCGTGGACCGTGGCGATCGACTCGGCCTCGTCGGCCGGCCCGTAGAGGTCGGACATGCCCATCAGGCCGAGGCCGAGGGCGGAGGTCTCCGGGCCGGTGGCGCCGAGGCGGGTGCGGGAGGTGGTGGTCATCAGGTGCTCCAAGGGATGGCGGGGGCAACTGACGTCAACTATGACATGAGGGATGACAGATTTCAATATCTGTCAGCCCCCCTCTGTTCCGCAGGTTCCCGAGCGGTCGCAGTACGGGGCCTCGGCGGTGCGGCCGCAGCCGCAGAGCATGGCGCGGGTCGCCGCCCGCTCCCCGATCCGCAGCTCGCCGCGGAGCAGCAGGCGGCCGTCCTCGGTCCGGGTCACGGTGGTCGGGCGGTCCGGGGGTTCGGTGCCGCCGGGTGTGAGCAGGTAGGTGAGGGCGCCGGTCGGGCAGCGCCGCACGACCGCGGCGACCACCTCGGGGGCCGCCGCGCCCGGGGTGATCCAGGGGCGCCGTCCGGTGTCGAAGACCTCGGGGAGTCCGCCCACGCACTCGGCCGCGTGGCGACAGAGTCCCGGGTCGAAACTGACGGAGACCCCTTCGGCTCGGTACTCCTTCGCGGGGGCCATCAGTCGCTCACCCGGCTCCGGTTCTCGTAGGCCAGGTCGGCGTACTCCGGGTGCCTGAGCATCCAGGCCTTGATGAAGGGGCAGGTGGCCAGCACCGGCAGCCCGCGCCGGCGCGCGTCGTCCAGGGCGGCCCGGGCCAGCATCCCGCCGATGCCCTGGCCCTCGAATCCCGGGTCCACCACGGTGTGCGGGTAGACCACCAGCCGGTCGTTGCGGATGTACTCGGCGAATCCGGCCAGCTCCCCGGCCACGGTGGCCTCGAACCGGCTGTTCATCTCCACGTCATGCACCCGGACTGCTTCTGACATTGTCGGCCCCTTGGTCGATCGTGGATGACGGAGGGTCAAATCGGGACGAAACCCACCCTACGTGCGCGGCGGCCGCCGGAAGGCGGCACTGGTTCCAAAGGCTGACCTTCCGTCACCCATCAGGCGTGGATCGGACGCTGGACGGCGCGGTTCGCGGCGCGGCCACCGTGTTCCGGGTCCACAGTGGAGGGGAGCGCGGCCCCGGCCGATCCGGGCCGGGAGCGCCCCGGAAGGCGGCTGGCCCAGGCCTGTCGCCGGTGCGGGGAGCGCCGGGCCACTCGCAGGGAAACGAACGAATCTTCTAGGCTCGCCTCGCGACTTCCCCCGTGCCGGTGCCCGTCCGCACCGGCACGCGGGAGCCGCCGTCCCACGGGCCCCGGGCCGAGCCGGGGTCACCGGACCGAGCGAGGAGGACGCAGTGTTGCCCAGCCCGAGGTCGCTCCACCTGCCCTGCCCCGAAGGCGCCCGGCGCGCCGGGGCCGCCACCCCACCACGCCGGCTGCACCCGACGGCGGGTCAGGCGTCGAGTACCGGCAGCGGTCGGGGAGGCGAGCGATGACCACCCAGTCCGCCCCCGGCCAGCTGCCCGCCCTGGAACTCGACCGCCCGGCCGAGGGCCGTTCCGCGGAGGGCCGCTCCGCCGAGAACCGCTCCGCCGAAGGCCGTTCCGCCGGGGCTGATCCCGCCGGGAGCCGCCCCGCCGAGGCCGCCGACACCGGCGCGCTGCCCGGCCTGCCGGCCGCCCTCCGCTCCCGGGCCGGCACCCTGGCCGGCCCCGTCCGCCGCCGGATCGCCGAGCTGGCCCGGATGGAGTCGCCGACCGCGGACACCGTCCGGCTCAACCAGCTGGCCGAGGAGTTGGCCGCCGGGTACGCCGCCACCGGCGCCACCGTCCGCCGGGTCCCCAACGAGGCCGGCGACCACCTGGTGCTGGACTGGGCCGGGCGGCGCGAGGACCTCGCCCCGGTGCTGATCGTCGGCCACCACGACACCGTCTGGCCGGCCGGCATCCTGGCCGACTGGCCGGTGGAGGAGCAGGACGGGGTGCTGACCGGCCCCGGCGTCCTGGACATGAAGGGCGGACTCGCCCTGGTCGAGGGCGCGTTGGCCCTGCTGGCCGACCTCGGCCAGCGCCCGCACCGGCCGGTGCGGCTGGTGGTGGTCTCCGACGAGGAGCTCGGCAGTCCGGACGGGCGCCGCCTGGTGGAGCGTCAGCTCAGCGGCGCCGCCGCCGTGCTGGGCCTGGAGCCGCCGCACCCCGACGGCCGGCTGAAGACCGCCCGCCGCGGCAGCAGCCGGGTGCGGCTGACGGTCACCGGCAAGGAGTCGCACGCGGGCAACGACGCGGCCCTCGGCGTCTCGGCCGTCGACGAACTGGTCGACCAGCTGGTCGCCGTCCGGGGCCTGATCTGCCACCCCGACGCCGAGCTCAACGCCGGCCGCATCCTCGGCGGCACCCGGGCCAACGTGGTCGCGGGCCGGGCCGAGGCCGAGCTCGGCCTGCGCTTCGCCACCCCCGAGGCGCAGAGCCGCACCCTGGACACCCTGGCCCGGCTCACCCCGCTGCGGCCCGGCGCCAAGGTCCGCGCCGAGGTGGTCTCCAGCCGCCCGACGTGGCCCGTGCGCACTGGCGACCCGCTGCTGCGCCACGTCCGTTCGCTGGCCGCCGCCCTCGGTCAGCAGCTCGACGGCGCCCCGGCCGGCGGCGCGGGCGACACCAACGCGGCCGGCGCCCGCGGCCTGCCCACCCTGGACGGCCTCGGCGCGGTCGGCGCCGGCCCGCACGCCCGCCACGAGCACATCCGCACCGACCTGCTGGCCCCCAGGATCGCCCTGCTCGCCGCCCTGCTCGCCGTACCCCTGCCCCGCCTGCGCGGCTGACCATCCCTCAGGGCCCGCCGGGACGGCACCCGGCGGGCCCTGAGGGGTGTGTCAGCGCGCTCACCCCTCCTGCTCCTGCTCCTGCTCCTCGCCGACATGGCGGTCCCGCAGGGCGCACGAGTGCGTCAGGGCACTCGCCCCTCTCCTCGCGCCCCCGCCCCTCCCTGCTTCCGCTCCTCGCCGACACGGCGGTCCCGGAGGGCGCATCGGTGCGTCAGTGCGCGGAGTACCGGTACAGGTCGCGCAGCAGGGCGATCTCGGCGCCGTGGTGCAGCAGCTCCTGGTTCACCCACCAGACGATCTCGACGAAGGGCTCCTCGGCGTCCCCGCCGTAGGGGTAGGTGCAGTACCCGACGGTGTCCAGCGCGGCGTCGCCCGCCGCGAGCAGGGTGTTCCGCCAAGCCGTCGCCGCGGCCTCGAAGTCGGCCACCGCCTCCGCCGCCGTGCCCGGCACCGGCAGGTCGTCCCGGTCCAGCGAACGGGTGCCGTCGGTGTGGTCGGAGCGCAGCCACAGCATCTCGGTGAGGTGGCACAGCCGCCAGGCCAGCGTGGTGAACGGGGTCGGCTCCGGGTGCGGCCACGGCGCCGAGTCCCGCCCCCACTCGCCCCCGCCTCCGCCGACCAGGAACCCGGCCGCCTCGCCCGGCCCCTCCGACCGCCGCCGCACCGACCAGCAGCGCGGCACCGGCTCCCAGCGGTACTCGTGGTCGGTCATGGTGACCACCGCGACGTCCAGCCCGTTCCCGCTGTTGACCGTCGGCCCGGCCATCCGGTCGGTGAGCCGCTTGCGGGCGAAGTCGAACTGGGCGAGCAGGGGCGCCAGGCGCTGAGGGGTCGTCATGGGGCGAACCCTGGCACGGCGGACGCTCCGTCCGCGACCGGGTTACGGGGCCGGGGCCGGTTCGGTCAGCCCGCGCCGAGCTGCCGCAGCGCCCGCTCCAGCCGGCTCGCCCGGCTCTTCGGGGTGAGGGCCTGGAGCAGCGGCAGCATCAGCTGGTAGCGGGCCGTCCGGTCCAGCCCCTCGAACGCGGCGGCCGCCGCCGGATCCTCCGCCAGCGCCGCCGCCAGCTCGGGCGGGACGACGGCAGTGCTGGCCGGCGGGTACGCCCCCGCCCAGCGGCCGTCCTGCTGGGCCCGCCGCACCTCGGCCAGCCCCGGCTCGCGCATCCGCCCGGCGGCGGTCAGCTCGGCGACCTTCTCCACGTTCACCAGCGACCAGAGGCTGCGCGGCCGCCGCGGCACGTACCGCTGGAGGTACCACTGCCCGTCCAGCGACCGCCGCTGCCCCGACACCCACCCCCAGCACAGCCCGACGTCCACCAGCTCCTGCTCCGTCACGGACGGGACCCCGGCCCCCTTCTTCGCGACCTTCACCCACACCCCGTCCACCCGCCCGTGATGCTCCGTCAGCCACCCCTCGAACGCCGCCCCGTCCGCGAAAGCGATGACCTCGACCCCGTCCAGCTGCTCCATCCTCCCAGGCTAGCCACCCGCACCGACGCCCCGTCAGCTCCGCGACACCGCCTCAGACCGGCCAGGCGAGCCAGAGCCGGCGGACCTCCTCCCGGGGGGTGGAGATGTGGCGGCCCCAGGGGACGCCGTGCGGGTAGCAGACGAGGTTGGCCAGCACGCTGCGGACGGCCTCCTCGTCGACCTCCCCGGGCCAGGCCTCCGCGACGGCGGCGATCTCCTCGCGGGTCCGCCCCGTCAAGGTCTGGAACTCCCACTCCTCGAAGAACGGGCCGTGCACCGCCGCGTCCAGGCACTCCTGGACGGTCCGCAGCTCCTGAGGGGTCATCCGGTCCGCAGCGCGCATGCCCGCATGGTCCCACCGGCCCGAGGGCGTGCGGCGGAGGTGCGGGGGGTGGGTCGCGGTGTCGACGGAGTCCGAGCCGTGGCCGGGACTGCCCCCACCCCCCGTAGCCGCGAGCCCCGAGGGCGCTCCGTCCGGCGGATGCACAGCACCGTAGCTGTGGCCTCCGACAGCCCGGTCGGAGGCTGCGGCGGGCCGCCCTTGTCAGGGGAGGCGGGTGGGCTGCACACTGGTACCGACCGAACGGTCAGTCGGGAGGTGGGTTGCGGTGACGGTGGCCGATGCGGGTGAGGCCTTGGCGGGGCGGTTCGAGGCCGTGGTGGCGGCGGACCAGCGGATCGAGCCGAGGGACTGGATGCCGGAGGCGTACCGGGCGACGCTGGTGCGGCAGATCGCGCAGCACGCGCACTCCGAGATCATCGGCATGCAGCCCGAGGGGAACTGGCTGACCAGGGCCCCCTCGCTACGCCGGAAGGCGATCCTGCTGGCCAAGGCCCAGGACGAGGCGGGCCACGGGCTGTACCTGTACGCGGCGGCGGAGACCCTCGGGGTGGACCGGGCCGAGCTGACCGAGAAGCTGATCAGCGGGCGGCAGAAGTACAGCTCGATCTTCAACTACCCGACGCTGACCTTCGCCGACGTCGGCGTGATCGGCTGGCTGGTGGACGGCGCGGCGATCTGCAACCAGGTGCCGCTCTGCCGGTGCAGCTACGGGCCGTACGCCCGGGCGATGGTGCGGGTCTGCAAGGAGGAGTCCTTCCACCAGCGGCAGGGCTACGAGCTGCTGATGACGATGATGCGCGGCACCGAGGGCCAGCGCGCCATGGTGCAGGACGCGGTGGACCGCTGGTGGTGGCCGTCGCTGATGATGTTCGGCCCGCCGGACGGCGACTCGCCGAACACCGCGCAGTCCATGGAGTGGCGGATCAAGCGCCACACCAACGACGAACTGCGCCAGCGCTTCGTCGACATGACGGTGCCCCAGGCGCAGCACCTCGGCGTCACCCTCCCCGACCCGGCGCTGGCGTGGAACGAGGAGCGCGGCGGCTGGGACTTCGGCGAGCCGGACTGGTCCGAGCTCAAGCAGGTGATCAAGGGTCAGGGCCCGTGCAACGCGCAGCGGGTCGAGCGCCGCCGGGCCGCCCACGAGGACGGCGCCTGGGTCCGCGAGGCCGCCCTGGCCCACGCGGCCAAGCAGCAGGCGAAGCAGAAGGAGAACGAGGCATGAGCAAGGCCGACTGGCCGCTGTACGAGGTGTTCGTCCGCCCCCGGCGGGGCCTGAACCACGTGCACGTCGGCTCGCTGCACGCCGCCGACGACCGGATGGCGCTGCTCGCCGCCCGCGACCTCTACACCCGGCGGAACGAGGGCGTCAGCCTCTGGGTGGTGCCGTCGAGCGCGATCACCGCCTCCACCCCGGACGAGCAGGACCCGTTCTTCGCCCCCAGCGGCGACAAGGTCTACCGCCACCCGACCTTCTACGACATCCCCGAGGATGTCCCGCACATCTGACGGGGGAGCACCTCTCATGAGCGACGACCACGTGTACCTGAGCCTCGCCGAGGCGGACCACGGCCCGGAGGGCGAGGCCCGCTGGGCGTACGGCACCGGCTTCTCCGACCCGCTGCTCGGGGTGGACCGCGCCGTCCCGGCGGGGGTCGACCCGGCCGCCCTGGCCGAGTTCTGCCTGATGCTCGGCGACGACGCGCTGGTCCTGGCCCAGCGGCTGATCGAGTGGTGCACCCGGGCGCCCGAGCTGGAGGAGGAGGTGGCGCTGGCCAACCTCGGCCTCGACCTGCTCGGCCAGGCCCGCCAACTGCTGACCCGCTCCGGCCAGTTGGACGGCACCGAGCGGACGGAGGACGACCTGGCGTACTGGCGCGAGGACCACCAGTTCCGCAACGTGCGCCTGGTCGAGGTCCCCAACGGCGACTTCGCGCACACCGTGGCCCGGCTGCTGCTGTTCTCCACCGCCCGCCTGGCCCTCTTCGAGCGGCTGGCCGGCCACGCCGACCCGGTGCTCGCGGCGGTCGCGGCCCGGGGAGTCAAGGAGCTGGCCTACCACCGCGAGTACGCCGCCGCCTGGACGTTGCGGCTCGGCGACGGCACCGCGTACTCCGCCGAGCGGATGCGGGCCGGTCTGGCGGCGGTCTGGCCGCTGCTGGACGAGCTGTTCACGCCGCACCGGGTGGAGCTGGCGCTCGGGGTGGACGTCGCCGAGCTGCGCGAGCCGGTGCTGGCCACGCTGGCCGAGGTGCTGGCCGCGGCGGGGCTGGAGCTGCCGGAGGCCGCGCCGATGGCCCGGGTCGGCGGCCGGGCCGGGCGGGACGGCGTGCACACCGAGGCGCTCGGCCTGATGCTCGCCGAGCTCCAGGTGGTGGCCAGGGCGCACCCGGGGGCGACGTGGTGACCACGACCCTGCGGCCCGCTCTGGAGGTCGCCGCCGAGGTGCCCGACCCGGAGCTGCCGATGCTGACCCTGGCCGACCTCGGCGTGCTGGCCGAGGTCGAGCAGCGCGGCGACGCCGTCACCGCCTGGCTCACCCCGACCTACTCCGGCTGCCCGGCGGTGGCCGAGATGGCCGCCGACGTGGCGGGCCGGCTGCGGGCCGCCGGGTACCGGGAGGTGGACGTGCGGCTGCGGCTGGACCCGCCGTGGTCCACCGACCTGATCACCGAGGCCGGCCGGGCCAAGCTGGCCGCCGCCGGGATCGCCCCGCCGCACGCCGTCGCCGCCGCGTCCCCCGGGCCGCTCGCCCTCACCCTCGGGCGGACCAGGCTCGCGGTGCTCTGCCCGCAGTGCGGCAGCCGGGAGACGGAGGAGCTGTCCCGCTTCGGCTCCACCTCCTGCAAGGCGCTCTGGCGCTGCCGCGACTGCCGGGAGCCCTTCGAACGGATCAAGGAGATCTGACCCGTGACCACCACCGCCCCGCGCCGCCTGACCTTCCACTCGCTGCGGATCGCCGCGTCGGAGCAGCTCTGCGAGGACGCCGTCGCGGTCACCTTCGAGGTGCCGCCGGAGCTCGCCGAGGAGTACGCCTTCCGCCCCGGCCAGACCCTGACGGTCCGTCGGATCGTGGACGGGGTGGACGAGCGGCGCTCGTACTCGATCTGCGCCCCCGCCGGGGGAGCGCTGCGGATCGCGGTCCGCGAGGTGCCGGGCGGGCTGTTCTCCCGCTGGCTGGTCCGGGAGGCGGGCGTGGGCACCGAGGTGGAGGTGCTGCCGCCGGTCGGCCTGTTCACCCCCGACCTCTCGGTGCCCGGCACCCACGTGCTGCTGGCGGCGGGCTCCGGCATCACCCCGATGCTCTCGATCGCCGCCTCGGTGCTGGCCGACGGCGTCTCGCAGGTGGTGCTGGTCTACGGCAACCGGCGCAGCGACACGGTGATGTTCGCCGACGAGCTGGCCGACCTGAAGGACCGTCACCTCGGCCGCCTCCAGCTGGTGCACGTGCTCTCCCGGGAGAGCCGCGACGCCGAGCTGCTCAGCGGCCGGCTCGACCCGGAGCGGGTCCGGGCCCTGCTGACGGCCCTGGTGGACGCCCCCGAGGTGGACCACTGGTGGCTCTGCGGCCCGTACGGCATGGTGATCGGCGCCAAGGAGCTGCTGCACGAGCTGGGCGTCCCGGCCGAGCGGGTCCACCAGGAGCTGTTCCACGCCGAGGACGAGCCGCCCGCCGAGCGGGCCGAGGAGGAGGCCGTCGACGCCGACGCCGCCGAGGTCACCGTCATCCTGGACGGCCGCTCCGGCACCCTCTCCCTCCCGCGCGACCGCTCGATCCTGGACGGCGCCCAGCGCGCCCGCCCCGACCTCCCGTTCGCCTGCAAGGGCGGTGTCTGCGGCACCTGCCGCGCCCTGGTCACCGAGGGCGAGACCACCATGCGCCGCAACTTCGCCCTGGAGGAGAAGGAGCTCGCCGCCGGCTACGTCCTGACCTGCCAGGCCCGCCCCGTCTCCGACAAGGTCACGGTCGACTTCGACCGCTGACCCGGAACGCCGGGACGGCCGTCGCTCACCGGACCGGGGCGGGCTCGCGCTCGTGCGGGTCGCCGAGGAGGGTGACCAGGTCGTTCGCGGCGGCCCGGCCGGCGCGGTTGGCTCCGACGGTGGAGGCGGAGGGGCCGTAGCCGAGCAGGTGGATGCGGGGGTCGTCGGTGGCGCGGGTGCCGGTGAGGCGGATGCCGCCGGCCGGGGTGCGCAGGTGGAGCGGGGCGAGGTGGGCGGTCTCGGCGCGGAAGCCGGTGGCCCAGACGATGGCGTCGAAGCGCTCCTCCCGCTCGCCCCAGGCCACGCCGTGCTCGGTGAGGCGGTCGAACATCGGGCGCCGGTGCAGGGCTCCCAGCTCCTCGGCGCGGCGGTACGCGACCGAGGGGCCGAGGCCGGTGACGCTGACCACGCTGCGCACCGGCAGGCCCTCCCGGACGCGCTGCTCGACCAGGGCGACGGCGGCCCGGCCGGACTCGGGGGTGAACGGCCCGTCCCGGTACTCCGGCTCACGCCGCGTCACCCAGACCGTCTCGCCGACGGTGGCCACCTCCGAGAGGACCTGGATCGCCGAGGCGCCGCCGCCGACCACCAGCACCCGCTTCCCGGCGAACTCCTCCGGCCCCCGGTAGTCCGCGTAGTGCAGCTGACGGCCCGTGAAGTGCCCGGGGTAGAACGGCAGGAAGGGCCTGGTCCAGGTGCCGGTGGCGTTCACCAGCGCCCGGGCCCGCCACTGCCCGGCGTCGCTGCTCACCAGCAGCCGCCCGTCGGGCAGCGACTCGACCGAGGAGACCTTGACCGGCCGGACCACCGGCAGGGCGTGCCTGGCCTCGTACGCCGCGAAGTAGCCGGGCACCACCTCGCGGGCCGGCGCGCTCGGGTCGGGCTCCGGCAGCTCGAAGTCGGGCAGGTCGTGGAAGCCGTGCACGGTGGCCATCCGCAGCGAGGGGGAGCGGTGGGCCCAGGCGCCGCCCGGGGTGGCGTCCGCGTCCAGCACCACGAAGCCGGTGTACGGGGCGAAGCCGCGTCGGCGCAGGTGGTAGGCAGCGGACAGGCCCGCCTGGCCGGCCCCGATCACCACGACGTCGACGTCCACCATCGTTTCACCGTAAACAGTCACGGTGGTGAAACATCACCGGGGGGAGAGCTGTTCCCCGCCCCGACTAGTCTCGGGGCATGACGATGCGCAAGGCCGTTCCCCCGAGTGTCGACGCCATGCTCGAAGACCTCGAGAGGCTCATCACGACCGAATCCCCCTCGGACGACCCCACCGCACTGAAGGCCTCGGCCCACGTGGTCGCCGAGGTGATCGAGCGGCGCCTGGGCGGGCGGGCCGCGATCGTCGAGCTGGACGGGCTGCCGCACGTCCACTGGTCCGGCGGCGGCGAGCCCCGGGTGCTGGTCCTCGGTCACCACGACACCGTCTTCCCGCTCGGCACCCTGGAGCGCCGCCCGTTCACGGTCGCGGACGGGCGGGTCACCGGGCCGGGGGTCTTCGACATGCTCGGCGGCCTGGTCCAGGCGGTGCACGGGCTGGCCGCACTGGACGACCTGGCGGGCGTCGAGATCCTGGTGACCGCGGACGAGGAGGTCGGCTCCCGCAGCTCACGGGCGCTGATCGAGGAACGGGCGCTGGCCTGCGGCGCGGTGCTGGTCTTCGAGGGCGCGGCCGACGGCGGCGGGCTGAAGACCGCCCGCAAGGGCACCGGCGGCTTCCACGTCACCGTCACCGGGCGGGCCTCGCACGCCGGACTGGAGCCCGAGGCCGGGATCAACGCGCTGATCGAGGCCGCCCACCAGGTGCTCGCCATCGCCGAGTTCGGCCGCCCGGAGCTCGGCACCACCGTCACCCCGACCGTGGCCGAGGCCGGCACCGCCGAGAACGTCGTGCCCGCCTCCGCGACCGTCCTGGTCGACGTCCGGGTCGAGAGCCGGCAGGAGAAGGAGCGCGTCGAGGCCGCCTTCGCGGCGCTGACCCCACGGGTGGAGGGCGCGAAGCTCGCCGTCTCGGGCGGGATCAGCCGGCCGCCGATGCCGGAGTCCGCCTCCGCCTCGCTGTTCGCGGTGGCCCGGGAGCTGCTCCCCGGGGTCGAGGGCCGCGCGGTCGGTGGCGGCAGCGACGGCAACTACACCGCGGCGCTCGGCGTCCCGACCCTCGACGGGCTGGGCGCGGTCGGCGGCGGGGCCCACTCCGACGACGAGTACCTGCTGGTCGGCTCGATGGTCGAGCGCGCCGAACTGGTGGCCGGCCTGGTCGGGGCGATCCGGCAGACCTGACGGACCGTCGGCGGGCGACCGGAGCCGCCCGCCGACCTCCGCTCACTGCAGCGGCGAGATCACCACGGCCGTCCCGTACGCGCAGATCTCCGTCCCGAGGTCGGCCGCCTCGGTGACGTCGAAGCGCATCATCAGCACCGCGTTCCCGCCGCGCGCCCGGGTCTGCTCGACCAGGCGCTCCATCGCCTGATTCCGGGACTCCACCAGGGTCTTGGTCAGCCCCTTCAACTCCCCTCCCAGCATGGACTTGAAGGAGGCGCCGATCTGCGTCCCGATGTGGCGGCTGCGCACCGTCAGGCCGAACACCTCCCCGATCACCCGGTCCACCCGGAAGCCCGGGACGTCGTTGGTCGTGACCACCAGCACGTCGGCGCCCGGGCCCTGCCCGCCGCCGAACTCTTCGAGGTTGCTCATGGTTGCCATCCTGCAACCCGGGGACCGGCCAAGCAGGTGGACTCGCTCGGGCACAGCCTGTAAACCTGGTCCCATGGGCGAGCGAAGCGATCATCCACAGGGGCCGGGCGCGGCGGCTGACTCCGGCGCGCAGGAGATCGAAGCGACGGTGGTGCTCGGCATCCGCATCACCGACTGGGACCAGTTGCGCCGTGCCGCGCGGGCCGCCGTCGAGGAGCTGGACTTCACCGGGATCGATCCGCAGGGGCAGCGGGAGGCACTGCTGCGCGAGGTCTCCGAGGACCCCAACGCGGCGCTCGGTGCGCTGCTCCACCCCGACCGGCTGGTGGCCGCGATCCCCGGCGTCGAGGCGATCGGCGGCACCCTGGAGATCGCCGTCACCGACGACTTCGCGCCGGACTTCGCCGAGCTCTTCCCGCTCGACCTGGACGAGGAGGAGGGCGGCGGCACCGGGGACTGGACCCTCACCCCGCGCACCGCCTGCCTGATCCACACTCAACTCATCACCCTGGCCGACGCCGCGTACGACGACCTGGACGAGCACGAGGACGACCCGGTCACCGACGAGGAGGAGGCGGACTGGGCGGTGCTCGGCCGCCTGCCGCAGCGCACCTGGCAGCTGCACCGCAGCTGGCGCCGCGCCTTCGCCCGGGCCTTCGACGACCTCGCCGACGACCTGGCCCTCGGCGAGTGGCCGCTGCCCCGCAACCTGGCCGAGGAACTGGCGCTCCGGCTCGCCCTGGTGGACGCCCGCGAACTGCTCGGCGCCCAGCCGCAGGCCGTGGCCGACATGATGGGCGACCTCCCGGTCGACCTCTACGACTACGACTGGGACGGCTGCGCCGACGAGCTGTTCGGCGTCTACGGCCCCGACGAGGGCGACCCGGAGCTGGACGCCACCGAGCGCACCGACGTCCTGCTGGCCGCCACCCACCCCGAGGGGTGGTTCCTCACCTACGAGGACGCCGAGGAGCGCGACCCCACCCGGGGCTACCGCCGCTGACCCTCCGTCAGGCTCCCCCGCCCAGGGCCTCGGCGAGCCGGGCGTCCTGGGCGGGGGTCAGCGGGAGCCGGGTGTGCCGGGGGCTGTGCTGCTCGGAGCAGCGCGGCAGCCGGCTCGGGGTGGTGGTCGCACCGCTGAGCGGAGAGACCGCGTCCTCGCCGGTCACCCAGCTCGGGCCGTCCCAGAACGGGTGGTCCAGCAGGGCCTCGGCCAGTTCGGGCAGTTGCGCGGACCGCACGCCGACGCCGGTGAGGGCCTCGGCGACGGTGGTCGCGGCGTCCGGCGGGAGGTCGGCGTCGCCGAGGACGGGCAGCAGCAGGAGCAGCCGGGCGTGCGGGTCGGTGACGCCGGGGCCCTCGCCGGGGTGGCGGGCGGCGTGCAGGAGTTCGGGCCAGGCGAGGCCTGGGCCGGTGTAGTGGCCCTCGGCGCTCGCCACCTGGAGCGCGCGGTCCCATTCGGGGTGGTCGAGGTGGTAGTCGACGCCCTCGTCGTCGGTGAAGTTGCGGTGGACGATCACCAGCCGGTGGCCGTCGGCGAGCGGCAGCCGGATCACCGGCCAGGCGGCCGGGTCGTGCAGCACCTCGACGGCGGCGTCCACGTCCGCGCCGTCGACGCCGAACAGGGCCGGCTCGGGCTCGAGCTCCTCGCCCTCGGCGAGCCAGAGCAGGTAGGCCGCCCAGAAGCCGGGGAGCAGGAGCAGGTCCTCGCCCGGGGTCAGGGGTTCGTCCTCGTAGTCGGGTGTCCGCAGCACGGGAGCATGGTGCCACGCCGACGATCTAAGCTCGACGGGTGACCAGCTCTCCTTTCACCGCGCCCAGCACGCCCGCCGTCGAGGACCCCCGGGACGCCAACCCGCAGTACGTGCTGCCGTTGGTCGTCCAGCTGGAGAAGACCGACCCGCCGGCCCGGACGGACGCGCTGGAGACCTCGGCGCGGGCGGTGCTGACCCTGCTGGCCGACGAGCGGGTGACCGGGGCCGAGGGTGAGTGGGCCGAGCGGGTGGCCGCCTGGGAGGACGCGCGGATCCGGAAGGTGGTGCGGCGGGCCCGCGGCGGCGAGTGGCGCAAGGCGAACGAGCTGCCGGGGATCACCGTGACGGGCCGTCAGGCCGAGGTCCGGGTCTACCCGCCGATCCCGCTGGACGGCTGGCCCAAGGAGCTGGCCAAGCTCCAGGTCTCCGGCACCGACCTGGACGACCCGGAGGAGCCGGGCCCGGCCCCGGACGGGGTGCCGGTGCTCTGGCTCAACCCGGAGCTGGAGATGAGCGCCGGCAAGACCATGGCCCAGACCGGCCACGCCGCCCAGCTCGCCTGGTGGCGGCTGGACGGCGCGCAGCGCAAGGAGTGGGCCGAGGCCGGCTTCCCGCTGGTGGTCCGCACGGCGTCGAAGGAGGACTGGCCCGCCCTGACGGACGGTCACCTCCCGGTGGTCCGCGACGCCGGCTTCACCGAGATCGCCCCCGGCTCCTGCACCGTGGTCGCCGACCACCCGGCCTTCCGTTCGAATTCGGTGGAACCGCGCTGACCTGCGGAGCATCCTTGACCTCACAGGATCTTGGGGACGGGGACGGGGCCGGGGGCGGGGATGGCCGGGAGCGGGTACGTGGTCATGGTGGTGGCCGGGCTGTTGTTCGCGGGGATCCCGGTGGTTGCCCGGACCGTGCACCTGCGGCGGGAGCGGGCGGGGCGGCGGGCGTTGGCCGAGGGGATCGAGGTGGAGGCCGGCTGCGTGGACGTCTTCACGACCCGGTCCGGGCCGGACGGTGGGGGCCGGGGGCCGCGGCAGGTGGTCCTCGGCTTCCGTACGCTCGAAGGCCGGGAGGTCCGTTTCCAGGACCTGTCCGGTGTCCCGTGCGTGGTCGGTGAGCGTGTGCGGGTCCGGTACCTCGCCGAGCACCCCAGGAGTGCGGCCGTCACCGACGCGGATCCGTTCGGCGGGTCGGGCCGCACCTTGCTGCTGGTGGTCTTCCCGCTGCTGTTCGGCGGCGCCCGTCTCGCCCTCGCCGGGTTCGGCGCCTGGCAGTGGCTCGGTTAGACCCCCGTCAGACGTCCTTGCGGGTCAGGGAGCGGTGGCCGAGCCAGAGCAGCAGGACCGTCCAGGCGGCCATCAGGAGCAGGCCGGTCCAGTGGCCGAAGGCGATGTGCGGGTCGGGCTGCTGCTTCCAGGCGTACTGGCCGGCCCGGTCGGGGAGGTACTGGGCGGCCACCCGGACGCCGGGGATGGCGGCCAGGGCGGTGGTGCCGAAGAAGACCAGCGGGGTGAGCAGGCCGAGGGCGGCGCTGAGGTTGCGGAAGCAGGCCGTGATGCCGAAGCAGATCAGCACCAGCATCGGGCAGTAGAGCACCCCGGCCACGGCGGTGCGGAGCATGCCGGGGGCGGAGAGGTCGAGTCCGGTGGTCGCGGCGACCGCGAGCATGGAGCCGCCGGTGGTGAGCAGGCCGACCAGCAGGCCGAGGCCCGCGCCGAGCAGGGCCTTGGCGGCGTAGAGGCGGCCGCGCCGGGGGACGGCGGTGAGCGAGGCGCGGATGGTGCCGGAGTTGAACTCCTGGCCGATCAGCAGGATGCCGAGGCAGGCCAGCGGCACCTGGCCGAAGTTGAAGCCGTAGAAGATGCCGACGCTCTTGTCCTCGGTGAGGGAGGTGTCGGCCGCGTAGTTGACGTTGACCAGGAGGGTGATCCCGACGCTGAGGACGACGGAGACCAGCGGGGCGGACCACTGGGAGATCAGGGTGGTGAGCTTGGTCCACTCGGAGCGCAGCACGAGGGTGGTGGTGCTCATGCCGCCACCGCCCGGTACTCGACGCTGTCCGCGGTCATCCGCATGAAGGCCTCCTCCAGCGAGTCCTGACGGCTCGCGATCTCGTAGAGCACGACGCCGTGCGCGGCGGCGTACCGGGCGAACTCCTCGCCGCTCACCCCGTCGACCTCCCAGCCGCCGTCCTCGGCCTGGGTCGCGGCGAGGGACACGGTGGCCATCAGGCGGTCGAGCTTCTCCGGGTCGACGGCGCGCACCCGCAGCCGGGGGCGGCCGTGCTCGGCGATGAAGGCGTCCAGGGTGGAGTCGGCCAGCAGGCGGCCTCGGCCGATGACCACCAAGTGATCGGCCGTCAGGGCCATCTCGGTCATCAGGTGCGAGGAGACCAGCACCGAGCGGCCCTCGGCGGCTAGGCCGCGCAGCAGTTCGCGGATCCACCGGATGCCCTCCGGGTCGAGGCCGTTGACCGGCTCGTCCAGCAGCAGGGCCGGCGGGTCGCCGAGCAGGGCCGCTGCCACGCCGAGCCGCTGGCGCATGCCGAGCGAGAAGCCGCGGACCCGGCGCCGGGCCACCTCGGCCAGGCCGACCTGCTCCAGCACCTCGGCCACCCGTCGGTCCGGCAGGCCGTTGCTGCGGGAGAGGCAGAGCAGGTGGCCCCGGGCGGTGCGGCCGCCGTGGACCGCGTTGGCGTCCAGCAGGGCGCCCACGGTGCGGAGCGGGTCGGTCAGTTCGGCGTAGGGGCGGCCGTCCACCAGGGCGCGGCCGGCGGTGGGGCGGTCGAGGCCGAGGAGCATTCGCACGGTGGTGGTCTTGCCGGCGCCGTTCGGGCCGAGGAAGCCGGTCACCGAGCCGGGGCGGACCTCGAAGGAGAGGTCGTCCACGGCGCGGGTCCGTCCGTAGGTCTTGCTCAGGCCTTGGACCTGGATCACGTTCGCCTCCTCGGGGAGTTGCTGACGTGGTCCATTCCAGCCGGGGCGGGGCACGGGCGGATCCCGCCGGGGAGGGGAAGGCCTCCCTCCCGGGAGGGAGCCGCCGACCGCAGGGGCCTGGCACGATGGGCGGATGCTCAAGACGATCTTCGCGCCGGTGTTCTCGCCGGTCACCTACGCCCGCTGGCTGCACCTGGTGATCGGCCTGATCTTCGCCGGGATGGTGCTGTTCGTCTACCCGGGGATCGAGCCCGGGGTCGGGGTGGCCGAGATGATCGCCAAGTGGGCGGCGCTGGTCTCCGTGCTGCTGGTGCTGGTGGCGCTGATCCCGGCGGTCCGGCGGGCCGAGGGCGTTCAGGCCCGGCTGCTGCTGGTGCCGGAGCGGGAGGAGGAGATCGGCACCGCCTCCTCGGTGGGCTGGGTCGACCGGAGGCGGACGGCGGCCTGGCTGCTGGGCCGGACCGCGCTGGGCGTGCCGGTGGGCTACGTCTCGTTGTTCGGGGTGGCGGGCGCGGTCTCCACCGTCTCGTACGTGGTGGAGGGGCGGCACCCGAAGCCGTTCGGCCTGCAACTGCCGGATGCCGTGCCGCCGTTGGTCTACCTGCTGGTGGTCCCGGTGGTGCTGGCCGCGCTGATCTGGTTGGTCTCGCTGGCCGGTCGGGTGCAACTGGCCATGGCGGTGCGGCTGTTGGGTCCGTCCCCGACGGAGCGGCTGGCCGAGGCGGAGCAGCGGGCCGAGCGGCTGCTGGAACGCAACCGGCTGGCACGGGAGTTGCACGACTCCATCGGGCACGCGCTGACCGTGACGGTGCTCCAGGCGGGCGCGGCGCGGGAGGTGGCCGATCCGGCCTTCGTGGCGAAGGCGCTGGAGGTGATCGAGGAGACCGGCCGCCGGGCGATGGACGACCTGGAGCGCACCCTGGTGCTGCTGCGGGACAGCGCGGACGGCTCGGCGGTGGAGCGGCCGGGGGTGGAGCAGCTGGAGGGGCTGTTCGAGACGGCCCGGGCGGCCGGCAGCCCGGTGGTGGCGGTGGTCGCGGTGGCGCCCGGGGAACTGCCGGGGGTGCTCTCCCGGGAGTCGTACCGGATCGTCCAGGAGGCCGTCACCAACGCGCTCAAGTACGCCCCCGGGCAGCCGATCACCCTCCGACTCGCCATCGAGGAAGGGGACTTGCTCATTCGCAGCGCCAACGGGCGGTCGGCGGAGGGTGCTTCCCGCAGGGGCGGCGGGAAGGGGCTGCGCGGCGTCCGGGAGCGGGCGACCCTGCTGGGCGGGGAGGCGGCCGCCGGGTGGGAGGGGGAGGAGTGGGTGCTCTCGGTGCGGCTCCCGCTACGGTTGTCGGCATGATCGACATCCTGCTGGTGGACGACGAGGAGCTGGTGCGGGCCGGGCTGCGGGCCGTACTGGAGGCGCAGGGGGACCTCCGGGTCGTCGGCGAGGCCGCGGACGGCGCGGAGGCGATGGTGCTGGCCCGCACGCTGCGGCCGCACGTGGTGCTGATGGACGTCCGGATGCCCGAGGTGGACGGGCTGAGCGCGACCCGGGCGATCCTGGCCTCGGGCGGGGCGGACGCCCCGAAGATCCTGGTGGTCACCACCTTCGAGAACGACGACTACGTCTACGAGGCGCTGCGGGCCGGTGCCGACGGCTTCCTGCTCAAGCGCTCGCGGCCGGCCGAGATCGCGCACGCGGTCCGGCTGGTGGCGGCGGGCGAGTCGCTGCTCTTCCCGGCCGCGATCCGCCGGCTGGCGGGGGAGCGGGCCAACCGCCCCGCCCGGGAGGCGCTGGACCGGGCCGGGCTGACGGAGCGTGAGGCGGAGGTGCTGCGGCTGGTGGCGCAGGGGCTCTCGAACGGGGAGATCGCCGAGCGGCTCTTCCTGGGCGTGCAGACCGTCAAGACGCACGTCAGCAGCGTGCTCGGGAAGCTCGGCGCGCGGGACCGGACGCAGGCGGTGATCGTGGCGTACGAGTCGGGGTTCGTGCCCAGGTAGGGGTGGGTGCGCGCGGCGATCCGGGGCTGGGTGTTTTGGGGTGGTATGTCTGACTTCATGACACGACGGGTCGCGGTGGCGGGTTGTACGGCGGTGGCGCTGGGTGCGTTGGCGATGGTGCCCTCGATGGCGGTGGGGCCGCGGGCGGTGGATCCGAACGCGCTGGCCACCTCGGAGCTGGTGAAGCTGACCCAGCAGAAGGTGGACCCGATCGGGATGACCGCCTTCAGCGGTGTCTACGGCACGGCGGACAGCGTGGCCATCGGCGACACCGACAACGGGGACTTCAGCGACCCGAACGGGGTGCTCACCAAGCTGACCATCGCCACCCAGGTCAGCCGGACCGACGCGGCCGAGAGCAAGATCTACGGGCAGGCCCAGCTCACCGACCTGGTGATGACCCACAACAGCAGGCCGCTGCTGGCCATCCGGTCCACGGCCCAGAGCGGCGTGGCGTCGATCGACTCCTACGCGGAGTGCGTGCCGCCGCCGATCGGCCCGTACGCGCTGGCCTACAACCGGACGGACGGGTCCCAGATCACCGTGCTCGGGCAGCGGGTCGGGGTCGGGACCACCCAGCTGTCGGTCACCGGAACGGACTTCGGTGTGCCCACGGTCGGGCCCAGCACGCTCACGGTGGTGGTGACGCCGCATCAGGATCCGGCCACGCAGAGCCGGCAGTACGACGCCTCGGCATGGCTGGACATCCAGGTGAGCGGGGTGCTGAACGACACGGGCGGGACCCAGGTGTACCGGGGGGACATCACCACGATGCGGCTGGGCGAGGTGCACGCGCACTGCAAGGACAACACCACCCCGACCCCGACGCCGACTCCCACACCCACGCCGACTCCCACACCCACGCCGACCCCCACACCCACGCCGACCCCCACGCCCACCCCGACGCCGACTCCTACGCCGAGTCCGACCGTGACCCCGGCGCCGGGTCCGACGCGGAGCAGCGCCCCGCCGGTCCCGGTGCCGCCGGACGGTGGCGGGAGCCTGCCGGACACCGGTGCGGGCCTCGGGTGGCAGCGGCCGGTGCTGGGGGCCTCGGTGCTCGGGCTGGTGGGTGCCGGTCTGGTGGTGGCCGGACGGCGGCTGCGGCGGCGCTGATCAGGCCGGGTAGGCGTGGGTCTGGGCCGCCTTGACGGTGGCCCAGACCGGAGTGCCCGGGGCCAGGTCGAGTTCGGCGGCCGCCGCCGGGGTGAGGTCGGCGGCCAGGTCGAGCGGCCCGGTCAGGTCCGCCCGGACCTGGTCGCCGTGCAGGTCCAGGCCGGTGACCTCCAGCTGCCAGACGTTGCGGGCGCTGGAGTCCGGCCGGGAGCGGTGCAGTTCCACGGCGGAGGGCGGGAAGGCGACGAAGGCCGGGCCGGTGAGCTCGTCGCTGGTGACCAGGGACGGGCCGCCGCCGGGGAGGGTGACGGTGTGTCCGGAGGCCTCGCCCTGGTAGAGGTTGAGGCCGACCAGGCGGGCGATGTAGTCGGTCCGGGGCCGCCGGGCGATCTCGGCCGGCGGGCCGGACTGCACCTCGCGCCCCTCCTCCACCACCACGAGCCGGTCGGCCAGCACCATCGCGTCCAGCGGATCGTGGGTGACCAGCACGGCCACCGCCTCGAACTCGGCCAGGTGGCGCCGGAGCTGGGCCCGCACGTCCAGCCGGGTCCGGGCGTCCAGGGCGGCGAGCGGCTCGTCCAGGAGGAGCAGCCGGGGGTGGACGGCGAGCGCGCGGGCGAGCGCGACGCGCTGGGCCTGGCCGCCGGAGAGCCCGGCGGGGCGGGCCTGGGCGTGCTCGGCCAGGCCCATCCGCTCCAGCCAGGGGAGGGCGGCCTCGCGGGAGGCTCGGCGGTTCATGCCCTGACAGCGGAGGCCGAAGGCGACGTTGTCGAGGGCGGAGAGGTGGGGGAAGAGCAGGTAGTCCTGGAAGACCACGCCGACGGGCCGGGACTCGGCGGGCGTGTGGACCCCCTTGGCCGGGACCTCCAGCGGGCCGCCGTCCAGTGACAGGTGACCACCCGTCAGCGGCAGCAGCCCCGCGAGCGCCCGCAGGGCGGTGGACTTCCCGGCCCCGTTGGGCCCGAGCAGCGCCACGACCTCGCCGGGCGCGGCGGCCAGTTCGAGGTCCAGCCGGAACCCGGCCCGCCCCGCCTGCGGCTCCCGCTCGACGATCAGATGGGCATCAAGCACCGTGGCTCCTCGCGAACGTGGTTACCCCAGGGGCGCGGGGAACTGCGCGCAGGGGAACGGCAGCACGTGCAACTGGCTCGCCTGCCCCGATCTGGCTCCGGTCCGCCTTCCGCTTCGCGCAGTTCCTCGCGCCCCCAGGGTGACCACGTTCGCCCGCGCGCCCGCCGGTCCTGCTCACGACATCCACCGGCCGCGCAGTCCGGCGAGCACCGCGATCGAGACCGCGAGCAGCACCAGGCTCAGCGCGATGGCCGCCGCGGGTTCGGACTCCATGGCCAGGTAGACGGCGAGCGGCATGGTCTGGGTCTTGCCCGGGAAGTTGCCCGCGAAGGTGATGGTGGCGCCGAACTCGCCGAGCGCGCGGGCCCAGGCGAGGACGGCGCCGGCCGCCACGCCGGGGGCGATCAGCGGGAGGGTGACGCGCCGGAAGGCGGTGAGCCGGGAGGCGCCCAGGGTGGCGGCGGCCTCCTCGTAGCGCGGGTCGGCGGCCCGCAGCGCTCCCTCCACGCTGATCACCAGGAAGGGCATCGCCACGAAGGCCTCGGCGAGCACCACCCCGGAGGTGTGGAACGGCAGGGTGACGCCGAACCAGGCGTCCAGGTAGCGCCCGACGATGCCGTTGCGGCCGAGCACCAGCAGCAGCGCCACGCCGCCGACCACCGGCGGCAGCACCAGCGGCAGGGTGACCAGCGCCCGCACCAGCCCCCGTCCGGGGAACTCCGTCCGGGCGAGCAGCCAGGCGAGCGGGACCCCGAAGAGCAGGGAGAGTCCCGTCGCCGCCGTCGCGCAGAGCAGCGAGAGCCGCAGCGCCTCCCAGACCTCGGGGCTGGTGAGCTGCTCGGGCATGTCGCTCCACGGAGCGCGGATCAACAGCCCGAGCAGCGGCAGCACCAGGAAGGTGAGGCCGATCAGTGCGGGAAGCAGCAGTGCGTACGGGATCCGCGAGCGTCGCGCGGGGCGCGCCCGGCGGCCGGTGCGGGGCTGAGCAGGTGTCACGGCGCCTGGAAGCCGGCCTCGGTGAGCACCCGGCGGGCGTCGGCGGACTGGACGTAGGCGGTGAAGGCGGCGGCGCCGTCGGGGTTGGGGGCCTTGGCGAGCGCGGCGATCGGGTAGTCGTTGACGGCCTGGGCGGCCTCGGGGAAGTCCACACCGTCGATCTTGGCAGCATCGGCCTTGACATCGGTCTTGTACACGAGGGAGGCGTCCACCTCGCCGAGCTCGACCTTGGTGAGCGCGCCCTTGACGTCCTGCTCCAGGGTGACGGGGGTCAGGTTGACCCCGCCGGCCTTGAGGGCGTCCAGGGCGGCGGCGCCGCACGGCACCTCCTTGGCGCAGAGGGCCACCTTGAGACCGCCGCCGGCCAGGTCCTTGAGGCCGGCGATGTGCTTCGGGTTCCCCTTGGGGACGGCGATGGCCAGCGTGTTGCGGACGAAGACCTTGGAGTCGGCGGCGGCCTTGGCGTCGGTGACGGTCTTCATGGTCTTGGTGGAGGCGGCGGCGAAGACGTCGGCCGGGGCGCCCGAGGTGATCGAGGTGGCCAGGGCGGAGGAGCCGCCGAAGTTGAAGGTCACCTTGACGCCGGGGTACGCGGTCTCGAAGCGCTTGCCGAGCTCGGTGAAGCTCTCCTTGAGCGAGGCGGCGGCGAAGACGGTGACGGTGCCGGAGAGCTTGGGGCCGGTGGCCGAGGCCGAGGGCGAGGAGCTCGTGGAACCGGAGCTGCTGCACGCGGTGAGCCCGGCGGCCAGGGCGAAGGCGGTGGCGGCCAGGGCGGCGCGGCGGACGGTGACGGTCATGTGAACGAGTCTCCTCATGATGTGGTGAGGCGATCATAGTGCCGCAGCTGCGGCTGAAATATCCCCTGTTTCATTGCACGGGCCAGGCCCGAGGGGGCATGCAGGGAGCATGTGCGAAGTGACAGGCGACCCTCCGTGGCCGAACGCGTGCCCTATCTGGGCTGATACTCCGTCAGTTAGCGTGGGGAGCGAATGCCTGTTCCATCGAGGGGGGATCCTTTGCCGACCACACAGGTGCCGGGGCCGGCCGGCCTGCCGCTGCTCGGTTCGATGTTCGACCTCAAGCGCGACCCGCTGGGCACGTACCTGGCCGCGCACCGCGCGTACGGGGACGTGGTCCGGCTCACCGCCGGCCCGCCCGGGCTGCGGGTCGAGTTCTACGGGGTCTACTCCCCGGAGGGCGCCCAGCAGGTGCTGGCCGGCCAGGCGGCCAACTTCCGCAAGGAGAACAGCTTCTACGAGGAGATCCGGGCCAGCTTCGGGAACGGGCTGCTCACCTCCCAGGACACCGACTACCAGCGCCAGCGGCGGCTGATCCAGCCGCTCTTCACCCGCCGCCGGGTGGACGGCTACGCGGACGCCATCGGCATCGAGGCCGAGGCCCTGGTGGACCGCTGGGGCGGGCTGCCCGGCCCGGTGGACGCGGTGGACGAGATGTCGCGCTTCGCCCTGCGCGCCGTCTCCCGGATCCTGTTCGGCGCCGACGTGGAGACCGCGCTGGACTCGGTGCGGACCAACTTCCCCGTCCTGGCCCACTTCGTCACCGCGCGCGGCTTCCAGCCGGTGCGCATCCCGCGCACCTGGCCGACGCCGACCAACCGGGAGGCGATGGCCGCCGAGCGGGCGCTGTACGAGGTCTGCGACGCGATCATCGCGGCCCGCGGCGGCGCGGCGGCCGGCTCGGACGACCTGCTCGGCCTGCTGGCCGCGGCCCGCGGCGAGGACGGCGAGCGGCTGGACGCCACCGAGCTGCGCGAGCAGGTGCTGGTCTTCCTGCTGGCCGGGCACGAGACCACCGCCACCTCGCTCACCTTCACCCTGCACCTGCTGGGCCACCACCCCGAGGTGCAGGCCCGGGTGCACGAGGAGCTGGACGGCCTGCTGGCCGGCGGCCGCCGCCCGACCGCCGCCGACTACAACGAACTCCCGTACCTGACGATGGTGTTGAAGGAGGCGATGCGGCTCTACCCGGCGGCTCCGGTGGTCGGCCGCCAGTCGGTGGCGGAGACCGTGATCGACGGCACGGTGATCCCGGCCGGGTCCAACGTGATGGTCGCCCCCTACGTCACCCACCGGCACCCGGAGCACTGGGAGGACCCGGAGCGCTTCGACCCCGAGCGCTTCACGCCCGAGGCGGAGGCCGCCCGGCACCGCTACGCCTGGTTCCCGTTCGGCGGCGGACCGCGGGCCTGCATCGGCCAGCACTTCTCGATGCTGGAGTCGGTGCTCGGTCTGGCGTCGCTGCTGCGCACCTTCGAGGTCGAGGCGCTGGACGACGAGGTGCCGCTGACCCACGGGATCACCCTGGAAGCGGCCGGCCCGGTCCGGCTGCGGCTGAAGCGCCGCTGAGGCACGGACCCCGGCTGAACGGGAGGGCGTGCGCCCGGCGCACAGGGCGCACGCCAGTTCAGCACACGCGAGCCCCCCGGTGGGCTGCTTTTCACATCTTCTGGTGGCCCCCTTCCGCCGCTGCGTAGCGTCCCGCACCTGACGCCGCATCGGACGGGGGCTCGATGGCACACCTGGATCACTTCGGCTTCGGCTGGCCGACTCCGGTCATCGCCTACGCGATGGCCTGCATCGGAGCCGCTCTCGGCCTGCGCTGCACCCTGCGCGCCCTGGAGGCTCCACCCACCGCCCGTGCCTCGCGGCGCAACTGGCTGGTCACCGCCGCCGCCGCGATCGGCTCCGGCATCTGGACCATGCACTTCGTGGCCATGTTCGGCTTCGCCGTGGACGGCACCGAACTGCGGTACAACGTGCCGCTCACCGTGCTCAGCCTGCTGGTCGCCGTCCTGGTGGTCGGGATCGGGGTCTTCGTGGTCGGCTACGGCCGGCACCGGGGGCGCGCGCTGCTGCTCGGCGGGCTGATCACCGGCCTCGGCGTGGCCGCCATGCACTACCTCGGCATGGCGGCGGTGCGGATGCACGGCCACCTGCGGTACGAGGCCGGCACGGTGGTGCTCTCGGTGCTGATCGCGGTCGGCGCGGCCAGCGCGGCGCTCTGGGCCGCCGTCACCATCCGCAACGTCTACGCGGCGGCCGCCGCGGCCCTGGTGATGGGCGTGGCGGTGAGCCTGATGCACTACACCGGGATGGCCGCCGTCCAGGTGGAACTGGAGCCCTCGCGGGTCGAGTTGGGCGGCGCCACGCCGATGCAGTTCATCTTCCCGCTGGCGGTCGGGCTCGGCTCGTTCCTGTTCCTGACCTCGGCCTTCGTGGCGCTCTCGCCGACCGCACAGGAGCGTGCCGCGTACCGGGAAGCCGGCCAACTGGCCATCGAGGAAGTCTAGTTCCGTTACCGAGAGGGTCCTTTTCGATGGGAAGCCACGCCGGACCGGCCGACCGCCCCGGATGGCGGCGGCTGAAGCCGCGGACGGTACGCGCCAGGATCGTCGCCCTGCTGATGGTCCCGGTGGTGTCGGTGATGGCCCTGTGGTCCTTCGCCACCGTCACCACCGCGCAGCAGGTCGCCGACCTGCTGCGGGTCCAGCAGGTGCAGGCCGAACTGCTCACGCCGGTGGCCGCGACCGTCGGCGGTCTCCAGGCCGAACGGGCCGCGGCCGGGCAGCAGTTGGCCGCACCGGGCGCCGTCCGCGAGGCCACCCTGCGGGAGGCCGCCGACTCCACCGACCGGGCGGCCGCCCCGCTCGGGATCGGCGGCTCCTACAACCGGGCCGACGCCCGGGGCTACGGCGCCGAGGCGGCCGGCCGGCTGGACGAGCTGGGCCGCGCGCTCACCGCGGTGGCCGAGCTACGCCGCCGGGTGCTCTCCCGCGAGGTCCGCTGGGACGAGACCTACGCCGGCTACACCGCCGCGATCGACCGGGCGCTGGAGGTCGGCGGAGCCGTCAGCGGGCTCCAGGACCACCGGGCCGGCTCGGCCGCCCGGGTGCTGCTGGAGTTCGCCCGCTCGCGCGAACTCCTGGCCCGGGAGGACGCGTTGCTGCGCACCGGCCAGCGGGCCGGGGCGCTCACCGAGGAGCAGCGGGCCGAGTTCGCGGCCGCCGTGTACGCCCGGCGGCTGTTCCAGCAGACCGCCGCGCGCGACCTGCGCCCGGCCGACCGGGCCGCGCTGGCGACCGTCACGGGAGGCCCGGACCACCGCGAACTGCTGCGCCAGGAGGACGCGGTGCGCGCCGCGCCCGACGGCCGCTCGGCCGCCGAGGCGGTCAGCGCCGAGCAGTGGATGGTGGCTGCCGGGAACGTGGCCCGCACCCTGCGCACCGTGGAGACCGAGGCCGGGGCCACCGCCGCCGCGCAGGCCCGCCCGTACGCGCTCGGGCTGTTCTCCGCCTCCGGCGCGGCGGTGCTGCTCGGCCTGGTCGCGGTGGTCGCCTCGCTGCTGATCTCGGTGCAGATCGGCCGGGGCCTGGTCACCGAGCTGATCGCCCTTCGGAACTCGGCGCTGGAGCTGGCCGGGCGCAAGCTCCCGGCCACCATGCGCAGACTGAGGGCCGGCGAGGAGATCGACGTGGAGCGCGAGGCGCCGCAGCGCCCGCACGGGGCGGACGAGATCGGGCAGGTGCACGGCGCGCTCGGCTCGGTCCAGCGGGCCGCCGTCACCGCGGCGGTGGAGCGGGCGGAGGTGCTCTCCGGGGTCTCCGGGGTCTTCGTCAACCTGGCCCGGCGCAGCCAGGTGCTGGTGCACCGTCAACTCGCCCTGCTGGACGCGATGGAGCGCCGCACCGAGGACCCGGCGGAGCTGGCCGACCTGTTCCGGCTCGACCACCTGACCACCCGGATGCGCCGCCACGCGGAGGGTCTGATCATCCTCTCCGGGGCGGCCCCGGGCCGGGGCTGGCGCAATCCGGTGCCGCTGATGGACGTGGTGCGGGCCGCCGTCTCGGAGGTGGAGGAGTACCCCCGGGTGGAGGTGCACCGGCTGCCGAAGGTCGCGGTGGCCGGCCAGGCGGTGGCGGACCTGGTGCACCTGCTGGCCGAACTGGTCGAGAACGCCACCGGGTTCTCGCCCCCGCACACCAAGGTGCACGTGCGGGGCGAGCAGGTCGGCAACGGCTACGCGCTGGAGATCGAGGACCGCGGGCTCGGCATGGGCACCGAGGCGCTGGCCGAGGCCAACCGGCGAATCGAGGCCGCCGAGCAGGTCGACCTCTTCGACAGCGACCGGCTGGGCCTGTTCGTGGTCAGCAAGCTGGCCCGCCGCCAGGACGTCCGGGTCTCACTGCGCCCCTCGGCGTACGGAGGGACCACGGCGGTGGTGCTGCTGCCCAACGCACTGCTGGAGGAGGAGGGTTGGCGGGCAACGGGGCGCGGACCCTTGTCGGAGCAGCTGGAGCACACGGAGCTGCCGGAGCACACGGAGCGGCCGGAGGCGCTGGAGCTCCCCGGCCTGGCCGTCGTGCCGCCCGCCGCCGTGTCGGCCGGTGCCGGGCCGCCCGCCGCGGTGCCGCCGGCTCAGGTGCCCCCGCCCACCGTCCCGCTGGCGGTCGTGC
Source organism: Kitasatospora sp. NPDC001664 (assembly GCF_053596675.1). Lineage (NCBI taxonomy): Bacteria > Bacillati > Actinomycetota > Actinomycetes > Kitasatosporales > Streptomycetaceae > Kitasatospora > Kitasatospora sp. NPDC001664. The sequence goes on from NZ_JBSFGS010000001.1 coordinate 86,453, forward strand.
CCCCGCTCGGGGTGCCGCCGCTGGGGCGGCCCGTGGTGACCGACCCCGACGAACTCCCGCGCCGGGTGCGGCAGGCCAGCCTGGTGCCGCAGCTGCGGCAGGCACCGGAGCAGCCCCCGGCGGCGGCCCGGCCGCCCCGCCCGGCGGGGCGCAATCCCGAGGAGGCCAGGGCCGCGATGTCCGCCTACCAGCGGGGCTGGGCCCGCGGGAAGGCCCAACGCACCGTCAGCCCGTCGTCCCCACCGGCCCCACCGGCCCCACCGGCTCCGCAGCACCCTTACACCCAGTCCGGACCGACCGAGGGAGAGCTCCGATGAACGGCACCACGCACCGCAGAGGCGAGCTCGACTGGCTGCTGGACGAGCTGGTCTCCCGCGTCCCGCAGGTCCGCTTCGCCGTGATGCTCTCCGCCGACGGCCTGGCGATCGGCAGCTCGGCCGGGATCGACCGGGAGGACGGTGACCACCTGGCCGCCGTCGCCTCCGGCTTCCACAGCCTGGCCAAGGGCGCCGGGCGGCACTTCGAGGCAGGTGAAGTCCGTCAGACCATGGTCGAGTTGGAGCACGGCTTCCTCTTCGTGGCGGCCGCGGGGGAGGGCACCTGCCTGGCCGTCTTCGCCCGGGCCGACGCCGACCTCGGCCTGATCGCCTACGAGATGGCCCGGCTGGTCCGTCAGGTCGGCGAGCACCTGTACACACCACCGCGCTCGACGGTCGGCGGGTGAGCACGGTGCTCTACCCGCAGCGCCGCCACCTGGACGGCACCGCCTTCGGCTACCCGTCCGAGCCCGAGCGGCACACCCGCTGGTACGACGGCGAGGCCGGGCCGATGGTCCGCTCGTACGCACTCGTCCAGGGCCGCACCGTGCCCACCGGGCGGGAGTTCGACCTGATCGCCCTGGTGGTCAGCGACCTGTCCGAGGGCGCCGACCCGCCGGTGGGGCCCGAACACGGCGCGATCCTCGGCCTGTGCCGCGACGACGCCCTCTCGGTGGCCGAGATCGCCGCCGAGACGGACCTCCCGCTCGGGGTGGTCCGGGTCCTGCTCGGCGACCTGCTGACCGCCGGCTACGTCCGGGTCCGCCGCCCCGTCCCGCCCGCCCTGCTCCCCGACGAGCACATCCTCCGTGAGGTCATCCATGGACTCCGCGCGCTCTGACCGCTCCTCCGTCCCTTCGGCCGACGCCGAGGCCGACCTGGCCCTGAAGATCCTGGTGGCCGGGGGCTTCGGCGTCGGCAAGACCACCCTGGTCGGCTCGGTCAGCGAGATCCGCCCGCTGCGCACCGAGGAGCAGCTCACCCTGGCGGGGGCCGGGGTGGACGACACCGGCGGGGTGGAGCGGAAGACCACCACCACGGTGGCGATGGACTTCGGCCGGATCACCATCCGGGAGGGCCTGTCGGTCTACCTGTTCGGCACCCCCGGGCAGGACCGCTTCTGGTTCCTCTGGGACGAGCTGGCCCACGGCGCCCTGGGGGCCGTGGTGCTGGCGGACACCCGGCGGCTGACGGACTGCTTCCCGGCGGTCGACTTCTTCGAGCACCGGGGCATCCCCTTCGTGGTCGCGGTCAACCGCTTCGCCGGCACCCGCGAGTTCGGCCCCGAGGAGGTCGCCCGGGCGCTGGACCTGGACGGCTCCACCCCCGTGGTGATCTGCGACGCCCGTCGCCGGGAGTCCGGTAAGGAGGTCCTGGTCAACCTGGTGGAGCACGCGGGCCGGGTGCACGCCGCCCGTCTGCTGGAACAGGTCGGCGGCTGAGCGCGCGGCGCGATCGGCGCAGCGTCCACCGCCCGGCCCGGCCGCGCCTCCCTTGACGGGCCGTCACGATCCGTACGCTGAAAATGTGATCACCTACGAGTGCCGCTCGCTGCGGACGCTGGCCGACGAGGAGCGCTGGCCCGACCTCCTCGGGCTCTACCGGGAGTCCCGCGCGGTCGGCGCCGAGCTGCGCGGCGAGGCCCAGGGGGCGGCCGAGACCGCCCCGCTCGGGCACCTGATCGCGTACGGGGCGCCGCCCGAGGTGGCGGCGCGGCTGTTCGACCCGGACGGCGGCCCGGGCAGCACCGCGACCACCGCCGACCACGACAGCGGCCCGCTCTGGGAGGTGCTGGCGACCCGTCACACCTGGCGCCGGCTGGCCCCGTTGCTCGGCCCGGAGCCGGTGCGGCGGCTGGTGCGGCACACCCGGGTGCTGCTCGGCGAGCAGCTCGGCCACGGTGCCGAGCCCGATCCCGAAGGCGTGCCGCTGGCCGCGGAGCCCTGGGAGCTGGCGGCCGGTCAGCCCGATGCCCTGGTGCGGGAGTACCTGCCGGCCGGCGGTGCCCGGCGGGCGCTGCTCACCCTGCCGGCCGGCATGGAGGGCCTCGGCCCGGTCGAGCTGCCCGAGCGCGGGGAGCAGGTGCTCGGCCTGGCCGCGACCAGGCTGCTGGCCGCCGCCGTACCGTGGGCCACGGCCCGCTGCGTCCGGGGGGTCGCGTCGGCCGCCGCCGCACAGCTGACCCCGGAGCGCCGGGTCACCGGGGGGCACCTGCCGTTCGGCGCGGTCTACCCGGCGCTGGTGCAGGCCGCCTCCGACCGCCTGTGGCAGGGCTGCGCCGAGGGCCGCCTCGCGGTCTGGCGGATCCTGGCCGCGATGACCGGCGAGGAGGCGGGGTGCGCCCTGTCGGTGGCCGAGGTGAACGCCCTGGTCTCCCGGCTGCGCTGTTTCACCTGGTACGAGCCGGACGACGAGCTGCGCTTCCTGCACCTGGCCCTGGAGGACCCGGCCACCGGCCTGTCCTGGGTGCTCAGCGGCGCCCGCCACGACCTCTAGCGGGCCGGTGAACCCGGGGCCGGGCCGGGGACGGCGCAGGCCCCGCCCGGTCGTGGTGTTCCCGGGCGGGGCCTGCGAGTCATGAGGGGGCGTCAGCCGGTCTTCTCCAGGACGGGTGCGGTGGCCTGCTCCGGGACGGTGCCGTGGCCGCCGTCGACCAGGGTGCTCTCGTCGAAGGGCAGCCGGCCGGCCAGCACCTCGGCCATCCGCTCCCGGTCGAGCTCCTTGGTCCAGTGGCCGATCAGCACGGTGGCCACCGCGTTGCCCGCGAAGTTGGTGAGGGCGCGGGCCTCGGACATGAAGCGGTCGATGCCCACGATCAGGCCGACGCCGTCGACCAGTTCGGGCCGGTGGGACTGCAGGCCGCCGGCCAGGGTGGCCAGGCCCGCGCCGGTGACCCCGGCGGCGCCCTTGCTGGCGATCACCATGAAGACCAGCAGGCCGAGCTGCTGACCGAGGGACATCGGCTTGTCCAGCGCCTCGGAGATGAAGATCGAGGCCATGGTGAGGTAGATCGCGGTGCCGTCGAGGTTGAAGGAGTAGCCCGTCGGCACGGTGATGCCGACCACCGGGCGGCTCACCCCGAGGTGCTCCATCTTGGCGATCAGCCGGGGCAGGGCGCTCTCCGAGGAGGAGGTCGACAGGATCAGCAGGAACTCCCGGCCGAGGTAGCGCAGCAGGCCGAAGACGTTCACCCCGGCGGCGAGCCGCAGCAGCCCGCCGAGCACCACCACCACGAACAGCAGACAGGTCAGGTAGAAGCCGATCATGATGACGGCGAGGCTCTTCAGGGCCGCCGTCCCGGTCGCCCCGACCACGGCGGCGATGGCGCCGAAGGCACCGACCGGCGCCAGCCACATGATCATCGACATCACCCGGAACACCAGCCGCTGCACGTGCTCGATCCCGCGCAGCACCGGGGCGCCGGCGGAGCCCATCGCCTGGAGCGCGAAGCCGGCCAGCAGCGCGACCAGCAGGGTCTGCAGCACCTTGCCCTCGGTGAGGGCCGAGAGGAGCGTGGTGGGGATGATCCCGAGCAGGAAGTCGGTGGTGGACTGCGCGTGCCCGGCGGTGGCCTGGGCGTGGCCGGCCTTGGCCAGCGCCTGGGTCAGGTGCAGGCCGGAGCCGGGCTCCAGCAGGTTGCCGACCAGCAGGCCGATGGCCAGCGCGACGGTGGACATCACCAGGAAGTAGCCGAGCGCGAGGCCGCCGACCCGGCCGACCTTGGCCGCCTTGGTCACCGAGCCGATGCCGAGCACGATGGTGCAGAAGATCACCGGGCTGATCATCATCTTGATCAGGTTCACGAACCCGGTGCCGACCGGCTTGAGCTCCACCGCGAATTCCGGCGCGGCCAGGCCGACCACGACACCGGCCAGCACGGCGACGATCACCGCGAGGTAGAGGTAGTGCGTCCGGTCTCTGCGGCCCGGGGCTGCTGTCCTGGTCATGGGGGAGGCTCCTTCGCCTGGGTACGACGTCGACCCGTGGGTGGAGGGGTCGGACAAGACCATCCCGTGCGGACGTGAGCCAGGTCACGTTTGCGTTCATAGAGTTCACGCGCCCTCAGGATCCGGCTCCGCTCCCCGGCAGTGCACACTGGCCTGCATGGACGCGCGCCCCCCGGACCTCCCCAAGCGCCGCCGGGCCCGCAGCCTGGCCGGGCAGCTCTTCGTGGTGCAGGTGGTCATCGTGGCCGCCGTGGTGGCCGGGGGAGCGGTGCTCGCCTACCTGTTCACCGCCGGGCGGGCCGAGGACGCCGCGCTGCGCCAGGTCACCGCCGTCGCCCGCTCGGTCGCCGACGCGCCCGACGTCCGGGCCGCCGCACTGACTCCCGACCCCTCCGCCGCGCTCCAGCCGTACGCCGAGCAGGTCCGCCGCGACACCGGGGTCGACTTCGTCACCGTGATGGCCCCCGACGGCATCCGCTGGACCCACCGCGACCCGGCCCAGATCGGCAAGCGCTTCCTCGGCCACACCGAACAGGCCCTGGCCGGCCAGGTGTTCCGGGAGACCTACACCGGCACCCTCGGCCCCTCCGTCCGCGTGGTGGTCCCGGTGCAGGACGGCACCCGGGTGGTCGGCCTGGTCAGCGCGGGCATCACCGTCCAGTCCATCAGCGCCCAACTGCGCGGCCCGCTGCTGGCCCTGGGCGCCGTCGCGGCCGCCGCCGTCCTGCTCGGCGGCCTCGCCACCTACCTGGCCAACGCCCGGCTGCGCCGCCACACCCACGGCATGGGCGCCGCCGAACTGAGCCACCTCTACGACTACCACCAGGCGACGCTGCACTCCGTCCGGGAGGGCCTGGTGCTGCTCGACCGGCACGGCCGGGTGGTGCTCTGCAACGACGCCGCCCGCGAACTCCTCGGCCTCACCGGCCCGTTGGACGGGGTCGAGGTCCGCTCGCTCGGGCTGCCGCCCTCCCTGGTGCGGGCGCTCACCGGGGACGATCCCGCCCGCGACGAGGTGCACCTCACCGAGGAGCGGGTCGTGGTGGTCAACACCTCCGCCGTCGGCCCGGGCCTCGGCACCGTGGTCACCTTCCGGGACCACACCGAACTCCAGTCGCTGTCCGGAGAGTTGGACTCCGTCCGGGGCTTCGCGGAGGCGCTCGGCGCGCAGGCCCACGAGGCCGCCAACCGGCTGCACGCGGTGGTCTCCCTGATCGAACTCGGCCGCCACCGCGAGGCGGTGGAGTTCGCCACCGCCGAACTCGAACTCGCCCAGCAGCTCACCGACCGGGTGGTGGCCGCGGTCGGCGAGCCCGTGCTCGCCGCCCTGCTGCTCGGCAAGACCGCGCAGGCCTTCGAGCGCGGCGTCGACCTCACCCTCACCGAGGACAGCCGGATCGACGACGGCGTCCTGCCGCCCGGCCTCACCCCGCGCGACCTGGTCACCGTGCTGGGCAACCTGGTCGACAACGCGGTCGACGCCGCCATCGAGAACGCCGCCGCCCGTGCCCCCGAAGTCACCGTCACCGCCCGGGTCGACGGCCCCGAACTCCTCCTCCGGGTCGCCGACTCCGGCCCCGGCATCGACCCCGCGGCAGCCGGCGAGGTCTTCGACCGCGGCTGGACCACCAAGGCCTCCGCCGGCGGGCGCGGCCTCGGACTGGCCCTGGTCCGCCAGACCGCCCGCCGCAACGGCGGCACCGTCACCGTCGGCGGCTCCGCCTCCGACGGCGCCGTCCTGACGGTCCGCCTGCCCCTCCAGCGGGAGGCCACGGCATGACCACCATCTCCGTCCTGGTCGTCGAGGACGACCCGGTCGCCGCCGACGCCCACACCCTCTACGTCTCCCGCACCCCCGGCTTCCGCGCCGCCGGGACGGCCCACAGCTGCGCCGCCGCCCGCCGCCTGCTCGACCGGGCCCGCGCCGAGCGGACCCCCGTCGACCTGATCCTGCTGGACCTCCACCTCCCCGACGGCCACGGCCTCCAGTTCTGCCGCACCCTCCGGGCCGCCGGCCACACCGCCGACGTCATCGCCGTCACCTCGGCCCGCGACCTCGCCATGGTCCGCTCGGCCGTCTCCGCCGGCGTGGTCCAGTACCTGCTCAAGCCCTTCACCAGCGCCGCCCTGACGGACCGTCTGGAACGCTACGCCCGCTACCACGCCACCCTGGCCCGCACCGGCGAGGCCACCGGCCAGGACGAGGTCGACCAGGCCCTCGCCGCCCTCCGCACCCCCGACCGCACCGCCCTCCCCAAGGGCCTCAGCGCCCCCACCCTCGACACCCTCGCCGCCGTCCTGCGCACCGCCCCCGAAGGCCTCACCGCCACCGCCGCCGCCACCGCCACCGGCGTCTCCCGCATCACCGCCCGCCGCTACCTCGAACACCTCGTCACCACCGGCCTGGCCGCCCGCGAACCCCGCTACGGCACCGTCGGCCGCCCCGAACTCCACTACCGCTGGCGCAGTCGGTCCTGAGGTATTGCCGTTGACGAGGCCGCAGGCCCGAGCGTGCTGTCTCAGACGCCAGTGCCAGCCGCTCGGGCCGCAGCGCGCTTGACCCGGTCCAGCAGGGTCGCAGGCTTGAGGTCCTGCTCGACGCGGAGCAGGTAGCCGACCGGAGAGGCTGCCATCGCCGCGTCGCGTGCCTTGGCGGTCTCGTGCCGCCAGGTGGCCGTTCCGATCGCGAGACCTCCGGCGGCAATGGTGGTGCTGCCGCCGAACAGTCCGCTGGCAGCGGTTGCCGCGGCAAAGGTCTCGCTCTTGATGTTGAAAGCCGAAAAGACCGTTTGAAGGTTCAAGCCAGTCATGGCGGCCCGCAAACGTCCGAGTGGCTGCGCGATGTTCTCGTCGAAGGAGAGCTGGAGGTGATTCTCGAACGCGGTTCGATCCGTCACGTGGGCAGTGCGTTCCCGAATCGCGGTGGCCGCCGCTCCGACCCCCGCTGCGAAGGCGGAGAACTCCTCGGCGTGGTTGCGACGGAGCTTGATGATCTTTTCGACCGGTACGGCGTCCAGGTTGGCTGGCAGCACGCACTGCACCGCCATCAAACCAAGACGGGTCTCCGTGTCGAGCCCGGTCTGGAGGGGCTCACGGCCCAGAAGCGCTGCCGTGATCCGCTCGCCGGTCCAGTCGTCCGAAGTGCCGTGAGCGACGACTTGGTCCGTCACAGGGACGTACGCTGTGCGCTTGGCGAGTTCTGCGGTGAGAACGCACTTGTAGACCCAGGCGAACGCCGGATCCACGCCGACCCAGTGGTCGGAATGCTCCCCGGGCGCCGCAATCCTGGGGCGGGGATGGACCAGGCCTTCGTCGATGAGGAGGGATGTGAGGCCGGGATCGAGCTCCCCTCGGTGAATCGCGGCCAGTGGCGCTAGGTGAGCCGCGCGATGCGACACCTGGCCCGCTGTGAGAGTTGGGTCCGAGTTGACGATCAGTGAGCCGTAGGGGATGTCCATCGTCGCAGCGAATCGGTGCCGAAGTGAGCTCTCGTTGCCCTGGATCGCCCCGGTGAACAGGTGAGCCGCAGCGGTGACCGCCTCCCTCGGATCGACGTCCACAATGAAGTCGCATTCGTTGCTCAGGGCTCTCAGGGTCTCCCGGTCGTTCAGCAGGAAACCCTCCGGAACGATACGGCCGAGTTTCGGTAGGTAGAGGGCGGCAGCTTTCAGCCACGTGTCATCCCGAACGTGAACGTACGGGTAGTAGAGACCGATCTGCTGCATCCCGGATGCACCTTCCGTTCCCGAGCTCGAACCCATCTGTGCCTCTGCGCAGTATCACGGCATCCATGGGTGGTCCGTGGTCGAACACGGCAGATTGCCCGCTCAGCTCTTGGTGGCGATCACCAGGTAGCGGTCGTCGGTGTCGGTGTAGGTGTCCATGTGCCAGCCGTTGGCGGTGAGGAGGGGGCGGAGGTTGGGTTCGGCGCGGAGGTCGTCGGGTGTGAGGGCGCGTTGGTGGCGGGCGGCGAGGACGGCGCGGCCGATGGCGTGGAAGAGGACCAGGCGGCCGCCGGGGCGGGTGACGCGGGCGAGTTCGCGCAGGCCGGCCGCGGGGTCGGGGAGGTGGTTGACCAGGCCGGCGGCGAAGACCACGTCGGCGGTGGCGTCGGGGAGGGGGAGCCGCTCGCAGTCGGCGAGGACCACCCGGGCCTCGGCGGCGTGGGCGGCGGCGCGACGGAGCATCTCGGGGGTCACGTCCACGCCGAGCACGGTGCCGGTCTTGCCGGCGGCGGCCTTCAGGAGGGGGAGGGCGCGGCCGGTGCCGCATCCGGCGTCGAGGATGAACGCGCCGTCCAGTGGCCCGAGTTCGGCGATGGCGGCGGCGTAGCGCGGACTGTCGTCGGGGTACTTGGAGTCCCAGGTGTCCGCCCGCGCGGCGAAGAACTCTCGGATGCCGGAGATGCTCGCTTCGTGTGCCATGACCAGCAGCTTAGGTGCCGGCGCGGCGATCGGGTCGGGAGGCCGCCGACCCGGCCCGTACCTCGCCACCTTCCCGCTCAGGCGCGGACCGCCACCGCGAGGAAGTGGTCGTCCGCGTCGCGGTGGCTGACGAGGTGCCAGCCGGTGGCGGCCAGGAGCGGGCGGAGGAGGGGCGCGGACTGCGGGTCGGTGGCGGGGTCGCGGCCGTGCCGGGCGGCGAGGGCGGCGCGGGAGAGCGGGAGGTAGAGGGCGAGGCGGCCGCCGGGGCGGGTGACGCGGGCGAACTCGCGCAGGCCGGTGGCGGGTTCGGGCAGGTTGGGGAGCAGGCCGGCGGCGAGGACCAGGTCGGCCACCGCGTCCGGGAGCGGGAGGCGGGTGCAGTCGGCGACGGCGAGGGCGTCGACGCCGGGGTGGGCGGTGGCCTCGGCGAGCATCTCGGGGGTCAGGTCCACCCCGACCACCCGCCCGGCGGGGCCGACGGCGGCGCGCAGGAGGGGCAGGGCGCGCCCGGTGCCGCAGCCCGCGTCGAGCGCGAACGCGCCGTCCAGCGGGCCGAGTTCGGCGATGGCAGCGGCGTACCGCGGCGGGTCGTCGGCGAACTTGGCGTCCCAGCCCGCCGCCCGCGCCGCGAAGAACGCCCGGACGGCCTCTCGGTCCTGTGCCATGCGCCCAAGCTACCGGGCGGCCGCCGGATCAGCAGCGACGCGCCGTCACCAGGTGGATCCGGAAGCCGCAGGGCACGAGCCCCTCGGGGGTGGTCAGCTCCCGCGCCACCGCGAGGAAGTCGAGGCGCAGCCGCTCCAGGGCCGGTCCGTCGAGCGGGGCGAGGTCGTACAGGCCGGAGAGGGAGGCCCAGACCTCCGTCACCGGGCCGGTCAGGTCGATCGGCACCGTCTCCCACTCCACCGGCGCGAAGCCCGCCGGGCCGAGGAGGCCGTCCAGGCCGTCCCGGGTGCGGGTGCGGCGGTCGCCGAGGGACGGGATCCGCTGCTCCGGGGGCGTAGCGGCGACGGCGGACCGCAGCAGCCCGACGAACGCCTCGTAGGCCTCGCCGCCGACCGCCTCGCCGCCGATCACGCAGGCCAGCACCCCGCCCGGGGCGGTCACCCGGGCCAGTTCGGCCGCGACCAGCTCGACCTCCCCCATCAGCATCAGTGCCATGTGCGACGCGCAGGCGTCGAAAGCACCGTCGCCGAACGGGAGTTCCTGGGCCCGGCCCTGCTCCAGCTGGACCTCCGCGAGCGCCGGACGGCGGCGGGCCGCGGCCAGCGCGTGGGCGGAGAGGTCCAGCCCGGCGAGCGTGCGCCCCGGCTCCCGGGCGAGCAGCTCGAGCAGCAGGCCGTCACCGCAGCCGAGGTCCAACACCCGTCGGCGGCCGGCCAGTCGGTCACTGAGCAGCTGGTAGCTGGAGCGGCCGTCGGGGGCGCGGCCGTGGGCGAAGGCCTCCGCCGTCACCGCCGGGTGCTCGGCGTGGAAGTCCTGGAGGAAGCGTTCCTGTGCTGTCGTGTTCGTGATCACGCGCCCACCGTAGGCCCGGTCCGTACCGGGCGGAAAATGGTTCGCGGCATGCCGGGGGCGATGGGAGGGTGAAGGGTATGACCACGACAGGAACGCCCCCCGCCGGGCTGACGGTGCGTCCGGCGACGCTCGGCGATGCCGAGGCGGTCTGCGCGCTGCTCAACGAGATCGACCTGCTGGAGATCGGCCGGGCCGAGACCGAGCTGAACGAGGTCGAGGCCGACCTCAAGCACCCCGAGGTGGACCTGGAGAAGGACTCCTGGCTGCTCTTCCAGGGCGAGCGGCTGATCGGCTACGGGCTGCTCTGGGACGACTCGGGCGCCGAGCGGATCGACATGGACCAGTACGTCCTGCCGGACCAACTCCCGGGGACGCTGCACCTGTTCGAGCTGATGGAGGCCCGCGCCGCCGAGCGTGCGGCTGGCAACGGCGCCGAGCGGGCCGTGATCCACATGCACCTCAACACCGCCCCCACCGTCGACACCGACGCCCTGCGCGCCCGCGGCTGGCGCCCGGTGCGGCGCTACAACGTGATGGCCCGGGACGTGGTCGCCGCCGAGCACCCGGTGCCCGTGCCGCCCACCGGCGTCACCCTCCGGGACTGCACGGAGGAGGCGGACCGCCGCACCGCCCACCGGCTGCTCCAGGAGAGCTTCGCCGAGCACTTCGACCACCAGCCGCGCAGCTACGAGCAGTGGCTGCACGACATCGACGGCGAGCGCGCCGACTGGTCGCTGGTCTGGATCGCCTCCCTGGACGGCGAGGACGTGGCCGCGCTCCGCACCCGCAACGACCGCACCACCATGGGCTGGGCGGCCAATCTGGGCGTCCTCGACACGGCCCGTGGCCGCGGCCTCGGCAGCTACCTGCTGCGGCACTTCTTCGCCCACTACGCCACCGCCCTCGGCCGCGACCGGGTCGGCCTCGGGGTCGACACCGACAACAGCACGGGTGCGCTGGCCCTCTACGAGCGGCACGGCATGACGCTCGACTTCGCCGTCGACACCTGGGAGTTGACCCGCCCGGTCTGAGGCCGCGTCAGCGCAGGGTGACCCGGTACAGGTGGTCGTCGCCCGGGCGGACCTCGCCGCGGCCGTCGGTGTTGCTGGTGGTCAGCAGCAGGGTGCCGTCCGGTTCGGCGAGGACGGTGCGCAGGCGCCCGTGCGCGCCGGCCAGGTACGAGGACGGGCTCCCGCCGCCGTCCACCGGGACGCGCCAGAGGCGGCTGCCCCGCAGGGCGGCCAGCCAGATCGCGCCGTCGGCGTACGCGATGCCGCTCGGGGAGGCCTCGGCGGGCTTCCACTGGGCCACCGGGTCGGCGTAGCCCTCGCGGCCCGCCCGGCCCTCGACCACGGGCCAGCCGTAGTTGGCGCCCGGGGTGATCCGGTTCAGCTCGTCCCAGGTGTCCTGGCCGAACTCGGCCGCCCAGAGCTGCCCCTGGGCATCCCAGGCGAGACCCTGCACGTTTCGGTGGCCGAGCGAGTAGACGGGGGAGCCGGGGAAGGGGTTGCCGGGGGCCGGGTCGCCGTCGGGGGTGAGGCGCAGGATCTTGCCGCCGAGCGAGGAACGGTCCTGGGCCGCCTCGCGCCGCCCGGCGTCACCGGTGCCGACGTAGAGCAGGCCGTCCGGGCCGAAGGCGATCCGGCCGCCGTCGTGGGTCGGTCCCTTCGGGATGCCGGTCAGCACGGTGCTCGCGGCACCGGGGCGCCCGGCGGCGAGGTCGAAGCTCAGGACGCGGTTGTCCTCGGCGGCCGTCAGGTACGCGTACAGCCGCCGCCCGTCCGGGGAGACGGCCAGGCCGAGCAGCCCGCCCTCGCCGCCGGGCACCACGCCCGGCACCGTCCCGAAGTCCGTGCGGGAGCCGTCGGCGGCGATCCGGGTGATCCGGCCCTCGTCCCGCGAGCCGACCAGCAGAGCGCCGTCCGGCAGCCGGGCCAGCCCCCAGGGGGTGTCCAGGCCCTCGGCCACCGTGGCGGTCACCCGGACGGTGCGGTCGTCCCTGACCGGTGCCGGTGCGTCCGGCTGCGGCACGGGGGTGCAGCCGACGGCCAGCAGGGCGGCGAGGGCCGCGGCGGCTCGGTGCGGTCTCATCCGGGACTCCTCCTCGGTGATCCCTCCCAGCACACCACGGCGCCTCGGCCGAGGGAAGCCCCGCCCGTACTACCGTGGCGGTCATGACCGCCAAGACCGTGCTGACCTGGGAAGTGACCGAGAGTCAGGGGTACGAGACCGCCTGGGTGGAGCTCACCCCGGACACCCTCGCCGCCCGGGGCCGGGTGGTCGGCACCGCGCCGCGGCCGTACTGGCTGACCTACCGGCTGGAGACCGGCCCGCGGTACGTCACCCGCCGTCTGCGGGTCACCGCCGACTCCGCCGAGGGCGTCCGCGAGCTGGACCTGCGGCGCGACGAACGCGGCCGCTGGGAGGCCAACGGCCGCGACCTCCCCGAGCTGGCCGAGGCCCTCGACTGCGACCTCGGGCTCTCGCCGCTCACCAACACCATGCCGGTGCTGCGCCACGCCCTCCACCACACCCCGGGCCCGGCCGGCCCCCACGAGCTCCTGACGGCCTGGGTGTCCGTCCCGGACCTGACGGTCCGTCCGTCCCGCCAGCACTACACCCACCTCGCCCCGGGCCGGGTCCGCTACGCCTCGGGCGACTTCCACAGCGAGCTCACCGTCGACGACCGGGGCCTGGTCCTCGACTACCCGCAGCTCGCCCGCCGCCTGGAGAGCGTGGGTTAGACAGCTCCGGCGACCGAGAGGAGGACGTCGACCAGGCGTTCGGCGGCGTCGGGGCGGCCCAGGGCGCGGGCGCGGGAGGCCATGTCGGCGCGGCGGTGGGGGTCGGCGAGGAGGGGGGAGATGAGCTGGTGGAGGGCCTCGGGGGTGGCCTCGCCGAGGAGAGCGGCGGCGGCGCCGGCGTCCTGGAGGTGGCGGGCGTTGTGGGCCTGCTCGTTGCCGGCCGAGCTGGCGAGCGGGACGAAGACGGCGGCCTTGCCGAGGGCGGTGAGCTCGGCGAGGGTGCCGGCGCCGCTGCGGGAGACCACGACGTCGGCGAGGGCCAGGACGTCCGGGAGCTCGGGGCCGACGAAGCCGGTGAGGTGGTAGCGGCCGGCCAGGTGCGGCGGGAGGCCGGCGGCGTTGGCGGCCAGCTCCTCGACGTTGGCGGGGCCGCACTGGTGGAAGACGTTCGCGTACTGGAGCAGCCAGGGCAGCAGCTGGGCGATCAGGCCGTTGATCTGGGCCGAGCCCTGGGCGCCGCCGGTGACGTAGACGGTGGGCAGCGAGCGGTCGAAGCCGTGCAGCCCGACGGCCTGGACGGCCTTGTCGGGGTGCCCGGTGAGCACCTCGGGGCGGACCGGATTGCCCGTCACCACGGCGGTGGCGCGGGCGGATTCGGGCAGCAGGCCGATGGTGGACTCGGAGGAGACCGCGACCCGGGCGGCGACCTTGGCGAGCACCTTGTTGGCCAGGCCGAGGCGGACGGTCTGCTCGTGCACCACCAGCGGGCGGCCGCAGGCCTTGGCGGCCAGGCCGACCGGCACCGCCACGTAGCCGCCGGTGGCGAGCACCACGTCCGGACGGAAGTCGGCGACCACCGAGCGGGCCTGGGCGGCGCCGAGCGGCACGCGGGCCATGTCCTTGACGTTGGCGGGGGAGAGCATCTTCAGCGGGTTGGAGGAGCGCCGTACCTTGCCGGTGGCCACGGTCTTGAACGGGATGCCCTCGGCGGGGGCGACCCGGGCCTCCAGACCCTTGTCGGTGCCGACCCAGAGCACGTCCAGCGAGCCGCCGGAGCGGGCCAGCCGGGCCTGCAGGGTGCGGATCGCGGTGAGGGCGGGGTAGGTGTGGCCGCCGGTGCCGCCGCCGGTGACGATCAGCCGGAGCGAGCGCCCCGTGGCCGGGGCCGCGTTCGGTGCGTGGTGGTCGTACACGGTGGTGGCTCTCCGTCGGGTCTCTGTGGTGACGGGCGGTCAAGGCCCGGCGTTGCTCGATCGTAACCCGAACGGATGACGCGGTCCGGGGCGGTCTCCGGAGGGCGGCCCGGCGCGGTCGCGGCCTGGTGGCCCGGGAACCGTTTCCTCGGCGCGGCCCGCTCGTTGATGAGGTGTCAGGCGCACCCGATCAGGTGAATCCCCGGGACGCGGGCGGGGTGGGGATCGGCGGCCGGTAAAGTTAGGCTTACCTAACCTAAAGGGGAGTCCGCCTTGTCCCTCACCGCCGCCCCGTCGGCCGGCGCCGCCATCCTGCGCCGCCAGCGCGTCCGCGAATCGGCCGCCCGCACCTATGCCCGCTCCTTCCCGATCGTGCCGGTGCGCGCCAACGGGATGACGGTCGAGGGCGCCGACGGCCGCCGGTACCTGGACTGCCTCTCCGGCGCCGGCACCCTGGTGCTCGGCCACAACCACCCCGTGGTGCTCGCCGCCATCCGCCGCACCCTGGACAGCGGCGCCCCGCTCCACCTGCTCGACCTGGCCACGGCGGAGAAGGACGACTTCACCACCGCGCTCTTCGAGAGCCTGCCCGAGGGCCTCGCCACCTCCTCCCGGGTGCACTTCTGCGGCCCCGCCGGCACCGACGCGGTCGAGGCCGCGCTGAAGCTGATGCAGACCGCGACGGGTCGGCGGGGCGCGCTCGCCTTCACCGGCGCCTACCACGGCATGACGGCCGGGGCGCTGGCGGTCACCGGCTCGGTGGAGGTCAAGGAGCCGCTGCCGACCGGGGGCGAGGTCACCCGGCTGCCGTACCCCTATGCCTACCGCTGCCCGTTCGGGGAGGGCGCGCGGGGCGCCGAGCTCTCCGCCACCTACGTGGAGCGGCTCCTTGACGACCCGTCGGGCGGGGTGCTGCCGCCCGCCGCGATGATCCTGGAGGCGGTGCAGGGCGAGGGCGGCGTGGTGCCCGCGCCGGACGGCTGGCTGCGGGAGATGCGGCGGATCACGGCGGAGCGGGGGATCCCGCTGATCGTGGACGAGGTGCAGACCGGCGTCGGCCGGACCGGAGCCATGTGGGCGGTGGAGCACAGCGGGATCGTCCCCGACGCGATGGTCCTCTCGAAGGCCATCGGCGGCAGCCTGCCGCTGGCGGTGGTGGTCTACCGCGAGGAGTACGACGGCTGGCTCCCCGGTGCCCACACCGGCACCTTCCGGGGCAACACCCTGGCGATGGCGGCCGGCGCCGCGACCCTCCGGTACGTCGCGGAGCACGGGCTGGTGGAGCGGGCGGCCCTGCTCGGCGCGCGGATGACCGCGCGGCTGGACGGGCTCAAGGGCCGGCTCCCGGTGATCGGCGGCGTCCGCGGCCGCGGCCTGATGATCGGCGTCGAGCTCGTCGACCCGGCCGGCGAACCCGACCGCTGCGGCTCCCACCCCGCCGATCCCGCCCTCGCCCGCCGCGTCCGCGAGGCCTGCCTCGAACGCGGCCTGATCGTCGAACTCGGCGGCCGCCACGACGCGGTGCTTCGCCTGCTGCCGCCCCTCACCATCACCGACGACCAGGTCGACGCGGTCCTCGACCGCCTGGCCGACGCTATCGAGGCGAGCTGACACCCCGCGGGAGCGCCCCGCAGGGGCGCGAGGAACTGCGCGCAGGGGAACGGCAGCACGTGCAACTGGCTCTCCTGCCCCGATCTAGCACTGGGCCGCCTTCCGTACTCGCGCAGTTCCTCGCGCCCCTGGCGGCATGGCCACGTTGAGAGAGGAGTGCCCCCGTGGGTGAGTTGCGGGATGCGGTGGAGCTGGCGTTGATCGGGTTGGAGGTGGGGGCCGCCCGGCGGGGCGGGCCGGTGCCGGCGGTGAGTCCGGAGGCGTTGGCGGAGCAGGTCCGCGGGGTGCTCGGCCTGCAGGAGCAGGACGACGACGCGCTGCTGCGGTTCACCGAGCTGCTCGCCTACGGTTCGGCCGATCCAGGGCATCCGGCGTGCGCGGCACACCTGCACTGCCCGCCCCTCCCGGTCGCCGTCGCCGCCGACCTCGCCGTCTCCGCCCTGAACCCCTCGCTCGACTCCTGGGACCAGGCCCCGGCCGCCACCACCATGGAGGCCGAGCTGATCGCCGAGCTCGCCGCGATGGTCGGCTTCGACCCGGCCACCGCGGCCGGGGTGCTGACCACCGGCGGGACCGAGTCCAACCTGATGGGCCTGTTCCTCGCCCGGGACCACGCCCTCGGCGGCGAGGTATCGGCGGACGGCGTCCCGGCCGGCCGCCGTCCGGTGGTCTTCGCCTCGGAGGCCGCGCACTTCTCGGTGCAGCGCGCCGCCGCCCTGCTCGGCCTCGGCGAGCGCGCCGTGCTCCCCGTCGCCGTGGACCGCACGCTGCGGATGGACCCGGCGGCGCTGGCGGAGCGGTTGAAGGAGACGGTGCGTCAGGGGAGGACCCCGGTGGCGGTGGTGGCCACGGCCGGGGTGACGGACACCGGGGCGTTGGATCCGCTGCCGGAGGCGGCGGAGCTGGCGGCGGAGTACGGGGTCTGGCTGCACGTGGACGCCGCGTACGGGGGAGGGGTGCTGCTCTCCGAGCGGCTGGCCCCGCTGCTCGCCGGGATCGAGCGGGCCGACTCGGTGTCGCTCGACTGGCACAAGTTCGGCTGGCAGCCGACCGCCGCCGGGGTGTTCCTGGCCCGGCGGGCGGAGAGCTTCGGGCCGCTGGAGCGCCGGGCGGTCTACCTCAATCCGGCGGACGACGACGAGGCCGGGTACCCGAGCCTGCTGGGCCGTTCGCTGCGCACCACCCGGCGGGCCGACGCGTTCAAGCTGCTGGTCACGCTGCGGACCTTCGGGCGGGCCGGGCTGGGCGCCCGGGTGGAGGCCTGTCGTGAACTGGCCCTGGCCACCGCCGACTCGGTGCGGGGGATGCCCGGTCTCGAGCTGTACTGCGAGCCGGTGCTGTCCACGGTGGTGTTCCGCTACCGCCCGGAGAGCGGAGCCGGGCCCGAGGAGCTGGACCGGCTCAACGCCGAGCTGCGACGGGAGCTGCTGCGGACCGGCCGGGCGGTGGTGGGCCGCACCGAGCTGCCGGGTGAGGGGCCGGGGCGGATCCGGCTCAAGCTGACCCTGCTGAACCCGGAGGCCACGCCCGCCGACACGGCGGCGGTGCTGGCCGAGGTGGTGGCGGCCGGAGGGCGGATCAGAACCGATCGGACCGGGCGGATCTGACGTATGGTTCGAAAATAGGACACTCCCAGTGATGGCAGGTGGTTGGCGGTGGCGAACCGAACCGTGCTGATCGAGACCTCCAAGGGCTCGGTCACCGTGGAGCTCTACGAGGACGAGGCGCCGGTCACGGCGGCGAACTTCGCGGACCTGGTCGGCCGGGGCTTCTACGACGGCCTGACCTTCCACCGGCACGAGCCGGGATTCGTCATCCAGGGCGGCGATCCGAAGGGGAACGGCACCGGTGGATTCACCGATCCGGAGACCGGCCGGGAGCGCACCATCGCGCTGGAGGTGAAGCCGGGCCTGCAGCACGGCGAGGCCGGCGCGGTGGCGATGGCCCGCAGCCAGAATCCGAACAGCGCCTCCAGCCAGTTCTACATCACCCTCGGCCCCGCCCCCTTCCTGGACATGAACTACGCGGTCTTCGGCCGGGTCACCTCGGGGATGGACGTGGTCGAGCAGCTCAGGGCGGGTGACCGGGTGGTCAGTGCCACGCTCGGTGACTGAACCGGAATTTGGTGGAAAGGACAGCCGGGGCGCCGCTCCGGCTGTCACAATTCGTAGGTAAGACAGAGCAGTTGACGCCCCGTGGGTGATTCCGGGGTGGATCCGTGGACATACCTTCTCCGGTGCTGTCCAGCTGTTTTCGGCCGCACTCCGACGGGATCTCGCCAACCGCCGGTGTGTGCTTGCGGATCGGGAGAAGCCCGGCGGTAACTTCTTGTAGCCGCCGCCACACCGGGAGCACACGGCTCCTTGGGACTTGCGGCGCGAGGGAGCAGCGAACCCGCCGTCATCCGGCGCGGCCACTCCCGCATCGACGCGAACCTTCCCCCGTACTCAGCCCTGCCCTGCGGAGGCCTCGGCATGACCGAAACACTCCTGAGCACCACCTTCAGCACCTTCCAGGCCCTGCCGTTCTCCGACCGCTGCCACCGGGTCTGGCAGCGCGGCGACCACCTGCTGGTCGGCGTCAGCCCGGGCAACAGCTACTTCAGCCAACTGCGGATCGCCCAACTCGTCCGTTGGGGACGCCAGTTCTTCGACACCGTCGACGTGGTCTACGCCGACCTGCACGTGGACACCCAGTACGCGGTGAACGGCTACCCCGCCGAGCTGGCGCTGCGCAGGGCCGGCAAGGAGATCAAGGCGACCAGGCGCCGGATCGAACGCGGCGTCGCGCTGGCCGGCCGGAGCGGGGTCGGCGTGCACGCCCTCTCCGAGTTCGCGGACACCACGGCCTACCGGCGACTGCGCGGCGAGGTGGCGGCCGCGATGGACGAGGACGCCGAGTTCCGCGTCGCCGCCGAACTGATGGCGGCCGGCTTCCTGGCCTCCCGGCTGGCCGGGGACGAGACGCCCACGGCGGAGCAACTGGCCGCCGGGCTCGGCTACATCGCGGCCGAGCTGCCGTTCTTCCTGGACACCCCGAGCCTGCTCGGGGTGGAGTCATCGGTCTCCTGCTACCACGTCGAACTCCCGCTCACCCCCGTCCTGTTCGGCCGTGACCACGGCCTGCGGGCGGCCCCCGGCCAGGGCTACGCCGTGCTCCGGCCCCGGGTCGCACCGCAACTGGCCGACGCCGCCTGATCCTTGAGACCTTGGAAGAGAGAGCTCCTTCGATGACCACGAGTGCGCAGTGCCCGTACACCTTCCCGCTCTCCCGGCGCGGCGACGTGCTGCCCGAGGAGGCCACCCTGCTGCGGGAGCAGGCCCCCGTCGCCCGGGTGACCACGCTGACCGGCGACCCGGCCTGGCTGGTGAGCAGCTACGCGCTGGCCAAGCAGGTGCTGGAGGACGAGCGGCTCAGCCTGCCGGCCACCGCCAACCCCGGGGTGCCGCGGCAGTACGCGCTGACCATCCCGCCGGAGGTGGTCGACAACATGGGCAAGATCAACAGCGCCGGGCTGCGGGACGCCGTGATGAAGACCCTCTCCCCGCGCGCGGACAAGGAGTTGGCGAGCTGGCTGGAGACCGAGGCGCACCGCCTGGTCGACGAGCTGGTGGCGAAGGGCGCGCCGGGCGAGCTGAAGGACGGGTTCACCGATCCGTACTCGGCGGCGCTGCACTGCCGGCTGCTGGGGATCCCGGCGGACGACTGGCGGCAGCTGATGTCCGGGATCGACGTGGCCTTCCTGACCAGCCCCGAGGTGTTCGAGGGGTCGGCGGCGAACTGGTACCGCGATCTGGGCTACATGCTGGGGAAGTTGAACGCGGACCCGGCGCCGAAGGACGGGCTGCTCGGGCGGTTCGTGGCGCTGCGGGAGGTGCGGGACCTGGAGGACGACGAGCTGCTGGCGACGGTGGCGCTCTCGCTCTTCGGCGCGGGGGCGGTGTCGACCTCGGCGTTCCTGCTGCACGCGGTCATCGCGCTGCTGAAGCAGCCGGAGCTGGCGGAGCGGCTGCGGCGGGAGCCGGCGGTGATCGGGCGGGCGGTGGACGAGCTGCTGCGGTACAACCTGTCGATCGGGGACGCGCTGCCGCGGCTGGCCCTGGCCGATGTCCAGGTCGGGGACGTGCTGGTCCGCGAGGGCGAGCTGGTCCTGGTCCTGATCGAGGGCGCCAACTACGACCCGGAGGTCTTCCCGGACCCGGAACGGATCGACTTCGACCGCGAGGCCAACCCGCACCTGGCCTTCGGCGCCGGCCGCCACTTCTGCCCGGCCTCGGCGTTGGGGCGCACCCATGCGGAGATCGCTCTGCAGGTCCTGGTGGAGCGGCTCCCGGAGCTCCGGTTGGCCATCCCGGTCGACCAACTCGCCTGGCGCCCGGGCTTCATCAAGCGCCTCCCGGAGCGCCTCCCGGTCCTCTGGTGAGTGCGGCTCCGCCGAGCGGGCGCGTCGTGGAAAGGCAGCACGTGCAACTGGCTGACGGTGGTTCAGCTGCCGGTGGGCCGTCTTCCGACTCGCGCAGTTCCTCGCGCCCCTGGGCGCTCACGCGGTGAGCACGGTGCGTACGTGTTCCCAGGTGGCGGGGTCGGCGGCGACCAGGAGGCCTTCGGGGCCGCCGGGCGGGGTGGGGGCGTAGGGGGTGCCGTCGAGGCGGGCGGAGACGCCGCCGGATTCGGTGACCAGGAGGGAGCCGGGGGAGTGGTCCCAGGGGAGGGTGCGCCAGTAGAGGATGAACTCGAGTTCGCCCTCGGCGACCAGGGGGTACTCGATGCCGGCCGCGCTCAGGCCGCCGAAGGTGCGGCCGAAGGCGGTGGTGGCGGCGGACTGGAGCCGGTGGTGCTCGGCCGGGTCGAGGAAGCGGCTCTTGAGGATGCCGCGCCACTTGTCCGCCGGGTCGGTGACCGGCGGCCGGAGCAGGCGGTGGCCGTTGCGCCAGGCACCGGAGCCGAGCTCCGCCGCGTAGGCCGTCCCGGTGACGGGCTGCCAGATCCAGGAGGCCACCGTCCGTCCGGAGCGGACCAGCGAGGCCATCACGGCGTAGTCGGGCTTCCCGGCGGCGAAGTTGGCGGTGCCGTCGACCGGGTCCACCAGCCAGGCGGCGGGCTCGGTGAGCAGGGCCCGGGCGAGGGCGGGGTCGGCGGCGACGGCTTCCTCGCCGACCACGGGGACGGGGAGGAGTTCGCGCAGCCGTCGGGAGATGATCACCTCGGCCTCGCGGTCGGCGACGGTGACCACCTCGCCGGGGGCCTTCTCCATCACCTCGCCGGCCGCCAGTGCCCGGAACCGCGGCTCGACCGCCTCGGCCGACGCCTCGGCGAGGATCTCGGCCACCTTCTCCATCAGCACCTTCGTGCTCCCTTCACCCACCCCCACTCTCCCACGCCGCCGCCCGCGCCGACCTGCCGGGTTGGCCCGACGGGTCGTCAGCGGGCGGTGGCGCGGGAGAGCGGGAGCGGCGGTCAGCCCAGGTAGTGGAAGCCCGGGCGGGGGTGCATCAGGAACTCGTGGTGGGAGATGTTCCAGGCGTAGGCCCCGGCCATCGCGAAGACCACCCGGTCGCCGGCCCGCAGGGTCTCCACCGGCTGGTGGGCGGAGAGGACGTCCTTGGGGGTGCAGAGCTGGCCGGAGACGGTGACCTTGCCGGTGGTGACGGCGGGGCGCTCCCAGGGGTGCGGCCACTCCTCGACCGGCTGGACGGTGAAGGGCTGGTCGTGGCCGCGGGTGGCGGGGGTGCGCAGGTGGTGGGTGCCGCCGCGGACGATGGCGAAGTCCTCGCCGTGGCTCTGCTTCACGTCCAGCACCTCGGTGGCGTAGTACCCGCAGTAGGAGGTGAGGGCGCGGCCCGGCTCGATCCGCAGGGTCAGGCCGGGATGCCGGTCCAGCAGCTCGGCCAGGCCCTTGCCGAAGGAGGTCCAGTCGAAGCGGGCGCACGGGTCGGCGTAGTCGACCGCCATGCCGCCGCCGACGTTGACCTCGTGCAGGAGGAAGCCGTGCTCCTCGGCCAGCGCCGCCGACCAGGCCACCACCCGCTCGGCCAGGCCGAGTTGGGCGTCCGCGTCCAGTCCGCTGGCCAGGTGGGCGTGCACGCCGCGCAGCCGCAGCCGCTCGAAACCGGGCTCCGCCAGCAGCCGGACGCAGCGCTCGACCAGCGCCGGGTCCAGGCCGAAGGAGGTGGGCCGGCCGCCCATGGCCAGCTTCACGCCGTCCAGCGAGCCGTCGGTGACGGGGAGGTTGGCGCGCAGCAGCACGTCCACCGGCTCGACCGCCAGCGAGGCCAGCAGGCGCAGCTCGTGCTCGCTCTCCACGTGCCAGCGCCGCACGCCCAGCTCCAGCGCGGCGGCGATCTCGGCCGGGGTCTTGCCCGGGCCGCCGAAGGCCAGCGGGTGGTCCGGCACGGCGGTGTGCACATGGGCCAGCTCGCCGCCGGAGGAGACCTCGTAGCCGTCCACCGCATCGGCCAGGGCGGCCAGCACCGGCTGCTCGGGGTTGGCCTTGGCGGCGTAGTACAGCTCCACCCGCCCGGGCAGCGCGGCCCGGACGGCGGCGGCGTGGGCGCGGAGCGCGGCCAGGTCGTAGACGTAGACGGGGAACTGCTCGGGCGTCAGGGACGCCACCAGCTGCGGGACGGACTCGGTCATCAGACGCTCCAGCTCAGTGCGAGGACGGACTCGCCCAGCGGTGAGGGCAGCGGGACGTAGCCGGCCTGGCGGTCCGCCTTGCGCGCCCAGCGGGTCATCAGGTTGGCCTTGGCGGGCAGCGGCACCCCGGCGAGCAGGGCGGCCAGCCGCGGCGGGCAGCCGTGCGCGTCGGCGTACTCGCCGAGCACGGAGCGGAGTTCGGCCCAGAAGGCGGCCTCCGACCCCGGGTGCAGGTCGGCCAGGGCGGAGACGAACTCGGAGAGGTGGTTGACCACCAGGCAGTACACCACCCGGTCCCAGCCGCGCTGGGCGTCATAGGTCATCGGCCCGGCCACCTCGGGGGGCAGGGCGGCGAGCAGGGCGGCGTTCTGCTCGGGGAGCAGCTTGGTGCCCTCCAGGTCGCGGTAGAGCACCTGGACGGGGTGGCCCGCGGCGTCCACGCCGAGCAGCACGTTCTGCAGGTGCGGCTCCAGCACCACGCCGTGCTCGAAGTAGGCGGAGAGCACCGGCGGCACCGCCAGGCGCAGGTAGGCGCCCCACCACTCCAGCGCCTCGGCCGGACCCGAACCGCTCAGCAGGGAGCCGAGCTGGGCGGAGCTGGTCGGGTACTCGTCGGCCACCGCGGCGGCCAGCAGGGCGGTGGTGCCCGGCTTCAGGTGGCGCTCCAGGCCCTCGCGGACGATCAGGCCGAAGCCCTCGAAGAGCGAGACGTCCACCTTCCCGTCGGGCCCGGGCAGGGCCAGGGTGCGGAACGCGGGCTCGCGCAGCATCGCGGCCTCGGGGTGCTGCTCGGCCAGCCGGGCGAAGGGCTCGGCCAGCAGCCGGGTGAGGGTGACGGCGCCGGTCAGCTCGTAGGCGGCGTTCTTGCGCAGGCAGTTGGTGATCCGCACGTTCAGGCTGAACTTGAGGAAGGCGCCCGCGCCGTGCAGGGTGCGCACCGAGGCGGTGGCGGTGAAGTCCTCGCCGCGCTCGCCGAGGTCGATCACGTCGCCGCGCCCGATCGCGGCGGTCAGGCCGGGGTGGTCGTGCAGGAGTTCGTACTGCCAGGGGTGGGCGGGCAGCAGGGTGTAGCCCTCGGGCACCTCGCCCAGCGAGTCCAGCAGGGTGAGCGCGCCGGGGTCGGCGGTGTCCTGGGCGATGTACTCGCTGCGCACCGCGAGGTGGCGCAGGCGGAACGCCGCCCGGGCCTCGGGGGCGTAGTCGTCCCAGGAACCGCGCTCGGCGTAGCGGGACTTGGGGGCGGGGTGGAAGCGGTGGCCGAAGACCAGGGCCTGTTCGGACTCCAGGTAGCGGTCCGGGCCGGCGGCGGGGCGGCGGTCCAGGCCGTGGGCCACCCCGGCGCGGCTGGAGGCCAGCTGGGTGAGGAACTCCTCGTTGGTCACGCCGGTGCGCAGCGTGAGCTCGGCCTCGACGTGCCCGGCCAGCTCCTGCCAGGTCAACTCCCGCTCCTCGCCCGGGCCTTCCTGGAAGACCGGGCCGGTGAAGCGGTGCGCGCCGACCAGGGAGGTGCGGCGCAGCGCGACCCGCAGGGTCACGCCGCGCCGGGGCAGGCGCAGGTGCAGCACGCCGTCGGCGACGGCGCTCTGGTGCTCGGGGCCGGAGACCTCGCGGAGCAGGCAGTTGAGCAGGGTGTGCGCCACCGCGTGGTCGGCGGTGGGGAGTTCGGTGGGCGCCACGGACCGGAGGTCGGTGTCGGCGGGAGAGGTCATCGGTGGCTCCGGCGGGAGAGGAGGGCGAGGAGGGCGGCGGCCAGCGCGGCGACGGTGCCCGTCAGCACGGGGGCGGAGGCACCGAAGGCGCCGTTGACCAGCGCGGCCACCACCCCGGCGGCGACCGCGCCGCCCTTGGAGACGAATTCGAGCGAGCCGAACATGCGGCCCGGGGCCCGGCCGCGCGCGGCCTCGGCGGCGAGCACCGAGAGGCAGACCAGACCGAGGGTCAGGCCGACGCCGAGCAGCAGGCGGGCGAGGGTGAAGGTGAGCAGGGAGTGGGCCGGCCAGTGCGCGGCCAGGCCGAGCGCGACGAAGCCGAGGCCGACGGCCATCCCGGTGCGCGGCCGGTCGGCGAAGCGGGTGTGGACCCGCCCGGCGGCGGCCAGGTAGCACAGGTGCGGCAGGGCGAACAGCAGGCCGGTGACGGTCCCGTTGACCCCGGGCATCCGCTCCTCGACCAGCGAGACCAGATAGGGGAAGGAGATGATGGTGGAGAAGACGAAGCCGAACTCGAGGGCGTAGAGCAGCTTGAGCGAGCCGGCCGGCTGCTCGGCGGTGCCGCTCGCGGCGGCCTTCTCCGGCCGCTCGGGGCAGGCCGGTTCGGGCAGCAGCGAGAGCAGCGCGGCGGCGGCCAGCGGCAGCACCGCCATCACCAGGTACTGCCGGTGCGGGGATATCCAGGGCGAGAGCGCGCCGACCAGGATCGGCGCGGCCACCAGGGAGGCCCGGGCGGCGCCCTGCATCAGGGTGAGCGCCTTGGAGAGCTGGGAGCCCTCCAGCGCCGCGGCCAGGTAGCCGTTGGTGGCGGCGAAGGTGCCGCCGAGGAAGCCCTGGAGCACCAGTGCCACGGTGAAGGCGGGCAGGCTGTCGGCCCACCCGGCCAGCAGGAAGGAGACGGTGAGCCCGAGTTGGGCCCGCAGCAGCAGCCGCTTGCGGCCGAAGCGGTCGGCCAGCCGGCCCCAGAGCGGGGCGCCCAGGCCGCTGAAGACCGTCGGCACGATGTAGAGGACCCCGGCCCAGCTGCCGTCCGCGTCGCCGAGCCCGGGCAGGATCGCGGTGAGGAAGGGCGGCAGGCCGAGCGCGGCGAAGGAGGCCACGAAGTAGCAGGCGGCCACGGCGTGCACCTGACGGCGGTCCAGCCCGGCCGGAGCCGGGACCAAGACGGCGCGCTCGGCGGCGGCGGTGGTCATCGGGCGTCCGCCCGGGTCCCGTCAGCGCCGCCGTCGGCCTCCCGGGCCACTGTTCCGGGAACCCCGGCCCCGGCCGGGCCGGCTCCCCGAAGTCCTTCCCTCAGCAGGTAGTTGGGCCCGGAGGTGTAGTGCTTGTTGATGTCGGCGGCGCCCGAGCGCTCCTTGCTGAGCAGCGACCCGGCGGTGACCATCGCCTTCACCGGCAGCCGCTCGGCCTCCAACAGGCCGGCCCGCAGGCCCTCGCCGGCCGGGCCGATCCGCTCGACCCCGTGCTCCAGGGTCTCCCGCAGCAGGCCGAGGGTCTCCTCCAGCGGTGCCCGGCCGTGCTCGGCCAGTCCGAAGGCCAGCGAGGCGGTGCACAGGTGCCCGGTGATGGTGGTGAACAGGTCGGTGATCGCCCGGTCGGTCTCCGAGAAGGTCCGCGGGTCGGTGAAGTCCGCCGTGTGGGCGGCGAGTTCGCCGATCCGGGCGGAGTTCACCCGGGGGCCGTCGTTGTCCTTGTACAGCAGCCGCAGCCGGGTGGCGCCGTCCACGGTGTCCAGCACCAGCGAGGTGTTCTGCTGGTGCGACTCCAATGCGAACCCCAGCCCGTACAGTGCGGTCTGCCAGTCGATCAGCAGCTCCAGCAGCGCCCGGTAGAGCGCGAGCGCCGAGCCGCCGTAGAAGCGCTCGGCGAGCAGGTCGATCACCAGCCCGCCGGGGGCCTCGGCCAGCAGCGAGGCCAGCGGCACCGTCACGGCCCGCTCCAGACCGGCCGGGTAACGCCGGGTCAGCACGGCCACCAGCTCGTGGCCGGTGTGCGCGTAGCCCTGCTCGTCGGCGTGCAGGATCCGCTCGGCGAAGCGCGGTTCGCGGGCCAGGACGGCCTCGATCAGCCGCTGCCCGGCCGCGCCGTCCTCCAGCACCCCGGGCTTGATGGTGCGCCGGTTGCGCAGGCCCAGGGTGGCGGTGGCCAGCGGCAGCTTGAGGTGCCACTCGGGGTGTTCGACCAGGGCGACGGTGCGCATCGACAGGGTGGGCACCACCTCCAGGTACGAGGGCCCGGCCAGCACCGCGCCGGGGGTGGCGGCCAGCGCGTCCGCGGTGCTCAGCGGGTGCACCGGGAGCGGCAGGTGGGTGCCGGTCAGTTCGCCCAGCCCCAGCCGCTCCAGGGTCGGCCACCAGGCGGGGCGCTCCCCGAGGGTGTCCACCGCGAGCGCGCCGGCCGGCACGGCCAGCCAGCGCAGCTCGAAGGAGGGGTGGAACTCCGGTGCGTACTGCCGCAGTTCGGCGTCGCTCAGGCCGGAGCGGCCGCGCGCGGTCGGGTATACCGGGTGGTCGAGGAAGGCGGCCAGGGTGTCGAAGGCGAGCGAGGCGCCGAGGCCCTCCCAGTGGGCGGGGTGCTCGCCGTGGCGCAGCGCCAGCAGGTCCAGCACCTGGCCGTGGACGGCCTCGTGCAGCTCCATGGTGGCCAGGGTCTGGCGGCACTCCTCGGCGAAGCCCCGGTAGCCGTCCCGGTCCTGCGGGTCGGCCAGCTCGGCCAGATGGGCCAGGACGTCGTCCAGTGCGGTGAGTTCGCGGCCGTCGGCCAGCAGCAGCGGCAGCCGGGCGGTCCACTCGCTCTGGAAGCCGTCCGGGCGGACCGGCAGGGCCAGCGTCCCGGCCCGCAGCCAGGCGCCGTCGGCGCGCTGCTCCAGGAGGCTCTGGGTGCGCAGGCCGAGCACGTCCTCGCGCAGCAGGGCGCCGAGCACCCGCAGGGTCAGCTGCTCGGCGGCGGTGTGCAGCCGGACGGCGCTCATGCGCCGATCTCCCAGCGGTTCGCGGCGATGAACTCCGCCACGGTGCGGTCCACCGACGCCTGGTCGGGGCCGACCGCCCAGACCATGCCGAGGTAGTCCCGGTTGGTGCCGTAGTGGTCGTGCTTCTCGCCCACCCCGCGCACCGGGCGGTAGGAGAGCCGGACGCCGTCGACCTCGCCGTCGTACGGGCCGGGGGCGGCGTGCAGGGTGCCGGCCCGGTCGGCCAGCACGCCCTCGTTGCGGGCGCGCTTGTCGGTGCGGGCGCCGAGGTCGGCGGGGAGGGGGACGCCGAGGTGCGCGTTGAGCACGTGCTCGAAGAACGGGATCTCCAGCAGCTCGGCCAGCATCAGGTCGCAGGTGTCGCCGATGGCGCGGTAGTTGACCTCGATCAGGCGGGCCCGGCCGTCGGCCTGCACCACGAACTCGGTGTGGCAGGCGCCGAGGTTCACGCCGACCGCGTCCAGCTGGGCGAGCACCTGTGCGGTGACCGCCTCCGGGTGCGCGGGGACGTAGAACAGCACCTCCTCGATGAAGTTCGGCGGCGGCGAGAGCCGGGTGTGGAAGCCGCCCAGCACGTGCCGGGTGGTGCCGTCGCCGAGCGTCTCCAGGGTGTACAGCTCACCGGTCAGGAACTCCTCGACCAGCAGTACCGCCCCGGCCCGGCGGCCGCGGATCTCCCGGACGGCGGCGGCCAGTTGCTCCGCGTCCTCGACCAGGGTGACGTCCTCGCTGGCCACGCCCTCGCGCGGCTTGACCACGCAGGGGAACGGCGGGGTGAGGGCGGCCGGGTCGTCCTCCGGGGCCAGCTCGGCGGACCAGACCTCGTCCAGCCCGGCGGCGGCCAGGTGACGGCGCAGCTCGCCCTTGTTCTTGGCCCGGAAGGCGGCCTTCCAGTCCTTGCCAGGCAGGCCGAAGTACTCGGCGGCCAGTGCGGTCTGCACCTGGAGGTGGTCGCTGTTGCTGAACACCGCGTCGGGGGCCGGGAGCTGCGAGATCAGCCCGATCACCTCGCGGTGGTCCTGCACCGTGCACTCCAGCACCTCGGGCGCGAACTCCAGGCCCTCGTAGGCGCGTCGGTGCGCCTCGGCGTGGTCCGTGAGCACGGTGACCGTCAGGCCCAGTCTCGCCGCGGCGGGCAGGAATCCCTGGGTGACGGAGTCGGTGGGGTTGAGCGCGAGCAGGTACATCCGCATGCCGGAAGGTCCTCTTCGGGGTGAGGGGGTGGCGGGGGGAGGCGTGGTGTGGGCACGCCTCCCCGAACGGCCGGGTGGGGGTGACTACTTGGGCGCCTCGACGCCGGCGGCCTTGGCGATGTCGCCGAGCATCTGCTCCGCGGCCAGCACGCCGATGCCCGACATCCAGGTCTCGTCCGGCACGTTGAAGACCTTGTTGTTCTTCACCGCGTTCAGGCCCTGCCAGACCGGGTTGGCCTGGGTCTCGGCCTGCTTGGTCTTGCTCGGGTCGGTGGCGACGGTGACGAAGACCAGGTCGGCGTCGGCCTGGCTGATCTGCTCGGTGGAGATGTCCAGGATGTTCTTGTCCACGTCCTGCGCCGCCGGGCGGTTCAGGCCGATGTCCTTCAGCACGGTGCCGGAGTAGGAGGACTTGGCGTAGAGGCGGGTCGGGCCGGCCACGAAGCGGACCACCGAGGCGGTCGGGGCGGTGCCGCCGTTCTTGGCCTTGATCTCCTCGCCGAGCTTCTTGGCCTTGGCCTCGTAGTCGGAGAGCTTCTGCTTGGCCTCGGCCTCCTTGCCCAGGGCCTGGGCGTAGAGGGCCAGGTTCTCCTTCCACGGGAAGCCCGTGGTCTCGGCGAACACGGTCGGGGCGATGGCGTTGAGCTTGTCGTAGACCTTCTCGTGCCGGACCTTCGAGGAGAGGATCAGGTCGGGCTTGAGGGAGGCGATCAGCTCCAGGTTGGGCTCGGCGCTCGGGCCGACGTCCTTGGTGCCGGTGACCTTGCCGGACAGGTAGGCCGGGAAGCCGCCCTCGGTCTTCAGGTGCGGGGCGACCGCGCCGACCGGGGTGATGCCCAGCAGGACCACGTCGTCCAGCTCGCCGCTGTCCAGCACCACGACCTTCTTGGGCTGGGTCTTGATCTCGGCGGTGCCCATGGCGTGCTTGACGCTGCGCGGGAAGACCGCGGCGTCGGCGGCCTTCGAGCCCTCGGCGGCCGGCTTGGCGTCGCCCGACGTGGCGCTGGAGCCGCAGGCGGCGAGCGAGACGGTGAGGGCGGCGGCCAGGAGGACGGCGGGGGTTCTGCGCATGACGGGTTCCTTGCTGTGAGAGGTTTCGGGCAGGGTGGGGCGACCGGCGGCGCGGCGGGGGAGCCCGGGCCGGGAGTTCGGGGGGGGTGGGGGTGCGTCAGACGCGCGCCGGGCGGCGGCTCCTGGCGCGGGGGACGACCAGCGGGGTGCCGGTCTCGGGGTCGGGGACGACCTGGCAGGGCACCTGGAAGACGCTCTCCACCAGCTCGGCGGTGAGCACCTCGGCCGGTGCCCCGGCGGCCATCAGGTGACCGTCCTTCAGCACCACCAGGTGGTCGGCGTACCGGGCCGCCTGGCCGAGGTCGTGCAGCACCATCACCACGGTGCGCCCGGCCTCCTCGTGCAGGTCGGCGACCAGGTCGAGCACGTCCAGCTGGTGGCGCAGGTCGAGGAAGGTGGTCGGCTCGTCCAGCAGCAGCAGATCGGTGTCCTGGGCCAGCGCGAGCGCGATCCAGGCCCGCTGCCGCTGGCCCCCGGAGAGTTGGTCCACCGGCCGGTCGCGCAGCTCCGCCGTCCCGGTCCGGGTCAGCGCCTCCTCGACGGCGGCCTGGTCGGCGGCCGACCAGGGGCTGAGCATCCGCTGGTGCGGGTACCGGCCGAGCCGGACCAGCGACTCCACGGTGATCGCCTCGGGGGTGACGGGCTGCTGCGGCAGCAGGCCGAGCCGCTTGGCCAGCGCACGGGCGGGCATCCGGTGGATGTCGGAGCCGTCCAGGGTGACGGTGCCGGCCGCCGGGGCCAGCAGCCGGGTGAGGCCGCGCAGGAGGGTGGACTTGCCGCAGGCGTTCGGGCCGACGATCGCGGTCACCGCACCACCGGGCAGGGTGAGGTCCAGGCCGTCGACGATCACGCGGTCGCCGTAGCGCAGCTGGAGACCGGCGGTGGCCAGCTGGTCGGGCTTGACGGTCATGCGTTCCTCCCCTGGGGCAGCCGCCCCTGGCGGATCATCAGGACCAGCAGCCAGGGCGCACCGAGGGTCGCGGTGACGGCGCCGACCGGCAGGCCGTGGACGGGCAGCAGGTTGAGCACCGCGTAGTCGGAGCCGAGCAGCAGCAGGGCGCCGGTGAGCGCGGTCAGGACGAGGGTGCCCGGGGTGGGCGGTCCGGCCAGGAAGCGGACCAGGTGCGGCACCGCCAGGGCGACGAAGGAGACCGGGCCGGTCAGCCCGGCGGCCAGCGAGGCCAGCGTGACGGTGAGCAGCAGCAGGGCCAGCCGGGTGCGGTGCGGGTCCAGCCCGAGGCCGCCGGCCGAGTCGTCGCCCAGGTCCAGCACCGCGACCTGACGGTTCAGCAGGAAGGCCAGCACGGTGAGCACGGCGATCGCGGAGCCGCAGAGCTGGATCTCGGTCCAGTTCCGCCCGTAGAGCGAGCCGGTGGTCCACTGCATCGCGGAGGAGGCCAGCTCGGCCGGGAAGCGGACGATCATCAGGTTGACCGCGGCCGCGAGACCGGACTGCACGGCCAGGCCGACCAGGACCAGCCGGGTGACGGCGATCTTCGAGCGCCAGGCGAAGCCGCCGAGCAGCAGCGCGGCCAGCAGGCCGCCGCCCAGCGCGGCCAGCGGGATGAGCAGTTGCGAGGCGCCCAGCGCCAGCATCAGCACCGCGCCGAAGGAGGCGCCGCCGGTCACGCCGACCACGTCGGGCGAGGCCAGCGGATTGCGGAACAGACGCTGCAGCAGCGATCCGGCCACCGCCAGCGCGGCGCCCGCGATCAGGGCGGAGACCACCCGGGGGGCACGGAACTCCTGCACCACCAGCACGTCGCCCGAGTCGCCCAGACCGACCAGCGCGCGCAGCGCGTCCAGCAGCGGGAGCTTCACCTGACCGGTGCTCAGGGCCAGCCCGGTGAGCAGCACCAGAGCGGCCGTCAGGGCCAGGCCGATCAGCAGGGTGCGGCGGCGCTGCCGGGCGAGGGCGCCGCCGCGCGGGGAGGTGGCGGGAGCGGTGAGGACGCTGGTCATCAGCGGGCCGCCTTCCGGGCCAGGACCGCCAGCAGCGGGGCGCCGAGGAAGGCCGTGACGATCCCGACCTCGATCTCCGAGGGGCGCACCACCAGGCGGCCGAGCACGTCGGCGGCGAGCAGCAGCACCGGGCCGCCGATCATGCAGCCGGGCACCAGCCAGCGGTGGTCGTTGCCGAGGAAGGGGCGGAGCAGGTGGGGTGCGGCCAGCCCGATGAAGGCCACCGGCCCGGCCACCGCGACGGCGGTACCGGCCAGCAGGATCACCGCGAGCCCGCCGAGCACCCGGATCCGGGCCACCGGGACGCCCAGCGACTGGGCCGTCTCGTCGCCGAGCGCCAGTGCGTTCAGCGCGGGGGAGACCAGCAGGGCCAGCACCAGGCCGAGCAGCAGCAGCGGCAGCACCGGGTAGAGCACGTCCAGGCTGCGGCCGCCGATCGAACCGGCCAGCCAGAACCGGGCCTCGTCCAGGGTGCGGCGGCTGGCCAGCATCACGGCCGAGGTCCAGGCGGTGAGCACGGCGGTCAGCACGGTGCCGCCGAGGGCCAGCCGGACGGGGTCCAGGTCGCCCGAGCGGCGGGCCATCGAGTAGGCCAGCACGGCGGCGCCGGCCGCACCTGCGAGGGCGAACCAGACGTACTCGATCGGCTGACTCAGCTTCAGGGTGAAGATGGCCACCACCACGGCCAGGCTGGCGCCGGCGTTGATCCCGAGGGTGGTGGGGGCGGCCAGCGGGTTGCGGGTGACGCCCTGGGCGACCGCCCCGGCCGCGCCGAGCGCGGCGCCGACCGCGAGCCCGATCACCGTGCGGGGGACCCGCAGGCCGGTGACCACGTCGGCGTCGCCTCCGGTGAGCCGCCCTGACAGCGCGTCAAGGACGGTGCCCAGCGGGATCGGTCGCGTCCCGAGGGCGAGGCTGAGCGCCGTGCACAGCACGAGCGCGGCGAGACCGACGAGCAGGACGAGGGATCGCCTGGCCGCGGAGGTCCGCTGCGCCGGGGCTGTGGACTCCGGCTGGTCGGTGGTGAGCACAGGTCAGGATCTTAGGTTAGCTTGCCCTAAGTGAGTCAAGCCGGGGCTCGGCTCTTTCTCATCTCGCCCCGATGTCTATAAGGTGAGGCTCACCTTATTCGATCTAGGAGATCCGATGCTCCAGGTGGTGCCCGCAGCGCCCTCCGAGGCCGCCCGGCTGGCCGACGTGCTGCGCGAGGTGGTCGACGTCTGTGGGACGCTCCGTGTCCGGATCATCGAATCCGGCCAGGACGGGCCGACGGCCCGTCAGGGCTGGCTCCCGGTCTCCGAACTCCCCTTCCGGATCGAGGACCTGATCGCCGGTGAGGTGACCCGGATCACGGAGGAGCACGGCGCCGTCCCCCGCTCGCACGTGGCCGCCTCCCGCCTGCTGCACCACTACCTCTGGTCCGCCTGCCTGCTCTTCACCGGCCCCTGGTACCTGACCGGCCGGATCCCGGCGATCGACCCGTCGCAGCTCTGGATCTCCCCCGCGACGGGGGACCTGACGCTCCGTCCGGGCTGCTCCGCCCCCGGCGACGAGGACGGGCTCCGGGCCGCGGTGGCCGCCCACGTCACCCCCGTGCTGGAGGCCTTCCGGCCGCACGTGAAGCGTGGGGACCGCGCCCTGTGGGGGATGGTGACGGACGACCTGGTCTCCGGCATCTGGTACCTCGGCCGGATGCTCGGCCAGGAGGAGCACGCCGCCCGCACCGCCGCCGCCGTCCTCCCCGGCTCCACCGCCCCCTTCCCCGGCGGCGCCGACTTCCGCCGCCTGCCCGGCACCGAGGGCCGCACCCACCTCACCCGGACCCGCCTCGGCTGCTGCCTCTACTACGCCGTCAGCCCGCCCACCGCCTGCGTGACGTGCCCCCGCACCCCCGACGCCGAACGCGTCCCCCGTCTGGAGGCTTGAACCGTCCGGCAGTTGACGGAGAGCGCGAGGCGGTCTGTGCCGGTCGCGGTTGTTTCCCTACCGTGGTGCTGTCCGGCCTCCGCCACTTCCTGAGGGCGGCGGAGGCCGGCCGCACCAGGCCGCGCCAGGCTGCGCCCCGCAGGGGCGCGAGGCTCTGCTGATCTGCCGCTCCGCGGCGTGGGCGCGCAGGGGAACGGCAACACGTGCAACTGGCTCGTCTGCCCCGATCTCACGCTGGTCCGCCTTCCGTACTCGCGCAGTTCCTCGCGCCCCTGAGGTCGCTGCCTTCCGGGTCGTCCGGCGTCAAGCGACAGCGGGGCGGTAGCGGTCGGCGGTGGCGGTCGTGGCGGTGAGGAGCAGGGCGCCGAGGGCGAAGCAGGCCGTCAGGGTGAAGGGCGCGGTGGAGCCGTAGGACTCCGCGAGGCGCCCGGCGGCCAGGGTGCCGGCGGCCTGGGCCAGGGTGATGGAGCTGACCAGGGCGGCCATCGCCTCGCCCAACCGGGCGGTGGGGACGGTCCGTTCGACCAGGCCGAACATCGTGATCATCTGCGGGGCGACGGCCAGCCCGAGGCCGCCGACCGCCAGGGCCAGGCCGGTCACCGTGGAGACCAGCAGCAGCGGCAGCGCCGCCGCGAGCAGCAGCCCCGCCGACACCCGCAGTCGCAGCGGCAGGTCCCAACGGGAGGGCAGGCCTGCGGTGATGACGCCCGCCACCGCGCTGGTGCCGCCCATCAGGCCGTAGACCAGCCCGGCTGCCCCCGGGTGTCCGAAGGCCTCAGCGGAGGCGGTGACCCCGACCTGGACCGAGCCGAAGCAGGCGCCGAGCAGCCCCATCCCGCCCAGCAGCAGCGCGTACGGCACGCTCAACAGCCGCCCGGGTGACCGCTGTTGGGTCGCGTGGCCGGGCGCCGCGGTGGGGTGGAGCGCGAACAGTGTGCCGCAGACCGCGACCAGCCCGGCCGCGACCAGCAGCCCCGCCGCCGGGTCGATGAGGGTGGCGAGCAGGCCGATCACGGCCGGCCCGGCCGTGAAGCTGATCTCGTCCACGGTGCCGTCCAGCGAGAGCGTCGCCGAGGTCAACTCCCCGTCGCCGTCGGCCAGTCGGATCCATCGGCTGCGCGAGAGCGGCCCGATCAGCGGCACCGAGAGTCCGATCAGGGTGGCGGCGGCGAGCTGCAGCGCGAAGGCGGCGTCCAGCCGGGAGCCGAGCACCAGGCCGAGGATCGCCAGCGCGTTGACGAGGGCGGCGGGCAGGCCGATCCGGCGCTGGCCGTGCCGGTCGGCCAGCCGGCCGACCAGCGGGCCGCCGGCCGCCTGGCCGAGGGCCAGCACGCCGGTCGCGGCCGAGCCGCGCCAGACGCTTCCGGTGTCGTGGGTGACCAGCAGCAGGGCGCCGATCGGGCACATCGCGTTGGGCAGCCGGCCGAGCGCGGACCAGAGCAGGACCCGCCCGCCGGTCAGCCGTGCGGCGGTCGCGAACGTGGAGAAGACAGCGGCCATCCCAGCCCCCCGGGAGTCCGGGCCGGTCTCGGGGCGCCCGCCTCCCGTCCACCGGCCCTGAGGAGTGGTCATCCCGCGGGTGCGTGACCCGACCCTAGGCAACGGGGGTCGGGTGAAGGAACAGTGCGATCACCCAAGCAGGACACCCCCTGACGGACCGTGACAGGGGGCGTCCTACGAACCGGACGGGCCGCGACCCCTCACGGGCCGCCCGGCAGGACTACTTAGGTAACCCTAAGTTGGCTCCGTCCCGGTGCGCAAGCCGTCTCAGGATTCGATCAGCGCCCGGTACTCCGCCGTCACCCGGCGGTCCATCGCGAGGCCGAACTGGGCGTCCGCCACCGAGCGGGCCAGCGGCCGCAGCCGCTGCACCTTCTCGGCCAGCCGGTCCACCTCACCGGGCGTCAGCTCCGCCACGTGCTCCAGTGAGCCGAGCAGTTGATCGCGGATCAGCGAGGTGAACGCCTCCGCCATCGCGTCCGCGTACTCCTGCGCCCTCCGGCTGACCGTCAGCACCGCCTCCAGCGGGACGCCCTCGGCGACCAGTTCCCGGGTGGCGTCCATCAGCCGGCGGCTGACGTGGGTGATGCCGTCCTCCTCGACCGTGACGTAGCCCTGGGCGATCGACTCGGCGGTGGTGGTCTCGGTCAGCTGCTCGCCGAAGGCGTGCCGCAGCTCGTCCCAGCTGAGGTGGACCGGGGTCTCGTCGGACCAGGGCGCGGTGATCGCGTCCCGCAGCCCGATCAGCCCGGCCACGTCCTGCCCGCTCTCCCCGGCCCCGATCAACTCGGCGATCCCGCCCAGGGTGTGGCCACGCTCCAGCAGTTCGCCGATCACCCGCAGCCGCTCCAGGTGCCGCTCCCCGTACCAGGCGATCCGGCCCTCCCGGCGGGGCGGCTGGAGCAGCTTGCGCTCCCGGTAGAACCGCAGCGTGCGGGAGGTGATCCCGGCCGCCCCGGCCAGCTCCTCGACCCGGTACTCGCGCTCTCCGCGCCGCTGCTCGATCTCCACGGCGCCCAGCATAGGCGCGGTCCGGGTCGACGGAACCACGGAAAACCGATGCCGTCCGCCTTCTTCCACTGAGTGTCAGCAAGGACTACCCTGCCAATCGCGCCAGCAATCACTGGCGCGGTTCTAATGGAGCGGAGACGCCCGCCCCCAGCGCTCCCACCCCACAGGAGGCCGACGCATGGCAGCCAGCCCCAAGCGCACTTCGCAGGTCCCCGCCCCGGCACCGGAGCCCGCGGAGGCCACCGCGGAGCGGGTCCCGCACGTCCGGGTCGCCGTGGTCGGCTCGGGCTTCGGCGGCCTCGGCGCCGGCGTCCGGCTGCGCCGGGCCGGGATCACCGACTTCGTGATCCTGGAGCGGGCCTCCGCGGTCGGCGGCACCTGGCGGGACAACAGCTACCCCGGCTGCGCCTGCGACGTGCCCTCGCACCTCTACTCCTTCTCCTTCGCGCCCAACCCCGAGTGGCCGCGCAGCTTCTCCTTCCAGCCGGACATCCGCGCCTACCTGGAGCGCGTCGCCGACACCTTCGGCCTGCGCCCGCACCTGCGCTTCGACGCCGAGGTGCTGGAGCTGCGCTGGGAGCAGGAGCAGAACCGCTGGCGGGTCACCACCGCGGCCGGCACCTGGACCGCCGACGCCGTGGTCTCCGCGGCCGGCCCGCTGGCCGACCCGCAGATCCCCGACCTGCCGGGCCTGAAGGACTTCACCGGCAAGGTCTTCCACTCCTCCCGCTGGGACCACGACTTCGACCTGACCGGCAAGCGCGTCGCCATCGTCGGCACCGGCGCCTCGGCCGCCCAGATCATCCCGGCCATCCAGCCGAAGGTCGGCAAGCTGACGGTCTTCCAGCGCACCCCCGCCTGGGTCCTGCCGCGCAACGACCGCGAGATCTCCTCCGCCGAGAAGTGGCTGCACGCGGCCCTGCCGCCCACCGGCAAGCTGCGCCGGGGCCTGCTCTTCGCACTCCGCGAGCTCCAGGTGGACGCCTTCGTCCGCCGGCCCGGCCTGCTCAAGCTGGTCCAGCAGCTGGCCGTGCGCAACATCCACCAGGGCATCCAGGACCCCGAGCTGCGGGCCAAGCTGACCCCGGACTACCGGATCGGCTGCAAGCGCATCCTGCTCAGCAACACCTACTACCCGGCGCTCGCCGCCGCCAACACCGAGGTGGTCGCCAGCGGCCTGCGCGAACTGCGCGGCTCCACCCTGGTCGCCGCCGACGGCAGCGAGCACGAGGTGGACGCGGTGGTCTTCGGCACCGGCTTCCACGTCACCGACATGCCCATCGCCCAGCGGGTGTTCGGCGTGGACGGGGTCAGCCTGGCCGAGGAGTGGAAGGACGGCATGGAGGCGCTGCGCGGCTCCACCGTGCGCGGCTTCCCCAACCTGTTCTTCGTCATCGGGCCCAACACCGGCCTCGGCAACAGCTCGATGATCCTCATGATCGAGTCCCAACTGAACTACCTGATCGACGCGTTGACCACGCTGGACCGGATCGGCGGCGGCGCCCTGCAGCCCACCGCCCGGGCCCAGCGCCAGTGGAACCTCGAACTCCAGCACAAGATGGACCGCACCGTCTGGTCCACCGGCGGCTGCCTCAGCTGGTACCTGGACGGCAGCGGCAAGAACACCGTGCTCTGGCCCGGTTCCACCAGCTCCTTCCGCCGTGCCACCCGCCGGATCGACCTCGCCGAGTACGAGGTGGTCCGCCGCCCGGCGGTGACCGTTTCCGTGACGGACCCTCAGGAGGCCCTCGCATGACCGCACTTCCGCCCGACTGCGTGATGCCCGTCCCCGCGGAGGAGTACCGGATCCGCTCGGAGGACGGCCACTGGATCCACGCCGCCGCCTTCGGCCCCGAGGACGCCCCGCTGGTCGTGCTGGCCCACGGCTGGACCTGCTCCACCCTCTTCTGGGCCCCGGTCATCCGGCGGCTCGCCGCCGACCACCGGGTGGTCGCCTACGACCAGCGCGGCCACGGCCGCAGCGACGTCCCGCCCACCGCCGCCGGGTACTCCACCGCGAAGCTCGCCGACGACCTGGAGGCGGTGCTGCTGCGGGTGGTCCCGGACGGGCACCAGGCCGTGGTCGCCGGCCACAGCATGGGCGGCATGACCATCATGGCCGCCGCCGAACGCGGTGAGGTGGCCGCCCGCACCGCCGCCAACCTGCTCTGCTCCACCGGGCCGGGCGACCTGCTGGCCGAGCTGAACGTGGTGCCCGCCGCCGTGCCGCGGCCCCTCCGCTCCTTCCTGGGACGGCAGTTGCTGCAGTCCCGGATGCCGCTCGGCCGCTCCAGCGCCGTCAGCCGGGCCGCCCTGAAGTACGCCACCATGGGCCCCGACACCACCGCCGACCGGGTCGCCGCGACGGCGGAGGTGGTGCACGCCTGCCCGACCGGCGTCCGGTATCGCTGGTCCCGGGTGCTGGGCACCCTCGACCTCTACGCCCAGGTCGCCAAGCTCGCCGCCCCCACCGCGGTGCTGGTCGGCACCCACGACCGGCTCACCCCGCCGGTGCACTCCCACCGGCTGCTCTCCGCCCTGCCGGCCCCCGCCGGGCTGGTCGAACTGCCGCGGATCGGCCACATGGCCCCGGTCGAACGGCCCGCCGAGGTCGCCGACGAGATCCGCCGCCTGGCCGCCGCGCACCTGCCCGCCGCCGGCCTGCCCGCCGCCCGTCCCTCGCGCTCCAGGAAGGCCGCCTCATGAGCCCCCAGCTGAACGGTCAGGTCGTCGTCGTCACCGGGGCCGCCCGCG
The DNA here is from genome assembly GCF_053596675.1 of Kitasatospora sp. NPDC001664. Taxonomy (NCBI): domain Bacteria; kingdom Bacillati; phylum Actinomycetota; class Actinomycetes; order Kitasatosporales; family Streptomycetaceae; genus Kitasatospora; species Kitasatospora sp. NPDC001664. The sequence continues at coordinate 124,940 of NZ_JBSFGS010000001.1, forward strand.
GCGTCGGCGCCCTGACGGCCCGCAAGCTCGCCGAACGCGGCGCCCGCCCCGCCCTGGTCGGCCTGGAGCCCGCCGAGCTCAAGGCCGCCGCTTCTCTCTGCGGTCCGTCCGCCACCTGGCACGAGGCCGACGTCACCGACCTCGCCGGGCTGCAGACGGTGGCCGGCGAGATCCTCGCCCACCACGGCCGGATCGACGCCGTGATGGCCAACGCCGGCATCGCCATCGGCGGCCCGCTGGTGGACTCCGACCCGCGCACCTTCGACCGCGTCATCGAGGTCAATCTGCTCGGCAGCGTCGCCACCGCCCGGGCCTTCCTCCCCGCCCTCACCGAGAGCCGCGGCTACCTGCTCCAGATCGCCTCGCTGGCCGCCATGACCCCCGCCCCGCTGATGGCCGCCTACTGCGCCTCCAAGGCCGGCGTCGAGGCCTTCGCCCACTCGCTGCGCGCCGAGGTCGCCCACCAGGGCGTCAAGGTGGGTGTCGGGTACCTGAGTTGGACCGACACCGACATGGTCCGCGGCGCCGACCAGGACGACGTCCTGCGCCAGATGCGCGCCCGCCTCCCCTGGCCGGCCAACAAGACCTACCCCCTGCCCCCGGCGGTGGACCGCATCGTCGACGGCATCGCCCGCCGCTCCGCCCACGTCTACGCCCAGCCCTGGCTGCGCGCCATGCAGCCCCTCCGCTGGACCCTCCCCACCCTGATCGCCGCCGTCGGCTCCCGCGACGTCGCCAAGCTCGCCCCCCAGCTCAAGGCCACCGCCGCCACCCGCCTCCGCCCCGTCGGCGCCGGCGGCGAAGCCGACACCACGCGCCCGGCCCACTGACCCCACGCCCGAGGGGCGGCCCTCCCGCTGCGTGCGGGAGGGCCGCCCCTCGGGCGTCCCCCTGCTGTCCGGCCAACCCTCACGGGCTACCCGTCAGTGTCGAGCCACCTGCCGTACTCGAGCGCGTCGTCCCGGACCGGACCGGCGACCGGCAGTCGCTTCCACCACCAGCCCTGGTCCTCGACCTCGTCGCCGGCGTTGCGCGCGACGAGCATCCGCGGATCGTCCTCCGTGAACGAGCGGTAGCGCTCGTCCGGCCCCCTGGCGGCCAGGGCCAGGGCCTCGCGCAACTCCTCCGGAGCGGCCCCGATCTCCCGCTCCACCCGGTCACGGAAGTACAGCGCCCCCGCCATGTCGTACGCGTTCCACCGCCCTGACCGCCCGGAGCCCTCCACGGCCCCCTCGGTCTCTGCGGCCAGACGGGCGACGTCCTGCGCCCAGAACTCCAACAGCTCCCGGAGCCGGACCGTCCGGTCGGGCGAGAGCCGCACCGCGGTCCCGTCCAGGAACTCTTCCAAGCGCTGCGCCTCGTGCCTCACTTGCCCTGTTCCGTGCCGGCGGACCTGATGTCCGTCGCTGTGTCGTTCCGGCAGTGGGTGTCGAAGTGTCGGCGCACCACCAGCAGGTTTCGCCGGTGGATGACGGTGGGTGCCTCAGCGTGCATGGCGGATGAAGTCCGGGACGCCTTCGGTGGCTGCCGGGTCGTGGATCGACCTGATGGCGGCGCCGTCCGGGGCGCGGAGGCGGGAGAGCGAGATGCCGTGCAGGCAGGCGTCGCACCAGAGGAGCCCGTAGCCGATCCGAGTGCCGGGGTCGACGACGTACCTGACGGCGAGTCGGTCCCGGGAGCAGTCCGGGCACGGGAGCGCGCCCGGGTCGCCCCGCAGGTCGGCCACCCGTCCCAGGGTCCGGACCCATGTGTCGTGGTTGGCCATCGGGTTCGGCTCCTGTCGTTGCCGTGCCTGTTCTTCCTTCATCGCCCCGGCCCGGCGCATCATCTCGTCGGCGAGGTGGTGCCAGGTCGGGCCCCAGCAGCGGAGGTCGGCGCCGGCGGTGTGCAGCAGGTCGGCGTCGTGCGGGCGTTGGAGCACGGCGAGGCGGAAGGCGAGGTTGCGGGCCCAGACCGGCAGCCGTCCCCAGTCCTCGGCCAGGACCTCCTCCAGGACGGCGACGATCTCGTCGGCGTCGGTGAAGGTGACGATCTCGACGAAGTCGGTCACCGGCTCTTCGAAGTGGACACCGGGTTCGCGCTCGCCGATGAACCAGCGGCAGATCTGCCGGAAGTCGGAGGGCATGGGACCTCCTGGTCAGAGGGCGCGGGCGAGGGTGAGGGTGCCGGCGATGACGGCGGTGGTGGCGGTGCGTTCGTGGTCGCGGAAGGCTTGGGAGGGGTCGGGGCTGACGGGGGTGGTGTCGCGGGGGGTGAGGCCGTTGGGGTGTTGGGCGGCGCAGAGGCGTTCCCAGGGGTCGAGGCCGCAGACCGGGGTGCCGGTGCAGGCGTCGGCGGCGAGGAGCATGGTGACCAGGTCCCACTGGCCGGTCTCCAGCCAGACGTCGACCCAGACCGGGAGCCAGGTGTGGAGGTAGCTGCGGAGGGGCTCGGGCATCCGGTCCGGTTCGGCGCCCCAGTCGGTGAGGTGGAAGGCGGTCTGGGCGAGGTGGTGGCCGGTGGACCAGTCGATGGTCCAGGGTTCGGGGGTGGCGCCGAGCCAGGTGGCGGCGGCCAGGGCGGCCCAGTCCGTGCGCTGGTGGGGGAGGCCGGTGATGCGGCGGGCGTTGGCCACGGCGAGGCGGTGGTGGGGGAGGAGTTCGACGGCGTCGGCGGCCCGCAGGGTGGTGAGGGTGCGCAGCAGTTCGTCCAACTCCCGGTGCCGGTACCCGACTCGGGCGAAGTGCGCGTAGGCCTCCAGCGGGTCGGTCGCCCGGGGGAAGCGCAACTGCCGTTCGTAGAGCAGGTTCCCGCCCTGGAGCTGGTGCCAGCAGAACTCGAGGGTCTCGCCCGCCGCCGCCTGGTCGCGGCGCCCGGCGACGCCGTCCCGCAGGACGAGCGAGGCGGCCAGGGCGGATTCGCCGAGCGGGGTGTAGGCGGTGTCGGGGGCGGACGGGTCCACGGTCGCGTCGGGCGGGAAGGCGCCGTGGCCGAGTTGGTGGGCCCGGTGCAGCCAGTGCAGGGCTCGGGAGGAGAGCTGCTGGGCGGCGTGCAGGAGGCGGTCCGTCATCGGATTCCCCGGGTGGCCAACAGGCGTTCGGTGATGGTGAGTTGGAGGGCGGTGCGGCTGCTTCCGTCGCCGGTGAGGCGGAGTTCGGCGAGCAGCGGGGGCAGTCGGAGGGCGGGCGGCAGCGGGCCAGGGCCGGGGTCGGGGAAGTGGGTGAGCCAGGCGCACCAGCGGAGCAGGCGCAGGGCGGTGCGGTGGTCGCCGCGGAGCGCGGCGCGGACGGTGCCTCGGGCCAGCGCGAGGGGTTCGCGGCGGACGGAGCGGTGGACGGGGCCGTCCAGGCCGGGCAGTGCGAGCGGTGCCAGCACGGCGAGTTGGGCCGACCAGCGCTGCCAGGAGTCGGCGGGGTCGGGGGTGCGGTCGGGCTGGGGGACGGGGTGCGCGGCGAGCAGGCCGGAGGTGTGGTCGAGCCAGGCGGTGGTGAGGGGGTCGGTGGAGGGCGGGAAGACGGTGAGGGCGGCGGCGAGGGCGGTGGCGGTGCGGCGGTCGGGGGCGGTGCGGGTGAGGAGTTGGGGGGCGAAGAGGTCCGGGCCGAGCAGGCGGAGCGCGGCGAGCTCGGCCGGGTCGGTGGGGTGGGGCGGGGTGACGGGGCGCTCGGCGCCGTCCAGGGCGTCCAGGACGCGGTCGGCGAGGCGCTCGGCGGCGGCGGTGTACTGGTCCCGCAGGACGGTGCTCGGCACGGGGCGACTCCTCGAACGTGGTGATGCCAGGGGCGCGGGGAACTGCGCGCAGGGGAACGGCAGCACGTGCAACTGGCTGACGTGCCCCGACCTCACGCTGGGCCGCCTTCCGGACTCGCGCCCGCGCGGCGGAGCCGCAGATCAGCAGAGCCTCGCGCCCCCGGAGGCGTGGCCACGTTCCGAGCGGGAGAAGTGTCCCCCTGGGCCCGGTGGGACGGCGGGCGCCAGGGGGACGGGGTCAGCCGCGTTCCTCGGGGGGTCTGACCGGGCGCCGTTCCGGGGTGGTCCTCGGGGTGAGGAGGAGGGCGCCGGCGGCCTCGGGACGGTGGGCCGGTGCGGCACTGAGCGTCGTCTCGCCCTCGGCCAGCAGGGCGGCCAGCGCGGCACGTGCGGCCGGGCCGGCGTCCGGTCTTATCCCGGTGCGGATCTGAGTGGGCATCAGATGTCTCCTGTTGTTCGGGTGCGGCGTCGACGTTGGCGCCGCACCCGACAACGCTATGAGCACGAATCGACCGGAATGCCCGGGGCGCGCCGGACGTGCCGTCAGATCGGCGGCGACGCGCCGGTGCACGGGTGATTACCGCCGGGTACGGTCGGTCCATGACGACTGTTCTCATCACCGGCGCGACCGCCGGCATCGGCGCTGCCTTCGCCACCCGTCTGGCCAAGGACGGGCGCGACCTGGTGCTGGTCGCCCGTGACGTGCGGCGGCTGGCCGACGCCGCCGCCGAGCTGACCAAGACGTACGGGGTCGAGGTCGAGGTGCTCCCGGCCGACCTGGCCACCGACGAGGGCATCACCGCCGTCGAGGACCGGCTGCGGGCCACCGTGAAGCCGGTGGACATCCTGATCAACAACGCCGGCTTCGGGAACCGCGGGGCGTACCTGACGGTGCCGCTGGAGCAGGAGCTCGACATGCTCAAGGTGCACGTCGAGGCGATCCTGCGGACCACCTCGGCCGCGATCCCGGGGATGCGCGAGCGCGGGTTCGGCGCCGTGGTGAACGTGGCCTCGGTGGCGGCCTTCCTGCCGCGCGGCACGTACGGGGCGACCAAGGCGTGGGTGGTCTCGTTCACCCAGGGCATCGCCCGGGACCTGGGCGGCACGGGCGTGCGGATGATGGCGCTGGCGCCGGGCTTCACCCGGACCGAGTTCCACCAGCGGGCCGGGATGGGCACCAAGAACGTGCCGGGCTGGGGCTGGCTCTCGGCGGAGCGGGTGGTGGACGAGGCGCTGGCCGACCTGGCGCGCGGGCGCTCGCTCTCGGTGCCGGGCAAGCGGTACAAGGCCGTGGTGGCGATCGCCCGGCTGCTGCCGAGCGGCGGCCTGGGCGGCCTGTCCTCCAAGGCGGCCCGGACGTACCGCACCGACTGAGCCCCGGGACCTGACGGCAGATCAGGATCGCAACTCATTATTAGCGCGCCTAACTATGAGCTATGCTCGGTACGCGGGCGGGACACCCCCTGCCCGCGTACCCGGCTCATGGAGGACGCCCGTGCGGCCCGACTCGGTCGACTGGACACCGCCCGCCAGGGAGAAGGACGAACCGCGCCCACCGGCGCAGTGGCGCCGGATCCTGGTCCTGTTCCGCCCCTACCGGTGGCGGCTGCTGCTCGTCGGGCTGCTGGTGGCGGCGTCCGCCGTGGTCTCGGTGGTGACGCCGTTCCTGCTCCGCGCGGTGCTGGACACCGCCATTCCGCAGGGCCGCACCGGGCTGCTCACCCTGCTGGCGCTCGGCATGGTCGCGACCGCCGTGGTCAGTTCGGTCTTCGGGGTGCTGCAGACGCTGATCTCCACCACCGTCGGCCAGCACGTCATGCACGACCTGCGCACGGCCGTCTACCGGCACCTCCAGCGGATGTCGCTGGCCTTCTACACCCGCACCCGCACCGGTGAGGTGCAGTCCCGGATCGCCAACGACATCGGCGGCATGCAGTCCACCGTCACCTCCACCGCCACCTCCCTGGTCTCCAACCTGACCGGTGTGGTGGCCAGCGTGGTCGCCATGGTCGCGCTGGACTGGCGGCTCACCGTGGTCTCGCTGCTGCTGCTCCCGGTCTTCGTCTGGATCAGCCGCCGGGTCGGCAACGAGCGCAAGAGGATGACCACCCAGCGGCAGAAGCAGCTGGCCGCGATGAGCTCGGCCGTCCAGGAGTCGCTGTCCGTCAGCGGCATCCTGCTCGGCCGCACCATGGGCCGCTCCGGCTCGCTCTCCGACGACTTCGACCGGCAGTCCGCCGACCTGGCCGACCTGGAGGTGCGCACCTCGATGGCCGGGCGGTGGCGGATGGCCACCATCGGGATCGTGATGGCCGCCATGCCGGCCGTCATCTACTGGGCCGCCGGGATGGCGGTCGCGGGCGGCGCGCCGTTCGTCTCGATCGGCACCCTGGTCGCCTTCGTCTCGCTCCAGCAGGGGCTGCTGCGGCCGACCGTCAGCCTGCTCTCCACCGGCGTGCAGGTGCAGACCTCGCTGGCGCTGTTCCAGCGGATCTTCGAGTACCTGGACCTGCCGGTGGAGATCGCCGAGCCGGCCGAGCCGGTCCGCCCGGCGGCCGTCCGCGGCGACGTGGTCTTCGAGGGCGTGGAGTTCCGCTACCACCCCGAGCAGGAGCGGCCCACGCTGACCGGCATCGACCTCAAGGTCCCGGCCGGCGGCTCGCTGGCCGTGGTCGGCGAGACCGGCTCCGGCAAGACCACGCTCAGTTACCTGGTGCCCCGGCTCTACGACGTGACGGGGGGTCGGGTGACGCTGGACGGCACCGACGTGCGGGAGCTGGCCTTCGACACCCTGGCCGGGGCGGTCGGCGTGGTCTCCCAGGAGACCTACCTGTTCCACGCCTCGGTGGCGGACAACCTGCGCTTCGCCAAGCCGGGGGCCACCGACGAGGAGCTGGAGGAGGCCGCCAGGGCCGCCCAGATCCACGAGCTGATCGCCGCCCTGCCGCAGGGCTACGACACCGTGGTCGGCGAGCGCGGCTACCGCTTCTCCGGCGGCGAGAAGCAGCGGCTGGCGATCGCCCGCACCGTGCTGCGCAACCCGCCGGTGCTGATCCTGGACGAGGCCACCAGCGCGCTGGACAACCAGACCGAACGAGCGGTCCAGCAGGCGGTGGACGCCCTCTCCGAGGGCCGTACCACCATCACCATCGCGCACCGGCTCTCGACCGTCCGCCGGGCGGACCAGATCGCGGTGCTGGACGGCGGACGGGTGGCCGAGCTGGGCACCCACGAGGAGCTGCTCGCGCTGGACGGGCGGTACGCGGCGCTGCTGCGCCGCGAGCTGCCGGCCGGGGTCGAGGGGGAGACGGAGCGTCAGGCCGCCATCGGGCGCTCGTTGTAGACCTCGGCCAGCTCCTGGCCGGAGAGCTCGTGGATCGCCGCCATCACCCGGTCGGTGACCTCGCGGCGGGCCCTGGCCGAGCGGGCCTGGCCGTGCAGCTCGTCGAAGTGCAGCGGCTCGCCGAAGCGGACGGTGACCTTCTTCAGACGCGGAACGCGCTTTCCGACCGGCAGGATCTCCTGCGGGCCCTCCAGCGCCACCGGCACCACCGGCACCCCGGCGGTCAGCGCCAGCCAGGCCACCCCGGTCTTGCCGCGGTAGAGCCGGCCGTCCAGCGAGCGGGTGCCCTCGGGGTAGATGCCGAAGGCCTTGCCGTCGTTCAGGATCTCCAGCGCCGACTCCAGCGAGGCCTGGGCCGAGCGGTAGGTGCCGCGCTCGACCGGCACCGCGTTGATCGCGGTGAAGAAGGCCTTCGAGAGCGCGCCCTTGAGGCCGGTGCCGGTGAAGTACTCGGCCTTGGCCAGGAAGAACACCTGGCGCGGCGCGGTCAGCGGGATCACCACGCTGTCGACGAAGGACAGGTGGTTGCTGGCCAGGATCACTCCACCACCGCGCGGCACGTTCTCCAGCCCCTCGATGACGGGGCGGTAGACCGCCTTCGCCAGGGGCTTGAGCACGAGCTTGGTGATGAGGTTGATCATCTGGTCTCCCTGGCCGGCCGGTGGTCGCACTAAGTTCCCGCCCGGTAACTTCGGACGAGGCCAGTCCGCAGGTTACGTCATCGACCCGGCCGCCCGTCCACTGCTCCGCTCCGTGGACGGTGCGATCCGCGTCACGCCGGGCGGTGTGGAATGTCCGTGTTGGGGTGCTCTTCTGACGGATCGTCGCCCTCGCCCTGCGCAGCGGAGTACATCCGCAGGGTGTCGGCCGCCGCCCGGGCCAGCAGCCGGCGGGCCTCCGGCGGCGTCAGCACCTCCACGTCGGTGCCGAACGGCAGCAGCGTCCGGGCCTCCTCGAGCGCCCCGAAACCGAACTCCGCCAGCACGTGTGACGGACCGTCCGCCACCGGCGGGCCGAGCAGTGAGGAGGCGTGGATCCGCAGCAGCAGGTCCAGCCGCCGCCGGTGCACCCGGGCCCGCACCCGTACGTCGTCCCGCTGCCGCTCCACCCTCGCCCGCAACCCGCCCCACACCTCGGCCAGCCCCGCCCCGTCCCGCCGCCGCACCGGCACCCCGGTACTGCGGGCCCGCAGCACCCGGTCGGCGCGGAACAGCCGCGGCTCCCCGTCCAGGTCCGCCACCAGGTACCAGACGCCCGCCTTGCTCACCAGGCCGTACGGGTCCACGGTGTACGCGCTCGGCCCCGTCGCCCTGCCGTGGCGGTAGTCGAGCTCCAGGCGGCTGTCCTCGAAGACCGCCCGCTGGAGCTCGCCCAGGTCGGCCGGGCCGGGCGCGGCCGGACCCTTGGCCCAGCGCGCCGGGTCGACCAGGATCCGCTCGCTGATCCGCTCCGCCTCCGGCCGGTGCGGCGCGGGGAGCGCCGCCATCACCTTGCGCAGTGCCGGACCGATCGCCCCGCCCAGGCCCAGCGCGTCGTGCGTGCCGTCCGTCGCCAGCACGAACAGGGCCCGCGCCTCGTCCGCGGTCAGGCCCGTGACGTCGGTGCGGTAGCCCGGCAGGAGGCGGATCCCCCCGTTGCGCCCGCGCTCGGCGAAGACCGGCACCCCGGCGGCGGAGAGCGCCTCCACGTCCCGGTACACCGTGCGGACGGAGACCTCCAGGCGCTCGGCCAGCTCGGAGGCCGGCACCAGCCCGCGGGTCTGGAGCAGCAACATGATCGACAGCAGACGGTCGGCTCGCACGGGGATCAGCGTAAAACCTGACAGTGGATGGCAGGTAATGGCGGCAGAGTGCGCTCCGTCAGCCCGAGGAACCACTGGAACCCGAGAGGTCCGATCACCATGGACACCAACGCCTTCGACCCCCGTCCCGACTACCTGCGCGCCCTCGAACAGCTGGAGAAGCTGCTGCTCCTGGTCGCCCCCGAGCAGCTGGAGCGGCCGACCCCGTGCGACGGGTTCGACCTGCGTGCGCTGCTCGGCCACACCGTGGGCGGCGTCCACCGGATCGCCTACGTGGGGGAGGGCGGGTTGAGCCTGGACGTCGCCGCCTCGGTGGGCGAGGTCGGTGACGGGGAGTGGGCACAGGCGCTCGGACGGGCGCGGGAGCGGGCGGCGGCCGCCTGGGCCGAGGACGCCAAGCTCGACCGCCCGTCCTCCGTGCCGTGGGGCACCATGCCGGGCCGCTTCGCGCTGGGCGGCTACGTGATGGAGGCCGTCACCCACACCTGGGACATCGCCCAGGTGGTCGACCCCGCCGCCCAGTTCGACGAGGAGCTCGCCCTCGGAGCCCTCGCCGTCGCCCGCCAGGTCCTCCCGGCGGACGGCCGCGACGCCACCGTCCCCTTCGGGCCCGTCCGCCCCGCCCCGGCCGACGCCGGCCCGACGGCCCAGCTCGCCGCCTGGCTCGGGCGCGACGTCCGGTAACCCTCGTGGGGCTGGAGGAGGGGGCGCGGGTGGTTGCGCCCCGCAGGGGCGCGGGGAACTGCGCGCGGGGGAACGGCAGCACGTGCAACTGGCTGACGGCGGTTCAGTTGCCGGTGGGCCGCCTTCCGATTCGCGCAGTTCCTCGCGCCCCCGGGGTGACCACTTTCCTCGTGCCGGCCTACCGCTTGATCGCCTTGCGGAGCCTGCCCGGGAGGGTGCCGCCGCGGCGGAGCTCGTTGTAGGCGATCCGGGAGTTGCGGGCGGCGAGGCGGTACTGGATGCCGCGGATGCCGCCGGGGAAGCGGTAGCCGGCCGGGCGGTGGCGGGCGAAGTGGGCGGCGATCCGGGCGAAGAAGTCGGGCCGGAGTTCGGTGGGGACCAGCCCGGGGGTGTCGTAGACGGTGAGGGCCTGACGGACCGTCCGGTCGAAGACCAGCTGTCGCATCGCGGGCCCCGGGTCGTTGCCCGGCCGGTCCAGCGTCGCGAAGATCGCGTCGTACTGGGCGAAGGCGTCGGCGTGCTTGGGGGAGGCCGTCGCGGTGATCGCGCCGGGGCGCCCGCGCCGGTAGTTGTAGCAGGAGCGGTCGAGGTAGCGCAGCCGCCCGGTGAGCAGTGCCGGGTAGGTGACGGAGATGTCCTCGTAGAACCCGCGCCCGAACTCCACGCCCAGCCCGAGCAGGAACTCCCACCGGAAGACCTTGTTCCAGACCGACATCACGCTCTGGAAGAGCGCGGGGTGGTCCGCCGCCCGGCAGCCCGCCTCCAGCGGGGAGCCGCGCAGCACGTGGCCCCAGGGATTGGGCTCGGTCGCGCCGTCGGGGTAGACGTGGACGAAGTCGGTGAGCAGGACGTCCACGGGGTGCTCGGCGGCGGCCTCCTTGCGCAGCTCCGCGAGCAGTGCGTCCAGCGTGCCCTCGGGCACCCAGTCGTCGCTGTCCACGAACCAGACGTAGGTCCCGGTGACCTCGGCCATGCCGGCGATCCGGGCGCCGCCCAGGCCCTGGTTCTCCGTCAGGTGCAGCACCTTGAAGCGGGAGTCGCGGGCGGCGTGCGCGTCCAGCAGGGCGCCGCAGCCGTCGGGGGAGAGGTCGTCCACCGCGATGACCTCGACCTCGCCGTCCTGCGGGCCGTCGAGCGACTCCAGGCACTGGGGGAGGAAGCGCTCCACGCCGTGGACGGGCAGCACGATGCTGAGGAGGGGGCTCACGCTGGTTTCACTCCGTGGGGATGCCGGGCCGAGCGGTTGGCGACCGGGTCTGGCGCCACTGTACTGAACCCCGGGAAGGGCCCCGAAAAGGCGACCGCCGGTGCACGCGCCGTGCGAGCGCGGGCACCGGCAGTCCGGTGTTGGCGGTCCGGCCGACCCTCAACGGCCGACCGCCGGTCCCGTCCACCAGGAGCGAGCCGGGCCGCCGCAGCGTCGAGACGGCCGGACAGTGGCTCACCTGGTGTCGGAAGTTCAGTTGTTCAGCTCACGTTCAGCTGTCGAATTCATTCGACCGGAGCTGGCCCGCCTTTCGGCGTCGGTAGAGATATTGCTTGTAGGTTTCGGCCGCGTCAATCCCCTGAATGTGTTCACTTCTTGAATCTTGCGTGACTCGTTGTCGTGAGCCTGCCGGGCTCTTATATTGACGACAAGTCTCACAAGGGAGGGTGCGATGGTCAGCCCGGTCCTCAAGGCGCTGATGGTGGCGCCGCTGGCGCTCGGCGCGGCGTACCTCTTCGTGCTGCTCACCCTCTTCCCAGGCTCCACCGGCACCCTGTTCGCCTGGCAGATGTCCCCGGTCTCCGCCGCCCTGCTCGGCGCCGGGTACGGCGGCAGCTGCGCCATGTACGTGCTGGCGCTGCGGGCCCGCCGCTGGGTGGACATCCGGGTGGCGGTGACCGCCGGGGCGCTCTTCATGCCGCTGGCCGGGCTGGCCACCCTGCTCGGCCGGGGTTCGCTCCAGCTCACCGGCGGGCCGCTGCTCGGGGTGCTGGCCGCCTGGGGCTGGGCCGCCGTGCACGCCGGCGCCCCGCTGCTCGGCCTGATCGCGCTGGCCGCCCAGTGGCTGGCCCGGGAGGAGCGTCCGCCCCGTCCGCCCCGGCTGCCCTGGTGGGTCGCCGGGCCGGTCACCGGCCACGGCCTGGGGCTGACCGTGATCGGCCTGCTGCTGTACGCGGTGCCGGGTCTGGCGGTCCGTCACTGGCCTTGGGCGGTGGGCCAGTTGGAGGTCCGGATGCTCGGTGCCTGGTGCCTGGTCTTCGGGGCCGCACTGCTGCTCACCTGGGTGGAGGCCGAGTTGCGCCGGGTGCGGAACGGGATGGCGGCCTTGCTGGTCACCGGGACGTTCGGCCTGGTCGGCCTGATCCGCGAGGCGGGGCAGGTGAGTTGGGGCCAGACCGGCGCCTGGGCCGTGGTGCTGGTGCTCTGCGCCTTCCTGGGCCTCGGCCTCTCCGGACTTGGGGTCGGATGGATGCTCGATCCGGCCCTGCCGCAAACCCCTCCTGCTCCGGTCGATGCGCACTCGTGATCGATCGCGACCGGATCTGGTGCGGCGTCAGTTCGCCGCGCACGATACGGTGGCAGATACACCAGGACGGTTGCGCGGACTCCGGCACTCGCGGATAGTCTTCGCCTCACGGCCCTGGCGCCTCGTAGGGGTGGGAAACTGATGGAACACATGCAAGTGCGGCCCCGACCCCGGGTGCCGGCGATCCAGTGCGGTGTCGGCTCGACCGGCCGCCGCCTCGACCGCCATCTCTCGGTGCTCGGCGCTCCGGCGATCTCTGCGGTGGACACCGCCGAGGCGCTCGGCCTGATAAGGGAGCTGACGCCCCGTGGCGTCACGCCTCCGGCGGCCGTGTCGCGACGGAGCACGCGGGTGTTGCTGCTCGCGCCGCTGCGGCGGCTCAAGCGGAGCCTGTTCGGCAGCAGGGGCTGACCGCCCCCGCCCCGGACGACCCGGCAGACCTGACGGTCCGCCGGGTCGCTTGCATGCGCCGATCCTGCCGGAAGCGCGGGGGCGGCAGCACGTGCAACTGGCTTGCCTGCCCCGATCCGGTACTCGGTCGCCTTCCGATTCGCGCAGTTCCTCGCGCCCCCGGCGGCGCTTCCCGGGGTCGTCATCCGACCCGTGAACACGGGCGGTGCGAGGATGGGCGGCATGTCCGACAGCTTCTCCACCATGACCTTCGAGATCACCACCGGCACCGGCGAGGTCGCCCTCGACATCACCGACCGCTGCTCGGCCTTCCTGGAGTCGGTCGCCCCCGGGCGGGACGGCCTGCTGAACGTCTTCGTGCCGCACGCCACCGCCGGCATCGCGGTGATCGAGACGGGAGCCGGCAGCGACGACGACCTGCTGGCCCTGCTGCGCGACCTGGTGCCCGCCGACGACCGTTGGCGGCACCGCCACGGCAGCCCCGGTCACGGCCGCGACCACGTGCTGCCCGGGCTGGTCGCCCCGCACGCCACCCTGCCGGTGGTGGGCGGACAACTCGCCCTCGGGATCTGGCAGTCCGTGGTCCTGGTCGACACCAACGGCGACAACCCCCGGCGGACCGTCCGGCTCTCCTTCCTGGGCTGAGGGCGCTCCCGGGCCCGGGAGGTGACGGAGTGCGGACCGATCGGAGCGCGCGCCGCCGCCGTATCGTGGGCGGCATGAGCGAGGAAGACGAGAGCGTCCGGGAAGCCGTCGCCCAGTGCGAGGTGCCGCCGCGGGTGGACGCCCTGGCGGCGCTGACCCCGGCCACCGGGGACGGGCCGCGCGCGGACTGCGTCCAGTGCAGCGAACCGACCGAGTACCCGGCCGACCACCCGGGGCTGACGCTCTGTCCGGTCTGCGCCTGGCAGGAGGCCCAGCGGGTGGCCTGCTCGGGCTGACGGGGGCCGGAGCCCTCGGCCCCGGGCGCCGTCAGCCGAGGGCGGTGCGGAGGCGTTCGAGCTCGTCGGCGCGGCGGTGGTCCTTGGGGCGGCCGATGGCGCGCCGCATCCGGATCAGGTCGTCCAGCGCCGCGTAGCGGACGGTCAGGCCGTCCGCCGGGTCGGTGGCGGTCAGGGCGCGGGTGAGGCAGCCGGTGGTGTCCAGGCCGCCCCAGGGGAGGGCCGGGGTGCAGAGGTCGCCGGTGACGCCGCTGACGCGGTAGGCGGCCTGAGGGCGGGTCAGATCGGGCAGCTCGGTGCAGTCGGCGGCGGACAGCGCCTCGTGCAGGGCGCGCGCCTCCTCCGGCGAACCGTCCCAGAGCAGGTCCAGGTCCCCGGTCGGCTCGGCCGAGCCGTGCAGGATCCCAGCCACCTGGCCGACCAGCACCGCGCGCGAACCCGCCGCGTGCAGGGCACGGAGGAAGGGGAACGGGTCGAAGCCCAGCGCCCCGTCGGTGGCGAAGGTGCCGTCGGTCTCGTCGGCGGCCTCGGCCGCCCGGCCGGTGGGGATCCGGTCGCGGGTCAGCTCGGCGGTGCGGCGGACGGTCTCGTGCAGCCGTGCGAGAGGTGAGAGGGCAGTGGGTGGAGTGGTCATCCCGCCATCCCACCACCGCGGCGTCGGTGCGGGGGCCGGTTCGCCGTGGCCGGGTGGAGGTCAGCGGGTGAGGCGGGCGGTCACCGGGAGGTGGTCGCTGCCGGTCGCGGGCAGGGTCGAGGTGGAGAGCGCGCGCAGGCCGCGGCTCAGTACCTGGTCGATCCGGGCCAGGGGTGCGGAGGTCGGCCAGCTGAAGTCGAAGCCGGAGCGGGCCGGGGTGAGCCGGGAGGTCAGCGGCCGCAGGCCCCGGTCGTCGAGGGTGCCGTTGAGGTCGCCCATCAGGACCACCTCGTGGATCGGCTCCGCACGCAGGGCGGCGGCGAGGATGCGGGCGCTCTCGTCGCGGCGGGCGCTGCCGAGGCCGGCGAAGCCGAAGCGGATCGAGGGGAGGTGCGCCACGTAGACGGCGAGCGCGCCGTCCGGCGTGCGGGCGGTGGCGCGCAGGCCGCGCTGCCAGCGCGGATCGGTGAGGCCCGCCGGGCGGAGGTCGAGCGCGCGGGCCTCGGTCAACGGGAAGCGGGACCACAGGCCGACGCTGCCGAAGACCGCGTGGTGGGGGAAGTCCGCCGCCAGCACCGCCTGGTAGGCGGGCAGGGCGGCCGGGGTCAGCTCCTCCAGGGCGATCAGGTCGGGCCGGGCCCCGGCCAGCGCCCGTGCGGTGCCGCCGGGGTCGCGGTTCTGGTCGCTGACGTTGTGCTGCACCACCGTCAGGGTGCCGCCCGCCTGCGGGCGGTGCGGGATCAGCAGGGGACCGAAGGCCAGCGCCCAGGCGGTGGCCGGTATCAGCACGGCGAGCGCCGCGCCCCGGGACCGACGGACCAGGGCGCAGAGCAGCAGGGCGGGCACGGCCAGGCCGAGCCACGGCAGGAAGGTCTCCAGCAGACTGCCGAGGCGGCCGATCCGGTTGGGCACCAGGCGGTGACCGAGGATCAGGAGGGCGACCAGCATGGCGGCCGAGACGGTCAGCCCGCCGCGCCTGCGCCACGGCCACTGCCACCGCCACGTCCTCCGCACCGCCACCGTCCGCTCCTCCCGGGCCCACCGTGGGCAACGCGGAGGGGGACGCGTACGGAGTGATCTTCGGTTCCGTGGGGTGTGGCGACAGGAGTGGGGACGGAGGCGTGGGTGGGGATCCTCGGTTCCGTGCGGGTCGAGTAGGAGTGGCGGCGGGGGTGGGGGCGTGGGCAGAGCCGTCAGGGGCGCTCGCGGGTGGTGAGGCGCAGGGTGGAGCCGTGGCGGCCCTTGTGGACCAGGAGCTGGGCCGGGATGCGGGAGCGCAGGTCGGCCACGTGGCTGACGATGCCGACGGCGCGGTCGCGTTCGCGCAGCCCGTCCAGCACGTCGAGCACCTCCTCCAGGGTCTGCTCGTCCAGGCTGCCGAAGCCCTCGTCGATGAAGAGCGTGTCCAGTGGCATGCCGCCCGACTCGTCGGTGACCACGTCGGCCAGGCCGAGGGCCAGGGCCAGCGAGGCGAAGAAGCTCTCGCCGCCGGAGAGGGTGGAGGTGTCCCGGTCCTGGCCGGTCCAGGCGTCGACGACCCGGAGGGAGAGGCCGGAGCGGCGGTTGCCGGAGGCGCGGCCGTCGCTGTGGACCAGGGTGTAGCGGCCGCCGGACATCCGCAGCAGCCGTCCGCTGGCGGCGGCCGCGACCTGCTCCAGCCGGGCCGCCAGCACGTAGGACTCCAGGCGCATCCGGAGCACGTTCTCGGTTGAGGTGCCGGAGGCCAGTTCGGCCAGCCGCTTGATCTGCTCGTACCGGGTCAGGGTGGGGCCGAGGGCCTCGACCAGCGCGGTCAGTCGACGCCCGAGCCCGGCCAGGGCGGTGACCCGGTCGGCGGCGGCGCTGTCGGCGGCGGAGGCGGCCCGGAGCCGGGTGAGGGTCTGCTGCTCCTCCTGCCGGGCGGCGGCCGGATCGGCCGGAGGAAGGGCCGCAGCGGCCACCAACTCCGGCTGGGCCAGGCGGTGTTCGATCAGTTCGCGGTCGGCGCGGGCCCGCTCCACCCGGGCCCGCAGCGCCTCCCGCTCGGCGGTGGGCAGCAGCGCGGCCCGGGCCTCGGCGGGGGAGGCGAACCCGGCCGAGGCGCTGACCTCGCCCAACTCGGCCCCGGCGTCCGCGAGTCGGGCCGCCGCCTCGGCCCGGGCGCGGGTGGCGGCCAGGGCGGCGGCCACCGCGTCGGCCAGTGTGGCCAGGGCGGCGGCCCGCGCGGCGACGCTGGGGGCGCCGCCCCGGGCGTCGGCGACCCGCGCGGTGAGCCGCTCCCGCTCCTCGGCGAGGGTCTGCAGCTTGCTGGTGAGGGCGGCGGCGCGGATCCGAGCCTGCTCCTGCTCGGCCTGGCGGGCCTGCTGCTGATGGGTCAACTGCTCGGCCTGACGCTGGAGTTGCCCGAGCGCGTCGGCCTCCGCGAGGGTGCGGCGCAGCGCGGCGTCGGCCTCGGTGAGCGCGTCGGCCAGCTGCCCGGCGGAGTCCTCGCCGGCGGTGGCGGCGGCCGCCGCCTCGGCCACCCGGAGCGCGGCCAGCTCCTGGGCGGCGGTGTCCCGGTGCTGCTCGGCCCGCTGCTGCGCGGCCCGGGCCCGCTCCTCGTCGGCCTGGCCGACCGGCGCTCCGGTCGGCTGCGCGGGGGCGGGGTGCGCGGTCGCTCCGCAGACCCGGCACGGCGCGCCGTCGGCCAGCTGGGCCGCCAGCTCGGCTGCCATCCCGGCGAGGCGGCGCTCCCGCAGGTCGAGGGTGTGCTCCCGGGCGTCACCGGCCCGCTCGCGCAGGGTGGCCAACTCGCCCTCGGCGGTGGTGATCCGGCCCCGGAGGCGGTCCCGCTCGGCGGCGGCGGTCAGCCGGGCGCGGAGCTCCGCGCGGCGGGCGTCCAGCTGCTCGACCCGGGCCTCGGCGGCCCGGGCGGCGGCCTGCTGCTCCTGGAGCTCCTTGAGGCGGGTGTCGAAGTCCAGCAGCCAGTCGGCGGCGTCGTCCGCGGCCTCCTGCGCGAGGCCCAGCTGGTGGTTGGTCCGCTCGGCCTCGCGCAGGGCCTCGGGGAGGCGGCGTTCGTCGGCCCGGGCGGCGTCGAGGCGGCCGAGGTCGGCGCGCAGGCCGCGCTCCGCCTCGGCGAGGCGCTCGGCCCCGGCCCGGTGGAGCGGGGTCCGCGCGTCGGTGGCGGCGCGGACCGCCGCGGCCTCGGCGCCGACGGGAAGGTCGGCTCCGGCCGGGGTGGGCGCGACGCGGTCCTGCCCGGTGGGGTCGCCTTCCTCGATGGGATGGCCTTCCCCGGCCACGGCCGGCCCGGTGGGGCCGTCCGCCCCGGCCGGGGCCTGCTCGGCGAGGGCCGTGCGGGCGCGGTGCTCGGCCGCCTCGGCGGTGGCCAGGGCGGTCGCGGCGGTGGCGTGATGCCGCAGGACGGGCTCGACGGTGGCGGCCTGCTGGGCGACGGCGAGCCGGTCGGCGTCCCGCTGGTGGGCCTCGGCGCCGAGCGCCGACTGCTCCGCGGCCCGGACGGCCTCGGCGTGCCGCTGCTGACGCTCCGCCAGTTCCTGGGTCGTACGGAGCCGGGCCCGGGCCCGCTCGTGCGCCTGCTCCGCCCCGGCCAGGGCCAGCGAGGCCACCGTCGAGCGCTCCGCCGCGTCGGTGCGCAGCAGGGCGGCCCAGCCGAGGAAGGCCGCCGGCCCGGCCGACTCCGGGACCCAGGCGGTGAGCGGCTCGGCGGACGGCCCGGCGGCCTGCTCGGCCCGGGTGGCCAGCGCGTGCAGCTGCTGACGGTCGGTCCGGACCACGGCCTCCTGGCGGGTCTTCTGCTCGGTGAGCCAGCGCTCCACCTGCTCGAAGCGGCCGGTGTCGAAGAGCTGCCGGAGCAGCTTGGCCCGCTCGTTGGCGTCGCCCCGCAGGAAGCGGGCGAAGTCGCCCTGCGGCAGCAGCACCACCTGGCAGAACTGGTCGCGGCTCATCCCGATCAGCCGGTGGATCTGCTCCCCGGCCTCCTGGTGCGAGCGGCTGACGGCCCGCCAGCCCGGTGCGCCCTCCCCGGCGTCCGGCACCCACTCGCTGAGCAGGGTCTCCGGCTTCTCCGGCGTCATGCCGGTGCCGCGCTTCTTGGGGCGCAGCTGCTCGGGCCGCCGCACCACCTTCAACCGCTGCCCGCCCAGGGTGAGTTCGACCTCGACCTCGGTGAGCAGGCCGGGCTCGGCGTGGTCGCTGCGCAGCGGGTTGCCCTTGCGGGCGCCGGGCACCTCGCCGTAGAGGGCGAAGCAGACCGCGTCCAGCACGCTGCTCTTGCCCGCGCCGGTGGCGCCGCGCAGCAGGAACAGGCCGGAGGCGCCGAGCTCGTCGAAGTCCACCTGCTCCGTGGCGGCGAACGGGCCGAACGCGGTGATCCGCAGCCGGTGCAGCCTCATCGGGGCAACTCCTGCTTCTGCTGGTCGAGTTGGCGGACCTCTTCGAAGGCCTGGCGGAGCCAGTCCCGTTCGGCGGGGTCGGCCTCGGTACCGGGCCGGACGTGCCGGACGAAGCCCTCGGCCACCTCCTGGTCGGTCCGGCCGCTGACCCGCGAGGCGTAGGACTCGGGCCGCTCACCCTCCACCGGCTCGGGGTCGAAGAGCAGTTGGAGGGTGTGCGGGAAGCGGGTGCGCAGCTGCTCCATCGGCTTCGCCGGGCGGGCCGGATCGGTCAGGGTGGCCTGCACCCAGGAGCCGGTGTGCTTCCCGTACTTCTCGTCCTCGAGCAACTCGTCGAGCCTGCCGCGCAGTTGGGCCAGCGGGCGGGGCACGGGGGTGTACACCCGCTCGGCCTCCACCGAGCCGTCGGCGGCCAGGTCGACCAGCCACATGCTCTTGCGGTGGGTGGTCTCGGAGAAGGAGTAGGCGAGCGGCGAGCCGCTGTAGCGCAGGTGCGGGGCGATGGTCTGGCAGCCGTGCAGATGGCCGAGGGCCACGTAGTGCGCCCCGTCGAAGACCGCCGAGGGCACCGCCGCGATGCCGCCCACCGTGATGTCCCGCTCGCTGTCGCTGGCCTCGCCGCCGGCCACGAAGGCGTGCGCCAGCACCACGGCCCTGGTCCCCTCCGGCCGCCCCGTCAGGTCCTCCCGGACCCGGCCCATCGCCGCCGCCAGCACCTGCTCGTGCCCGCCCTTGGCCAGCCCGAACCGCTCCCTGGTCAGCGCCGGCTCCAGGTACGGCAGACCGTAGACCGCCACCGGCCCGTGCTCGTCGGCCAGCACCACCGGCTCGGCCACTCCGCCGGGGTCGGTCCGCAGGTGGATCCCGGCCCGGTCGATCAGCCCGGAGGCCACGCCGAGCCGGCGGGCCGAGTCGTGGTTCCCGCTGATGAAGACCGTCGGCACGCCCAGCTCCGCGAGCCGGTGCAGCACCTCGTCGAACAGCTCCACCGCGTCCAGCCCCGGCAGCGCCCGGTCGTACACGTCCCCGGCGACCAGCACCGCCTCGACCCCGCGCTCCTCGACCACCTCCACCAGGTGCTCCAGGAAGCCGCGCTGCGCGGCGATCAGGTTCTCCCGGTGGAACGACCTCCCGAGGTGCCAGTCCGAGGTGTGCAGCAGTCGCACGTACCCAACCCCCACACGTCTCGCACTCACCAGGACCGTCCCCGAGTATCCCAGCTCGCGCCGACAACCCGGGAATCCCGTGCCCGCCTCCGGCTCAGCCGCGCTGCCAGAACTTCTTCGGCTTCTCGGCCGGCGGAGCCTTTTCGGAGAGAACCAGCTCCGCCACGCTGACCTGGAGGTGGCGCGTGGACACCCGGGCCCGCTCGTCCCAGTACTCGTAGCTGAGCTCCACCAGCCAGCTGGTCGGAGACCTCCGGAAGACCAGACGGCCGTCCTTCTCGCGCGAGCCGACCGTCCGGCACAGTTCCTCGGCCCGGGCGACGGCCGCGTCGCGGTCACCCTCCACCGCGACCTTCTGCGTCAGGACCCAGGTGTTGTCGCCTCCCAAGGATTCGCTCTGCTCGACCAGCACGTACCAGCTCATGGTGCTCTCCCCCGTGATCCGCTCGACCCGCTGGAATCTACCGGGCGGGAAGGGCCTCGTTCGGACGGTTGCTCCATGTGTTCTGTCGGTGACCGTGTGTACGTTTCGGTCGTCGGCACCCGTCGGGGGTCGGCGGTTCGACCCTGGGAGGGGATCTGCATGGCCAGGAAGTACGGGGCGCGGCGGCGGACGGCGGGGCGGCGGGCCTGCGGGGAGGTGCGGCAGACGGTCGCCCTGGCGGTGGCGACGGACGCGGCGGCGTACGCGCGGCTGCGGCGGTGCGGGCTGTTCGAGGGGGTGGACTTCGGGGCGTACCTGCGGTGCACGGAGGGCCGGCTGCGGGCGCTGCGGGGGACGGGGGTGGACGTGCACCTGCGGGTGCTGGAGCCGGTGGACTTCGAGGACTTCTGCGCGGAGCACCTGCTGGACCCGGCGGATCCGGTGGCGGAGGTGGCGTACGCGGCCGATCCGGAGCTGGCCGGCGAGCCGTTCGCCTACGCGGGGGAGGGGCTGGCGGAGCTGCTGCCGGTGCTGACGGAGGATCACCGGGCGCGGGTGCGGATCTCGATCGGGTGCGCCGCGCTGCTGGCGGCGGTGGGGTGGGAGTCGAGCCCGCAGGAGCGGGTGGCGGCGGTGCTGGGGTACGTGTCGGAGGTGGTGCTGGCGCTGGCCGAGGGCGCGGGGGACGGGCGGCACCGGCTGACGCTCCGTTCGCTGGGGCTGTTGGACGGCGAGGAGCTGACGGCGGTGGCCGGGCTGGTGGTGCGGGAGGGGCTGCCGGACGGGGTGGGGCGGGAGGTGGAGGCGTTCTGCGTCACGCTGGCGGCGGCGGTGGCGGGGTGCGGCTCGGGGGAGTTGATGCTGTACCGGGCGGACGGCGCGGTGCACGGGTGGGTGCTGGTGGACGGCTGGCTGCGGCCGATGACGGCGGCGGAGACCGGCGCGGTGCTGGAGCTGGGGGCGGCCGGGGCCGGGGTGCTGGGGCCCGAGCTGCCGGTGGGGGAGGGCGGGGTACTGGGGTGCCCCGGCTTCCCGCTGCCGATGCCGTGACCGTCCCGGGGGTGGCCGGGAGCTGAACCCCGGGCGGACTGCCGTGCCCCGGGCGGCGGCCAGGACTGTTCATCGACCGAATGTTCGGGGAAGATCAACAGTCGGAGGCATCGACTCCGAATCGCCGCCGGCACCCGAGACCGAGGGAGGGGGACGCATGGGCAGCATCGAGTACAGCGCGGAGATCGCCGAGCTGCTCGGCCGCGTCCGCCGCCGCCCCACGGCGGGGTGGCCCTGGCGTCCGGGCGAGCCGGTGCCGCAGGGGCTGCCGGTGAAGCAGTCCTGGGGCTGGCTGTTCGTGCCCGACGGCCGGGTGCTGACGCTGGTGAACCCGCGCGACGGGGTGGTCAGCCTGCCGGGCGGTTCGCTGGAGCCGGAGGACGCGGGGGATCCGGCGCTGGCGCTGGCCCGGGAGGCGGGGGAGGAGGCGCAGGCCGTGATCGGCACCGCGCACTACCTGGGCTACCTCTACGACCGGATCGGCTCGGCCAACGGCGGCCACGAGTGCGCCCGGGTCCGGATGGCGGCCCCGCTGCACGCCGTCGGGCCGACGGCTCCCGACCCGGCCTCGGGGCGACACTACCGCCGTCTGCTGGTGGCGCCGGGGCTGGCGGTGGAGCTGCTCGGCTGGGGCGGGCCGGGCCTGCGGCAGGCGCGCGCGGCGGTGGAGGTGGCCGTCCGGCGGCTGGGCATACCCGCGGCCGCCAACGAGACCATCGAGGAGCTCCCGGCGGACGGCGCGGTCCTCGGCTGAGACCCGGAGCCGGAGCCGGCCGCGAGCCGCTCGGGGATGAGCGGGAACTGACACCGCGTCGGACTGACGGTGTCACACGGGCTAATCCTCGCAACAACTTTGGCATGGCCACTATCCGGCGTAGCTACTCCCTGGTATCAAAAATGTGACCCGCGTCACGTGACCTGTGTCACTCCAGTGGAGGTGCCCGTGCGTCCAGTCCGTGCTGTCTCCGTCGCCCTCTCGGCGATGCTGCTCACCCTGACCACCCTCGTCGTCGCCCCCGCGGCCCACGCCGCCGGGGCCCGCTACGTCGCCCTCGGCGACTCCTACTCCGCAGGGGTGGGGGCGGGCAGCTACACCAGCGAGAGCGGTAGCTGCAAGCGGAGCACCAACGCGTACCCGTACCTGTGGAAGAACGCCAACGCGCCCGCCTCGTTCTCCTTCCTGGCCTGTTCGGGGGCGAGAACCGGTGACGTGCTGGCCAACCAGCTCGGCACCCTCAACTCGACCACCACGCTGGTGTCGATCACCATCGGCGGCAACGACGCCGGCTTCGCCAGCACCATGCAGACCTGCGTGCTCAACTCCGAGAGCGCCTGCCTGACGGCGGTCGACAACGCGAAGGCGTACGCGACCAACACGCTGCCCGGCAAGCTCGACCAGGTGTACGCGCAGATCCGCAGCAAGGCGCCGAGCGCCAAGGTGGTGGTGATCGGCTACCCGCGCCTCTACAAGGTCGGCGGCGACTGCGTCTTCGGCATCGGCGACACCAAGCGGGCCGCCATCAACAGCGCGGCGGACCTGCTGGACGACGTGATCTCCAAGCGGGCGGCCAACGCGGGCTTCACCTACCGCGACGTCCGGGGCCTGTTCACCACCCACGAGATCTGCGGCTCCGGCGCCACCTGGCTGAACTCCACCGTGCTCCCGGTGGACGAGAGCTACCACCCGAAGGCGTCCGGCCAGTCCGGCGGCTACCTGCCGGCCTTCTCCGGCGGCGTGTGAGCCGTCCGGTAGACGGCGTGAGCCCGTACCCCCTGCCCCGAGACGCGGGCGGCGGGGGGTACGGGCTCTGCGGCGTGAGGGATCGTCAGGGCAGGTAGGAGCGCAGGCCGCCGACGGTCAGACCGGCCGCGGTGACGTCCGCCAGGGCGCGCTGGAGGTCGGTGGCCAGCGTGTCGGAGAAGTGGAAGATCACCACGTCACCGGCCTGGAGGCCGCCGCGGTAGCTGGTGGAGGCGCCCCAGCTGTAGTCCGCGGTGGCGGTCATCACGGTGCGCAGGCCGCAGTTGGCGGCGGCCTGCAGGGTGTCGGCGTTGAAGGCGAAGTACGGCGGGCGGAAGACCTTGGGGGCGGTGCCGTACCGCTGAGCCACGGCGTCCCGGGCGGTGCAGATCTCGGCCTGCTGCTCGGCGAGCGGCAGGGTGGTGAGGTCGCGGTGGGAGACGCTGTGCACCTCCACCGAGCCGCCGGTGCCGGCCGAGGTGACCCGCTTGAAGAAGTCCGGCTCGAAGCCGACCGGCATCGGCAGCGGGAAGGCGGTGACGGGCAGCTTGTTGGCCTCGACGAAGTTCACCACGTCGGGGGTGCGCTGCCAGCCGTCGTCCACGGTGAAGAAGACCTTCTTGTCCTGGACGGCGGCCGGGTAGGGCACGTTCCAGGTGGCCCAGGCCGGGTCGACGGCCGGGCCGCTGAGCTCCACGTCGTCGGCGGAGAAGGCGCCCTGCTCGTACCAGCCGTGCAGGTAGAGGCGGACGGTGGAGGCGTTCGGGCCGGTGGTGAAGCGGGTGGTGAGCTTCTGCCAGCCGCCGTTGGTGGTCTCGGTCCAGGACGGGGCGACGTCGTTGCCGGTGCCGGTGGCGCCGAGGAAGACGTAGTTGCCGCGCACCCAGGCCGAGTAGCTGTAGGTCGTGTTGGGGCGCACGGCCACGGTCTGGGCGCACTCGCCGTTGCTGTGGTCGTTCGCCGGGGTCACGGTGAGGCCGGCTGCGCCGGTGCGGGCCGCCGTGTCGCGGATGAACGCCTCGCCCGGGACGCACTGCCAGCCCGGGATCGTGCCCCAGTCGGCCAGCGGCAGGGTGGTGGTCTCGAAGCCCGGGTTGGTGGCCAGGTTGACGGCCGGAGCGGTCTCGGCGTGCGCGGCGGTGGGCCCGGCGGCGCCGAGGACCGTGAGGGCGCCGACGGTGGCGCAGGCGATCCGGCGCAGAGAGGTGTGCACGAGTGAACTCCTGTGTGGGGGAAGGACGCTGCACTCCCCGGAGGGGCGGGGAAGAGGGGACGGCCCGCCGCACGTCCGGGCCGGGCCTGGGTACCGGCCGGGGCCCCACATTGGACTGGACCAGACGGCCCGTCAAGGGTGCGCGGGCCCGGCGGGGGCACCTTGCCCCGGCTTGCCCGATCATGCCCCCGGCATCCCGTCACCACGGTTCGTCCACCTCCCGGAAACGGAAGCGTCACGGCCGTCAGCCCGTGTACAACTCCTCGACGTCGTCCGCCCAGTGGGCCAGGATGGCCGAGCGGCGCAGCTTCAGCGAGGGCGTCAGCAGGCCCTCCGCCACGGTGAACTCCCGCGGCAGCAGCCGGAAGGCGCGGATCGACTCGGCCCGGGAGACGGTGGAGTTGGCGGCGGCGATGCCGCGCTGCACCTCGGCGTGCAGCGCCTCGTCCGCCAGCACCGCCCAAGGATCGAGCTGGGCCCGGCCGTTGGCCTTCAGCCAGTGCGCCAGGGCCAGCGGGTCGAGGGTCAGCAGGGCGGCCACGTAGGGGCGGTTGTCGCCGACCACCAGGCACTGCGAGATCAGCGGATGGGCCCGGACGCGCTCCTCCAGCAGCCCGGGCGCCAGGTTCTTGCCGCTGCTGGTGACGATCAGCTCCTTCTTCCGGCCGGTGATGGTCAGGTAGCCGTCGCGGTCCAGCGCGCCCAGGTCCCCGGTGGCGAACCAGCCGCCGTGGACGGCCGGTTCGGCGTGGTTGAGGTAGCCGGCGAAGACCGTGGGGCCGGCCACCCAGACCTCGCCGTCCGGGCCGATCGCCACCTCGGCCCCGGGCAGCGGCCGGCCGACCGTGCCGGCCTTGGTGCGGCCCGGCGGGTTGGCGGTGATCGCGGCGCCGGTCTCGGTCAGGCCGTAGCCCTCGTAGACGGTCATCCCGGCCCCGGTGAAGAACAGGCCCAGCTCGCGGCCGAGGTGGGAGCCGCCGCACATCAGGGCCCGGGCCCGGCCGCCGAAGACGGCCCGCAGCCGCTGGTAGGCCAGCCGGTCGTACCCGGCGTGCCGCAGCCGCAGGGCGGGGCCGGGGCCGGGGCCGGTGGAGAAGGCCCGCTGCTCCCGGGCGGCGGCCCACTCCACGGCCACCTGCCGGGCCTGCTCGAAGAGTTCGCCGCGCCCGGCCTCCTCGGCGGCCTGCCGGGCCCGCTGCGCCACCTTCTCCAGCACGTACGGCACCAGGTGCAGGAAGGTGGGCCGGAAGGAGGCCAGCGCGGGGAGCAGCGAGTCGGTGGTCAGCTCGGCGTGGTGGCCCAGCCGGATGCCGCCGCGCACCGCCGCGATCTGCACCACCCGGCCGTAGACGTGCGCCATCGGCAGCATCAGCAGGGTGGCCGGCTGCCCGCCGCCCTCGGCCAGCACCTGGGCCCAGCCGGTCAGCAGCGCGTCCGCCTCGGCGGCCAGGTTCCCGTGGGTGAGCATGCAGCCCTTGGGGCGGCCGGTGGTGCCGGAGGTGTAGATGACGGTGGCCACCGAGTCCGGGGTGACGCCGAGGCGCTGACGGTGCACCAGGGAGTCGGGCAGGCCGCGGCCGTCCCGGGAGAGCTCGGCCACGCAGTCCTGGTCCAGCTGCCAGATCGCGGTCAGCCCGGGCAGCGCGTCGCAGACCGCGCCGACCGTCATGGCGTGGTCCTCGTGCTCCACCACGCAGGCCACCGCCTGGGTCTCGGCCAGGATCCAGCGCACCTGCTCGGGGGCCGAGGTCGGGTAGACCGGCACGGGGACGGCGCCGACGGACCAGAGCGCGTAGTCGAAGAGGGTCCACTCGTACCGGGTGCCGGACATCACCGCGACCCGGTCGCCGTAGCGCACCCCGTGGCCCAGCAGTCCCTTGGCCAGCGCCAGCACCTCGTCGCGGAAGCGCAGCGCGGAGAGCGGACGCCAGCCGTCCGGCCCGGGAAGGGCCAGCTGCACCAGTCCGGGCGTCCGGTCGGCGGTGTCGTACAGCGAGTCCGCCAGTCCACCGACCGCCGGGGGAGGGGCCGCCGGTCCGCTGAACTGCCGCAAGGCCACCCCCGTCCGCCCCGGCCCGTGGGCCGGGCCCGCCGCCCCGGCGCGGCATGCGGCGAAGCTACCGGATCGTCGCGGCCCTGCCCAGAGCTGCCGCACCGTCAGGCACTCTTGGCACGTGCCGGTGTCGCGCCCGGCAGGACAGACCTGTGCAAGTGTCAGAAACCGGGAGGAACATCACCGTTTGGTTCCGGCTGGCCATTCGACCCTTCGAACGAGTGGTCAGGGAGTAGTAAGGTGACGCAGATCTCGGGCAGAGGACGTGCCCGAACACTCCTTTCCGTGTCCATGACTGGCCTCCCGCACCCCCTCCCTGCACCGAGGACTCCATGCGTCTGCGCAGCAGCTCGATCCGCGCGAAGATGATCGCGCTGCTCTTGGTGCCCATCGTCGCCCTCACCGGTCTGTGGGTGTACGCGACGATGGTGACCACCGGCGACGTCTGGGCCCAGCTGGACGTCTCCACCGCGTACCGGACCTTCGGCACCCCCACCGACCAGTACGCCCGCGACGTGCAGAACGAGCGCCGGGCCGCGGTGCTCCGGCTGGCCGACCCGCGGGACAAGGAGCTCCAGGAGCGCTACCTCCAGGCCCGGACGATCACCGACCGCTCGCTGCAACTGCTGCGCTACCAGGCCGACTCCTCCGACAAGGGGAAGCTCGACGCGGTGCAGCGGCTCCGGCTGACCGAGATGCTCACGGCGGCCGACGGCCTTGCCCCGTTGCGCGACGTGGTGGACCAGCGCCTCAAGGACTGGGACGTGGTGGTCACCGAGTACAGCAAGCTGGTGCTGCCGGTCTTCTCCTTCCGCTCCGCCTTCGTCAGCCGGCAGACCGGCCAACTGCCCCGCCAGGGAATGGTCCTGACGGAGCTGGTGCGGGCCCGTGAGTACCTCTCCCAGGGCGAGACCGGCATCCGGGCACTGCGGCTGATGCTGGACCTCAAGGAGGCCAGCCCGAAGGACCGGCCCGAGCCCACCCCCGCGATGTACCAGGTGGCCAAGGACGCCCTCCACAACGAGCAGGCGCTGTTCACCGTCTACATCCCCGAGTTGGACGAGCAGGACCGGGTCGACTACCTCGCCGTCCGCAACGGCAACAGCCTCTCGGCGCTGGCCGAGTCCGAGGGCCTCTTCCTCGGCTCGCCGGACCCGCGCCAGGCCGTGCTCGGCATCCCGCCGGTCTCCTGGAACGGCCCGGCCGAGAAGGGTCTGGAGGAGCTGGCCACCCTCAACACCCGGCTGGTCGGCGAGATCGGCGCCCGGGCCCGCTCGTACGCGGTGAACCAGCTGGTGCGCGGCGGCATCGCCGGTCTGATCGGCCTGATCGCGGTGGTCGCCTCGGTGGTCATCTCCTACCGGATCGGCCGGGGCCTGGCCCGCGAGCTGATCGGCCTGCGCAACTCCGCACTCGAACTCTCCGGCACCCGCCTGCCCGCCGTGATGCTCAAGCTGCGGCGCGGCGAGCCGGTGAACATCGCGGCCGAGGCGCCCGAGCTGGAGTTCGGCCCGGCCGAGATCGGCGAGGTCGGCCGCGCCTTCAACCAGGTGCAGCGGGTGGCCGTGGAGGCCGCCGTCGAGCAGGCCGAGCTGCGCCGCGGCGTCTCCGCCGTCTTCGTGAACCTGGCCCGCCGGAGCCAGGTGCTGCTGCACCGTCAGCTCACCCTGCTGGACACCATGGAGCGCCGCACCGAGGACCCGGCCGAGCTGGAGGACCTGTTCCGCCTCGACCACCTCACCACCCGCATGCGCCGCCACGCGGAGGGCCTGATCATCCTCTCCGGCGGCTCGCCGGGCCGGGCCTGGCGCAAGCCGGTCAGGATGGTGGACGTGGTCCGCGCCGCCGTCGGCGAGGTCGAGGACTACGCCCGGGTGATCGTCCGTCCGTTCCCCGGTACCGGACTGCTCGGCAGCGCGGTCGCCGACGTCACCCACCTGATCGCCGAGCTGGTGGAGAACGCCGCGGTGTACTCGCCGCCGCACGCCCAGGTCACGGTGCAGGGCGAGGTGGTCGCGCACGGCTTCTCGCTGGAGATCGACGACCGGGGCCTCGGCCTGAGCGAGACCGCGCTCGCCGAGATCAACCAACGCCTGGCGGTGGAGCAGGAGTTCGACCTCGCCGACACCGACCGGCTGGGCCTCTTCGTGGTCAGCCGGCTGGCCCGGCGGCACGGCATCCGGGTGCACCTGCGGCCCTCGCCGTACGGCGGCACCACGGCGATCGTGCTGATCCCGCGCGAACTGCTGGCCGAGGCACCCGACCTGCTGGCCGAGCCGACCGCAGCCCCCCGCCAGGCCCCCGCGCCGACCCCGGGCCGCCCGGACCTGGCCGCGGTCCCCTCGCCCGCCGCCACCCCGTCCACCGCGCCGCCCGCTGCCGCGCCCGCCGCGTTCGGCCGCCCCGACCTGGTCGCGGTCCCGGACCCGTCCCCGGAGGACACCGGAGGGCCGGAGGGCGGCAACGGTCGCCGCCGCGGCCAGGCCGCCGAGGAGCTCGCCCGCGCCAACGGCCGTGCGGCCGGCGGCCCCCGCCCCTCGGCCGCCGACCCGGCCCGCACCCCCGGCGGCCTGCCCCGGCGGCGCTCCGGTGGCCCCGCCACCCCCGGTGCCCCCGGCGGCGGCCCGGTCCTGGTCCCCGCCGACTCGGTCGGCACCGGTCGGCACCGCCGCGCGGACAGCCCCCGCGAGGACGGCTCCGCGCCGTCCCCGGTGCCCGGGCCGTCCCCGCTCGGCGCACCGCCCGCAGCCGCACCTCCCGCCGCCGCACCTCCCGCCGCCGCACGGCCCGTTGCCGCACCGGCCGGCGGTCTGCTTCCCCGGCGGGTCCGGCAGGCCAACCTGGCACCACAGTTGAAGGAGGCGGCCCCCGAGCCGGAGCAGAGCTCGCGCGAGCGCTCGCCGGAGGAGGCCCGCTCGGCCTTCGCCTCCTTCCAGCGCGGCTACCAGCGCGGCCGGGGCGACCGGCTCCAGCCCGCCTCGCTCACCGTCGTCCCGGACCCGGTGCCCGGCACTCCCGGCGGTACCGTCGTGCCGCCTCCCGCCGTACCCTCGACCGGGCTGCCGTTCGCGGTGGCCCCGGGCGGCCGACGCGCCGAACTGGCGTCCCCGCCACGGCCCCAGGCCCTCCCGGCCGGGCCCACCGGCTCCGTGACACCTGCTCAACCCGCACAGCCCGAGCAACACGCACAACACGTACGGCCCGCACAGCCTGCACCAACGGAAGGAAACCGATCATGACCGCTACGGCACAGCCGTCGGGAGAGCTGAACTGGCTGCTGGACGATCTGGTGGGGCGGGTCGCGGCGCTGCGGCATGCGGTGATCCTCTCCAGCGACGGCCTGGCCA
Source organism: Kitasatospora sp. NPDC001664 (assembly GCF_053596675.1). Taxonomy (NCBI): domain Bacteria; kingdom Bacillati; phylum Actinomycetota; class Actinomycetes; order Kitasatosporales; family Streptomycetaceae; genus Kitasatospora; species Kitasatospora sp. NPDC001664. The sequence continues at coordinate 154,360 of NZ_JBSFGS010000001.1, forward strand.
CCGGCGCCTCGCAGGGCCTCGGCCGCGAGGACGCCGAGCACCTGGCCGCCGTCGCGGCCGGCTTCCACAGCCTGGCGAAGGGCGCCGGGCGGCACTTCCAGGTCGGTGGTGTCCGCCAGACCATGGTCGAGCTGGACGAGGCCTTCCTCTTCATCACCGCGGCGGGCGACGGCAGTTGCCTGGCGGTGCTGAGCGAGGCCGAGTCCGACGTGGGCCAGATCGCGTACGAGATGGCCCTGCTGGTCAAGCGGGTCGGCGAGCACCTGTCCGCCGAGCCGCGCACCGATTCCGCCGTTCCGCCGCCGGGGAGATGACCGTCAGATGACCGTCGAGGATCAGTGGTTCGACGACGAGGCCGGGCCGGTGGTCCGGCTGTTCTCGATGACCCGGGGGCGGACCAGGCCCGCCGAGGAGGGGTTGTTCGACCTCATCTCGCTGATCACCGCCGTGCACCGGGACGGGTCGGGCGAGTCCGACCTGGACCTGGAGCACCGGGCGATCCTCGACCTCTGCCGCGACGAACCGCTCAGCGTCGCGGAGTTGGGCTCGTTCACCGACCTTCCGGTGAGCCTGGTCCGGGTGCTGCTGGGCGATCTGCACGACTCCGGGCTGATCTCCGTCACCCGGCCCGTTCCGCTCGCCCAGCTGCCGGACGAGCGTCTGCTGCGAGACGTGATCAATGGCCTCCGTGCACTCTGACCGACCCTTGGGCCCTGCTTCGCCGTGGAGCTCGGTGGCGGTGAAGATCCTGGTCGCCGGCGGCTTCGGGGCCGGCAAGACCACCCTGGTCGGCGCGGTGAGCGAGATCCGCCCGCTGCGCACCGAGGAGCAGCTCACCGCGGCCGGCGAGCGGGTGGACGACACCGCCGGGGTGGAGGCCAAGCGGACCACCACGGTGGCGATGGACTTCGGCCGCCTGGACCTCCGCCCCGGGCTGTCGCTGTACCTCTTCGGCACCCCGGGTCAGGACCGGTTCTGGTTCGCCTGGGACGAGTTGGCGCACGGCGCGCTCGGCGCCGTGGTGCTGGCCGACACCCGGCGCCTCGCCGACTGCTTCCCCTCGGTGGACTTCTTCGAGCGGCGCGGCATCCCCTTCGTGGTGGCGGTGAACTGCTTCGAGGGCACCGAGGTCTACGCCCCCGGGGACGTCCGCGAAGCGCTCGACCTGGACCCCGGGGTGCCGGTGCTGCTCTGCGACGCGCGGCGCCGGGAGGACGGCAAGGAGCTGCTCGTCCGGCTGGCCGAGCACGCCCTGGAGCGGCGCTATCCCACACCTTGAGAATTCGTCCCACGGAGTGGACGTTTTGTGTCAACCGGCTTGCCGCCGGGGCGGTCCGCATGGAACGCTCATGCGGACAGTTCGTCGCGGCGTTCCCGGGGGGAGGTACCAGAGCATGGCAGCAGTGCAGTACTGCGCGGTGAAGCAACCCGCGCCGGTGATCCCGGTCCTGACCATGCGTCGGTACATCGACCAGGCGCTGTGTTCCAGCGCCTGTTGTCGCTGACCCCGGGCCCGACCGCACGTCGTTCGAAGCCCGGTGCCGCCTCCAGGTGAACGGTCCCTTCCGTGCGCCCCCAGCTTGGCGGCACCGACTTTCTTTCTCGGCTGAACGTGCACAGCCGGCCCGCCCGTGCGACCACCACCCATTCCGTCACACGCGAAAGCGGCACACCATGTCTTCCTCCACCGCCACCCTGACCGCCCCCTCCGCCACCCCGCACCTGCGGGCCCTGCGCTCCGTCACCTCGCCCGCCGAGCGCCGCCACGTGGCCGCCGTCCCGGCGCCCACCCAGCAGCTGCTCACCGCGCTGCCCGAGGGCGCCACCGTGGTGGCGGCCCTGCCCCAGTCCGCCATCCCGCAGGGCCTGTTGGCCCAGTACGGCGCCCAGTTCCCCGGCGTCGAGACGGCCGGCCACCCGCTGGTCGGCTACCTGGTGCTGGTGCCGGCCGGGGAGCCCGCGCCCGCCGCCCAGCTCGCCGCCGTCCCGGCCGCCGTCCCGTCCGCGACCACCCCGTCCGCCACCGCCCCGTCGGCCCGCCCGGGCCGCGGCATCGTGGTGGACGCCGAGCGCCGCAGCGCCCACGTCGACGGGCGCCTGCTCGACCTCACCTACCTCGAGTTCGAGCTGCTCGCCCACCTCACCGCCCACCCGCAGCGGGTGCACACGCGCGACCACCTGGTCACCGCGGTCTGGGGCTACGGCCACGTCGGCGACGGCCGCACCGTGGACGTCCACGTCGCCCGGCTGCGCCGCAAGCTCGGCGCGGCGCACCGCGACAGCATCGTCACCGTCCGCCGGGTCGGCTACAAGTACACCCCGGCGTCCTGATCCGGGGCGGTGCCGCCCGGGGGCTGCTTCCCCGGGCGGCACCGCCTCCTTCCGCTCAGCGGGTCAGCGCGTCGATCTCCGCCAGCTCCTCGGCGGTGAGCGGCCCGGCCGCCAACGCGTCCAGGTTCTGGTCGAGTTGGGCCACGCTGCTGGCCCCGATGATCACCGAGCAGACCCGCTCGTCCCGCAGCACCCAGCTCAGCGCCAGCTGGGCCAGCGACTGCCCGCGCCGCTCGGCCACCTTGGCCAGCGCGCGCAGCTGCTCCAGCTTCGCCCCGGTCAGCGCCTCCTCCTTGAGGAAGTGCCCGACCGACATCCGCGAGCCCACCGGCACCTCGCCGGAGAGGTAGCGGTCCGTCAGCAGGCCCTGGGCCAGCGGGGAGTAGGCGATCAGGCTGGTCTGCGTCTCGCCGACGGCCTCCAGCACGCCGTCCTCCACGCCCCGGTCCAGGATCGAGTACCGGGCCTGGTTCAGCAGCACCGGAGTGCCCAGCTCGCGCAGGATCGCCACCGCCTCCCGGTGCTGCTCCGCCGGGTAGTTGGAGATCGCCGCGTACAGCGCCCGACCGGAGCGCACCGCCGTGTCCAGCGCCCCCATGGTCTCCTCCAGCGGAGTGGTGGGGTCGTAGCGGTGCGAGTAGAAGACGTCCACGTAGTCCAGGCCCATCCGGCCCAGCGACTGGTCCAGGCTGGCCAGCAGGTACTTCCGGCTGCCGCCGTCCCCGTACGGGCCGGGCCACATGTCGTACCCGGCCTTGGAGGCGATGAACAGCTCGTCCCGGTACGGGCGGAAGTCCTGCGCGTACAGCGTCCCGAAGTTCTTCTCGGCGCTGCCGTACGGCGGGCCGTAGTTGTTCGCCAGGTCGAAGTGGGTGACGCCCCGGTCGAAGGCGCGGCGCAGCACCGCGCGCTGCACCTCCAGCGGCTGGGTGTCGCCGAAGTTGTGCCAGAGGCCGAGCGACACGGCGGGGAGCAGCACCCCGCTCCGTCCGGCCCGGCGGTAGGTCATCGAGGAGTAGCGGTCAGCGGCGGGGAGGTAGGTCATGGCAGCATCCTGCCAGCTCAGGTCGGTGGGCGGGACCTATTACCCTGCCGCGTTCCGCGGCCCCGGCATAGCCTTGCGGCGTGGACCGCACCGACATCCGGGACCGCGCCGATCTGGAGCTGCTGCTCCGCCGCTTCTACGGCGCGGCCTTCGCCGACCCGCTGATCGGCCCGTACTTCACCGCGCTGGCCGGCACCCGGCTGGAGCGGCACCTCCCGCACATCGCCGACTTCTGGGAGCGGGCCCTGCTCCGGACCGCCGAGTACCGCCGCGACGTCTTCGAACCGCACGCCGTCCTGCACGCCCAACAGCCGCTGACCGGCGAACACTTCGGCCGCTGGGTCCAGCTCTGGCAGGCCACCGTCGACGGCCTGTACGCCGGCCCGCGCGCGGAGCGGGCCAAGGCCCAGGGCCAGCGGATCGCGGTCGCCCTGCTCAGGCGTCTCTCCGGCGAGGACCCCGCGACGGGCGGGTCGGGCGGCTTCGTCCCGCTCAGCGCGGTGCTGCTGCGCAGCGGGGCGGGATCGACCGGCTCCGCATCGGTGCCGACCGACTCCGCACCGGTCCGGCACGAACGGTCGGAACCGTTCGCCGACGAGGCGTCGGCGGGCCTCCGGGGCTGATCGGGACCCTACGTCAGGGCGGGTTAAGCTCGGGCGATGGAGCGGAACGCGGGGGCGGTGCGGGTCCGGGTGCTGGGGGCGCTCGGGGCCGAGGTGGACGGGCGGCCGGCTCGGCTGGGCGGTCCGCACCAGCGTGCCGTGCTGGGGCAACTGCTGGTCGTGGACGGGGCCGTGGTGCCCGCCGACCGCTTGGTGGAGGGTCTGTGGCAGGGGCGTCCGCCGGCCAAGGCGAGTGCCTCCCTGCAGGCGTACGTGTCCAATCTGCGGCGGCTGCTGGAGCCCGGGCGCGGGCCGCGCGAGGCGGCCCGACTGCTGGTCAGTGAGGGCCCCGGGTACGCGCTGCGGCTGCCGCGCAGCAGTGGGGCGCTGGATGCCCGGGACTTCGAACGGTTGCTGGTCCGGGCCCGCGAGCTGCGGCGCCCCGGCCCGGCCCGGGAGGGGCTGGGGCTGTGGAGCGGAGAGGCGTACGGGGAGTTCGCGGACCGGCCGTGGGCCCTCGGGGAGGTCGCGCGACTCGGTGAACTACGGCTCTCGGCACGGGAGTTGCTGATCGAGCTGGAGTTGGAGCGAGGGGACTCGGCGGTGGCCGTGCCGCAGGCGCTGGCGCTCACCGAGGAGCACCCGTACCGGGAGGAGGGCTGGCGGCTGCTGGCCCTCGCCCTCTGGGCCGGGCACCGGCAGGCGGAGGCACTGGACGCCCTGCGGCGCGCCCGTACCCTCCTCGGCGAGGAGCTCGGCCTCGACCCGAGCCCGGCCCTGGCCGACCTGGAGTCGGCCGTCCTGCACCAGCACACCGAGCTGCTGCCGCCGCGAGCCAGAGGCCGGGTCCGACTCAACGGACCGACGGGGGAAGGTGGTTCGGCCGACGGAGGTGGGACGCCAGGCTCCGGCGACGGTGCCCGGCCCGGCGGCGTGCGGAGCGGTGGCGGGGCGGGCCGGGAGACCGTGGCCGACGGCGTCCCGCTCCCGCGAACGGTCGGTACCGGCTTCGCGACCGCCGTCGCACCCCTGGCCGACCGACCGGCCACGGGCCTGCCCGGCTCCGCTGCCTCCGTCCGCCGGGACGCCGGGCCCCAGGTGGCGCCGGAGACGGTCGGAGGCGTCGGCGCGGTCCGGCTCCCCTTCTCGCCCGGTTCGGGTGGTCCCGAGGTGTTCGTCGGGCGGGAGGACGAGCTGCGCACCGTGCGCGGGACGGCGGCCCAGGTGGCCGGGGGCGGCAGCGGGGTGGTGCTGGTCAGCGGTGAGGCGGGGGCCGGGAAGAGCACGCTGCTGCACCGCCTGCGGGTCGAACTGGCCTCCGACGGATGGCTGGTGGCGGCCGGGCGGTGTCCCGAGACGGAGGGGGCGCCGGCGGCCTGGGCATGGACGGAGGCGCTGCGGGCGCTGGCGGCCGCCAGTGCCCCGGGCCCGGCGTTCGCCGGTCTGCTGGCGCCGCTGCTGGAGACCGAGGGGCCGTCAGCCGCGCCGGGCCCGGAGGACGCCCTCGCCGGGCGGTTCCGGCTGCACCGCGCGGTGGCCGACTGGCTGCGGGCCGCCACCGCCACCCGCCCGGTGGCGCTGGTCCTGGACGACCTGCACGCCGCCGACCGGGAGACCAGGGCGCTGCTCGGCGAACTGGCCACCGGCCCGGCCGTCCCCGGACTGCTGCTGATCCTGGCCCACCGCCCGGGGGAGGGCGAACTCACCGAGACGCTGGGCCAGTTGGCCCGCCTCTCGCCGCGCCGACTCCCGCTGGGCGGGCTGGCCCCGGCCGAGGCCGGGCGGCTGGTGGAGGCGGTCTGCGCGGCCCCGGTCCGACCGGAGACGGTGGCCGCGCTGGCCGAACGCACGGGCGGCAACCCGTTCTACCTCCGGGAGAGCGCCCGCCTGCTGGCCGCCGAGGGGGCGCTGGTCGCCGTCACCGAGGTGCCGCAGGGCGTCGGGGACGTACTGCGCCGCCGCTTCGACCGGCTGCCGCCGGAGACCCTGGAGGTGCTCCGGCTCGCGGCGGTGGTGGGCCGGGAGGCGGAGGTGGACGTCCTGCTGGCGGCCGTCGCCCAGCACGAGCCGCAGACCGTACGTCAGCACGCGGTGAGCGACATCCCGCAGTACGGGCCACTCACCGCCCCGCACCGGACCCAGGGCGACGAGGACGGCCTGCACGCCGCCCTGGAGACCGCCCTGGGCGGAGGACTGCTGACCGAACCCGGCCCCGGCGTGGTCCGGTTCACCCACGCGCTGGTCCGCGACACCCTCTACAGCGACCTCACCCGCCTGCGCCGCTCCCGCCTGCACGGCCGGGTCGCCGAAGCCCTCCGCACCCGCCGCCCCACCCAACTCTCGGCCCTCGCCCACCACTTCGCCCACTCCGCGAGCCCGGCGACCGCCCACCTGGCGGTGGAGTACGCCGTCCGCGCCGCCGAGGCGGCCGAGCGCCGCTACGCCCACGAGACCTGCGCCGCCCTGCTCCGCCAGGCCGTCGAGCTGCTCGACCTCGTCCCCGCCGAGCTGGTGGACCATCAGGCCCGCCGGATCGAGCTGCTCGGCGCGCTGCTGCGGGCCCAGGTGCGGGCGGGGGCGATCCGGGCCGCGCTGGCCACCCGGGCCTCCGCCATCCAGCAGGCGCGGGAGAGCGGACGGTTCGAGCTCTCCGTCGCCGCCTGGACCTCCTGGACCGAGCCGACCCCGTGGGTGGCGCACGCCTACGGCACGGTCGACCACGCCGCCGTCGAGGCCCTGAACGCGCTCCTCGCCCGCCCCGACCTGCCACCCGCCACCCGCTGCCACCTGCTCGACGCGCTCTCCTACGAGCTCGACTGCTCCGGCAGCCCGGAGGGTTGGGCGGCGGCCGCCGAGGCGGTGGCGATCGCCCGCCGGGAGGGCGATCCGGTGCTGCTGGCGCACGCCCTGGCCGCCCAGGCCCGGGTGCACGACTACGAGCTGCAGATCGAGCTGCGCACCTCGATCGCCGTCGAGCTGTCCGCGCTCGCCACCGAACACGACCTGCCCGCCTACCGCTGGCTGGCCGAGCACCTGTGGTGCACCGCGGCCGCCGTCCGCAGCGACTTCGCCGGGGTGCGTGAGCACGCCCTCGCGGGGCTGCGGATCGCCGAGGCCTACCACCTCCCCGAACTGGTGGACGTGGGCCGCTGCCAGCTCGGCATGCTGGCGCTGATCGAGGGCCGGGAAGAGGAGGCCGACGCCCGCTTCCAGGCCGCCATCGCGGGCCTGTACTCCCGGGACTCGATCCACGCGGAGGGCTTCGACGCGCTCTACCGGCTCACTCGGGCCTTCCAACGCGGCATGCTGGTCGAGGAGTTGCCGCTGATCGAGCGCGGCGCCGAGCTCTACGGCCCGCTGGTGGAGGACATCCGGGCACTGGCCCTGCTGCAGGCGGGCCGCCCGGTGGAGGAGGTGCGGGCCACCCGGGTCGAACGGCTGCCGATCCCGCCGGACTACTACCGCTCCTTCTTCCTCACCCTGCGGGCGCTCGCCGTGATGGCCCTGGACGAGCGGGAGGAGGCGGCCGGGGTCTACGCCGACCTGCTGCCGCACCGCGGCATGGTGGCCGGGGCCGCCTCCACCTCCATCGCGCTGCGCCCGGTCTCGCTCACCCTCGCCGAGCTCGCCACCTACCTGGACGAACCCGAACAGGCGGCCGCGCACCGCCGGGAGGCCGAGGAACTGATCGCCCGGCTGCCGCGGCAGGGGGCCTCCCTGGCGCGCTGACCGGCCGCAGCATGAACGACGGACGAACTCGGCAGGAACTCCCGGACAACCGGATGTGCCGTCCGCCACAGGGCCCGGGCACGCCCCCGGGGTCGCTCCGGCGGGCTGCGGAGGGCCGGATCCCGCAGGTGGGAGGCATCGATCGGGTGCGTACTGACGGTGCGTCCGATCGGGGACGCACGGAGCCCGGAGGTGATCCACTCGACGGGCGCCGTCACCATGACGCATTAGCATCGTGTCACATGGCCGTGCTGACACAGGTGACGACACCGCAGGATGAGGGGACCGGGCCCACCGCCCGGTACGTGGCGGGGCCGGTCCCCGAGCCGCGCACCCTGCTCGACGTGCTGGCGGCGACCACCCGCGCGCACCCCAACGAGCCCGCGCTCGACGACGGCGGCGCCGTCCTGACCTACCGCGCGCTGGGCGCCGAGATCGAGTCCGTGCGGCGCCGGCTGGCCGCCGCCGGGATCGGCCGCGGCGACCGGGTCGGCATCCGGGTGCCCTCCGGCAGCAACGACCTCTACGTCTCCATCCTCGGCGTGCTCGCTGCCGGTGCCGCCTACGTCCCGGTGGACGCCGAGGACCCGGACGAGCGGGCCGAGCTGGTCTTCGGCGAGGCGGAGGCGGTCGGCGTGCTCGGCGCGGGCCGCGCGCTGGCCCTGACGGGCCGTCAGCCCGGCGGCCGCACCGGCGAGGTGCCCGCCACCGGCGATGACGCCTGGATCATCTTCACCTCCGGCTCCACCGGCAAGCCCAAGGGCGTCGCCGTCACCCACCTCAACGCGGCCGCCTTCGTGGACGCCGAGGCCGCGCTCTTCCTCCAGGAGGAGCCGATCGGCCCCGGCGACCGGGTGATGGCCGGGCTCTCGGTCGCCTTCGACGCCTCCTGCGAGGAGATGTGGCTGGCCTGGCGGCACGGCGCCTGCCTGGTGCCGGTGCCCCGCTCCCAGGTGCGCGGCGGCGCGGACCTCGGCCCCTGGCTGGCCGAGCAGGAGATCACCGTGGTCTCCACCGTCCCGACCCTGGCCGCGCTCTGGCCGGCCGAGGCGCTGAACGAAGTGCGGCTGCTGATCTTCGGGGGTGAGGCCTGCCCGCCCGAGCTGGTGCAGCGCCTGGTCACCGAGGGCCGCGAGGTGTGGAACACCTACGGTCCGACCGAGGCCACCGTGGTGGCCTGCGCCGCGCTGCTGGACGGCGAGGGCCCGGTCAGGATCGGCCTGCCGCTCCAGGGCTGGGACCTGGTGGTGGTCGGCCCCGACGGACAGCCCGTGAAGATGGGCGAGACCGGTGAGCTGGTGATCGGCGGCGTCGGCCTGGCCCGCTACCTGGACCCGGCCAAGGACGCGGAGAAGTACGCGCCGCTGGAGTCGCTCGGCTGGGAGCGCGCCTACCGCTCCGGCGACGTGGTGCAGGCCGAGCCCGAGGGCCTGCTCTTCCTCGGGCGCGGCGACGAGCAGATCAAGCTCGGCGGCCGCCGGATCGAGCTCGGCGAGGTGGACGCGGCGCTCCAGGCGCTGCCCGGGGTGGCCGGCGCGGCCGCCGCCGTGCGCACCGCCAAGGGCGGCAACCAGCTGCTGGTCGGCTACCTGGTCACCCAGGAGGGCTTCGACCGGGCGGCCGCCGTGGAGCGCCTGCGGGCCGAACTCCCGGCCGCCCTGGTCCCGTTGCTCGCCCCCGTCGACTCCCTCCCCACCCGGACCTCCGGCAAGGTGGACCGCAACGCGCTGCCCTGGCCGCTGGCCGACCTCGAACCGGCGGGCCCCGTCGAGCAGTTGTACGGCACCGAGGCCTGGCTCGCCGAGCAGTGGGAGGAGATCCTCGGCGTACCGGTCGGCAGCGCCCGGGAGGACTTCTTCGCCATCGGCGGCGGCAGCCTGGCCGCCGCCCGGCTGACCACCCTGCTGCGCGAGCGCTACCCCTCGGTGGCCGTGGTCGACCTCTACCAGTACCCGACCCTGCGCAAGCTCGCCCGCCACCTGGAGCAGAGCGGCCAGGGCGACGGGAAGCAGCGCGAGATCGCGCCCGTCCCGGCCCGCGCCAAGCTGCTCCAACTCCTGCTACTGGTCCCGCTGTTCACCCTCACCGGCCTGCGCTGGGCGACCGGCCTGCTGGCGCTGGGCAACGTCCTGGCCTGGTTCGGCGACTACCCGTGGGCGCCCACCGCCTCCTGGTGGCTGATCGGCGCGGCCGCCGTCCTGCTGTTCAGCCCGCCCGGCCGCCTCGCCCTCGCGGCCGGCGGCGCCCGGCTGCTGCTGCGCGGCGTCGGCCCCGGCCGCTACCCGCGCGGCGGCTCGGTGCACCTGCGGCTGTGGACCGCCGAACGCCTCGCCGAGGTCAGCGGCGCCACCTCGCTCTCCGGCTCCTGGCTGGTCCGCTACGGCCGGGCGCTCGGTGCCAAGATCGGCGAGGACGTCGACCTGCACTCGCTGCCGCCCGTCACCGGCCTGCTCAAGCTCGGCCGCGGCGCCGCCGTCGAGGCCGAGGTCGACCTCTCCGGTCACTGGCTGGACGGCGACCGGCTGGAGATCGGCGCCGTCAAGGTCGGCGCCGGCGCCGTGGTCGGCACCCGCTCGACCCTGTTGCCCGGCGCCAAGGTCGGCAAGGGCGCCCAGGTCGCCCCCGGCTCCGGCGTCACCGGCCAGGTCCCCACCGGCCAGCGCTGGGCCGGCGCACCCGCCGTCAAGCTCGGCAAGGCCGAGCGCAACTGGCCCAAGCAGCGCCCGCCGCGCAAGCCGCTCTGGTCCGCCCTGTACGGGATCAGCGGCCTCGGCCTCACCCTGCTCCCCGTCCTCCCGCTGGCCGCCGCGCTGCTGGTGACGGGTCAGTTCGTCCACCCCGGCGACGGCCTCCAGGACGCGCTCACCGGCGCCCTGCTCGCCCTCGTCCCGGCCACCCTGGCCTACGGCCTGGTGCACGCCGGGCTGCTGCTGGCCGCCGTCCGCCTGCTCTCGATCGGGCTGGAGCCGGGCGTCCACCCGCTGCACGGCCGGATCGCCTGGCAGGCCTGGACGGTCAGTCAGCTGATGGACCAGGCGCGGGAGATCTTCTTCCCGCTCTACGCCGGGCTGATCACCCCGGTCTGGCTGCGCGCGCTCGGCATGAGCATCGGCGCCCGGGCCGAGGTCTCCACCGTGCTCGCCCTGCCCAGCCTGACCACCGTCGGCGACGGCGCCTTCCTCGCCGACGACACCCTGATCGCCCCGTACGAGCTCGGCGGCGGCTGGCTGAAGATCGGCCAGGCCGAGATCGGCAAGCGCGCCTTCCTCGGCAACTCCGGGATGACCGCCCCCGGCCGCGCGGTCCCCGACCGGGGCCTGGTCGGCGTGCTCTCGGCCACCCCGAAGAAGGCCAAGAAGGGCAGCTCCTACCTGGGCATGCCGCCGGTCAGGCTGCCCCGCTCGGCCGACCAGGCCGACCAGAGCCTCACCTACGACCCGCCGGCCCGCCTGCTCTGGGCCCGCGGCCTGGTCGAGGTCTGCCGCTTCGTCCCCGTGGTCGCCTCCACCGGCCTGCTGGTGCTGGTGCTGGCCGCGCTGGCCGGACTGGCCGGGGCGCTGCCGCTCTGGGCCGTCGCACTGCTCTCCGGCCCGGTGCTGATCGGCGCCGGCCTACTGGCCTGCGCCGTCTCGGCGGCCGCCAAGTGGCTGCTGGTCGGCCGCTTCAAGGCGGTCGAGCACCCGCTCTGGAGCGGCTTCGTCTGGCGCAACGAGCTGGCCGACACCTTCGTCGAGGTGCTCGCCGTGCCCTGGCTGGTCGGCGCCGTCCCCGGCACCCCGGTGCTCAACCTCTGGCTGCGCTCGCTCGGTGCCAAGGTCGGCCGCGGCGTCTGGTGCGAGAGCTACTGGCTGCCCGAGGCCGACCTGGTCACCCTCGGGGACGGGGCCACCATCAACCGCGGCTGCGTGGTGCAGACCCACCTCTTCCACGACCGGATCATGCGCATGGATACTGTGGTCCTCCACGAGGGGGCCACCCTGGGCCCGGGCGGCATCGTGCTGCCCGGCAGCTCGGTGGGCGCGCGCAGCACCCTGGGCCCGGCCTCGCTCGTGATGCGGGCCGAGTCGGTGCCGGCGGACACCCGCTGGCTGGGCAATCCGATCGAGGCCTGGCAGTCCTGACGGTCCGTCTGGAGCAGGAGCGTACGAAGCGTTGAGTCCCAAGCAGGCGCCGGCCACCGGTGTCGACCCGTACTTCCCTGAGCACGGGGACCCGCGCTACCGGGTGCACCGCTACGAGCTGACGCTCGACTACCGGCCCGGGCCGAACCGCCTCGGCGGCTCGGCCCGGATCCTCGCGGTGGCCGGCGGCTCGGCACTGGCCGAGTTCGCGCTCGACCTGGCCGACTTCCGGATCGGCCGGGTGCTGGTGGACGGCAAGGCCGCCCGCTACACCCACCGGGGCGGCAAGCTCCGCATCCGCCCGGCCAAGGCGCCGGCGGCCGGAGCCGCGTTCACCGTCGAGGTGCACTACACCGGCAACCCCAAGCCCGTGCGCAGCCCCTGGGGCGGGCTCGGCTGGGAGGAGCTGGAGGAGGGCGCCCTGGTGGCCAGCCAGCCCATCGGCGCCTCCTCCTGGTACCCGTGCAACGACCGGCCCGCCGACAAGGCGAGCTACCTGATCTCGATCACCACCGCCTCCCCCTTCACCGTGGTGGCGACGGGCCGGCTGCTGGCCCGCACCAGCCGCTCCTCCTCCACCACCTGGGTCTACGAGCAGGCCGCCCCGACCTCCAGCTACCTGGTCTCGGTCTCGGTCGGCCTCTACGAGACGGTCCGGCTGGTGGAGGGCGGCGACCCGGGCGAGACCCGCCGCTCGGTCCCGCAGACCGCGTACCTGCCGCCGCGGCTGCTGCCCGAGTTCGGCACCGACTTCGGGCGCCAGACCCGGATGATGCACCTCTTCGAGGAGCTCTTCGGCCCCTACCCCTTCGGCGAGTACGCGGTGGTGGTCGCCGACGAGGAACTCGACGTCCCGGTCGAGGCCCAGGGCCTGGCCACCTTCGGCCGCAACCACCTCGGCGGGCAGCGCGGCTCCGAGCGCCTGGTCGCCCACGAGCTGGCCCACCAGTGGTTCGGCAACAGCGTCACCATCGCCGACTGGCGCCACATCTGGCTGAACGAGGGCTTCGCCAAGTACGCCGAGTGGCTCTGGGCCGAGCACTCCGGCGGCCGCAGCGCCGCCGCCCACGCCGCCTCCGCCCACGCCCTCCTCGCCGGCCAACCCCAGGACCTGGTCCTCGGCGACCCCGGCCGCCGCCTCATGTTCGACGACCGCCTCTACCAACGCGGCGGCCTCGTCCTGCACGCCCTGCGCGCCGCCGTCGGCGACCAGCCCTTCTTCCGCCTCGTCCAGGACTGGGCCGTCCTGAACCGCCACGGCGTCGTCTCCACCACCGACTTCCTGGCCCACGCCGACCGCTACGCGGCAACCCCCCTCGACACCCTCTTCGACACCTGGCTCCGCCGCCCCGAACTCCCGCCCCTGCCCGCCCTCCCGCCCCCGCGGCCGGCACACCCGCCGCAGGTGTAGCGGACCGACGCACCGACGACGTGAGGTCCCGCCCGGCCGCGACGGCCGGGCGGGACCTTGCGGTCACCGAGAGGGGCTCAGTGAGATTGCCCCGGCACCGCGCGACACCGGCGGTTGCCGTCGCCGTCGTTGCCCCCTCCCTGGTGCTGTTCGGCAGGGAGTCTGATCCGGGCCCTTCACCGGCACCTGGAAGCTTGCGCACCTCGACGACGCCGAACCCGGAATGTTCGTTACGCTTGGCGGTTACCACCGTTCGGGCAGGCCCTGCACGACCTACATCGCGTTCGCCGCGAGCGACGGTGAGCCGGTGCTCTCCACCACGGTCCACCGACCCACCCGGCCGCCGTTCCGGAGGGTCGGGCTGACGCTCGGTCAGACGGTGACGGGCTCGCGGGGGGTGGGGGCGGGCTGGTCGGTGCCGTGCTCGATGTTGAGTTGGGGGAGGAGGCGGTCGAGCCAGCGGGGGAGCCACCAGTTGGCGCGGCCGAGGAGGGTCATGGTGGCGGGGACCAGGACGAGGCGGACGACGGTGGCGTCGACGAGGACGGCGGCGGCCATGCCGACGCCCATCATCTTGACGGTGACGTCCGGGTCGAGGGCGAAGCCGATGAAGACGGCGACCATGATGGCGGCGGCGCTGGTGATGACCCGGCCGGTGGCGGAGAGGCCGCGGACCACGCTGCCGTGCGGGTCCTTGGTGACCAGCCAGTCCTCGCGGACGCGGGCCAGCAGGAAGACCTCGTAGTCCATCGAGAGCCCGAACAGCACGGTGAACATCAGGATCGGCACCCAGCTGGAGACCGGCACCGCGTGCGGCAGCCCGAGCAGCTCGGCGCCGAGGTCGGTCTGGAAGACGGCGGTGGTGACGCCGTAGGCGGCGGCCACCGAGAGCAGGTTCATCGCGGCGGCCTTGACCGCCAGGACCGGGGCGCGGAACAGCAGGGTGAGCAGGATCAGCGAGAGGGCCACCACGAAGGGCACCACCACCCAGAGCCGCGAGGCCAGCCGGTCGGAGATGTCGGCGAAGGAGGCGACCACGCCGGTGGCCTCGGCCCCGGCGGGAAGGACGCCGCCGCGCAGGCGGTCGAGGAGTTCCTTGGTCTTGACGTCCTGCGGTCCGGTGGTCGGCTGCACGGTGAGGACGGCGGCGTCCCCGGCCCGGTTGACCACCGCCGGGGTGACGGCGGCGACGCCCGGGGTGGAGGACAACGTGCCGGTCAGGGCGGGGAGTTCGGCGGAGGGCAGGGTGCGCAGGTCGACGGCTATGACCAGCGGGCCGTTGGCTCCGGGGCCGAAGGCGGCGGCGGTCAGGTCGTAGGCCTGGCGGGTGGTGTGGTCGGCGGCCTGGCTGCCGGCGTCCTGCGGCCAGGTGCGCATGCCGAGCACCGGCGCGGCCAGTGCGAGCAGGACGACCAGCGAGGCCAGCGCGCCGGTCAGCGGGCGGCGGCCGATCAGCCGGGCCCAGCGTTCGGTGCGGGTGGGCTCCGTCGAGCCGGTGCGGGGTGCGGTCACGGTGCCGGGCTGCCAGCCGAGCCGTTCGGCCTTGCGCAGCAGCCGCGGCCCGGCCATCGCGCACAGGGCCGGCACGAGGGTGAGCGAGGCCAGCATCACGGCGCCGACCACCACGAGGGTGGCGTAGCCGAAGGAGGAGTAGACGGAGAGCCCGGCGAGGCGCAGGCCGAGCAGGGAGACCAGGACGGTGGCGCCCGCGATCACCACCGAGGAGCCGGCGGTGGCGGCGGCCTCGGCGGCGGCCTCGCGGGGCGTCAGGCCGCGGCGCAGGCCCTCGACGTGACGGCTCACCAGGAGCAGCGCGTAGTCGATGCCGACGCCCAGGCCGACCATGGTGGCCACGGTCGGGGCGGTGGCGCTGATGTCGGTGACGGCGGCCAGCAGGGTGGTGAGCGCGGTGCCGAGGCCGAGCCCCGCGAGGGCGACCAGCAGCGGCAACCCGGCAGAGACCAGGGTGCCCAGGGCCACCACCAGGATGATCAGGGCGGCGATCACGCCGACCATCTCGGCGGTGCCGTCGGGGGCGGAGAAGTTCTCCGGCAGCTGGCCGCCGAAGGCGACCTGGAGCCCGGCGGCCTCGGTGGGCGCGGCGGCGGAGCGCAGCGCGTCCAGCCCCTCGGAGCCCTTGAAGTCGGTGACGGGGACGGAGTAGTCGACCTGGATCAGGGCGGTGGCGCCGTCGCCGGAGACCACCGGGGCCGCGGCCGAGGCGGCGTGCGGGAGGGCGGCCAGCCGTCCGCGCAGCTCGGCCAGCGGCTGCTCGGATATCCGCTGCCCGCCCCGGTCGTGGACGACCACCCGGGCGCCGGCGCCGGAGAGCTCGGGGAAGCGTTCGCGCAGCAGGTCGGCGCCGGCGGTGGAGCGGGTGCCGGGCACCCGGTAGTCCTCGCGCGGCTCGCCGCCGAGGGTGCCGGCCAGGGTGAGGGCGAGGGCCAGCAGGAGGAGCCAGCCGAGCAGGGTGCGCCAGGGCCTGGCGGCGGCGGAGCCGCCGAGGCGGCCGAGGAGTGAGGACATCGCGGTTGCCTTCCGGCGGAGTATCGGTCAGGGCCAGCCTGGGGCGCGCGACTTGGAGCTCACTTGGGGTGGTTCGTGGCCGTCCTCCAAGCGACTGGTCCGAACGGAGTGTCAGGAACGGACATAAGCTGACAATTAGGATCTAATCGCTCTCATGATCCGACCTTGGTCTGAACCCCCGTCAGAACGGGGGTGCCGGAGTTGAGCCTGCTCCGGGAGAACGCCGTCCTCGCGCTCTTCGCCTGCCTGGCCCTCGGCTACCTGATCGGCAAGCTGAGGGTCGGCCCGATCCAGCTCGGCGGGATCTGCGGCACCCTGATCGTCTCGATGCTGATCGGCGCCCAGAAGGTCTCCGTCAACGCCGACGTGAAGAACGTGGCCTTCGCGCTCTTCATCTTCTCGCTCGGCTACATGGCCGGCCCGCAGTTCGTCGCCAACCTCAACGCCAAGGGCCTGCGCTTCGGCGTGCTCTCGGTGCTGGAGGCGGGCGTGGTCATCCTGATGGCGATCGGCTTCGCCACCGGCTTCGACCTGGACGTGGGCACCGCCTCCGGCATCCTGGCCGGGGCCGCGACCGAGTCCGCCGTGGTCGGCACCGCGCAGGAGGCCATCTCCAAGCTGACCGGGATCACCCCGGACCAGTCCCAGGAGCTGCAGGCGCACGTGGCCACCGCGTACTCGGTCTGCTACCTCTTCGGCCTCGTCACCATCGTCATGCTGACCAGCCAGATCTTCCCGATGCTGATGCGGATCAACCTGGCCGACGCCAGCCGCGAGATCTGGGAGCGGATGCGCGGCGGCGACGCCGGGCTGGAGGCCGGGGAGCAGGCCGCGCTGCCGGCCCTGGTCGGCCGCACCTACCTGGTCTCGCAGGGCGAGGGCAGCAAGGTCGGCGACTTCGAGGCGGCCGAGCGGCAGCTGGTCTCGATCGAGGGCGTCAAGCGCGGCGACCAGGTGCTGACCGTCGAGCCCGGCCTGCTGCTGAAGCGCGGGGACCGGGTCCTGGTGGTCGGCACCCGGGAGGCCGTGATGGACGCCGGGCACGAGCTCGGCCCGGAGACCTCCGGGGTGCCCGGCCTGGACAGTCCGCTGGCCGTCCGGGACGTGGTGGTCACCCGCAAGGAGCTGAACGGACGGACCGTCAACCAGCTCCGTGCCGCCGAGCCGGAGGCGGTCGGCGGAGTGTTCCTCACCAGCGTCCAGCGGGTCGACCACAACCTGCCGGCCGTCGGCGAGACCGAGCTGCACCAGGGTGACACCCTGACCGTGGTCGGCGCCCGCGCCAAGGTGGAGAAGTTCGCCGCCAAGGTCGGCGCGACGGTCCGTCAGGACACCGCCGACTACATCTACATCAGCCTCGGCATCTGCCTGGGCGTGCTGCTGGGCATGATCACCATCCACGCCGGGGACGTCAATCTCGCCCTCGGCACCGGTGGCGGCTGCCTGATCGCCGGCCTGTTCTTCGGCTGGCTGCGGGCCCAGCGCCCGACCTTCGGCGCCTACCCGCCGGTGGCCGCGCAGACCGCCAAGGACCTGGGCCTGGCCATCTTCATCGCCGTCACCGGCATGGCGGCCGGCCCGGACGCCGGGCCGCTGCTCAAGCAGTACCCGGTGCTGCTCCCGGCCGCCGGGATCCTGATGGTGCTGATCCCGGCCTTCCTGTCGTTCTTCGTCGGCCGCAAGCTGCTGAAGATCGAGAAGCCGATCCTGATCGGCGCCATCGCCGGCCAACAGTGCTCCACCCCCGCGATCACGGCGGTGAGCAACGTCGCGCAGAGCAGCGTGCCGATGCTCGGCTACACGATCACCTACACCATCTCGAACTTCCTGCTACCGCTCACCGGCCCCGTGCTGGTCGGCATCATCGGCCTCTGACGAAGGAGCGCGAGGGACCACGATGGACTGGATCACCGACCACGTCTTCAAACCGTACCCAGAGCTGCTGATCTTCCTGACCATCGCCATCGGCTTCCTGGTCGGCAAGATCCGCTACAAGGCCATCGGGCTGGGCGCCGTGACGGGCTGTCTGATCGCCGGGCTGTTCACCGGCTGGGTGACCGAGGTCAGCGTGAACGGCACGGTGAAGTCGGTGTTCTTCATCATGTTCCTGTTCGCGCTGGGCTACAAGGTCGGCCCGCAGTTCTTCCGCGGGCTGAAGAAGGACGGCCTGCCGCAGGTCTCGGTGGCGGTGGTGGTCTGCGTCACCGGCCTGCTGGTCTGCTGGGCCTTCGACGAGATGCTCGGCTACGGCCCGGGCCTGGGCGCCGGCCTGCTGGGCGGCGCGCTCACCCAGTCCGCGGTGATCGGCGTCGCCCAGGACGCCATCGCCAACATCCAGGGCCTGACGCCGGACCAGATCACCGCCGAGCAGAACCTGGTGCCGGTCGGTTACGCCGTCACCTACCCGCTCGGCACCATCCTGTGCGCGGTGCTGCTGGCCAACATCGCGCCCCGGCTGCTGAAGAGCAACCTGGCCGAGGACTCCCGGCAGCTGGCCATCGAGCTGGACGCCCCCGAGTCCAACCCCGACCTGGCCGAGGGCTACTACGAGGTCGTGCTGCGCGCCTTCACCGTCGCCGGGAACGGCCTGGTGGGCCGGACCATCGACGACATCGAGGCCCAGCAGAAGGAGCAGGGCCGCCGGATCTACATCACCCGGGTGCGGCGGGACGGCGAGATCCTCGACCACACCCAGCAGACCGTCATCCAGCAGGGCGACTCGATCGCGGTCTCCGCGCTCCGGCACGACCTCGTCGACTTCGACCCCGTCCGGCACATCGGCCCGGAGACGGACGACGCGGGCCTGCTCAGCTACCAGACCGAGCACCTGCACGTGGTTGCCGCCAACAAGGAGCACCTCGGCAAGACCGTCGCCCAGCTGCGCCGCGAGCCCTTCATGGTCGGCGTCTTCGTGGACAGGATCTACCGGTCCGGCTCGGAGTTCCCGTACCGGCTCTCCACCGAGCTGGAGCGCGGCGACACCCTGGTGCTCACCGGCCCCAAGCGGCTGGTCGACCCGGCCACCGCGGCGATCGGCAAGCCGGTGCCGACCAGCTTCGCCACCGACATGATCTGGGTCGGCCTGGGCATCTTCCTCGGCGGCTGCATCGGCATCCCGGCGCTCACCGCCGGCGGCGTGCCGATCTCGCTCTCCACCTCCGGCGGTGCCCTGATCATGGGTCTGGTCTTCGGCTGGATCCGCGGCCGCTACCCCACCTACGGCAACGTGCCGCCCGGCGCCCAGTGGTTCATGGACACCTTCGGCCTGTGCGCCTTCGTCGCCATCGTCGGCATCAACGCCGGGCCGAGCTTCAGCAGCGGTCTCTCCCAGGCGGGTTGGGGCCTGCTGGTCTGGGGCGCGGTGGCCACCGTGATCCCGCTGATCGTCGGCGTCCTGGTCGGCCACTTCGTCTTCAAGATCCGCACCCCGATCCTGATGGGCGTGGTGGCCGGTGCGCAGACCACCACGGCCGCCATCGGCGCCATCAACGAAGAGTCCAAGTCCCAGATCCCGACGCTCGGTTACACCATCCCGTACGCGGCAGGCAACGTCCTGCTGACCATCTGGGGCGCCATCATCGTCGCCCTGCTCGGCTAGGAGAGAGTCACGTGAGCAAGCCTTCGATCAGCCGCGAGGAGATCCAGCGGCTGTCCAAGCTGAGCCCGTTCGAGCTGAAGGGCGAGTTCATCCGGCTCGCCCAGGCGTACCAGGCCGACCAGCCGGGCCAGAAGGACAAGTCCACCTCGCACATGCTCAACGCGGGCCGTGGCAACCCGAACTGGATCGCCACCGGCCCGCGCGAGGCGTACCTGGCGCTCGGTCACTTCGCGCTCTCCGAGAGCCGCCGGGTGTGGACCGCCGACAACCTCGGCGGGATGCCGGAGAAGCACGGGATCGCCGAGCGCTACGACCGCTTCGCCCGCTCGCACCCCGAACTGCCCGGCATCGAGATGCTCACCGCCTCGATCGGCCTGGCCGTGGACCGCTTCGGCCTGGACCGGGAGGAGTTCATCCACGAGCTGGCCGACTCCCAGGTCGGTGACAACTACCCGGTGCCGGACCGGATGCTGGTCAACGCCGAGCAGATCGTCCGCGGCTACCTGCACCAGGAGCTGATGCAGAACAAGCAGCCGGCCGACCAGCTCGACCTGTTCGCCACCGAGGGCGGCACGGCCGCGATGTGCTACATCTTCGACTCGCTGATGAAGAACGGGATCCTCAAGAAGGGCGACAAGATCGCCTTGATGGTCCCGGTCTTCACCCCCTACATCGAGATCGCCGAACTCGACACCTTCGACTTCGACGTGGTCAAGGTCTCGGCCTCGAACTTCGCCGAGACCGGGGTGCGCGGCTGGCGCTACCCGACCGAGGAGGTGGCCAAGCTGGAGGACCCGTCGGTCAAGCTGGTCTGCCTGGTCAACCCCTCCAACCCGCCGTCGCTGGCGCTCTCCCAGCGGGTCGCCGACCAGATCAAGCAGATCGTCGCGACCAAGAACCCCAACCTGCTGATCGTCACCGACGACGTCTACGGCACCTTCGTCAACGGCTTCCGCACCATCGCCGCCGACCTGCCGCGCAACTCCCTGCTGGTGTACTCCTACTCCAAGCACTACGGCTGCACCGGCCACCGCCTTGGCGTGATCGGCCTGCACCGGGACAACGTCATCGACGAGATGCTGGCGAAGCTCCCGGCCGAGGAGAAGGCCCGGCTCGCCAAGCGGTACGGCACCCTCACCCTGGAGCCGGAGAAGATCCGCTTCATCGACCGCCTGGTCGCCGACTCCCGGCAGGTGGCGCTCAACCACACCGCCGGGCTCTCGCTGCCGCAGCAGGTGCAGATGACGCTCTTCTCGCTCTTCGACCTGCTCCCCGAGGGGCAGGCCTACAAGGCCAAGGTCCAGGCGATCGTGCACCAGCGCCTCGCCCTGCTGCTGGAGGGTTCCGAGATGAAGATCGCGGACGACCCCCAACGGGCGGGTTACTACATCGAGTTGGACCTCCAGGCGGAGGCCGAGCGGGTGGCCGGGCCGGAGTTCGCCGAGTTCCTGCTGAAGAACTACGAGCCCACCGAGCCGCTCTTCCGTCTCGCCGAGCAGACCGGCGTCGTCCTCCTCAACGGCGGCGGCTTCGACGGCCCCGAGTGGTCTGTCCGGGTCTCCCTCGCCAACCTCGACGACCTCGACTACCTGAAGATCGGCCACCACCTGCGGCAGATCTTCCTCGACTACCGCACCGAGTGGGAGCAGTCCAAGGCCTGACCGCCGCACCGCTCCGAGGAGCCCCCGCCGTCCCGACGGCGGGGGCTCCTCGCGCGCTCGGGGCGCATGCTGGAGGCAGGGGCAGCGGACCCCTCCGGAGGCGGCCATGGAGATCAGACCCCCAGCGGGCGTGGTGGTCGGGGTGGACGGCTCGGCGCACGCCGCGGCCGCCGCGGAGTGGGCGGCCCTGGAGGCGGAGCGGCGGCAGTGCTCGCTGCACCTGGTGCACGCGGTCGAGACCGGCACCATCACCGTCCCGCCCCGCTCCGGCGCCGCCCTCACCGACCTGATCCTGAAGAACGGGCAGGAGGTGCTGGACCTGGCGCTCGCCGAGCTGGGCGCCGCCCATCCGTCGCTGCGGCCGACCGGCGACGTGGTGCCCAAGGACCCGGCCGCCGCCGTGGTGACCGCCGCCGAGCACGCCGAGCTGGCCGTGGTCGGCACCCGGGGCCACGGCGGCTTCGCCTCGCTGCTGCTCGGCTCGGTCAGCCTGCGGGTCTGCGCGCACGCCGGCTGCCCCGTGGTGGTGGTCCGGGGCCGCGCGGGGGACGGGCACCAGGTGTTGGTCGCGGTCCGCGAGGAGCGGGACGCCGAGGCGGTCCGGTTCGCCGCCCGGGAGGCGGAGCTGGCCGGGCTCCCGCTCCGGGTGCTGCACGTCTGGTCCCCGGTGGTGGCCGACGTGACCAACGCCGCCCCGATGCTGGACGAGCTCGGCGAGGAGTCCGACCTGCACCGCCAGCTGCTGCACCGCACGGTGGACCCGGTCCGCACCGAGTTCCCCGGGCTCGACCTGGAGGCCGAGGACTTCTCCGGCCCTGCGGCCGCCACCCTGGTGGACGCCTCCGCGGAGGCCGCCCTGGTGGTGATGCCCCGTCACGCCCCGGCCCCGCGGCTGGGCCTGCGCTTGAGCACGGCCGCGCACGCCGTCCTGCACCACGCCCACTGCCCGGTGGCGATCGTGCCGGTGTGACGGGGCCTCAGGAACGGAACCCCGGCAACAGGGCCTCAGGACCAGAGCCGCAGTCCGGCGGTCAGTTCGCGGACGCAGCGGGCGGCCAGTTCGGCGGCCTGCTCGGGCGGGGTGTCCTCGGCGGCCCAGGTCTCGGTGGCGACCCGCATGGCGGTGTTGGCGGCGGCGGCCGCCAGGCGTAGTTCGAGCGGGTCGGTGCCGGGCGCCGCCAGGGTGGTCAGGACGGGGACCAGGGCGAGTTCCGACTCGTGGTGGACGCGGTGCCAGACCGCCAGCAGGTCGGGCTCGGCCGGGGCCTGGCGGAGCAGGCCGCGGACCCAGCCGAGCACCTCGGGCGGGAACTCGGGGGAGGGCGCCATGGCTTGCCGGGCGGACCGTTCCAGCGCCTGGGGGAGCGTCAACTCCGGCGGACTCAGGGCCAGTTCGCTGATCCAGTGCCGGACGCCGCCGGCCAGCAGCGGGGCGACGGCGTCCTCCTTGGTGCGGAAGTAGCGGTAGAAGGTGCGCAGCGAGACCCCGGCCGCCCGGGCGATGGCCTCGGCGGTGCAGCCGGCCGCGCCGTGCTCGGCGAACAGCCGGGCGGCCGCGAGGGCGATCTCCTGCTGGGTGGCGGCCTTGCGGCGCTCGGTGAGGGAAGGGCGGTGGTCGGACACCCTCCGAGTCTAGTCGGTCACCGTGCACGACCGGCCGAAATGGCATGGAGTGCGTTATTGGCACAACGTGCCATCCAGGCGTACCGTGAAGTCGAAGTCCGAGATCCGGCACAACCCCGCAGGAGAGCACCATGAACCGCTTCGACGGCCGCCGCGTACTGATCACCGGCGCCGGTTCGGGCATCGGCCAGGCCACCGTTCGCCGCGTCCTGGCCGAGGGCGGCATCGTGGTCGGCGCCGACATCGCCGAGCCCGGCCTGGCCGCCACCCGCGAGCTGGCCGAGGCCGACGGCACCGCCGACCGCCTCACCACGCTCACCGTGGACATCGGCGACGAGGCCTCCGTCATCGAGGGTGTCGCCCGGGCCACCGGCCTGCTGGGCGGCCTCGACGTGCTGGTCAACGCGGCCGGCATCCTGCGCTCCGAGCACACCGACCGCACCGGCCTCGACCTGTGGAACACGGTGCTGCGGGTCAACCTCACCGGCACCTTCCTGATGACCCGTGAGGCGCTGCCCGAGCTGCTGGCCTCCGGCCGCGGCGTGGTGGTCAACTTCAGCTCCACCTCGGCCACCTTCGCCCACCCGTACATGTCCGCCTACGCCGCCAGCAAGGGCGGGGTGCAGTCCTTCACCCACGCCATCGCCGTCGAGTACGCCAAGCAGGGCCTGCGCGCCGTCTCGGTCGCCCCCGGCTCGATCAGCAGCGGCATGACCGACGCCTCGGGCAGCAGCGGTCAGAACCGCGGCCCCGGCCTGCCCGCCGACGCCGACATGTCGCTCTACGCCAAGCTCACCCCCGCACTGCAGTCCGGCAACGCGTACAACTTCGCCGGGCCCGAGACGGTGGCCGGCGTGATCGCCATGCTGGCCTCCGACGACGGCGCCTTCGTCACCGGTACCGAGGTCCGGGTGGACGGCGGCACCCACGCCTGACCCGGCCGGCGGAGCACCCGACACACCGGCTCGGGCTGCCGCCCGATCCACCGTCACGCCCGTGATGATGAGAACCGTCCCGAGCGAGAGGCGGTGCCCCGTGCCGGAGCGGGTGCTCAACGGACTGCGGTTGGCCTTCGGCCTGCTGACGGTCACCGCCCTGGGTTTCCAGCTGTACCGGCTGGGCGTCCAGGGCGGTTCCGTCGGCAACTTCTTCAGCTACTTCACCATCCTCAGCAACGTGCTGGGGGCGGCGGTGTTCCTGGTAGGCGGCGTGCGTGGACTGCGCGGGGGGAGGCCGGTGCCCGACCTGCTGCGCGGGGCCGCCACGCTCTACCTGACCATCACCGGCCTGGTCTACCTGGTCGCCCTCCAGGGCCTGGGCCTCGGCCTCACCCTGCCTTGGGTCAACGACGTGCTGCACCGCATCATGCCGCTGGTGGTCCTGGCCGACTGGCTGGCCGCCCCGCCGCGCCGCCCGATCGAGTACCACCGCGCCCTGCGCTGGCTGCTCTTCCCGCTGCTCTACCTGCCCTACACGCTGATCCGCGGCCGCATCACCGACTGGTACCCGTACCCCTTCCTCGACCCCGGCCGCCACGGCGGCTACGCCCGGGTCGCGGTCGCCTCGGCGATGATCACGGTCGCGTTCCTGGGGATCGGTGCCCTGCTGGTGGTGATCGGCAACCGGCTCGGCGCCCGCGCGCGATCCGGTCGTACGAGCTGACAACCTTTCACCGGCCCCACCGCGTCTGTCCGTCGTGAGTCGAGAATCCGAGGACGCCGCCTACGCGGCATTCGTCGAGGCCGCCTGGCACCGGCACCTGCGCACCGCGACGCTGATCACCGGCGACCGGCACCGCGCCGAGGAGCTGCTCCAGGACTGCCTGGTCAAGCTGTACGTCCGCTGGCGCCGCGCCGCCACCGACGACCCGCACGCCTACCTGCGGCGGATGCTGGTGAACGGCAACGTCAGTTGGTGGCGCCGCCGGCGCCGCGAACTGCTCACCGACGCGCCCCCGGACGCCGCCGCCCCGGTGCGGCCCCCGGAGGAGACCGAGGAGCTTCGCCGGGCGCTGCTCGAACTGCCCGAGGGCCAACGGACGGTGGTGGTGCTGCGCCACGTCGAGGACCTGTCGGAGAAGGACACCGCCGCCGCGCTGGGCTGTTCGGTCGGCACCGTGAAGAGCCAGAACGCCCGGGCGATGGCCCGGCTGCGGACCACCCTGCGGGATCACCAGGAGGCCACCCGATGAGCGTGCACGATGAGGAGCGGGTGGTCGAGGAACGGGTGGCCGAGGGCCTGCGGGAACTGGCGGCCCGTCAGGAGGTCAGCGGGCCGGTCCCGGTGGCCGAGCTGCTGCACCGGGGCCGCCGCGGCCGCCGGCTGCGCACCGCCACCCGGGTGGCCGCGGCGGCGGTCGGCGTCGGTGCGGCGCTCACCGTGGCGGTCGCCCTGCTGCCGGCCCCGGCGGCGACCGGGCCGGGCCTCCCGGCGCTCCCGGCGGTGTCGCCGAGCGCGGTGGCGACGCCGAGCCCGGCCGCGAGCTCCCCGGCACCGCTGCCGACCACGGGGCCGGAGCTGCTGGAGGCGCTCCGCACCCGGATCCCGGCCGGGTTGAGTACCGGCACCCCGTGGGTGCCGCAGCAGTCGTCCTACCAGAAGTACGTCGGCTTCCAGCTCCGGGCCGGCACCGCCACCGGCAACCTCCGGGTCGACGTCAGCCGTCCGACCACCGGTCCGCTCCGTGCGGCCCCCTGCGCGATGGCGAACTGCACCGACACCGACCTGCCCGGCGGCGCGCAGCTGCAGCTCTACCTGCCCGCGCCGGCCGCGGGCGGCGAGCAGGACTGGCGGGCCACCGTGCGCCGCCCCGACGGCACCATGGTGACCGTCAGCTCCGGGAACATCCCCGGCCCCGGCGAGGGCCCCGGGGTCCACCCCAACGCCCCGCTGCTGACGGGCCCGCAGCTGACCGAACTGGCCGTCGACCCGCTCTGGCACCAGGTGGCCCTGACCCTGACCCAGCGACCGGACCGCCCGACCCCGCCGGCGAACCCCTAGCGGACGCCGTCCGCCCGGAACAGCCGCCCGGAGTCCGGGTGGTCGGCCGTGGTGGCGGTGGTGATCCAGAGGGTGCCCGCGTCGTCGAAGGCGCAGGCGGTGGCGCGGGGGACGGGGACCTCGACGGTGGCCAGCAGGGTGCCGGTGGGGGAGAAGCAGTGCACGGCGTGGCCGCCCCAGAAGGCGATCCAGAGGTTGCCCTCCGGGTCCAGGGCCAGGCCGTCGGGCTCGCCCTGGTACTGCGACAGGTCCAGGGTGCGGACGGTGGCGCCGAGCGGGCCGTGCTCGGGGTACTCGTACAGGGTGGCCCGGTGGCTCGGGCTGTCGATGTGCCAGAAGCGGTCCGGCTCCGGCCAGCCGAGGCCGTTGGGGATGGCCAGGCCGCCGAGCAGCTGCCGGACGGTGCCGTCCGACTCGCGGCGGTAGAGCCGTCCGTCGGTGCGAGGCTCGGCGCGCTGCATGGTCCCGGCCACCATCCGGCCGAACGGGTCGACGGCGCCGTCGTTCATCCGGCGGCCGGCGTCCTCGGCCTCCACGGGGGTGGTCAACTCCGGGGTGCCGGTGGCCAGGTCGAGGGTCTCGAAGCCGCGCTCGGTGGCCAGCAGCAGGCGGTCCGGGCCGGCCGGGGCCAGGCAGCCGGGGGTGACGTCCAGGCGCAGGCCGTCGGTGCGGCCGGTGGCCGGGTCGAGCCAGCGGATCTCGTGGTCGGGGATGCCCAGCCAGTACAGCCGCTGTGCGTCGGCGTCCCAGCGCGGGCCCTCGCCCAGGGTGAGCCGGTGGCTGTCGGCGGGTTCGGCACGCATGGAGGTCTCCTCGGGAGCGCGGGGTGCCGCCCCGCACCGGTGTCGGTGCGGGGCGGCCGGGTGGTGGGGATCAGTCGAGCGGTTGGACCAGTGGATCGTCAACTGCGAAGGTCGCGGCGCCGGTTCCCGGCTGCACCCGCAGCCGGAGCCGGTCGGCCGGGCCCGACCCGGCGGTGAGCCGGGCGGTGGCCAGCGGCACGTCGTCGACCAGCAGGTCGTACGTCCCGGTGGCCGGGTGCAGCAGCAGGGCGACCCGGAGCCAGATCCCCGGCGGGTAGGCGAACGGCGCGTCGGTCCAACTCCCGTTGTCCGTCAGGGCGGCACTGCCGTTGGCCGCCAGGCTGAACTGCGCCACCGGCGCCCCGGCGGCGTCCAGCAGGTGCACCCCGAGCGGGGCGCCGGTCTGCCCGGCCCGGACCCGCAGGTCCACCCGGGTCTCGCCGGAGACGGCGGGGAAGGTGCGGACGGCGTTGACCTCGGTGGCCTGGCGGGTGAGCAGCAGGGAGTTGCCGTAGCCGCCGCCCGGGTCGGCGCCGACCACCGCCCCGGCGGCCGGGCCGGTGACGGTCCACCCGGCGGGGGCGGAGCCGGCCGGGTCGGTGTTGAAGTGGGCGGCCAGGGTCGGGGCGGTTACCGAAGGGCCTTGGTACCAGCCGGTGTTGGCCCCGCCCGCGCCCAGCGCCGAGGAGCCGGCCAGCAGGCGGTAGCCCCAGGGGTCGGCCAGCTCGCGGCCGGAGAGCAGCGGGGCGCCGGTCACGGTGTTGGTCGCCCCCGCCGGGGTCGGAACGGCGTAGAACACGTTGTGGTCGATGGTGAAGGCCGGGTCGTTGAGCGTCCAGCCCACCGTTCCCGAGCTGCCGTGCTTGGCGACGATGTTGTCGGTGAAGCGGACGTCCAGGGTGGCGTTGGTGCCCTCGGTGACGATCTGCTGGCTGATGCCGTCGGCGAGGTAGATGGTGTTGTGGTGGATCCGGCCGTTCTTCAGCGCTCCCGGGCAGACCTGGAAGCCCCGGGCCCGGTCGTTCACCGAGACGTTGTGGCGGATGGTGAAGTTGCTGGTCGGGGTGTCGTAGGGGCAGAGCAGGAAGAAGCCGCCCTGGTTGTCGTGGGAGTAGTTGTACTGGAACACCACCCCGTCGGTGGAGTGGTCCACGTCGTAGGCCATGCCGTCACTGGTGGTGCGGCCGCCCGAGGTGTCGTTGTACTGGAAGGTCACGTCCACCGAATTCGCGGTCCACATACCGGCGTTGGGGGAGCCGGAGCGGACGTTGAAGCCCTGCAGCAGGTTGCGCTCCACCAGGGTCTGCTGTCCGGTCATCGGGGCGATGCCGTCCCCGCCGATGTCCCAGAGCCGGTTGCCCCGGATCTCCAGGCCGGTGGACGGGGCCCAGGGGGCGGAGCAGAGGCTGTTCCAGAACGCGGCCAGCCGGGTGTTGCGGCACCAGTTGGACCAGGTGTAGATGCCCTGGCGGTCGACCGCGTGGATCCGGTTGTCGAGGATCTTCAGCCCGGTGAAGGCGGTGGGGGTGGTGGAGCCCTTGGCCTCCACCACGATGCCGCCGGAGGCGTCGGCGTACTTGCCGGTGCCCGCGCCCGCCCCCGTGACGGCGGGCAGCTTGCCGCGCACGTCGTGCACGTCCAGGCCCTGGAGCACGATCCCGGGCAGGGTGCCCGTGTCGGTGGCCCGGACGTACACACCGCGCCGGGTGGACCGGTTGTCGCCCGGCGCGCTCAGGTCGAGGTTGCGGACCTCGACGTACGCCAGGTCTGCGAGCAGCACGGCCTCGGTGCCGCCGTCGGCGTTGACGGCGGGGAGCGGGCCGGTGCCGTAGGCGTCGACGGTGACCGGCGCGGCGGCGGTACCGGAGCCGACCGGGGTCAGGGTGCCGCGGCAGGTGGAGCCGCGCTTGAGGCGGAGGGCGCTGCCGGGCGTCAGGGTGAGGGAGTTGACGGCGGCGAGGGTGTTGTACGGGGAGGACTGGGTGCCGGTGCCGTTGGTGGCGGCGGAGCAGTCCAGGTAGGCGGTGACCGGATCCGCTTCGGCGGCGGCCGGGACGGCCAGGGTCAGGGGCAGAGCGGCGGCGAGGGCCGCGGTGAGCAGCCGGAGGCGGCGGGACACTCGCCCTCCTGGGTGATGGACACGGAGCTCTCTTCTCGGTTGGTGACGGACCCTCAGCGCAGCAGCGCCTCGGGGAGCATGGCGGTCGCCCCGCCGTCCACGGCCAGGCAGGTGCCGTTGACGAACGAGGCTTCGTCGCCGGCCAGGAAGGCCACGGCGCGGGCGACTTCGGCGGCGGTGCCGTGGCGGCCGAGCGGATTGGCGCGCAGCAGGGCCGGGCCCAGCTGCGGATCGCTCCACACGTGCCGGTTCCGCTCCACCGGTACGAAGCCCGGGGCCACCGCGTTGCACCGCACCCCGCGCGCGCCCCACTCGACGGCCACCGCCCGGGTGAGCGCCAGCAGCGCCGCCTTGGCGGCTGCGTAGGCGGCGAAGCCGGGGACGGCGCCGTGGGCGTGCGGCGAGGCGATGTGCACGATCGAGCCCGGGGTGCCGGGCGGCAGTGCGCGCAGGAAGGCGGTGTCGAAGTGGCGGGCAGCGGTCAGGACGGTGTGCAGCATGGTGTCCCAACTCCCGTCGTCCTGCTGGTCGAGCGGGGTCGGGGTGCCGGAGAACGCCCCCTGCACCAGGATGCGGGCGGGGCCGCCGAGGGCTTCGGCGGCGGCCAGCGCGGCGGCGCGGGTGGCCGGGTCGGTGACGTCGCCCCGGACGGGGGTGACCCGGTCGGCGGCGGGGACGGGGGCCAGGTCGACGGCGACCACCAGGGCGCCGCGGGCGGCGAGTTCGGCGGTGACGGCGGCGCCGATGCCGTGGGCGGCGCCGGTCACGACGGCGATCCGGTCGGCGAGGGGGAGGGGCACGGTGCTGGTTCCTGTCAGGTCGGGGTGTGGGGGTGCCAGTGGCCGGGTGCGAGGTCCAGGCCGAGGCCGGGGCCCTCGGGGAGGGTGAGCCAGGGGCCGTCCGGGGTCTCGGCGGGGTGCACTGCGTGGCGCCGCCAGGAGGCCTCGCCGAACGCGAACTCGCTCTCCACGGACGGGCCGAGGGCCACCGCCAGGTGCAGTCCGGCGGCGGTGGCCACCGGGCCGGACGGGCTGTGCAGCGAGACCCCGGCCCCGGCGGCCAGGGCCTCCTCGGCGAGGGCGCGGGCGGCGGCGAGGCCACCGGCGTGCTTGACGTCCGGCAGCAGCCAGCCGAGGCCGGCGCCCAGGGCGGGGCGCACCTCGGCCGGGGCGGTGGCGAACTCGCCGCCGGCCAGCGGGGCGATGCCCGCCTCGCGGACGGCGGTGAGCCCGTCCAGCGGGGCCGCGTCCTCCAGCCAGCGGAGGTCGAGGGCGCGCAACTGCGCTGCGGTTCGCAGCACTTGGTCGATGGAGAGCAGCGCGTGGGCGTCCACCATCAGCTCGGCGTCCGGGGCCGCCGCCCGGACCGCCCGGGCCCGGGCGAGGCCGCCGCCCAGCCGCTCCCCGTCCGGGAGGCCGTCGAACGGCGCGCACTTGAGCGCGGTGTACCCGGCGGCCACGGCGGCGGCCGCGACCTCGGCGAACTCCTCGGGGGTGCGTCGGCGCAGCGCCCGGTTCAGGTTGGCGTACCGCCGCACCGGGCGTGCGGCCCGGCCGCCGAGCCACCGCCAGAGCGGCACCCCGGCCCGCCGCGCGGCCAGGTCGGTGAGGGCCTGCTCCAGCCCGCCGCGGACCGTCCTCGCGGCGAACCGCCGTTCTCCGGAGGCCAGTTGATCGAGCAGGGCCAGCGCATCGCCGCCGGACCCGCCCTCGGCCAGCCGCTCCGTGACCGACGGCCACAGTGCTTCGGCCCCGGGCCCGGCATCGGACCACTCGCCGAGCCCGAACGCCCCGTCCGCGTCGCGGACCCGCACCACGTCCCACGAGGTCCGCGCGGACACACGGGCGCGGAACAGTTCGACGGTGAGCACGGAGGCCTCTCAGGGAAGGTGGTGGGTGAGGGGGTCGGAGAACCAGGCATTGAGGAAGACGGCGGCGGAGGCCAGGACCAGGGCGTGGTCGCCCAGGCCGGAGGGGACGAGGCGGGTGGCGGCGGCCGGGCCGAGGGAGCTGTGGCGGGCCAGTTCGGCGCGGACGTCCGGGAGGTACTCCGGGGTCTTCAGCGGGCCGCCCGCCAGGACCAGCAGCTCGGGGTTGACCAGGTCGAGCAGGACGGCCGCCGCGCGGCCGACCGAGCGGGCGCGGGAGCGCAGCAGCCGGATCGCCCCGAGGTGGCCGTCGCGGGCCAGCCGGACCAGGTCCTCGAAGGACTCCTCCTGGCCCACCATGCCTTGCCCGCGAGCCAGTTGGAGGACCGAACCGTCGGCCAGCACGGCCTGTAAACAGTCCGAGGCGCCGCACCCGCACAGCACTCCCTCGACCCCCGGCAGCCGCAGGTGGGCGATGCCGCCGGCCGCCGAGCGCGGGCCGCGGTGGATCCGACGGCCGACGGTGAAGGCGGCGCCGACCACGTTGCCGACGAAGAGTTCGAGCAGGCTGTCGGTCTCCTGCCCGGCGCCGTACCAGCCCTCGGCGAGCGCGAGCGCGCGGACCAGGGCATCGAGCCGGACGGGCGCGTCGAGCCGTTCGGCGAGTGCGGCGTGCAGCGGGACGTCGTGCCAGCCGAGCGGGCCGTGCTCGACCACCGTCCCCGACTCGGTGTCGACCCAGCCGCCGGTGGAGACGCCGATGCCGAGCAGCCGCCGGTGCGACTGCCAGGCCGTCAGGTCGGCCAGGGCCTCAGCCAGTTCGTCGACCAGCTCGCGCGGGTCGGTGGACCCGCGTGGCACGGCCCACTGGGCCAGCACCCCGCCGCGCAGGTCGACCAGGCCCAGGGTGGTGCGCAGCACGCCGATGTGCACCCCGGCCACGGCGGTCTCCTCGACCGGCAGGTCCAGCGGGATCCGCGGCCGCCCGGTCGCGCTCGGACCCAACTCCGGCTCCATCTCGACCAGTTGGCCGCTGTCGGCGAGCCGTCCGGTCAGCCGGGAGACGGTGCCGGCGGAGAGTCCGGTGAGTTCGGCGATCCGGTGGCGGGGGAGCGGGCCGTGGGCGAGCACGGTCCGCACCACGGCGGCGGCGTTGTGCCGCGCACTCTCCGCAGGGACCGCGCGGGTCGTGGGGGTGGTCATCGGAGGCTGCCTCCCTTCGAGTTAATTTCGTTGAGAAAGTTAATGCGACAACAGAAGGAAGGACAAGCCCCGCCGAGGCCCGCCATCCGCCGCAACACGGCGCAACGAAGCCGCAACACCCGCTCCCACCAGGCGAGATGGTGTTTGACAGACCGGCTCGCGGTCACCACGATGATGCCCAGAAACCGAGCCGCAGTTCGAGCGAGTGACCGAAGGAGGAGCGATGACCGTCCGCATGTGCCGTGCCCTGTCCGCCTCCTGTCCCTGTCGCCGCTGCCGCTGTTCCCGCTGACGCCGCTTTCGTCCGCGCCCCGTCGCGCCGCTCTCCACGCTTCTCCTCCGCCGCCGGCCCGTGCCGTGCGCTGCCCGCCGTGCCCGAGCACGCCCCTTCACCAGAACCGAGGGACCGTCATGACCACTGCCGTCTCCACCCAGCTGAACCTCACCCCGGCCGCCGGCCGGATCGGCGCGATCGTCCACGACGTCACGCTCGGCGGCGACCTGCCCGCCGAGACGGTGGCCGCGATCGAGGCCGCGCTGTACGAGCACAAGGTGCTCTTCTTCCGCGGCCAGCAGCACCTGGACGACGCCGGACACGAGGCCTTCGCCCGTCTGCTGGGCCAGCCGGTCGGCCACCCGACCGTCCCCAGCGCGGACGGCCGGTACATCTTCGAGCTGGACGCCACCAAGGGCGTGCGGGCCAACAACTGGCACACCGACGTGACCTTCGTGCCCTCCTACCCGAAGGCCTCCATCCTGCGCTCGCTGGAGCTGCCGCCGGCCGGCGGCTCCACCGTCTGGGCCAACACGGTGGCCGCGTACGAGGACCTGCCGGCCCCGCTGAAGACGCTGGCCGAGAGCCTGCGCGCCGTGCACACCAACGACTACGACTACGCGGCCTCGCTGGCGCTCACCCCGGAGCTGGCGGACAACAAGGAGGTGGCCGAGCTGTTCCGCTCGGTCTTCGTCTCCACCGCCTTCAAGACCGAGCACCCGCTGGTGCGGGTCCACCCGGTGACGGGGGAGAAGACCCTGCTGCTCGGCGCCTTCGCGCAGAAGATCGTCGGGGTCTCGGGCGCCGACAGCCGCGCCCTGATCACCCTCTTCCAGCGCTACGTCGAGCGCCTGGAGAACACCGTCCGCTGGGACTGGTCGGTCGGCGACGTGGTGATCTGGGACAACCGCGCCACCCAGCACTACGCCGTCAACGACTACGGCGACGAGCCGCGCCTGGTCCGCCGGATCACCCTGGACGGCGACCTGCCGGTCGGCCCGGACGGGCAGCCGAGCCGCCTGCTGGAGCCGGCCGACCCGCCGGCCGTGGCGGGCATCGTCCCGGCCGAGCAGCTCGAAGCCGCCGCCCTCAACTCCTGACCCGCGTAGGTCTCCTGACGCCGTGACGACGGCGGTCCCGGCCGCCGTCGTTACTTTCGGCACCGAACAAACCATCCCCCACGAAGCCACCCCTCGATGAAGGACACGGAACGATGACCACGCTCTCCCGCCGCTCCCTCCTGCGCGGCTCCGTCGCCGCGGCCGGCCTGCTCTCGCTGGCGGCCTGCCGCTCGGCGGCCGAGAGCGCGAGCACCGCCGCCTCCCCGTCGGGAGGTCCGCGCCGCGGCGGCACCCTCGCCATCGCCACCACCATCGACTTCACCCCGAGCCTGCTCTTCGCCCAGAGCGCCAACACCCTGGTGCAGCGCCTGGTCTTCAACACCCTGACCCGCTACGACGACCAGCTGAAGCCGCAGCCCGAGCTGGCCACCTCCTGGCAGCTGGCCGCGGACGGCAAGGGCATCACCTTCAAGCTCCGCGACGACGTCACCTTCCACAACGGCCGCAAGTTCACCGCCGACGACGTCATCTTCGCCATCAAGAACCTCCAGAACCCGGTCCGCTCCGCCCAGTTGAGGACCACGGCGGCCACCGTCACCGAGTTCACCAAGAACGGTGACCACGAGCTGACCCTCACCCTGGCCCACCCGGTCTCCAACCTCTTCGACCTCTTCGAGTTCATGATCATCACGGACTCGGCCACCGTCGAGGACGCCGTGGCCGGCAAGGCGCTGGTCGGCACCGGCCCGTTCGTCTTCGGCAAGCGCACCCCCGGCTCCTCGATCACCTTCACCCGCAACGACAAGTACTGGAACCCGGGCCGCCCCTACCTGGACGGCGTGGAGATCCGGGTCATCCCGCAGGCCGACTCGCTGGTGGCCTCGCTGAAGACCGGTCAGAGCCACCTCTCCTACCACGTGCCCGGCAAGGACCTGGCCGGGCTCAAGGCCTCCGGGCAGTTCCAGCTCAAGCCCTACGACACCGGCTCCGGCGCCTACTACATCGGCGTCAACGTCAGCGCCGACCAGGTCAAGGACAAGCGGGTCCGGCAGGCCATCTCCTGGGCGGTGGACCGCGAGCGGCTGGTCCAGCAGGCCCTCGGCGGCTACGGACTGCCCTCCGCCGCCCCGTGGCCCAAGTCCTCGCCCGCCTACAGCGACGCCAACGCCACCAAGTACCGCCACGACCCGGAGAAGGCCAAGGCACTGCTCGCCGAGGCCGGGGTCACCGGCCTCACCCTGCCGTTCGCCCACTCCAACACCCCGGACGGCATCGCCTTCGCCCAGATCATCCAGCACGACCTCAAGCAGGTCGGCATCGAGACCGTGCTCCAGCCGACCGACTCGCCGACCATGCAGAAGCAGCTGATCTCCCAGACCATGCCCGCGCTCTGGACCCTCGGCCACGGCTTCGCCCAGCTCCACCCCGCCACCCTGGCGGTCAGCGCCTACCCGTTCAACGAGGCCAAGAACAGCTCGCACTTCTCCTCGCCGGCCTACACCGACATCGTGCAGCGCGCCTGGAAGCGGCCCGACGCCGACAGCCCCGAGGCCAAGGCGCTCTACCAGCAGATCACCGACATCCTGCTGGACGAGGAGTTCGTCATCGACCTTGCCATCGGCGGCCAGATCGAGGTGGCCGGGCCCAAGGTGCGCGGCGCCACGCTCAACAAGTTCACCTACCTCAACCTCGACGACGCCTACCTGACGGCCTGACGGATGCGCACCTTCCTGCTGAGGCGGCTGCCCTCCGGGCTGCTGGTGCTGGCGGCCGCCTCCTTCCTGATCTTCTCCATCCTCCGGCTGATCCCCGGCGACCCGGCCACCAGCCTGGCCGGGCCGGACGCCGGCCCCGAGGCGGTCGCGGCCATCCGCACCCGCCTCGGGCTGGACCAGCCCTTCCTCTCCCAGTACCTGACCTGGCTCGGTGACCTGCTGACCGGCCACCTCGGCCCCAGCTACGCCATCGGCGGCGAGGTCGCCACCCTGATCGGCGACGGCCTCGGCGCCACCGTCGAACTCACCCTCGGCGCCCTGGTCCTGGTCGCCCTGATCGGCCTGCCGCTCGGGGTGATCGGCGCCACCGTGCGGCGCGGGCCGGTGGCCGCCGCGGTCCGGGCCTTCACCACCACGGTGCTGGCCGTGCCGCCCTTCGTCACCGGCGTGCTGCTGGTGCTGGTCTTCGCGGTGACGCTCCGTCTGCTACCCGCCGGGGGCCACGAGTCGATCCTCGACCAGCCCGACATCGGCCTGCAGTACCTGCTGCTGCCCGCGCTCTGCCTCGCCCTGCCCAGCGCCGCCATCCTGGCCCGCTACCTCAAGGACGGGCTGGAG
Organism: Kitasatospora sp. NPDC001664; assembly: GCF_053596675.1. Taxonomy (NCBI): domain Bacteria; kingdom Bacillati; phylum Actinomycetota; class Actinomycetes; order Kitasatosporales; family Streptomycetaceae; genus Kitasatospora; species Kitasatospora sp. NPDC001664. The sequence continues at coordinate 189,667 of NZ_JBSFGS010000001.1, forward strand.
CGGGCGCTGGCCGAGGACTACGTCCGCACCGCCACCGCGCTCGGCGTCTCCCGACGCCGGATCGTCTGGCGGCACGCCCTGCCCAACGCGCTGCCGCCCGCCGTCACCGTGCTCGGCCTCCAGGTCGGCCAACTCCTCGGCGGCGCCGTCCTGGTGGAGGCCATCTTCGCCTGGCCCGGCCTCGGCCAGCTCGCCGAGCAGGGGGTGCTGCGCCGCGACTACCCCGTGGTGCAGGACCTGCTCCTGCTGCTCGTCGCCGTCTACGTCGCGGTCCAGCTGCTCACCGACCTGGTGTACACGTGGCTGGACCCCCGGATCAGGTGGGAGTGACCTGATGTCCACCGTCTCCCTCGCACCCCGTCGCAGCTTCCTCCCGGCCGGGCTGCACACCCTCCGGGGCACCGCAGGCCTGGCCCTGGTCGGACTGGTCGTGCTGGCCGGGCTGTTGGCCCCCGTGCTCACCGACGCCGACCCGCTGGCCCAGAGCGGCCTGGCCCTGGCCGGGCCGAGCGGGGCCCATCCGTTCGGCACCGACGACCTCGGCCGGGACCTGTTCAGCCGGGTGCTGCACGGCATCCGGGCCGACCTGCTGATCAGCGTGGTGGCCGTCCCCGCCGGCGCCGTGCTCGGCTGCTCGCTGGCCCTGCTGGCCGCCACCTCGCGCGGCGCCGACGTCGCCGTCCAACGGGTCTTCGACCTGCTGCTGGCCTTCCCCGGCCTGATCCTCGCACTGGCCGTCACGGCCGTCCTCGGCCCCGGCCGCTGGCCAGTGATCATCGTCATCGCGCTGGCCGAGATCCCGGGCTTCGGACGGCAGTTGAGGGCCGGAATCCTGGTCCAGCGCGAGCGCGAGTACGCCCTGGCGGCCCGGCTCGGCGGCGCCTCGAAGGCCCGGGTGCTGCTGCGCCACGTCCTGCCCAACGCCACCGACCCGCTGATCGTGCAGGCGGCCATCGCCTTCTCGCTGGCGGTCTTCATCGAGGGCGCCATGAGCTTCCTCGGCGTGGGCCTGCGTCCGCCGGAGCCCTCGCTCGGCGGCATCCTCAGCCAGTCGATGGCGTACCTGTCGAGCCACCCGACCTTCGCCGCCGCGCCGCTGGTCGTGGTCACCGCCCTGGTGCTCGGCTTCACGCTGATCGCGGAGGCACTGAACGAAGGGATCCGACGATGACGGCGGTACTGCCGGAGACCACGGTCGCCACCGTGCTCCAAGTCACCGATCTGCGCGTCGAGTTCGACGGGGCGGAGGCCGTCTCCGGGGTCTCCTTCGAGCTCGGCGCCGGGGAGACGCTCGGCATCGTCGGCGAGTCCGGTTCCGGGAAGTCCACCACCGCGCTGGCGCTGCTGCGGATGCTGCCCGCCGGCGGGCGGGTCTCCGGCGGCTCGATCGAGCTGGGCGGGCAGGACCTGGCGCAGCTGGACGAGCCGGAGCTGCGTGGGCTGCGCGGCCGCCGGATCGCGATGATCTTCCAGGATCCGATGTCCTCGCTCAACCCGGTGCTCACCGTCGGCCGCCAGCTGGACGAGGCGCTGCGGGCGCACGGCCGGTACCTCGCCAAGGCCCAACGCGCGGAACGCGCTGCCGAGTTGCTCGACCTGGTCGGCATCCCGGGTGCGGCCGGCCGGCTGCGGGACTTCCCGCACCAGTTCTCCGGCGGCCAGCGTCAGCGCATCATGATCGCCCTCGCGCTGGCCGGTGACCCCGAGGTGCTGGTGGCCGACGAGCCGACCACCGCCCTCGACCCGACCGTGCAGCGGCAGCTCCTCCTCCTGCTGGAGCGGATCAACCGCGAGCGCGGCACGGCCCTCGTCCTGATCAGCCACGACCTCGGCGTGATCGCCCAGACCTGCCGGCGGGTCCTGGTGATGCACCAGGGCAAGGTGGTCGAGCACGGCCGCACCGAGGAGGTCCTGCGCAGCCCGCAACAGCCGTACACCCGACAGCTGTTGGCCGCCGTCCCGCGCCTCGAAGCCCCGTCCACCGCCGCCGCCAACTCCACCCCCGGCCCCGAGCCGCTGCTCACCGTCCGCGAGGTCACCAAGACCTACGGCCCGCGCCGCCGCCGGGCCACCGCGCTGGCCGGCGTCAGCCTGGAGCTGCACCCCGGCGAGACCCTGGGCCTGGTCGGCGAGTCCGGCTCCGGCAAGTCCACCCTGGCCCGCGCCCTGGTCCAGGCCCACGCGCCGAGCACCGGCACCATCAGCTACCGCGGCGAGGAGCTCACCCGCTCCAAGGTTGCCCGCCGTGAGGTCCAACTGGTCTTCCAGGACCCGTACTCCTCGCTCAACCCCCGGATGACGGTCGGCCAGATCCTGGCCGAGCCGCTGATCGCGCACCGCCTCGGCACCCCCGCCGAGCGGGCCGAGCGGGTGGGCGAACTGCTGGCCCAGGTGGGGCTCGACCCCTCCGCCGCCGAGCGGCACCCACGCGCCTTCTCCGGTGGCCAGCGCCAGCGGATCGGCATCGCACGGGCCCTGGCCCCCAACCCCTCGGTGCTGATCTGCGACGAGCCGGTCTCCGCCCTGGACGTCTCGGTCCAGGCCCAGGTGCTGGAGCTGCTCTCCGGCCTCCAGCGTGAGCTGGGCCTGGCCGTCCTGTTCATCGCCCACGACCTCGCCGTGGTGCGGCAGGTGAGCCACCGCATCGCCGTGATGCACCGCGGCCGGATCGTCGAGACCGGCCCCGCCGACCGGGTCGTCACCGACCCGCAGGACCCGTACACCGCCGAACTGCTCGCCGCCGTACCGCACGTGAGCCACCATGACCGGAGCGCCGCATGACCACCACCCGCCGTGACCCCTACGCCGGCTTTCCCGGCACCGTCGGCCGCACCTTCGGCGAGTCCACCGCCGCCTGGCCGCCCCGCCGCCGGGCCCGGACCGGGGCGCCGAACGTCGTGGTCGTCCTGGTCGACGATCTCGGCTACAGCGACATCGGCCCGTTCGGTGCCGAGGTGCCCACCCCGACGCTGGACCGGCTGGCCGGGAACGGCGTCAAGCTGGCCAACTACCACACCATGCCGCTCTGCTCCCCGGCCCGCGCGGCCCTGCTGACCGGCCTCAACCCGCACCGGGTCGGCTACTCCTTCGTGGCCAACGCCGACCCGGGCTTCCCCGGCTACGGCATGGAGGTGGCCGGGGACATCCCCACCCTGGCCGAGCTGCTGCACGACAGCGGCTACGCGACCTACGCCGTCGGCAAGTGGCACCTCACCCGGGACTCCGCCTCCAACGCCGCGAACGACCGCTCCAACTGGCCGCTGCAGAAGGGCTTCGACCAGTACTACGGCGTGCTGGAGGGCCTGACCAGCCTGTTCCACCCGCACCAACTGGTGCGGGACAACAGCCCCTTGGACATCGACGAGTTCCCCGACGGCTACTACTACACCGACGACATCACCGACCAGGCCATCTCGATGGTCAAGTCGCTGCGCGCCCACGACTCCGAGAAGCCCTTCTTCCTCTACCTGGCCCACAACGCGGTGCACGGCCCGCTCCAGGCCAAGTCGGAGGACCTGGCCCGCCACCGGGGCCGCTACGACCGGGGTTGGGACGAGCTGCGCGCCGAGCGCTTCGCCCGCCAGCTGGCCGCCGGGCACTTCCCGGACGGCACCCGGCTGCCCGAGCGCAACGGCGAGGCCGGGTACGACGTCCGGCCCTGGGACGAACTCACCGAGCCCGAGCAGAAGTTGTACGCCCGCTACATGGAGGTCTACGCGGCGATGGTCGACAACGTCGACCAGAACCTGGGCCGTCTCACCGACACCCTGGCCGCGCTCGGCGAGCTGGACAACACCATCATCCTGTTCACCTCGGACAACGGCGGCACGGGGGAGGGCGGCGCCGAGGGCACCCGCAGCTACTTCAGCCGCTTCGTCCACCACCCGGCGCTGCCCGCCGACTGGAACCCGGACGTGGAGCGGGAGGTGGAGCTGATCGGCGGCCCGCAGAGCCTGGTGCACTACCCGCGCGGCTGGGGCATGGCCTCCAACACCCCCTTCCGCCTCTACAAGGGCCAGACCTACGCGGGCGGCGTCCGGGTGCCCTTCGTGCTCTCCTGGCCGGCCGGACTGCCCCGGGCCGAGGGCGACCCCGGCGTCCGGACGCAGTACCAGTACGTCACCGACGTGCTGCCCACCATCCTCGAACTCGCCGGGGTGGAGCGGCCGGTGGAGCGCCACCGGCAGAGCGTGCAGGAGCTGGACGGGATCTCCTTCGCCTCCGTGCTGCGCGCACCGGAGGCCGACTCCACCCACACCGAGCAGTACTGCGAGATGACCGGGAACCGCAGCTACTACCGGAACGGCTGGAAGCTGGTCACCCTGCACCGCCCGGGCAGCCCGTACGACGACGGCGAGTGGGCGCTCTACGACCTGCGCACCGACCCGACCGAGACCACCGACGTCTCCGCCGAATTCCCGGAGGTGGTCAAGGAGTTGGCCGAGGCCTGGGAGGACGCGGCCTGGCGCAACGGGGTCTTCCCGCTGGCCGACCGCTCCGGGGGCCTGGCCCTGCGCCACCCGGAGGACGCCGGGCTGCGCGCGCCGCTCACCCTGCTGGCCGGCACCCCCGAGCTGGAGCGCTACCGCTCCTCCCGGCTGATCGCCTTCCGCTCCTTCGAGGTGGTGGCCGAGCTCACCGAGCACCGCGCGGGCGACCAGGGCGTGCTGGTCTCGCACGGCGACCAGGGCGGCGGCTACAGCCTCTACGTGGAGGACGGTTCGCTGCGGCTGGCCTACAACCAGTACGGCGAGCTGTTCGAGGCCGACGGCGGCCCGCTGGAGCCGGGCGCCCGGACGGTCGGCCTGCGGGCGCACGCCGTGGCGGACCTCAAGTGGGAGTTCGAGCTGCTGGTGGACGGCGAGGTGACGGGCCGTCTGGGGCCGGTCCACCAGCTGATCGGGATGGCCCCGTTCCAGGGCATCAGCGTCGGGGTCGACCGCAAGTCCCCGGTCTCCTGGCCGGTGTACGAGCGCCACCGCAGCTTCCGCTACGGCGGCCGGCTGCACGCGGTGACCTACCTGCCGGGCGAGCCCGCCCCGTACGACCCGGAGACGGTGGCCACCGCGCTCAAGGAGGCGGCCGCCGCGTTCGAGTGACGGGGTCGGCGGGTCAGGACTCCGGGGTGAGCGAGCCGGTGTGCAGCTCGCCGACCCGGCCGCCCTCGCCCTCGTAGGTCCAGAAGGCACGCACCGTGAGCCGCGTCAGGTCCATCACGTGGCTGACGGTGATGCCGCCCTTCTCGGTCCAGCTGACGAAGTAGACCGCCGGGGCCACCTCGGCCACGTGCAGGGCGACGTCCTCCCACTGCCCGGCCGACTCGCCGAGGCCCTCCCAGCGCAGCCGGGTGCCGTCCGCCGAGTACGTGTTGCGGAAGGCGGCGCCGTTGTCGACCTGGAACAGGTAGGTGTGTCCGGCGAAGGCGGGCAGGGGCGCGGTCATCTCGGGAGGCGTCCTCGTCTGGTGGCTACGGCTGGCGGGTGGGTACGGACGGCGAGCCGCCCGTACCGACCAACCTATCGGACCACCGGCCCGGAACGTCGACTACTTCAGGTACGGGCCGTCCGCGCCGACCTTGCCCGGGGCGGCGTTGGCCCCGCCCAGGTCGAGCACGTAGACGCGCAGGTTGCCCTTGCCGGAAGCGGCCACCGCGAGGGTGCCGTTGGTGACGTTCTTCACGTCCCCGGTGACGGCGTCCTTGTAGGTGCCGTTCGGGATCCCGGAGAAGGTGGCGGCATTGGTGACGGCCACCAGGGCGAAGCTGTCCGTCCCGTTCGCGGTGTACCGGCGCTTGAAGGCCATGTCGCCGGAGACCCCCTGAGTGGAGTACTGCCCCAGCTGGAGGGCGGGCACCGCGCGGCGGATCTGGTTGAGCCGCTGGAGTTGCTTGACCAGCGGCTGCTGGAGCGTGGTGGCCACCGGGCCGGAGGCCGAGGAGACCACCGAGAACTGGCCGGCCGTCACCTCACCGGCCACCTTGTCCCCGTAGTACGCCCGCCCGGTGCCGGCCAGCGGGCAGGTCGGGCCGCAGTCGATCTGCTTCCCGGCCTGGAACTCGATCTCCGAGCCGTAGTAGAGGGTGGGGATGCCCCGGAAGGTCCACATCAGCGCCATGTTCTCGGCCCAGGCGTCGGTGCCGCCCGCGTAGCGGGTGCTCGACTTGTTCGGGCCGAAGTCGTGGCTGTCCACGTAGACCACGTTGTAGGTGGCGTCGTTGGTGGAGTCGTCGCTGTCCTTGCCGTTGTTGAAGGCGTTGGACGCGTCACCGAAGTTCATGTGCATCCGCATGTCGATGATGTTCATGCCGGAGAACTTCGAGTGGTCGGGCGCGTGGTACTCGTTGCCGTTGAGCACCGCGTTCGTGGAGGTCGGCTGGTTGCCGGTGCCCATGGTGTTCTCGTAGGCGAACTGGTCGAGCGCGGCCTGCACGTCGTCCGAGGTGTACTCCCTGCGCTCCTTCCAGGTGAAGAACTGGGCGGAGTGGTTGACCGACCCGCGGTTCCACCTGTCGTTCACGAAGGCGCCGACCTCGCCGAAGACGAAGAAGTCGTTCGCCTTCTCCGGGCCGAACTTCCGTGCCACCTCCTCCTGGATCGCGGGCAGGAAGCGACGGTTCCAGGTGACGCGCGGGATGTGCACGGCGGTGTCGATCCGGAAGCCGTCCACGCCCATGTCGATGTACTTGTCGTAGGCCCCGATCAGGTACTGCTGCACCACCGGGCTCTCGGTGTTGAAGTCGGCCAGGTCCTCGTGCAGCCAGCAGGAGCGGGAGTCCTCGCCCTCCCAGTTCCCGATCCAGCAGGCGTGGTAGAGCGCCTTGGGGAACATCCCGGTGGTGGCGCCCGGCCACTGGCAGTTGTAGATGGTGTAGCCCTCGGGGCTCCTGGCACCGGTCGGCTTGCCCCAGTTGAGGCAGGTGTTGCCGCTGGGCTCGGCCGTGGACCAGAGGTCGCCGTTGTAGTACGACTTCCCCGAGACCGGGTCGACGGTCAGGCCGTCGTACTCGAAGCCGGAGTTGGGGGCGTCGTAGTACCAGCTCCACTGGCTGTCCCGGACGCCGTAGACGGTCGGGGTGAACAGGCCCTTGGCGCCCCAGCGGGAGCTGTGGTTGTAGACCACGTCCTGGTAGATCTTGACGCCCTTGGCGTGCGCGGCGTTGATCAGGTCCTGGTACGAGGCGCCGGCCGACTCCAGGCGCGGGTCCACCTTGTAGAAGTCGTACCCGTGGTACCCGTGGTAGTCGTAGTCCGAGCGGTTGAGCACCACCGGCGTGATCCAGATCGCCGAGAAGCCCAGCGCCTTGACGTAGTCCAGCTTCTGCACCAGGCCCTTGAAGTCACCGCGGAACATCGGGTCGGCGTTGGCCGCGTTGCCCGACTTCACGTCCTGGCTGCCGCCCCGGTTGTTGGAGCTGTCGCCGTCGTAGAAGCGGGCGGTGAGGACGAAGTAGATCGGGTCCTTGCGCGGGTCACCGCCCAGCGGGGCGCCGGCGGCGGGGGCCGGCTCCGCCGTGCCGGTGGCGGCGCAGGCGGGCGGAGCGGAGGCGGTGGAGAGGTTGCCCGCCGCGTCCTTCGCCCTGACGGTCCAGCAGTAGGAGGTGGTGGGCTCCAGGCCGCTCTGCGAGTACACGGTGGAGGTGGTGTCGACGACGGAGCCGCCCCGGCTGCCGCCGGTACGGGTGACCTGGTAGCCCGTCACGCCGCGGTCGTCGGTGGCCGGGTTCCAGGTGAGCACGGTGCCGGTGCCCGTGGCGGAGGCGCTGACGCCGGTCGGGGCCGTGGGGGCGGTGGTGTCCGGGACGGCGGTGGCGCAGGGGTCGGTGGCGTCGGGGGTGACGGTCTTGTCCTTGACGGTGCTGTTGCCGCCGCGGAGCTGGTAGTTGACGCCGTTGTTGTTGTCCCAGACGCCGTTGCCGTTGTTGAAGACGGCCTGCCAGGTGGTGGCGGCGCCGAGGCTGACGGTGCGCTTGACCCAACCGGTGCAGGCGGCGGTCATGCCCGTGCCGGGGGAGGTGGTCCAGGCGCCGCCGGTGGGGGCCCAGTGCAGGTTGACGGTGGACCAGCCGACGCTGGTGGTCGAGTACCAGACGGTGGCCTCGGTCGCCGGGGTCGGCGTCGTGGTGGGGGTGGGCGTCGGCTCCGGCGTGGTGGTGCCGCAGGGGTCCGAGTGGGCGACGACGCCGTCCTTGACGGTGATCGAGCCCGTCCCCAGCTGGTAGTTGGCGCCGCCGTTGTTGTCCCAGGTGCCGGCGCCGTTGTTGAAGGTCGCCTGCCAGGTGGCCGCGTAGCCGAGGGCCACGGTCTGCTTCACCCAGCCGGTGCAGGCGGCGGTCATCGCCGTGCCGGGGGAGGTGGTCCAGGTGCCGCCGGTGGGGGCCCAGTGCAGGTAGTACGCGGGCCAGTTGCGGCCGGCGGTGGAGTAGAACACGGTCGCGGAGGTGGGGGTGGCGGCCGCGCACGGGTCGGTGGTGGTGACGGTGCCGCCCGAGACGGCACTGGTGCCGCCGGCGAGTTGGTAGTTGGCGCCGTTGCGGCTGTCCCAACTGCCCGAGCCGTTGGTGAAGGTGGCCTGGAGACCGGTGGCGGCGCCGAGGTCGACGCTCTTCTTGAACCAGCCGGAGCAGGCCGCCTCCATGGCGGTGCCGGGCGGAGTGGTCCAACTCCCGCCGGTGGGGGCCCAGTGCAGGTAGACGGCGCTCCAGGTGGTGGCGGGCTTGTAGTAGACGGTCGCGGTGGTGGCCGCGTTGGCGGTGAGTGCGGGCAGCAGGGTGGCCAACAGCCCTGCCACGACGGCCAGTACGGCGGCCAGTGGATGGCGGGATCGCCGGGGGCGGCGTGCGACTTCACGGTCCACGGAGGGACTCCTCGAATGCCTGACGGGTGGGGGAGGAGACGCCCCCTCCGGCGACGGCACAGGGGTGGGGCCCTGCGGCGCACGCCACCGACCGGAGTTGACGCTCCGTCTTGCGCAAGACTCTGCAAGATGTTTCAGGAGGGTACTCGTCCGTAAATCCCCCGTAAAGGCCCGACGTCAGGTCCGGAGGCGAGGCCCCGGGTCCGGCGCGATAGCGTGCCGGGCATGGCGGACTGGGATCTTCGGCAGGCATCGGCTTCGGACGTCGAGGCGGTGGCCGAGCTGCGCGCGACGGTGCTGCGACCGGATCTGGAGCGGCTCGGCCGGTACGACCCGCAGCGCGTCCGGCAGCGGCTGCGTGACGGGTTCGACCCGGGCCACACCTGGGTGATCGAGGTGGCCGGCGAGTTCGCCGGCTGCGTGGCCCTGCGGCCCGCCGCGGACGGCTGCTGGCTGGAGCACTTCTACCTTGACCCGCGCCACCAGGGAGCCGGCGTCGGCTCGGGCGTGCTGGGTCGGCTGCTGGAGCAGTGCGACCGCACCCGCACCCCCGTCCGCCTCAACGTCCTCCAGGGCAGCCCGGCCCGACGGCTGTACGAACGCCACGGATTCACCGTCGAGACCGAGGACCCGGTGGACGTCTTCATGGTGCGGGAGCTGCCGTGAACGCGCCGGTGCGGCGGTGGACGATCACGCGGATCGGCACTGGACGCGGTGGGGGCCGGGTGCCATGATCGCGCTGCGCTCCGGAGCGTGTCCGGGGTGCGGGGAGCGAATCGTGAAGGTGTATCTCGCAGTTCCGCCTCTGCTGGTGGCGGTCTTCCTCGCCGGGTCGGGGATCGCGACGCTGACGCGGGGCTGGATGCTCCCGCTGAACCGGAGGTACGTCCGCCGTCCCCGGCTGCACGGTTGGGCCCAGCTGGTGTCGGCCTTCGCCCTGGTCTGGCAGGCGGTGTTCGGGCTGCTGGTCGGCGAGTTCGGCTTCCGGATGGGCCTGGTGATGATCGGCAACGTGTTCTTGCTGGTCGGGTTCGGCCTGATGGGGCTCAGTCAGCGTGCGCCGCGTCCGGCGCGGCCCGTCCCGAGCTGACCGCGCGACCGCCCGCCCCCGGGGAAGTGGGGCGGGCGGCCGGTGGGTGAAGTGGGGCGTCAGCAGCCGAAGTTGACCTTGTAGAAGGTCGCGTAGTGGTCGGCGGTGTAGTAGTCCTCGTGGAAGACCTTGCCGGTGACGATGCGGCGGGCGCCGCGGGTCGAGGAGCCCGGGGTCTTCACGGTGTACTCGTGGTAGTAGCCGGTGGTCTGCTTCGGGAGCACGCCCTCGCGGTTCTGGAAGACGATGCCGTCCTGGCTGTAGGGGAACGGGCCGCCCTGGTCGATCAGCTTGACGGTGGTGCGGCCCTCGGCCGGGAGGGCGGTGTGGCAGATGCTCCCGCTGACGGTGGCGGAGGCGTCGGTGGCGAACACGGCGGTGGGGGCGAGGGTGAGCAGACCGACGGCGGCGACGGAAGCGGCACGGGTCTTCAACGCGCGTAGAGTGATTCGCATGTTTTTCAGTCTGAGGGTTTGTCAGGTCCCGGAGGAAGCGTTGCGGAAACACTTCACCGACGGGTAACTCGCCGTGAATCCACGTGACTTGTGGGTTGCCGCCATGCGGCGCAGGTGCCGGATGTGTGACCGTGCCATGGGGGAGCGGTGCCGGTCCGCCTACCGTGGCCGGACCCCTGCCCCCCACCAGGCTGGAGCTCCCTGTGAGACGACTCCTCGTACTGCTGCTCAGCTGCGCCGCCCTGGCGCTGGGCCTCGGTCCGGCCGCCGCCGCGACCCCCGCGTACCTGAAGCTGGAGGCGACGTACTCCGCACCCGGCAACGGCTGGGCCAAGGTGGAGCGTTGGTACGACACCACCACCGGGTTCCGCGCCGAGCAGTTCCCCGCGGACGGCCGCGGTGACCAGGACGGCGCCCGGGTCAGCTACTTCGGCGGGGTGAAGCGCCCCTCCTCGGCCCGCTTCCTGCTCTACTCGGCCGCCGGCTGGGACACCGGCGCCAAGTCCGCCGTCCTGCTGGTGCACGGGGCCAACGACAACGCGGACCGGGCCTGGGCCAACCCCGCCGAGAGCGGCAACTGCGGTGCGGCGAGCTGCCCTTCGACCGGGCTGGCGCAGCAGCTGGCCGCCGCCGGGCACCGGGTCTTCGCGATCGGGTTCGCCCACAAGCACGGTGACAACCTGATGCAGGCCCAGGCGGTCGGGGACGCCGTCGCGGTGATCCGGGACCGGCTCGGCGTGGGCCAGGTCGACCTGGTCGCCTGGAGCAAGGGCGAAGTGGCGGCCCGGAGTTGGGCCTCCTCGGTCCGGCCGTCCTGGGGGCGGGCCTACCCCGGAGACGTCCGCCGGCTGGTCACCCTCGGTGGCCCCAACGGCGGCCTCGACTACGTCTACGCCCACGGCTGGAGCTTCTCGCTGGCCACCTGGCCCGCCTGCGGGGGCACCGCCAACGCACCCTCCCCGCACCTCTGGATGACCTGCTACGGCACCTACACCTCCCAGCCCTGCCTCGGCGTGCTGCCGGTCAACGGCTCCGACTGCTTCCCCGGCCAGCGCCAGCTGCTGGCCCGCTGGGACGGGCGGTACGGCGTGGACCAGCTCACCCAGGACTGGTGGACCACCTACTACGGCGGCCAGGGCTACTACACCGCCGGCCAGGGCATCCAGGCCGCGATCGACGCCGGTTCGCTGATCGCCCCGCTGCAGGCCGCGGGCACCCCGGCCGCCGTCCCGGCCTACCTGCTGGCCGGCGGCTCCGCCGACCTCCCCGGCCTGCTCAACGAGAACCGCGGCCCGAGCGACGGCATCGTCCTCACCGCCAGCGCCCTCGACACCACCGGCATCCGGACCGTCGGCGGCACCAGGCTGCTCACCGACCTCAACCACCTCGAACTCGGTTGGGCTCCGGCCGCCGCCGCCCAGGTCGCCGCCTGGCTGTCCTGAGGAGCGGAACGGTATCCGCCCAAGGGGTCGGCTGCGACCGGTGGGCCGGGTCCTGTGAGGGACGTCTCGTTGTCGCTCGGCGGGTCGCCGCCTAGCCTGCAGGGAGTTGTCCGCGTACGAGCGGACGCCGTCGCCGGGGCGCCGAGTCCTGCCTGCCCGTCGACGGTCACTCGACCACACCGAGTACGGGCAGGAGCGGGGGAACCAGGTCAGTCCGTGACCCCTGCCCGCCCACTCGGCGCAGGGGCACTCGGGGTGAAGCCGCTCACGGGCGGCCGGGCGTTCCCTCATGCCCGAACCCGACAGCTCACCTCGCAGGCGTCGAAAGAGGACTCCTGCCCATGCGCTTCTCCGTCACTCCCGCGCGCCTCGGCGCGGCCGCCCTGGTGGCCGTCCCGCTGATCGCCGCCGCCCCGCTGGCCGGCCAGGCCGAGGCCGTCACCGTCGTCACCCAGGACCGGCTCAGCCCGAACACCCTGGCCGCGGATGTGGCCGGCCGGGCCAGCCTGACCGTGCACTCCGGCTCCTGCTTCACCGCCAAGACCCTCGGCGTCGGCGTCCGGGACGCGGCCGGCCGCAACCTCGACTTCCCCGGCAACGCGAGCAACGTGCGGATCTGCCCGGGCGGGGTGACCTTCACCAGTGGCGCCCGGGCGCTGCCGGCCGGGACGTACACCCAGTTCGGCTTCTGGCAGGACCAGAACGGGGGCTGGCACAACCTGCCGTCCCGTCAGCTGACCGTCGGCGGTGCCTCGGTGACCCCGACCCCGACCCCCACGCCCACTCCCACGCCCACTCCGACGCCCACCCCGACCCCGACCCCGGGTGGTTCGCCCGTGCCGGGCAAGGCGCTGACCTGGTCGGAGGAGTTCGACGCTCCCGTCGCGCTCGGCAGCAAGTGGGTCAACGACCGCAGCAGCAGCTACCGTTACGGCAACCACAACCCCGACGACAACAAGCTGGACTGGCTGAACCCGTCCGGCGTCTCGGTCGCGAACGGTGTGGCCACCTTCACCGCCAAGCCCTCCGCGCACACCCTGGAGAACGGCAAGCAGGCCTGGGACACCGGACTGCTCACCACCGAGTACTCCTCGCAGGGCTTCCAGGTGCGGACCGGCGACTACGCCGAGGCCCGGGTGCAGCTGCCCTCCGAGGCGGGCGCGTGGCCCGCGCTGTGGACCTGGAAGAACGGCAACGGGGAGATCGACACCTTCGAGTACCACCCGGACAACGCCGCGCTGCTGGAGCTGACCAACCACGTCAGGTCGGGCCAGAAGTACCTCACCGACGCCACCGCGATCGGCCACGAGAAGTGGGTCACCATCGGCACGTACTACGGTGCGAACTCCGTCGACTGGTACGTGAACGGCGTCAAGGTCTTCTCCGACAACCAGGGCGTGGGGGCCGACTGGTCCGCCTACCTGATCCTCAACCTCTCGGTGGGTGCCGGGAAGTACCACCCGGCGCCGTCCGGCACCGCACCGATCGACTTCGCCGCGGACTGGGTCCGCGTCTACCGCTGAGTCAGCTCACGGAGAGCGTGAACGGCGTGGAGTTGTTCGTGAGGTCCGTGTCGTCCGCGCTGACCACCGTCACCTGCCCCTCGGCCGTCGTGCCGGGGGGCACGTCCGTGTCCACCCGGACGGGGGCGAGGACCGTCGCGGTCCGGTACTGAGGCAGGCCGGCGCCGAAGGTGCAGGTCAGCGCGTGGTTCCCGGCCGTGAGGGTGCAGTCGGTCGGGAAGGTCGGGCCCTCGAAGGTGAAGCCCTCGGGGACCGTCAGCACCACCGTGAAGGGCGACTCGGTCCGGTCGGGGCCCCCGTTGGCGACGAATCCGTGCACCGTCGTGGTGCCACCGGGTGGAGCCGCCTCGGGGTCCAGCCGGACCACCTCCAGGTCCGAGTTCGAGGGCGCCGCGCTCGCCGGCACGGTCACCCCCAGCACCAGCGCTGCGGCTGCGGCCAGCACCACCGTCAGCTTCCGTCCACCCATGGTCCACTCCGTTCGCTCTCCGTGTCGCCAACTGCACAGAATGTATCGGCAGAGTGTCCGGGAGAGATGGAGGTGCGGACGGTGTCCGGACAGGTGTTGAGCGAGGTCTCCGGGGTGGTCGGCCCCGAGAAGGAGGCCCAACTCGTGACGTCGTACCGGGAGTTGGTGGCAGGGGCGCTGCCGGAGGGGCTGATCAGGACGGAGCTGCTGCGCGGCCCGGGTGGCCGCTGGCGGGTGCAGAGCCTGTGGCGGGACAAGGCCACCCTGGAGGCCGTCCGGGCGGATCCGAAGCTGGCCGCCGCGCCGCGGCTGTTCCGCGAGGTGGGCGTGGAGCCGGAGCTGACGGTCTTCCAGCTGACGGCGGCACAGGCGGGCCCGCCCGACCTCGATCCGGACTGAGGCCGGGAGGTCGGGCGGGCCTGACCTGACGTCAGGGGGCGAGGACCTGACCGAGTCGGGTCGCGATCTGGCGCATCACGGGGACCAGCGAGCTCTCCCCGGCCTGTGCCTCCAGGGCCCGGATCCGGGCCTCCGGGCCGGAGACCGAGAGGGCGGTGGGGGTCGGTGCGCCGGGGACGGCGACCGCGATGCAGCGCACGCCGATCTCCTGCTCCTGGTCGTCCACCACGTAGCCGGAGGCCCGGGCGTGGGCCAGTTGGGCGAAGAGCTCGTCCGGGTCGGTGACGGTGTACGGCGTGTGCGACTGGAGCGGCTGGGTGCCGAGCACCGCGCGGGCCTCGGGCTCGTCCAACTGGGCCAGCAGCGCCTTGCCGACGCCGGTGCAGTGCGGCTGCACCCGGCGGCCGACCTCGGTGAACATCCGCATCGAGCGGCGGGACTGTACCTGGCCGACGTAGACCACCTCGCCGCCCTCCAGCACCGCGAGGTTGGCGGTCTCCCCGGTGGCCTCCATCAGCTCGGCCAGGTACGGGCGGGCCCAGCTGCCCAGCAGGCGGCCTGAGGTCTCGCCGAGGCGGATCAGCCGCGGGCCGAGGGTGTAGCGGCGGGCGGTGTCCTGGCGGACATAGCCCTGCTGCACGAGGGTACGGATCAGGCGGTGGATGGTCGGCATCGGCAGGCCGGAGCTGGCGGAGAGCTCGCTCAGGGTCGCGATGCCGCCGGAGTCGGCGAGTGCTTCGAGCAGCTGGAAGGCGCGCTCGACGGACTGGACGCCGCCGCCGGCTCGCTCGGCCCCGGACGGTGCTGCAGCGGGGGTGGTGGCCACCGGCGTTCCCTTCTGCTGTGGAGGAGGAGTAGAGTCCCGGCGATCTACCTCAACAAACCGTTGAAATTCTGTATCGCGGAAACTAGTCTCCACCTTACAGAACCGAACCCGCCAGTAGGTGGGTCGGTATCGAGGAGGCACCCACCGGAGCCTCCCTGCTGGCTCAACTGTCCAAGGAGTGTTCTGCCCATGGCTGCAGACCAGGACCCCGTCGGCGCCCCCTCCGCCGCTCCGGTCGTCACTGTCGCCGGTCCGCGCGTCCCCCGCAGCGAGGAGGTGCTCACTCCCGAGGCCGTCTCCTTCGTGGTCGGCCTCCACCGCGCCTTCGAAGGCCGCCGGCAGGAACTGCTGGCCCGCCGCAAGGCCCGGCGCGCCGAGATCGCGGCCGCGGGCACCCTCGACTTCCTCCCGGAGACCGCCGAGGTCCGCGCCGGTGACTGGAAGGTCGCCCCCGCTCCCCGCGCGCTCCAGGACCGCCGGGTCGAGATCACCGGCCCGACGGACCGCAAGATGGTCATCAACGCGCTCAACTCGGGTGCCAAGGTCTGGCTCGCCGACTTCGAGGACGCCACCGCCCCCACCTGGGAGAACGTGGTCAGCGGTCAGGTCAACTTGATCGACGCCTACGAGGGCCGGATCGACTTCACCACCGAGGCCGGCAAGTCCTACGCCCTCAAGCCCGCCGCCGAGCTGGCCACCGTCGTGGTCCGCCCCCGCGGCTGGCACCTGGACGAGACCCACCTGCTGGTCGACGGCGCGCCGGTCTCCGGCGGCCTCTTCGACTTCGGCCTGTACTTCTTCCACAACGCGGCCCGGCTGATCGCCAAGGGCGAGGCGGACCCGAACTCGGGCCCGTACTTCTACCTGCCGAAGACCGAGAGCCACCTGGAAGCCCGGCTCTGGAACGAGGTCTTCACCCACGCGCAGGCCGCGCTCGGCATCCCGCACGGCACCATCCGCGCCACGGTGCTGATCGAGACCATCACCGCCGCGTTCGAGATGGACGAGATCCTCTACGAACTCCGCGACCACGCCGCCGGGTTGAACGCCGGCCGGTGGGACTACCTGTTCTCCATCGTGAAGAACTTCCGGGACGCCGGGGAGCACTACATCCTCCCGGACCGGAACTCGGTCACCATGGCCGCGCCGTTCATGGCCGCCTACACCCGCCTGCTGGTGCAGACCTGCCACAAGCGCGGCGCCCACGCGATCGGCGGCATGGCCGCCTTCATCCCCTCCCGCCGCGACCCCGAGGTCAACGCCGCCGCGCTGGCCAAGGTCAAGGCCGACAAGGACCGCGAGGCCGGCAACGGCTTCGACGGCTCCTGGGTCGCCCACCCCGACCTGGTCCCGGTCGCCCGGGCCTCCTTCGACGCGGTGCTCGGCGAGCGGCCGAACCAGAAGGAGAACCCCGGCCCGGCCGAGCCGGTGACGGCCGCTCAGCTGCTGGACATCGCCGGTGCGGGCGGCAGCTGCACCGAGGCCGGACTGCACAACGCCGTCCAGGTCGGCGTCCGCTACATCGAGGCCTGGCTGCGCGGGCTCGGCGCGGTCGGCATCTTCAACATGATGGAGGACGCCGCCACCGCCGAGATCTCCCGTTCGCAGATCTGGCAGTGGATCCGCAACGACGTGGTCCTCGCCGACACCGGCGAGAAGGCCAGCGCCGAGCTGGTCCGCCGGCTGGTGGCCGAGGAACTGGACGCGCTGAAGGCCGAGCTGGGCGAGGCCGCGTACGCCGGTGGGCGCTGGGCCGAGGCCGCCCGGCTGTTCGAACAGGTCTCGCTGGCCGAGGAGTTCGTCGACTTCCTCACCCTGCCCGCGCTGCCGCTGCTCGACTGATCACCAATCTAGCGAGGCGCGGCCGCCCTGCCGCCTGCCGTGCTGGAGCACTGGCCGCGCCGATTAGTACGAACCGTACGGCCACCCTCGGAAGCGGGTGGCCGTACGGCCTTGTCACGGAAGGAACTTCACGCACATGGCACGCATCTTCTTCAACGGCCAGGCCATGGTCGGCGGCCCGTTCCACGCCTCGGTCGCCGACGTGCTGATCGGCCCGGTCAGCACCGCCCCGGGATACCGCTTCTTCTCGATCCGGGACGAGTGCCCCGGCCTGCTCGCCGACCCGACGGTGGAGACCGCCATCGAGGGCGAGCTGTACGACGTCGACCTGGCGCACCTGCGCGACGTCATCCTCCCCGGCGAGCCGGCCGAACTGGAGCTCGGCGTCATCGAGTTGGCCGACGGCTCGGCCTGCCTCTCGATGCTGCTGGCCCGCGGCCAGCTCGAGCGTGGCGTGCACCAGGAGATCACCGGCTTCGGCGGCTGGCGCGCCTACCTCGCTACGCTGGGCCGCACCGCCTGACCGGGTGACCGTCCGGCCCGGCCAGCAGCCAGCTGCCGTCGCCGAGCGGGGTGATGTCGTAGGAGTCCGCGCTCCCGGAGGCGAACGGGGTGATGGTGCCGGTGGCCAGGTCGACCAGGTGGTCCCGGTGCCACTCCTCCTCCGTCTCCTCGTCCTCGCCCATGATCGTGACCACCGCGGTGGAGTCGGTCAGGTAGCCCCCGTTCCACTCCACGACGCCCTCCTCGCGGTCGGGCTCGAAGGCGTCGACGGTCAGGGTGAGCAGCTCCTCGCCGCCCGGGTAGCGGTGGAAGGTCACGTCGGTCTGGCTGTGATCCACCGTCATGAACTGGGTGCCGTCGGGCGACAGCTCGATCAGGCAGCGGTCGTGCCACGGGTACTGGAACACCTCCAGCCGGCCGCCCAGCAGCCGGGCCCGGAAGGTGGCCACGCCGTCCTGGCCCTCGCCGAGCTCCAGCAGGACGTGGCCGTCGGTGGGGTGGAAGTACTGCGAGCCGCCGTGGCCGACGGTGCCCAGCTCCACGGCGTCGAGCCGCTCGCCGGTCGCGGCGTCCAGCACCTCCCAGTGGTCCAGCAGGCCACGGTCGGCCATCGCGTCGGGCCGGTAGACCCAGACCGTCCGGCCGTCGGGGGAGTACGCGCAGTCCGGCCGGTGGCCGTACGGGCTGGTGGAGTGCGGCTCCAGCAGGTGGCGCCAGAGCTCGGTGCCGTCGGCCGAGACGCACACCACGGCGTTGAGGGTGGTGTAGCAGGCCCGCCCCAGGTCCGAGGTGACCGAGGTCGAGATCGGCTCGTCACCGGCCACCGGCAGGAAGCGGGCGACCGGGACCAGCTCGCCGGGCCCGCCGGCGAGGTCGTACACGTGGATGACGTCCTTGAGGACACGGGTGGTGTGCTTCACGCGCCGCAGGCTACCGCCGCCCGCCGACAGCCCGTCAGGGGTCGGTCAGGCGGGTGGTCTCGGCGTCCAGGTGGGTGCTGAACTCGGACTGGCGGACGTAGCCGCGGTGGTGGTGGCCCCGGATGACGGGGAGGTCGCTGCCGGGGCGGCGTTCGGCGGTGGGCGGGTCGGGGAGCCAGACGTCGGTGATGCCGGGGGTGGTGAGGGGCTGGCCACCGAAGGGGTCGGTGGCGCGGTGGAAGTTGGCCCAGGTGGGCGGGGTGGGGAAGCGGGTCAGCCGGGCGGCGGTCGCGGCGTCGGCCAGGTGGCGGGGGAACCACCGGCGGTAGAGCCGGGGCACGGGGTTGCCGTAGGTGACCACGGACAGGCGGGCGCCGGTCTCCGGCGCGGTGCCGGCCAGCCGGGCCACCGTGGCGGTGACGATCACCGCGCCCTGGCTGTGCCCGAGCAGCACCACCGACCCGCCCCGCGAGGTCAGGTGCCGTACCCGCTCGGCGAGTTGGGGCACCGCCTGCTCCGCGTAGCTGGGCGGCGCGTACGGGTGGAAGGCCCGCGGCCAGAAGGTGGCGACGTCCCAGACGATGCCGACCACCCGGCGGGTGTTCTGGTCGGCCAGGGACTGACGGACCAGGAGGAGCAGCAGCACCGGCCCGAGCACCAGGATGGTCCCGGCCAGCGCCGCGCTGGGCGCGGGCAGGCCGGTCCAGATCCGGGTGGGATCCGGCTTGGGGCCGCCGGTCCAGGCCAGTCCGTAGCTGATGCCGAAGGCGATCGCCGAGGCTCCGAGCAGGACGGCCGCGCCGGAGGTCAGGCCCTCCATCCGGCGCAGCAGCAGCTCGCCGTTGCGCTTGCGTCGCAGCACCTCGGCCAGCCAGAGCCCGCGCGGGCTCTCCGGGTGCGGCGCCGGGGCGCGCAGCCGGAGGGCGGGGCCGCGCTGCTCCCAGAGGTCCAACTCGTCGTCCAGGCCCACCGGGTGGCGCAGCCGGTGCCAGAACCAGACCAGGCCGAACCAGGCCGTCAGCAGCACCATCCCGTCGATGCTGTACCGGGCCAGCACCTCGGAGCCGGGCAGGATCTGGACCTGCGTCACGGCCGCCGCGCCCTTCTCCCCGGGCGGGCTGAGCCAGTGCGCGGCGGAGAGCGCCACGCCCGACCAGATGGCGAACAGCAGGCCGCTGCTGACGGCGACGGTGGTGAAGGAGGGCGGCAGCCGGGGCAGGCCGCGCTGCCCGGCGGAGCGCTTGGCCCACCAGGCGCAGAACAGCATCGCCGCTCCGGCGGCGTAGAGCACCAACAGCAGCAGGTTGAAGAGTTCCAGCAGGTCCGGGGTGCCGATCGCGGCCCCGCTCACCCCGGCCGCGCCCTCCCGGCGTGAGCTCGGCTGGACGGCGCAGAGCAGCATCGCGGCGGCCAGCAGCACGGTGGTGGAGGTGCAGGCCACCCGCCGGGAGATCCGTCCGCCGGCCAGCCAGGCCCTGGGGCGGTCGCCGAGCGCTGCGGCGGCGAACAGCAACAGGCCCAGTACGGTGAGCAGTTCGAGGGCGGTCAGCAGCCCGGTGGCCCGGCCGCCGGTGCGCGCGGTGCGCAGCACCACCAGGGTGAGCAGCAGCAGGGCCGAGCAGGTGTGCACCGTGCGGTGGCGGGTGGAGTAGGCACCGCCCTCCCAGAAGCCGGGGTCGGTGAGTTCGGCACGGGCCAGGTCCCGGTGGGCGGGGCGGTCGTTCTCTCCGCCGGTGCCGTCCCCGGCCTCCCAGCGCCGGTTGGGGCTGGTGCCGACGTGCAGCAGCAGCACCAGCAGGGCGGGCAGCAGCGCGGCCACCGCGACCGCGACGTAGGGGCGGTCCTGGAGTTGGAGGGCGTGCCAGAACGGCTGGGCGCGGCAGTTGGCGACCGCCAGGCACTGCCAGGCGGCCTGGTCGACCAGCACGTGGGTGAGGAACAGCAGGTAGGTGGCGGTGACGCAGAGCGCGATGATCCGCACCATGGCCTGCTGGAACCGGACCTGGCGCGGCCCGCCGTGGGCCATCCAGCCGGCCGTGTTGACGAAGGCGAAGGGCAGCAGCAGGAACCAGAGCGCGGTGGCCCAGGAGCGTGAGGTCAGCCCGCCCCAGGAGTACACCTCGCGGTGCCGCCCGGACGGCCGGGCGTCCCGCCCGCGCCAGATCCCGGCCAGCTTGGAGCCGGTGACCTGCCGGGCCTCCGGATCGTCCAGCACCTCGGCCGGCCCGGAGCCGCCGACCCCGTGCACCACGAGTTCGGTGACCCCGCCCTCGTCCACGTCGGTCGGATAGTCGTGGTCCTCCCCGCCGCCCATGCCGCACCCCCGGAGCTCGCCGTGCTGGAACTCTGGGTCAGGGTGGGGGAGTTGTCAACGGAGTTCCCGGCGGTCGGCCAGCCGGTAGCCGACGCCCCGGACGGTGTCGATCCCGCAGCGGGCCCCGGCGGCCAGCAGCTTGCGGCGCAGCGCGGCCACGTACACCTCGACGATGTTCAGGTCGCCCCGGAAGGCGTGGTCCCAGACCGCGTCCAGGATCTCGGTCTTCGGCACCGCCAGCCCGGCCCGGTGGGCCAGACACTCCAGCACGCCGAACTCCTTGGTGGTGAAGTGCAGTTCGGCTCCACCGACCCGGCAGCGACGGGTGGCCGGATCCACCGTCAGGTCACCGACCGTCAGGACGGCGGGGCGGCCGGCCGCGCCCCGGCGGATCAGCGCCCGTAGCCGGGCGGTCAGCACCACGTAGGAGAAGGGCTTGCCGAGGAAGTCGTCCGCCCCGCTGTCCAGCGCCTCGGCCTCGTCGTACTCGCCGTTCTTCGCGGTCAGGATCAGCACCGGGACGGTGGAGCCCCGTTCGCGCAGCCGTCGGCAGATCCGGAAGCCGTTCAGCCCGGGCAGCATCAGGTCCAGCACCACGGCCGCGTACCCGCCGCTCTCGGCCAAGGCCAGGCCCTCCAGGCCGTCGCCGACCACGTCCACCGCGTAGCCCTCGGCCCGCAGGCCCCGGCTCAGGGAGTGGGCCAGCTCCTCCTCGTCCTCCACCAACAGCAGTCGCATCCGGTCAGCCTAGGAGACAGCCCCCGGGACGGGGAGGCTGACCACCAGCTCGGCGCCCCGGCCGGTGGCGGGGGCCACGGCGGAGGCCGTCCCGCCCAGGCCCTCGGCGATGCCGCGGACCAGGGCCAGGCCGAGCCCGGAGCCGCCGTGCTGACGGTCGCGCGACTCGTCCAGTCTGACGAAGCGTTCGAAGACCCGTTCCCGGTCGGCCTCGGCGATCCCGGGGCCGTCGTCGGCCACCGTCAGCTCGGCCGTGCCGTCGGTGACCCGCAGGGACAGCGTGATCCGCGAGGTGGCGTACCGCTCGGCGTTGTCCAGCAGGTTCCCCAACAGCCGCCCGAGCAGCAACTCGTCGGCGGGGAGCAGGAGTTCGTCCAGGGCGAGCACTGTGGCCGGGCGCCCGCCGAGCAGGGCCCGCTCGGCGAGCTGCTCGGTGATCAGGTCGTGCAGCGGGGTGAGCCGGTCGGTGACGGCCTGGCCGTCGACCCGGTGCAGCAGCAGGAGATCGGCGGTGAGCCGCTCCAGTCGTTCGGCTCCGGCCACCGCGGTGCGGGCCACCGGCGGCCAGTCGGCCCGCTCGGGGTGGGCCAGGGCCACGTCCAGCGAGCCGCGCAGCACCGCGACCGGGGTGCGCAGTTCGTGCGAGGCGTCGGCGACCAGCCGGCGCTGCTCGGCCAGCGCGTCCGCCAGCCGGTCCAGGGTCTCGTTGGTGGTGACGGCGAGGCGGCCGATCTGGTCCCGGGACGGCGGGACGGGCACCCGTTCGTGCAGGTCGCCGCCGCC
Organism: Kitasatospora sp. NPDC001664; assembly: GCF_053596675.1. Lineage (NCBI taxonomy): Bacteria > Bacillati > Actinomycetota > Actinomycetes > Kitasatosporales > Streptomycetaceae > Kitasatospora > Kitasatospora sp. NPDC001664. Next base: position 211,825 of record NZ_JBSFGS010000001.1, read on the forward strand.
GATCCGGGCCATCTGACGGCGGATCGCCTCGACCGGCCGGAGCGCGAAGCCCACCACCAGCCAGGCGACCAGCGCCACGAACAGCGAGCCGAGCGGCAGCACGTAGCGGAGCAGCGCGGTGGTGACCGCGGCCGCGTCCTCCCGGGCGGCGTTGTCGTTCACCAGGACGAAGGTGGTGACCTGCTGGGCGGGGAGGCCCTTGCGGCCGGTCAGCGTCTCGAGGGCCGCGGCGTCCCAGACCTGGCCGGTGCGCCGCTGGAAGACCACGTCCCGGCCGACCAGGTCCGCACCCGGGCTGTTCGGCATGGTCAGCAGGACGCCGGCCGGCACCCGCAGCTCGACCTCGTCGCTGCGGCCCTTCAACAGAACGGTGCCGGCCGGGTCGTTCGGGTCGACGGCCGGCGGCATCGGGTGCAGTGCCGGGCGGAGCGCGTCGATATCGCCGAGCACCGCGTGGTGAAGCGCCCAGCTGCCGTCGGCCAGCATCAGCAGGTAGGAGGTCTGGGGGTACTTCCACTGCAGGGTCCGGTCCCGGTCGAGGGCCGGCACCGCGTCGTCCAGCGCGTCGGCGTCCTTGAGCGCGGTCAGCTTCGCGGGGGGCAGGCCGGCCCGGTAGCTCTGCTCGCCGACCCACCAGGTGACCACGCCGAGCACCACGGCGGTGGCCAGGGCCGCGGCCAGCGCCGCCCGTAGGCGGATCGGGAGCATGCGGAGCAGTCGCACCGGTCCCCTCCCGCCTCGTTCGAACGGCCGTCAGCCTGGCACGGCCCGCCGTGCGGTGGCAACGTGGGGGTACGGGACGGCCCCGGACTCTCGCCGTGAGTCCGGGGCCGCCTCCACCCCGAGGGGTGGATCCGGGTGCCGCGCCGTCCCTGACGCGGTCCCGGAGTTGAGGGGGGATCAGCCGCGCGAGGCCAGCTCGCGGGCGGCGCGGGCCGCGTTCTGCGCGATCCTGTCCTCGTTCACCGTGGTGAGCAGGCCCTTCTCGACCACCGGGTTGCCGTTGACCAGCAGCAGGGCCAGCGGGGGCAGGGCGCCGAAGGTGAGGGCGGCCACCGGGTCGGCGATCGAGGAGTGCATCACGCCGTCGATCTTCCAGAGCGCCAGGTCGGCCAGCTTGCCGACCTCGATGGAGCCGATCTCGTTCTGACGGCCCAGCACCCGGGCGCCGCCCATGGTGCCCAGGCGCAGCGCCGAGCGGGCGGTGAGCGCCTTCGGGCTGCCGTGCAGACGGTTGATCAGCAGCGCGTTGCGCAGCTCGGTGCCGAGCTCGCCGGACTCGTTGGAGGCGGTGCCGTCCACGCCGAGGCCGACCGGGACGCCGGCCTGCAGCATGTCCGGGACGCGGGCGATGCCGGCCGCCAGACGGGCGTTGGAGGACGGGCAGTGCGCGACACCGGTGCCGGTCTCGGCGAACTTGGCGATGTCGGAGTCGTTCATGTGGACGCAGTGCGCCATCCAGACGTCCTCGCCGAGCCAGCCGGTGGACTCGAAGTAGTCGGTGGGGCCCATGCCGAAGAGCTGCTTGCAGAACTCCTCCTCCTCGGCCGTCTCCGAGCCGTGGGTGTGCAGCCGCACGCCCTTGCGGCGGGCCAACTCGGCCGACTGCTTGAGGAGTTCGGTGGAGACCGAGAAGGGCGAACAGGGCGCGATGGCCACGTGCAGCATCGAGCCGAAGGAGGAGTCGTGCCACTTGTCCACGGCCGCCTCGGAGGCGATCAGGATGTCCTCGGTCTTCTCCACCGCGTGGTCCGGCGGCAGGCCGCCGTCCTTCTGCGAGCGGTCCATCGAGCCGCGCAGCGCGGTGAAGCGCATGCCGAGCTCCTGGACGGCCTCGATCGAGGCGCCGAGGATGTCGCCGCCGCCCTGCGGGAAGACGTAGTGGTGGTCCGAGGCGGTGGTGCAGCCGGACTTGAGCAGGGCGGCGGTCGAGCCCTGGGCGGCCGCGTGCACCAGCTTGTCGTCGATCCGGGCCCAGGTCGGGTAGAGCGCGACCAGCCAGTCGAAGAGGATGTTGTCCTGGGCCAGGCCGCGGGTGATCCACTGGTAGAAGTGGTGGTGGGTGTTGACCAGACCCGGGGTGACCAGGTGGCCCTCCCCGTTGATCCGGCGCACCACGTTGTCCAGCCACGCGGGGGCGGGGCCCGCACCGACCGACTCGATCTTGTTGCCGAGCACCACGACGTGGCCGCGGGCGTACTCGGTGTCGTTGGCGTCGACCGTCGCGATCGCGACGTTCTCGATCACGATCCGCTGGTCGGCGGGCGGGGGCTGGACTGCCATGGTGTGTCTCCTATGGGGGGAGGGTGCGGGGCGCGCAGTGAGCGCTGTGCGCCCCGCACCGTTCAGGACGGCGTCGCCGTTGACGCCGCGCCGTGCGGACTTCCCTGCGGGGCAGGGCGGTTCGCACCGACGTGGTGGAAGAGAAGGTTGAGCAGGACGGCCAGGACGCAGCCGGCGGATATGCCGGAGTGCATCAGCGTGCGGACGGCCTCCGGGAAGGCGTCGTAGAAGGTCGGGGCGGCGATCGGGATGATGCCGACCCCGAGCGAGACCGAGACCAGGATGGTGTTGGCGCTGGACTGCATCCCCGCCTCGGCCAGGGTCCGGATGCCGCTGGCCGCGACCGTGCCGAAGAGCACGATCCCGGCGCCGCCGAGCACCGGCGAGGGCACCAGCGAGACCACCGAGCCGAGCACCGGGAAGAGGCCGAGCAGGATCAGGATCCCGCCGCCGGCCGCGACCACGAAGCGGCTGCGGATGTTGGTCAGTGCCACCAGCCCGATGTTCTGGGCGAAGGCGCTGGCCGCGAAGCCGTTGAAGACCGGGCTGATCGCGGTGGCCAGCCCGTCGGCCCGCAGGCCGGCGGCCAGGGTGGGCTCGTCCGCCTCGCGCTCGACGATCCGGCCCAGGGCCAGCATGTCGGCGGTGGACTCGGTCATCGAGACGATCATCACGATGCAGATCGAGACGATCGCGGTGACCTCGAAGACCGGGGCGCCGAAGTGGAAGGGGGAGGGCAGGGCGAAGACCTTCGCCTCCGAGACCGCCCCGAAGTCGGCCAGCCCGAGGGGGAAGGCCAGCGCGGTGCCGATCGCGAGTCCGATCAGCAGCGAGAGCTGCTGCCAGAAGCCGCGGAGCAGCTTGTTGCAGAGCACCACCGCGGTGAGGGTGAGCGCGGCGAGACCGATGGCCTTCACGGAGCCGTAGCCGGGGGCACCGGGGGTGCCGCCGCGGGCCCAGTTGACCGCCACCGGTAGCAGGGACACCCCGATGAGGGTGATCACGGTGCCCTGGACGACCGGTGGGAAGAACCTGATGAGCTTGCAGAACCACGGTGCCGCGAGGAAGCACAGGATCCCCGCGACGATCACCGCGCCGAAGATCACCGGGAGCGCGTCCTGAGGGCCGTGCTCCTTGGCGATGGCCAGCATCGGTGCGACGCCGGCGAACGAGACGCCGTTCACGAACGGCAGCCGTGCGCCGATCTTCCAGACGCCCAGCGTCTGGAGGAGGGTGGCCAGGCCCGCGGTGAACAGGCTGGCCGAGATGAGCAGGGCGAGCTCGGTGGGGGACAGGCCCACACCGGCGCCGACGATCAGCGGGGGTGCGACCACACCCGCGTACATCGCGGCGACGTGCTGGAGTCCGGTGGTGAAGAGCTTCACCGTGGGCAGCAGCTCGTCCACGGGGTGGACCGGGCGGCCGGCCGGGTCGTCGGGGAGGTTCGGTGACGCTCCGTCCGGCCGCTCGGGTCCTTCCGGGGTGGAACCGCCGTCAGTGGTTCGGGTGTTGGGGAGTGCCATGTCGAGCCCCTCTTGTGCTCGTGACTCCCGGCGTGCCCGTGGCGCTGGAGAATGCCCGAGGGCGGGACGGCGGTGCAAGGGTCCCTCGGGGTGTTCCTCCGGCTCCCCGGGCCGGCCGCCGCGAGGCGAGCACGATCTCCGGTAGGTGGGGGTGGAGAAACAGGTGGAGCGGGCGGAGCGGGCCGTCCGGCACCGTCCGGCCGGGTGCGGCCGGGGGGTGCAGCGGTGCTGGACGACGGTCATGACGGTGCCTCAGCTCGGCGATCAGGCGACCGGGATGACCGGGGTGACGCCCTCGCGGTGCACGGTGCCCTCGATCAGGCCGTACATCCGGTCGGCGGCGTAGTAGACCTCGTTCTCGTTCTTCAGGCCGAAGGGCGAGAGGTCCACCAGGAAGTGGTGCTTGTTCGGGAGCTCCAGGCGGACCTCGTCCACCTCGGCCCGGTTGTTCAGCACCCGGGTGCCCATCCCGTGCAGGGTCTGCTGCAGCGAGTAGGAGTAGGTCTCGGCGAACGCCTCCAGCAGGTGGCGCTTGACGTGCTGGTACGAGCGGTTCCAGTTCGGCTCGGCCGAGCCCTCGGTGCCGTCGAAGGAGTACTTCCACCGGGCCGTCACCTGGGTGGCGAGGATCCGGTCGTACGCCTCCTGGAGGGTGGTGTACTTGTCCTTGATGTAGCCCCAGAACTCCGAGTTGGTGGAGTTCAGGACGGTGAGGTCCTTGAGGCCGGAGATCACCGACACGGTGGTGCCGTCGTAGACGATCTCACTGGTGCGCACCTCGCCGCCGTTGCGGACGAAGGAGTGGCCGACCTCCTCGGAGCCGATGAAGCGGGCCGAGTTGTCCGGGGTCTTGATCCGGTCCCAGGTGTACTCCTCGATCCGGATCCGGGCGCTGTGCACCACGCCGCGCTCGGTGTTGTCCACGAAGTGGCGGGCCAGCTGGATGCCGAAGGCCTCCGCGGACTCGATGCCGTACTCCTTGGCGAAGGCGTACACGGTGTTCTTGGTGGTGTCGGTGGGCAGGCAGTTGGCGTTCGAGCCGGTGAGGTGGACGTCGTCGAACTCGCCGCGCAGGGCGACCGAGACGTTCAGGTCCTTGATCTCGTGACGGGTGGAGTCACGGTAGACCCGGACGATGCGGTTCTCCGCCTTGCCGTACTGGTTCTGACCGAGCACGTGGGCCATGACGGCTCCTAAGGGTTCCAGCGGTCTACTAGCTTCCGCGGTAGACCGAGTATCCGAACGGGTTGAGCAGCAACGGCACGTGGTAGTGGTGCTGCGCGGGCGCGACCGTGAAGACGATCGAGACCTCGGGGAAGAACGGCGGCTCCTCGGACTTCTTCGCGTAGTAGGCGGAGGTGTCGAAGAGCAGCCGGACGACCGAGCCCGCCTCCACGGCCGGCAGGTCCTTGGCCCGGCCGTCGGAGTCCGTGGCGGAGGTGCCGAGCACCTGCCAGCCACCCTCGGTGTGCAGTGCGAGCTCGACCGGGACGCCCTCGGCCGGGCGGCCGAGGCTGGTGTCGAGCACGTGCGTGGAGATGCCAGTCATGGGTTGAATGACCTTACTGATGGCAGGAGTTGACGTACTGGCGGGAGTTCAGGACTCGTCCAGCAGTCGGTTGATCCGGATGTCGTTGATCTTGCGCAGCTCGCCCCGGACGATCTCCGCCTCGGTGGCGGCGTCGTTCGGGAAGCGCTCGCGGAGTGCGGTGAGCATGGTGTCGGCCGTGCGGCCGGTCGCGCAGATCAGGAACACGTGGCCGAACTTCGCCTCGTAGGCGGCGTTCGCCCCGTGCAGTTCGTCGAGGAGTGCGGAATCGACTCCCCGGATGCCGGCCTGCTCCCGCTCGGAGGTGGCGTCGCCCGTCTTGGGCTTGCCGATCCGGGCGTGGCCGGCCATCGCGTCGTTCAGGTCCTCGACCGTCAGCTTCGCCATCGCCGCCTCGTTGGCGGCGAGCAGCTCGGCCCGGTCGGACCACGGCCGGGTGTCCGCCACGAGGGCGGCCCAGCTGGGGCTGGAGCAGATCTCCAGCAGGGTCTCCGTCAGCTCGGCGGCGGGGGCCGCCGCCAGAGCGTCAAGAGCGTCGATGGGGCTGGTCACGGGTGGGCCTCCTGAAGAGTGGTGCCACCCGGAAAAGCTAGATCCGCCACCCGTAGCCGTCAACACTTTGTTGAACTGTTGGTGGTTACGTTTTGGGCCAAGTGCTCTGACCGGCCCTTTTGGTGTGCGATTCGCCAAGTGTGCCCGGTCCGCCGTGTCGGCAAGACTGGGCGCGGCGCCCCGGCCGCAGCCAGTGGACGGGGCGGACAGCGTCAGGTCAGCCCTTCGAACCGTCCTGTCGGTTCAGGTAGTTGTACACCGTGAACCGGCTGACGCCGAGGGCGCTGGCGACGGTCTCCACGCCGTGTCGGACGGTGAAGGCGCCGCGCTCCTCCAGGAGGGCGACCACGCGCTGCTTCTCGTACCGGTCCAGCTCGGTCAGCGGACGCCCGTCGAACTGACGGGTCATCTCGGCCAGCAGACGGTCCAGTGCACTGCTCAGGTGCGGCAGTCGGACGGCGATCGCCGCCCGGCCCTCCCACTCCAGCACCACGTCGTCCGGGCGGGCCTCGTCGAGCGCGACCTCGGTCGCGCCGACGGCCTCCAGCAGCGGCTTTATCGCCGATGCCAGCGGGTGATCCAGGGCCTCGCTCACGCGCTACCCCCTCCTTCCTCTTCCTGGTCCAGCACGCTGACCTGGACGGAGATCCGGGTGGCGCCGGCCGCCAGGGTCTCGCGCAGCAGCGTGGTCACAGCGGTGACGACGTCCTCGGCCTCGCCCCGGGCGTCGGTCCCGAAGGGGCCGACCGCCACCTCGAGTCCGGCGTCGGTCACCGCCTTCAGGGCCGCCTCGGCGTGCTCGGGGAACGTGTCCCGCTCGAACGGTTCTGTCGTGAACTCCACCATCAATCGCACCTGGTCACTCTATCGATCAGGCGTTTTGGCGGAAGGGGCAGGACTCGACGGAGAGCTTCAACAAAATGTTGCGAGCGGTCTTGACGGTCCATCGGACGGCAGGGCAAGCTTCCATCAAGCAGAATCCGTCTTCCGGATCGTGGAAGTCTCGGATCGGAAGAGTGAAAGGTGATGGGCGTGACTGCCGCTTCCCAGCACACGTACACGGTCAACCTGTCGATCCTGTTCAGCGAGCTCCCGCTCCTGGAGCGCCCCGCCGCCGCCGCGGCCGCCGGCTTCACCGCCGCCGAGCTCTGGTGGCCCTTCGGGGAGAACCACACGCCGTCCGAGGCGGAGCTGGACGCGCTGCGCAAGGCGTTCACCGACGCGGGCGTGCAGCTGACCGGCCTCAACTTCCTGGACGACCTGACCAAGGGCGCCCGCGGCACCGTCTCCGTCCCGGCCGAGCGCGAGCGCTTCCGGGAGAACCTGCCGGTGACCGTCGCGCTCGCCGAGTCGCTGGGCACCAAGGCGCTCAACGCGCTCTACGGCAACCGGGTGGAGGGCGTCTCCGCCGCCGAGCAGGACGAGCTCGCGCTGGAGAACCTCACGCTGGCCGCCCAGGCCGCGCACTCGATCGGCGCCGTGCTGCTGATCGAGACCCTGAACAAGGTCGAGTCCCCGGACTACGCCCTGCTCTCCGCCGAGGCCGCGATCGAGGTGGTGGACAAGGTGAACGCCGCCACCGGCCTCGGGAACGCGAAGTTCCTCTGCGACCTCTACCACCTGGCCCGCAACGGCGAGGACCTGGCCGAGGTGATCACGAAGTACGCCGACCGGATCGGCCACGTGCAGATCGCCGACACCCCGGCGCGCAACGAGCCCGGCACCGGCGAGCTGGACTTCGAGGACCTGTTCGCCCGCCTCACCGCCGCCGGCTACACCGGCCGGATCGGCCTGGAGTACAAGCCGTCGACCGGCGTCTCCGCCGACAGCTTCGAGTGGCTCCCGCGCGAGCTCCGCTCCAACTGACCCTCACATTCCTCCCCGCACCAAAGGACGTATCGCGATGAGCCGCAAGATCGCCTTCATCGGCCTCGGCATCATGGGCAGCCCGATGGCCGCCAACCTGGTCAAGGCCGGCCACCACGTGACCGGTTACAACCTGACCCAGCCCCAGATCGACGCCCTGGTGGCGGCGGGCGGCCACGGCGCGACCTCGATCGCCGACGCCGTGAAGGACGCCGAGGTCGTCATCACGATGGTCCCGGCCGACCCGCACGTGGAGCAGGCCATCCTCGGTGAGGGCGGCGTGCTGGAGAACGTGGCCCCGGGCACCCTGGTCATCGACATGTCCAGCATCACCCCGCAGACCTCGATCAAGGTCGAGGCCGCCGCCAAGGCGAAGGGCGTCCGCACCCTGGACGCCCCGGTCTCCGGTGGCGAGGCCGGCGCGGTCGAGGCCGTGCTCTCCATCATGGTCGGCGGCGAGGCGGCGGACTTCGCCGAGGCCAAGCCGCTGTTCGACGCGCTCGGCACCACCGTCATCCACGTCGGCCCGGCCGGTGCCGGCCAGACCGTGAAGGCGGCCAACCAGCTGATCGTGGCGGTCAACATCCAGGTCCTGGCCGAGGCCGTGGTCTTCCTGGAGAACGCGGGCGTGGACCTGCCGGCCGCGCTCGACGTGCTCGGCGGCGGTCTGGCCGGTTCCACCGTGCTGAACCGCAAGAAGGGCAACATGATCGACCGTCAGTTCGCCCCGGGCTTCCGGATCGACCTGCACCACAAGGACATGGGCATCGTCACCGACGCCGCCCGTGCCGTCGGTGCGGCCCTGCCGGTCGGCGCCGTGGTGGCCCAGCTGGTCGCCTCGGCCCGCGCCAACGGCGACGGCTCGCTGGACCACTCGGCCCTGCTCCGCGGCGTCGAGCGCCTCTCGGGCCGCGAGGTCAAGTAACCCCATAGCTCCCCCTGGCGGCGTGTACCTGTCCGGTCGTGCCCGCGTCGCCAGGGGGCCACAGTTCGGTCGGCCGACGGGTCCGGTGCTCATCCACCCGTCCGCCGACCGTGCCAAGCCGGCGGTGCGCTCGGTCCTTCGGTCGTTCCGAGCACCAGCGCCGCCCGGCCCCCTCCCCGCCGAGGGGAGCCCCCCGTACGTCGGAAGCGGAGCGGGGGGAACGGCGGGGAGGGGGTCGCACCCCGGTCATTCCGGGCAGATGATCGGCCTGACGACGTATCGAGCGCGAGCAACGGAGAGTCCCCATGGGTCACATCGTGGTAGCCCCTGACAAGTTCAAGGGCACCCTGGAGGGCGCCGAGGTCGCCGCCAGGATCGCGGCCGGCATCCGCCGGGTGGCCCCCGGTGCGGACATCCGCGAGCTCCCGGTCGCCGACGGCGGCGAGGGCACCCTGGCCGCCGCGCTGGCCGCCGGCTTCAAGAAGGTCGCCGTCAAGGTGGCCGGTCCGACCGGCCTGCCGGTGGACGCCGCGATCGCCCTGCGCGGGGACACCGCCGTGGTCGAGCTCGCCCAGGCCAGCGGCCTGGCCCGGCTCCCCGGCGGCCGCACCGCGCCGCTCGCGGCCGGCTCCTACGGGGTCGGCACCCTGATCGGACGGGCCGTCAGCCTGGGCGCCAAGCGGATCGTGCTGGGCCTCGGCGGCAGCGCCTGCACCGACGGCGGGGCCGGCATGGTCCAGGCCCTCGGGGTCGGCCTCTACGACGCCGACGGCCTGGAGCTCGCCCCCGGCGGCGCCGCGCTGCGCAAGCTGGACCGGATCGACCCGGGCACGCTGGCCGACACCCTGAAGGGCGTCCAGGTCGTGGTCGCCTGCGACGTGGACAACCCGCTGCTCGGCCCGCGCGGCGCGACCGCCGTCTACGGACCGCAGAAGGGTGCCGACGGCGACGACCTGGTGATCCTGGAGGAGGGCCTGACCCGCTGGGCGGACGTGGTCCGCGGGGTCAGTGGCAAGGACTTCCGTGACGCCCCCGGCGCCGGGGCGGCAGGAGGGGTCGGCTTCGCCGCCCTGGCCCTGCTCGGCGCCACCATGCGACCCGGCATCGAGCTGCTGCTCGAACTGCTGGGCTTCGACGAGGCCGTGCGTGGGGCACGACTCGTCGTGACCGGTGAGGGATGCCTGGACGCGCAGACGCTGCACGGCAAGGCCCCCGCCGGTGTCGCCGCGGCGGCCACTCGGGCGGGGGTTCGGGTGGCCGCCGTGGCCGGACGGCTGGAGCTCTCGGAGCCCCAGTGGCGGTCGGCCGGCTTCGTCGCGGCGTACGCGCTGACCGACCTGGCCGAGCAGCCGGGGGACTCCATGACCAAGGCGGGGGAGCTGGCCGAGGTCGCGGGGGAGCGGCTGGCGGCCGAACTCCTGCAGGCCTGACCGATCGTACTTTCCTACATTGACGTTTTGTTGAAGGCGGGCCTAGGCTCCGAGCAATCGCAGCTGGCGACCCGGTGAACGGGCCCCAATTGCCTTGTCCGCCTTCGCTATTCCCGGAGGTCCCCATGCCCATCAGCGAGACGCCCGCCAGCACGGCGGTGATCCGCTCCCGCCGCGTGGTCCTGCCGGACGGCGAGCGCCCCGCTGACGTGCTGGTCCGGGACGGCCGGATCGAGCAGATCGCCGAGCACGGCTCCCTGCTCGTCGGCGACGCCCACCTCACCGACCTCGGCGACACCGCGCTGCTGCCCGGCCTGGTCGACACCCACGTGCACGTCAACGAGCCCGGCCGCACCGAGTGGGAGGGCTTCGCCACCGCCACCAAGGCGGCCGCCACCGGCGGCGTCACCACCATCATCGACATGCCGCTCAACTCCATCCCGCCGACCACCACGGTCGAGGGCCTGGAGGCCAAGCGGAAGATCGCCGAGGGCCAGGCCTGGGTCGACCTCGGCTTCTGGGGCGGGGCGATCCCCGGCAACGTGGCCGACCTCGAACCGCTGCACCGCGAGGGCGTGTTCGGCTTCAAGAGCTTCCTCGCCCCCTCCGGGGTGGACGAGTTCCCGCACGTCGAGCAGGAGGACCTGGAGGCCGCGCTGGCCGAGCAGGCCCGGATCGGCGCGCTGGCCATCATCCACGCCGAGGACCCGGCCGTCCTGGACGCCGCCCCGCAGCACCCGGGCGTGCACTACCGCGACTTCCTGGCCTCCCGGCCCGACGACGCCGAGGCCGCCGCCGTGGCCCGGCTGCTCGACACGGCCCGCCGCACCGGCGCCCGCGTCCACATCCTGCACGTCTCCTCCGCCGCCGTGCTGCCGCTGCTGCGCCAGGCCCGCGAGGACGGCGTCCGGGTGACCGCCGAGACCTGCCCGCACTACCTCACCCTCGCGGCCGAGGAGGTGCCGGACGGCGACACCGCCTTCAAGTGCTGCCCGCCGATCCGCGACGAGTCCAACCGGGACCAGCTCTGGGCGGCGCTGGCGGCCGGCGAGTTCATCGCCGTGGTCTCCGACCACTCGCCCTCCACCCCGGACCTGAAGCTCCTTCAGCGCTACGGCGGCAGCGGCGACTTCGCCGCCGCCTGGGGCGGCATCGCCTCCCTCCAGCTCGGCCTGCCGGCCGTCTGGACCGAGGCCCGCCGCCGCGGCCACACCCTGACGGACCTGGTCCGCTGGATGAGCAGCGGCCCTGCCGAGCTGGCCGGCCTCACCGGCACCAAGGGCGCCATCGCCGTCGGGAACGACGCCGACCTGGTGGCCTTCGACCCCGACGCCGAGTTCGCCGTGGTCGCCGAGGACCTCCACCACCGCAACCCCGTGACGCCGTACGCGGGCAAGACCCTGAGCGGCTCCGTCCGCACCACCTGGCTCCGCGGCCGGGTGATCGACGTCGAGGCCGCGCCGTTCGGCCGTCAGATCCGCAACAACGAAGAAGGAGACCTCAGTTGAGCACCGGTCAGACCCCGAGCGCTCCGTTCACCGAGCTGGTCAACCTGGCCTCGCGCCTGCTGGGCGCCGGCGTGGTCGACACCAACGAGGACACCTTCGCGGACGCGGAGAACCTGCTGGTCGCCAAGCCCGCCGAGTTCCGCCCGCACACCTTCGGCCACAAGGGCCAGATCATGGACGGCTGGGAGTCCAAGCGCCGCCGCGGCGTCTCGGCCGAGCAGCCGCACCCCACCGACGAGGACCACGACTGGGCGGTCGTCCGGCTCGGCGTCCCCGGCCGGATCCACGGCGTGATCGTGGACACCGCCTTCTTCACCGGCAACTACCCGGAGACCGGCTCCGTCCAGGGCGCCTCCGTCCCCGGCCACCCCTCGCCCGAGGAGCTGGCCGCCGCCGAGTGGACCGACCTGGTGCCGCGCACCGCCCTCCAGGGCAACACCGCCCACGAGTTCGAGGTCACCGACCCGACCCGCTACACCCACGTCCGGCTGAACATCTGGCCCGACGGCGGCGTGGCCCGCCTGCGGGTGCACGGCGAGGTGCTGCCCGACCCGCGCGAGCTGGACGGTCTCAGCTTCGACCTGGCCGCCCAGGAGTTCGGCGGCGTGGCCGAGGCCGCCTCGGACCGCTACTTCTCGTCCCCGCACAACCTGAACGCTCCCGGTCGCGCCTCCGTCATGGGCGACGGTTGGGAGACCCGGCGTCGGCGCGACAAGGCCAACGACTGGGTACAGATCGCCCTGGCCGGGGGCGGCGAGGTCCTGGCGGCGGAGGTGGACACCTCCTACTTCGTCGCCAACGCCCCTGGCTGGGCCGACCTGGTCGGCTACGACGCCTCCACCGGCGGCGACCCGTCCACCGACGCGGACGGCTGGTTCGAGCTGCTGCCCCGCACCCGCCTCCAGCCCGACACCCGGCACCGCTTCCGGCTCGCCGCCGGACGCAACGCCACCCACGTGCGGATCAACGTCTACCCGGACGGCGGACTGGCCCGCCTGCGCCTCACCGGCAAGCTCACCGAGGCCGGCCGCGCCGCCCTCGCGCTCCGCTGGTTCAACGCCGTCCCCGCCGCCGAGGCCGAGCAGGCCCTCGCCGAGGCCGGCCTCACCCCGGCGGAGGCCACCGAGCTGACCGCCGCCCGCCCGCTCGCGGACGCCGCCGCGACCACCGCCGCCGTCGCTGCCCTGCAGCCGACCGACGGCCCCGACGGCGAGCAGTCCTCCCGCCGCCGCTCGGCCATCTGGCGCCTGCTCGGCGTCTAGGCCAGGGGCGCGAGGAACTGCGCTGCCAGCCCACCGCTCTGCCGCAGTTCCGCGCCGACCCTCCGTTGCCGCCCCTAAAACACCTCGCACCGCTGCTACTTGAAGGACCCTCATGTCGAAGATCCTCACCACCGAGTCCGGCGCCCCGGTCGCCGACAACCAGAACTCCGCCTCCGCCGGCGAGTACGGCCCGCTGCTGATCCAGGACCAGCAGCTGCTGGAGAAGCTGGCCCGCTTCAACCGCGAGCGCATCCCGGAGCGCGTCGTGCACGCCCGCGGCTCCGGTGCCTACGGCTACTTCGAGGTCACCGACGAGGTCTCGCAGTACACCAAGGCCGACTTCCTCTCGGCCGTGGGCCAGCGCACCGAGGTCTTCCTGCGCTTCTCCACCGTCGCCGGCGCCCTCGGCTCCTCGGACGCAGTCCGCGACCCCCGCGGCTTCGCGCTGAAGTTCTACACCCGCGAGGGCAACTACGACCTGGTCGGCAACAACACCCCGGTGTTCTTCATCAAGGACCCGATCAAGTTCCCCGACTTCATCCACTCGCAGAAGCGCGACCCGTACACCGGCATCCAGGAAGCCGACAACGTCTGGGACTTCTGGGCCCACTCGCCGGCCTCCACCCACCAGATCACCTGGCTCTTCGGCGACCGCGGCATCCCGGCCTCGTACCGCCACATGAACGGCTACGGCTCGCACACCTACCAGTGGACCAACGAGCAGGGCGAGTCCTTCTGGGTCAAGTACCACTTCAAGACCAACCAGGGCATCCGCTCCCTCGACGGCGGCCAGTCCGCCGAGGTGCTCGGCGCCGACGCCGACTCGCACCAGCGCGACCTGCACCAGGCCATCGAGCGGGGCGTCTTCCCGTCCTGGACCCTGTACGTGCAGCTGATGCCGGTGGCCGAGGCCGCCGACTACCGCTTCAACCCCTTCGACCTGACCAAGGTCTGGCCGCACGCGGACTACCCGCTGGTCAAGGTCGGCCGCCTGGTGCTGAACCGGAACCCCGACAACGTCTTCGCCGAGGTCGAGCAGTCCGCGTTCTCGCCGAACAACTTCGTGCCGGGCATCGGCGCCTCCCCGGACAAGATGCTCCAGGGCCGCCTGTTCGCCTACGCGGACGCCCAGCGCTACCGCCTCGGCGTCAACCACACCCTGCTCGCGGTCAACGCCCCCAAGGCCACCACCGCGCAGAACTACGGCCAGGACGGCTTCTCCGCCGTGGCCCGCAACGGCAAGGACGCCAAGAACTACGAGCCCAACTCGTACGACGGCCCGTCCCAGACCGACGCCCCGCTGGCCGCCCCCGTCGCGGTCACCGGCCACACCGGCACCTACGTGACGCCGCAGCACACCAAGGACGACGACTTCTTCCAGGCCGGTGAGCTCTACCGCCTGATGTCGGCCGGCGAGAAGACCCGCCTGATCGACAACATCGCGGGCTTCCTCTCCCAGGTCTCCCGCGACGACGTCGTCGAGAAGAACCTCGCCCACTTCCACGCGGCCGACGAGGAGTACGGCGCCCGCCTGGAGGCCGCCGTCACCAAGCTCCGCGCGGGCAACGACAACTGACCCACCCGTACCACCTGACCCACCCTCACGGGCCGGGTCCCTCCCCCTCGGGCAGTGGGGGAGGGACCCGGCCCGGGCGCGTTGTGCCGGAGCTCCTCAGGACTCCCCGCTCCACCGCGCGGGACGTCTTCCTCTGCGGCTCACCCGGTATGACCGCCTCCGCCGTCTCGGCCCTGGAGACCGCGGGCGTGCCGCGCGGCCGGATCCACTGCGAGACCTTCGCGTTCTGACGCCCCGCCGCCGCCGGACCGGGTGCAACCTTCCGGCCCCGTCGGAGCGTATAGAGCGTGAACCATGAACGAGGGGGAGCACGTGACGTACGGACGGGCGGCCGGGGCCGCAGCGGTGATGGGCAGTGTGCTGGTGCTGGGGACGGCCTGCGGCGGTACGACGGGGGAGCCGAAGGCGGCCGCGTCCGGGGCGGCCCCGGTCTCGGCGTCGGCCTCGGCGGAGGTGCTGCCGAAGAGCTCGGCGGCGGTGCTGCGGGTGAGCCCGGCGAACGGGGCGGCGGACGTCCGGCTGGCCGGGGCGCTCAAGGTGGAGGTGGACGGCGGCACGCTGTCCGAGGTGGTGGTGACGGACAAGAACGGCACCAAGGTGGCGGGCACCACCGCTGCCGACGGCCGGAGTTGGACGCCGGAGGGCGGCCTGGTCGCCGGGACCGCCTACACCGTCAGCGCGCAGGCGAAGGACGGCCAGGGGCTGGTCTCGGCGGTGAGCAGCGGCTTCACCACGCTGGTGCCGGCCGGCAAGGTGTCGGTCCGGGACAACATCGGCTCGGGGGAGACCTACGGCGTCGGGATGATCGTCTCGGTCAACTTCGGCAAGCAGGTCAAGGACAAGGACGCGGTGGCCAAGGCGGTCACCGTCCAGGGCAGCGACGGCACCGTGGCCCGGGGCCACTGGCTGGAGGACGACACCCGGCTGGACTTCCGCCCGCAGGAGTACTGGAAGCCGGGCACCAAGGTCACCGTCAAGTACCGGCTGAAGAGCGTGGAGATCACCCCGGGCCTGTACGGCGACAAGGACGCCGAGGAGAGCTTCACCGTCGGCGAGAGCCGGATCAGCACGGTGGACGCCAAGACCCACCGGATGACCGTCACCACGGCGGCCGGCTCCCGCTCCGTCCCCATCTCGGCGGGGAACGACCAGAACCCGTCCTGGAACGGCACGATGGTGATCTTCTCCAAGGAGCGGGTCACCCGGATGAACTCGGCCACCGTCCCCGGCGTCAGGGGCGAGCCCTACGACCTGGCCGCCGTCCCGCACGCCATGAAGCTCACCGACACCGGCACCTACGTGCACGGCAACTCCTGGAACCAGAACATCGGCCGCGGCAACTACAGCCACGGCTGCGTCGGCCTGTTCGACACCGAGGCGGGCAGCAAGTCCTCCGACGCGGGCAAGTTCTACGAGGAGTCCCGGATCGGCGACGTGGTCTCGATCGTCAACTCCAAGGGCGAGACCGTCCAGCCGGAGAACGGCCTGAGCGGCTGGACCCTCCCGTGGAGCCAGTGGTGACCCTCCCGTGGAGCCAGTGGTGACGGACCATCGGGGCCCTCGCGGCCCTCACAGCAGCCGCAGGCGCTGGGCGGCGATGCCGATCCGCACCGTCTGACCCCAGCCGAGGCTGAGGGTGTCGGCCTCGACGCCGTCGCCGAAGGCGACCAGTTCGTCGGACTCGACGGTCAGGGTGAGGGTCTGGCCCTCCGTCAGCAGGCCCTGGACCTGGGAGGTGCCGGTGGTGGGGGAGGGCCAGGCCTCCCGGACGAACCAGGCCAGGCCCGCGGCGTCCGGCCCCGGCAGCGGGAGGGTGCTGCGGCTGGCCTGCCAGACGGAGCGGCACCAGCCGGTGGCCCCGGTGCCGGTGCCGACCAGCACGCCGGAGGAGGCCTGCGCCTCCTCCGGGGCCTCCGGGGCGGCCAGGCGGTAGCGTGCGGTCTGGTGGCCGCGCTGGCCCAGGTAGACCTCGTTGAGGGCGAGCAGCCGCTGGGTGTCGTCGGCCACCACCTCGACCATGGTCCGCTGCTCGAAGCGCCGGTCGGCCCCCGCGCCGACCGCGGCCCGCAGCAACTGGCCCGCCCGCTCGGGACGGTGACGGACCAGCACGCCCGCGTTGCGCCCCGGGTCGGCGTCCACCCCGATCACCGGCTGCCCGGTCAGGTACTTGGCGGTGTTGGCCACCAGCCCGTCCTGGCCGACCACGACCACCACGTCCTCGGGCGTGAAGAGGAAGCGGTCCAGGTCGGCCCGCTCCACCCGGCTGCGCCGCCAGTCCAGCGGGACGGCCGCCGAGACCTCGGCCAGCGCGGCGGCCGTCCGGTCGTGCCGCCGCTCCGCCTCGGCCAGTGAACGGCCGCGCGAGGCGAGGAAGAAGGAGGCCTGCCCGCGCGAGCCGTGCCGGGCGAGCAGCTCCTCGTACTCGGTGCGGCGGTGCACCAGCACCACCCGGGGGGTGAGCGTCACGACGACTGCCCGCCGCCCAGCTTGGTCAGCAGCCCGGTCAGCACGTCCGGGGTCAGGGTGACGCTGTCGATCTTCGGCAGGTGCTCGGCCATCCGGATCAGCGCCAGCGCCTTGAGCACCTCGGGCCCGGCCTGCTGGTGGGCCGCCAGCCAGGCCGCCTCGCCGGCCGCCCGGGCCTCGCCGAGCGCGCGGTCGCTCTCGGCCTTGGCGGTGGCCAGGATGGTGGCGGCCTCCGCCTCGGCCGCGGCCAGCCGGGTGCGGCGGACCGCCTCGGCCTCGGCCCGGATGCCGTCGTCGGCCGCCGCCTGCTCGGCCTGGCGGCGGGCGTTGGCGCCCTGCTGCTGGATCAACTCCTCCTCGCGGCGGGCCAGTTCGATCTGGTTGGCGAGTTCGTTCTCGGCGATCGCGCGCTCCCGCTCGACCGCGACGGCGCGCCGCTCGTAGGTGGCCCGGTCCGCCTCCTGCTGGACCTGCTCGCGGGCGGGGGTGCGCAGGGCCCGCTCCAGCTCGGCCTCGGGGCGCAGGGCGGTGATCCGGACCGCGATCACCGCGAGCCCGGTCTCGGCGAGGCGCTGGTCGCCGCCCAGGCCCTCGCCGATCCGCTGGCGGAGCAGGGTGATGCCGTCGGCCAGCGCGGCGGCCAGGGTGGTGCGGGCGATCAGCTCCAGGGCGTGCTGCTGGGCGGTCTCGGTGAGCAACCCGCCGATCTGGTCGAGCGGTTCGCCCCGCCAGCGGCCGGTGGCCAGGTCGATGCCGAAGTCCACCCGGGTGGCCGCGACCGCCGGGTCGGTGATCCGGTAGGTGACGGTGGCCTGCACGGTGAGGTCCTGGAAGTCGGCCGTGCGGGCGTGGAAGAGCAGGGTCAACTCGCGGTCGTCCGCCGGTACTTCGGAGATGCTGGCGGCCAGTGGGCGGAACCAGTAGGCCAGACCGGCGCCCTCCCGGCGCAGCTTGCCGCGCTCCAGGTGCCGGACGTACGAGGTGGGTGCGGCCCGCAGGTGCCGGTAGCCGAACCGCCGAGTGATGTCTGCCATGTCCCTCTCCTTTATCGTCATGAAGACGATAATCCCGGCTGATCCTTCTCGTCAAGATGACGAGATGATCATCCGCCCGAGCTGACGGACCTGGTGACGACCTGTCGGGCAATCCCGCCGGTGGTCCGTTCTCGAACGCTCCCTGGGGATACGCTGGGAGCGGCAGGTGCGTACGGAGGGGGTCGCCATGTCGGTGCGGGGATTGCCGGTCTCGGCCGGGCCGTTCGGAGTGCTGCGGCGGGCGCTGCGGGTGCTGGAGGCGGTGGACCGCCATCCCGGTGGCGTGCCCGAGGCGGCCCTGGCGCGCGAGCTGGGCATACCGCTGCCCGCCGTCCGGGAGCTGGCCGAGGCGCTCGAACTCGAGGGCTACCTGGCCCGGGTGGACGGGGTCTGGACGCTCGGCGGCGCGGTCGCGGTGCTCGGGCAGCACAACCGCGAGCAGCTGGTGCGGGCCCGGCTGGAGCAGCGGCTGGGCGAACTGCGCGACGAGCTGGGCGCCGCCGTCTACTTCAGCCGCTACCACGACGGCGAGCTCTCGGTGGAGGCGGTGGCCGCCGGCGACCACGCCCCCGCCGTGCTGGAGTGGGTGGACTTCCGGGCCACCGCGCACGCCAGTGCGATCGGCAAGTGCCTGCTCGGCCAGCTCGACCACGACGGACGGCGGGACCACCTCTCCCGCCACCCCGCCGCCCGGCTGACCGCCCGCACCATCACCGACCAGCAGCAGCTGATGCACCGTCTGGAGCGCCAGCCCGCCACCGTCCCGGTGCTGGACATCCAGGAGTACTCGCTCGGCACGGTCTGCGCCGCCGTCCCGGTCTCGGCCGGCACCACGGTCGGCTGCCTGGCCACCTCGCTGCCGGTCGAGCAGGCCCACCGGCTGCGTGCCGCAGCCGAGTTGCTCGCCGACCGGGCGGCGCCGCTGATGCTGGCGATGGCGGTCTGACCGCCTCCGCGTCCCCCGCTCGGCGGCGGATTCCCTCGTTCGGGTGCAATGGCGGGCCGTAGGCCGTTCGGGATCATCCGGCGCCCGGCGGAGCTGGATACTGGGTCGGCGGCCAGGCCAAGATCACCGGCCGCGACTCCCCCTTCGCTCCGAGAGGTGCTCCGCCATGCCCACTTCCGAGGCCACCGACCGCGTCGGACTCGTGTTCTCGCTCTTCGACGTCGACGGCAACGGCGTCCTGGAGCCGGACGACTTCGACCTGATGACCCGCCGGGTCGCCGAGGCGCTGCCGCAGGCCGACGCCGTCGCGAAGGACCGGCTGGCCGCCGCGCTGGACCGCTACTGGGACACCCTGGTCCGCGAGTTGGACGTGGACGGCGACGGCCGGATCAGCCCCGAGGAGTTCCGGGCCGTGGTGCTCGACCCCGAGCGCTTCGACGCCGTGGTGGACGAGTTCGCCGAGGCGCTGGCCGGCCTGGCCGACCCGGACGGCGACCAGCTGGTCACCCGGCCGGACTTCCTGGCCGTGATGACCGCGATCGGCTTCGAACTCCCCAACATCGAGGCGCTGTTCGACGCCCTCGGCCCGGTGGACGGCGACCGGGTGGAGGTGCCGGTCTGGGCCGAGGCGATCCGCGACTACTACCGGCCCGAGAAGGCCGGCATCGCGGGCGACCGCCTCCTCTCCGGCGCGGCGGCCCGGTGAACGCGATCGTCCGCCAGGCGGGTGCCCCGGCCGCGACCGACTCCGTGACCGGGCCCGCGCCCGTGATCGGGCTCGCGGTCGGCCGGGGCACCGGTCCCGAGCTCGCCACCGTCTTCGAGCGGGTGCTGGCCGCGCTCACCGAGGGGCACCCGGGCGGGGTGGAGCTGGTCCGCTCCGACCGCCTCTACCACTCGTACGTCTCGCTGCGCGGCGAGGGCGACCCGGCCGAGATCCAGGGGCTGACCGCGCGGGACGCCGAGCACTACGAGGAGTTCTGCCGGAGCCTGGCGGCCCGGGGCGCCACCGCGGTCTTCCGCACCGCGATCAACGCCCAGTCGCTCTACCTGGTGCGCCGGCGGCTGCGGGCCGTCAAGGTCGACCTGCTGCGGGAAGAAGGAACGTCACTGCTGCTGGTCCGCGACCAGGCCCAGGGCTTCTACACCGGGGAGAACGAGCACGCCCCGGGCCGGCTCACCCGCACCCTGACCTTCAGTCAGGAGCTCACCGAGGCGGTGATCGAGCACGCGCTGGGGCGGGCCCGCCGGGAGTGGCCGGACGGGCGGATCGACCGGATCTTGATGGCCTACAAGTTCCACCTGCTGGACGGGGCCTTCGACCGCTGGGTGGCCGCCGCCGCCGAGCGGCTGGGCGTGCCGATCGAGGTCTACCAGCCCGACACCGTCAACCGGAACCTGATCGCCCACGGCCTCCCGGAGCGCACCCTGCTGATCGCGGGCAACGAGTGGGCCGACATCATGCACGTCGTGCTGCTGGACCGCTTCGGCTCCGGGCGCCAGGAGAATCGTTGCACCGAGAACGTCTGCCTGGACAGGGGCGTGGCCGGCCTGGTCGAGTACCAGACGGTGCACGGCTCCGCCGACGACCTGGCGGGCCGTGACCTGGTCAACCCGGTGGCCACCGTCCGGGCCGCCGCCCTGGTCGCCGAGCGGCACGTGGGTGTCGCGGGGGCGGTGGAGCGGGTCGAGACCGCCCTGGCCGAGCTGGAGCGGGACGGGGTGGCCACCGCCGACCTGGGCGGGCGGCACTCCACCACCGAGGTCGCGTACGCGCTGCTCGCGCGGCTGGCCCGTACCCCGGCCCTGGCGCGGAACGCATGACGGACACTCAGGCCGTCGCCCCCGTGGGCCCGGCCACCGTCACCGGGTCGGCGACCGCGCTGGTGGTGGTGGACCTGCAGAACGACTTCTGCGTGGGCCCGGTCGCCACCGCCCGGTTCGCCGGGGACCCGGCGGTCCTGGAGCGGGTGGCGGAGGGCTGCGAGCGGGCGGTGGCCGAGGCCCGGCGGCGGGGTCTGGAGGTGGTGTTCGTCCGCTTCCTCGGCGACCCCGCCCACCAGGGCCCCGCCTGGCGGGCCCGCGACCTGCGCCGGGGGCGGCCCCCGAAGTGCGCGGAGGGGAGTTGGGGCGCCGAGTTCCACCGGGTCTCGCCCGGTCCGGAGGAGCGGGTCTTCACCAAACGGGCCTGCTTCGACGCCTTCCTGGCCGAGGGCTTCGAGCGGCACCTGCGGGCGCGGGGGATCGGCCACCTGGTGCTGGCCGGGCTGTTCGCCGACGTCTGCGTGGACTCCACGGCCCGCACCGCCTTCCAGAAGGGCCACCACATCACCGTGCTGACGGACTGCACCACCTCGCTCCACCTCCCGTACGAACAGGTGCTGCGCTTCGCGGCCACGCTGTACGGCGCCCGGACCCTGTCCGGGACGGATCCGGCGGCCTGGGCGGCGCCGGAGCCGCAGGGGGTGCGGGCATGACCGAACTGCTGACCCGGGGTCAGGGCGGGGTGGCCGTCGGGGTGGGCCGCACCGCCCTGCTGGTGGCGGCGGCCCGGGCCGTCGAGACCCACCGCCCGGACGCCCTGGCCCGCGACCCGCTGGCCGAGCACTTCGTCCGCGCGGCGGCGGCGGACCGGGCCGACCCGGCCGACTGGCCGGTCCGTCCCGGCCAGGTCCCCGGCGGAGACGCCGATCCGCTCTGGGGCCGGCTCGGCCGCTACTTCGGCCTGCGCACCCGGGCGTTGGACGACCACCTGCTCCGGTCCGCCCGGGAGCTCGGCGTCCGGCAGGTGGTGCTGCTCGGCGCGGGCCTGGACACCAGGGCCTACCGGCTGGACTGGCCGGCCGGCTGCGTGGTCCACGAGCTGGACACCGAGCCGGTGCTGGCGTTCAAGCAGCAGGTGCTGGACGGCACCGGCGCGCGGCCCGCGGCGGAGCGCCGGACGGTCGCGGCCGACCTGCGCGGGGACTGGGCCGCGGCGCTCGCCGCCACGGGCTTCGACCCGGCGCTGCCGACCGCCTGGCTGGCCGAGGGGCTGCTGCTCTACCTGCCCGCCGAGGCCGAGCGCCGCCTGGTCGCCCGCCTGGACGGGCTGAGCGCCCCGGGCAGCACCCTGGCGTACGAGGTGAAGGAGGTGGACGCGGAGTCCCCGGTGATCCGCTCCTCACCGGTGTACGCCGCCGCCCGCGAGCGGCTCGGCATCGACCTGGTGGCGCTGTTCGCCACCGGCAGCCGCCCGGACTCGGCCGCCGAACTCGCCGCCCGAGGCTGGACGGTGACGGTGTGCAGCCCGTACGAGTTCACCGCGCTGCACGGCCGCGGCCCGCTGCCCGAGCCGGACGACGCGCTGGCGGCCAACCGCTGGGTGTTCGCCGAGCGGCCCGGGGCGGTCGGGCCGGCGGCCTGACGGGTGCTCAGCGGTCCTGCGGGTACCACCAGCGGGCCTTGTAGAAGCGCAGTCCGGCCAGCTCGCGGCGGCCGTCCGGCCGGTGGAGCGCCAGGGTCGAGCTGCACCAGGGGCAGGCGGTGTCGGGGTCGGGGGAGACGGTCATCACCTGGCCGGTGACGGGGTCGTCGTCCACGCTCTTGACCGGCTCCCCGCTCTCCGCGCGGGGGAAGGGCGTGAAGGAGTCGTCGGCCGGGTCGTACTGCCAGACCCGGTCCCGGGCCGTGATCCACAGCCGTCCCGGGGCTCCGGCCACGGGAGCGAGGTCGTGGCCGCCCGGGCCGGGCAGCGGGACGGTCCGGACGGTGGTGAGGGTCGGCGCGGCGGGGGTGCCGCCGGGGCGCAGGGCCGTCAACTCGGTGCTGCCGAGGGCCCAGAGCAGTCCACGCGCGCCGTCCCAGTGCACCCCGTGCGCCCCGGGCAGCGGGTGCCAGGTGTAGTGGTCGCTGTGCGGACCCTGCGAGGCGGTGTAGAGGCGGAGCTGGCCGGAGGCGCTGCTCGCGACCGCGACGTTGCCGTCCGGAAGCAGCTCGATGCTGTGGGGGTTGCCCGATCCGGTGTCGACCGCCCAGCGCACCTGCCGGTACCGCTGCTCGACCACGGCGGCCAGGCCGCCCGAGGCGGTGGCGAGCAGGTAGCGGTGGCCGTGCCACCGGCGGGACTTGGCCTCGGTGGGGTTGGCGCCCACGGAGCGTCTCATCCCGGCCAGCTCCGGGGCCCGTTCGGCGTTCCAGGACCAGATCACCGGCGGCCGGCGCTCGCCGAGCTGCGGCAGCGGCCCGGCCATGACCAGGACGGAGCCGGACAGCTGGTCGGTCAGCGCGACCGGCGTGACGGCGGGGTGGGAGGCGTGGGCCTCGGTGGCGCCGGTGGCCACCGAGACGCACAGGGCCAGGGCGAGGAGCGAACGGGGCGGGCGGCGAAGGCTGCTCACGATTCGTCAGGTTAACCGTTGATAGGTGATCGTCCGGGGCGGAATCGCCGGTGTGGCGGCGCAGGTCGGGGCGTCACCCGAAAGCTATTAGACACGTTGTCGATAAGAATGGTCGAAACCCTTGTGGGTCGCCATACCCGCGAGTAGTTTGCCTGGGGTCGAGCCGTCGTCACCCCTCGTCCACCCGCCGGTCAGGAGGCCCCCGTGTCCCGTCCCGCTGTGCCCCCCGCCGTCCACGACTCCCTGGTGCTGGAGCCCCGCGACGTCCACTTCGACTGGGCCGCGCTGCCGCTGCACTGGATCCCCGACGAGCCGATGGCCACCCACACGGTGAACGTGCTGCACCTGCTGCTCCCCGAGGGCGAGCGCTGGTTCGTCGAGGTCTTCAAGGACGCCCTGCCGCTGATCACCGACGACCAGCTGCGCGAGGAGGTGCTCGGCTTCATCGGCCAGGAGGCCATCCACGCGGAGGCCCACCAGGAGGTGCTGGACCACCTGCTCGGCCAGGGCCTCGACCCCCGCCCGTACGTGCGCCAGGTGACCTGGCTGTTCCACCGGATCCTCGGGCCCCGGGACGGCCAGTCCCCGCTCCAGCAGCGCGAGTACCTGATCGAGCGGGTCGCCTTCGTCGCGGCGATCGAGCACTTCACCGCCTTCCTCGGCAACTGGGTGCTCAACTCCCCGGGCCTGGACCGGGCCAAGGCCGACCCCACCATGCTCGACCTGCTGCGCTGGCACGGCGCGGAGGAGGTGGAGCACCGCAGCGTGGCCTACGACCTGATGGTCCACCTGGACCCGGGCTACCTGCGCCGCCTGCGCGGCATGGCCATCGCCGGGCCCACCCTGGTCCACCTGTGGGTGCGGGGCGTCCGCTTCCTGCTGGCCGCCGACCCCTCGCTGCGCGGCTCCGTCCGGCCCACCTGGCGGGAGGCGCAGCAGATCGCCCGGCGCGGCCTGCTCCCCGAGCCCGCGAAGGCGTTCCGCTCGGCGCTGCGCTACTTCCGCCCGAAGTACCACCCCACCCAGGAGGGCTCCTCCTCCCAGGCCCTCGCCTACCTGGCCGCCTCCCCGGCCGCCCGCGCCGCCGCCACCCACTGACGGGCGGCCCGACCGGGCGCGGGCGGCGGCCGGTCGGCCCTCACCCCCGCCGGGCCGCCGGCCGGGGGCGCCCTGACGGGCGGTCAGACCGAGCGGACACGGGAAGGAGCCCCGGCCGCCGCATCCGCCCCGGCAGCCCGTGGCCACGGCCGGCGCCGTGCCGCAGGCGGCCGCTGCGGACGCGGCACGGCCGACGCCGGTCACCGGGGCACCGGAACCGGCCCGCCACGGCCGGCGGAGCCGCAGGTGCGGTACCCGCCGGCCGGCCAGCACCGCCCTGCCTGCTTCGCCCGCTCGCCAGCCCGCTCCGCCCGTCCGCTCCGCTCGCCCCACCCCCACCCCACGCCCCGCCGTTCCTGCACCGAGAGGATCCCGTCCGGATGGACCTGGACCTGCCGCCCGACCTCTACGGCCGTCCCCGGGCGGACCGGTACATGAGCCGGCTGACGGCCTTCGCCGACTGGCTCAACCCGCGGTTCGGCGGCCCCGGGCTGCGCCGCAACCCGCGCCGCCCCGCCGCCCGGCCGGTGCCGCCGCTCCAACTGGTGGTCGTCTCGCACCGGTTGATCGCCGACGGCGTGGCCGAGCTGCGCCTCGCCGACCCGGGCGGCTCCCCGCTGCCCGGCTGGCAGCCCGGCGCCCGGCTCGAACTCACCCTCCCCTCCGGCCTGGTGCGGCACTACTCGCTCTGCGGCGACCCGTCCGACCGCCGCTCCTACCGGATCGCGGTGCGCCGCATCCCCGGGGGCGGTGGCGGTTCGGTCGAGGTGCACGACGCGCTCCACCAGGGCGTCCGCCTCACCTCCCGCCGCCCGCGCAACGGCTTCGCCTTCTGCGCCGAGCCCACCGTGCTGCTGCTGGCCGGCGGCATCGGCGTCACGCCGATCCTCCCGATGGTCCACCAGGCCGAACGCCTGGGCCTGGACTGGAAGTTGGTCTACGCGGGCCGCGACGAGGCCTCGATGCCCTTCCTCTCCGAGCTGCGTGCCCTGGGCGCCGACCGGGTCGAGGTGCTCACCGGCCCGCCCACCCCCGCCGAGGAGCTGCTCGCCCGGGCCCGCCCCGGCTCCGCCGTCTACTGCTGCGGCCCGACCCCCATGCTGGCCGCCGTCCAGCGGGCGCTGGAGGCCTCCCCGGCCGCCTCGCTGCACTTCGAGCGCTTCGGCGCCGCCCCGGTCGTCGACGGGAAGCCCTTCACCGTCCGCCTCGGCGACGGCCCGGAGCTCCAGGTCCCCGCCGACCGCTCGGCACTCGACGTGCTGCGCGAGCAGAACCCCGCCCTGGCCTACTCCTGCCACCAGGGCTTCTGCGGCACCTGCCGACTGCGCGTCACCTCCGGCACCCCCGAACACCGGGACCGCCGCCTCACCCCCGAGGACCGCGCCGCCGGCGCCTTCCTGCCCTGCGTCTCCCGCGCCCCCGAGGGGGAGCACCTCACCCTGGAGGACCGATGAGCACCGGGACTTTCGGCTACACCGAGCAGGACCTCACCCGCTTCCGGGAGACCCAGCAGCTCGCCTACCACTGCGCCGAGCAGGTCGCTGCCTGGATCGAGCCGGGTGTGACGGAGCGTCAGGCCACCCTCAAGCTGCGCCAGTGCCTGGTGAAGGCGGGGGTGCAGGACTTCTTCCACGTCCCGTTCGCCTGGTTCGGCGACCGCACCGCCTTCCGCCACTTCCACACGCCGCTCCAGTTCTTCGCGGGCAAGCGCAAGCTGGAGGAGGGCATGCCGTACGTCCTCGACTGCGCGCCCGTGGTGGACGGCTACACCGCCGACATCGGTTACGGCGGCAAGGTCGGCGAGAACCCGATCTGGGACAGGCTGGCCGCCGACCTCCAGGTCTACCGGGAGCTGATCCTCCGTGAGGTGCGGGCCCGCAAGCCGCTGAACGAGGTCTACCAGGCCGTCGACGCCCAGATCGCCGCGCACGGCTACGACAACCGGCACAAGGTCTACCCGGGCCGGGTGATCGGCCACCAGGTGACCAGGAACACCGCCCGCGGCCCGGCCGGGGTCAACCTCTTCGGCTTCGGCGTGCGTACACTCCAGACGCTCGGCCGTGAGCTGATCAGCGAGCGGCTGCACGGCCGCTCGCCGCTCTGGGCCGACGGCCGCTCCTCCCGGCACGCGCCGACGCCGGGGATCTGGGCGGTGGAGCCGCACATCGGCTTCCGCGAGGTCGGCATCAAGTTCGAGGAACTGCTGGTGGTCACCGACGACGACGCCTACTGGCTCGACGACGACCTGCCGCACGTCCGCCGCTGGACCACCACCGAGGGGGCCGCCCGATGATCCGCCGCCGTACCGTCCACTCCCACGGCCTGCCGCTGGCCGTCTTCGAGCAGGGCGACCCGTCGCACCCGACCGTCATCCTGGTGCACGGCTACCCCGACACCCACGTGGTCTGGGACGACGTGGCCGCGGACCTGGCCGCCGACCACCACGTGGTGCGCTACGACGTGCGCGGGGCCGGCGAGTCCGGCGTCCCGGCCGACCGCGACGGGTACCGGCTGGAGCTGCTGGGCGCCGACCTGTTCGCCGTCGCGGACGCCGTCAGCCCGGACCGGCCGGTGCACGTGGTGGCCCACGACTGGGGCTCGGTGCAGTCCTGGGAGGCCGTCACCGAGCCCGGCTCCGAGCAGCGGATCGCCTCCTACACCTCGATGTCCGGCCCCTGCCTGGACCACATGGGCTTCTGGATGCGCAAGCGCTTCCGACGCCCGACGCCCCGTCACCTGCGCCAGCTGCTGGTGCAGGGCGCGCACTCCTGGTACATCACCGCCTTCCACCTGCCGCTGCTCGCCCCCGCCACCTGGCGGCTCTGGCTGGCCCGCGCCTGGCCGCGGGTGCTGCACGACCTGGAGGGCGTCAACCCGCGCCCCGGGCACCCGCAGCCCACCCTCAAGCAGGACGCGGTGCGCGGCATCGAGCTCTACCGGGCCAACATGCGCCCGGCCGTGCGCGCCCCGCGCGAGCGCTACACCGAGGTCCCCGTCCAGCTGCTCACCCTCGACCGGGACCACTACGTGGAGCCCTTCCTCTCCGAGGGCCTGGAGCACTGGGCGCCCAAGCTCACCCGGCGCACCGTGCACGGCACCCACTGGTCCGCCCTGCTGGAGCACGGCGCGGTGGTGGCCGGGCACGTGCGGGAGTTCACCGCCGCCGTCTCCGCCGGACAGGACCGCGGCCCGGCCGCACCCGGCGAACTGGTGGTGATCACCGGCGCCGGCAGCGGCATCGGGCGGGCCACCGCACTGGCCTTCGCCGCCGAGGGCGCCCGGGTGGTCGTCGCCGACCTC
This sequence comes from Kitasatospora sp. NPDC001664, assembly GCF_053596675.1. Taxonomy (NCBI): domain Bacteria; kingdom Bacillati; phylum Actinomycetota; class Actinomycetes; order Kitasatosporales; family Streptomycetaceae; genus Kitasatospora; species Kitasatospora sp. NPDC001664. Next base: position 239,522 of record NZ_JBSFGS010000001.1, read on the forward strand.
GACCTCGAATCCGCCGCCCGCACCGCCGAGCTGTGCACCCTGAGCGGCGGCACCGGCCACGCGTACCGGCTGGACGTCAGCGACGGCCCGGCCGTGGACGCCTTCGCCAAGCAGGTCGCCGCCGACCACGGCGTGCCGGACGTGCTGGTCAACAACGCCGGCATCGGCCACTCCGGCACCTTCCTGCAGACCACCGAGCAGGAGTGGCAGCGTGTCCTGGACGTCAACCTCTGGGGCGTCATCCACGGCTGCCGCGCCTTCGGCACCCTGATGGCCGAGCGCGGCCACGGCGGACACATCGTCAACCTCGCCTCGGCCGCCGCCTACCTGCCCTCCAAGGCACTGGCCGCGTACGCCACCAGCAAGGCCGCGGTGAAGATGCTCTCCGACTGCCTGCGGGCCGAGCTGGCCGCCTCCGGCGTCGGCGTCTCGGCGATCTGCCCGGGCCTGGTCAACACCAACATCACCCGCACCTCCACCTTCTCGGCCACCACCGAGGCGGAGCAGTCGGCCAAGCAGGAGCGCGCCTCCAAGCTCTACGCCCGGCGCAACTTCCCGCCGGAGAAGGTGGCCGTCGAGATCCTCAAGGCCGTCCGCACCGGCAAGGCCGTCGTCCCGGTCACCCCGGAGGCCAAGGGCGCCTACCTGCTCAGCCGCTTCGCCCCCGGCCTGCTCCGGCTGGCCGCCCGGCTCAACGTGACCTGAGGCCCCCGGGCCGTGGGCCCGGGACACACCCGGGACCCGCGCCTCATCCGCCCGGGACCGGCCCCGCCGCAGACTGGGACGGACGTACGGCCCGGCCCCGCTCCGACGCACCGTCACCTCCGACGCACCGTCAGGGCGGGCCGGGCCCACCGCCGTCCAGCCAGCCGCTCCGGCGGCGAAGCGGAGGACCGAACCATGACCACCACACCCACCCCGCTGCCCGCCCTCCGGGTCACCGTGCACCTGGCCGCACCCGAGGACCGCTCCGGCGAACTGCTCGGCTACGGCCTGCTCGCCGCGCCCCGGACGGTGCTGGTGCCCAGCCCGCCGACCGAGCTGGCCGACCCCTGGCAGCGGCTGTTCGTCCGGATCGCCGAGGTGCCGGACGGCGGCAGCGGGCCCGAGGGGGAGACCCCGCCCGAGGCGATCCGGGCCGGCGGCGTCTTCCTCACCGCGTACAAGGGCGAGGACTTCGACGTCTCGGCCGCCGTGCTCACCCTGGTCAGCGCCTCCCGCTACCGCAACGCGGTGGCCGTGCACACCCGGGCCCGGCTCGGCGAGGTGCTGCGGAGCCACCACGGCGACCTCTGGGAGACCTTCGCCGAGCTCGGCTACCCGGTGGCCCGCCCCGAGGTGGACCGCGGCCCGGGGGACTGGTGGTACGAGAAGGGCAACGACGCCCTGGAGTCCTTCCTCAACCCGATCTGCTGCGTGAGCTACTGCAAGCCCTGCGCCGCGGTCCGCTGAGCGGGGCGGCTGCCGTGCCCCTCTCCTGGCCGCGCTCGCCCCTGGTGCAGGACCTCGCCCTGGCGGTGGTCGCCACCTCCGCCGACGTGCTGTTCTGGGGCGGCCTGTTCTCCCCGGCCGCCACCGGCGGGGACCGGCTGCTGGTGCTGCTGCTGGCCCTGCCGGAGTTCGGCGGCCTGCTGCTGCGCCGGCGGCACCCCGCCGGTGCCTTCCTGCTGCTCTGGGCACTGGCCACCGGCACCGCCGCGCTGACCCTGTACCAGGACACCTTCTACTTCACGCCCTACCTGGGCTTCCTGATCGCCCTCTTCACGGTGGCCGAGCGTCGCCGCCTCCCGGTCGCGGCCGGGGCCCTGCTGCTCAGCCTGGCCCCGATGGCGCTCAAGGTCCGCTACGTGGTCACCGACCAGTCGATGCCCGGCTACGAGCTGGCCGCGCTGGTCTCCACCCTGGTCTTCTACCTCTGGCTCACCAGCGCCGCCTGGGCCGTCGCCCGCTGGACCGGGGCCGACCGGGCCGCCGCCGAGCGCGACCGCGAGCAGCTGGAGCAGGCCCGCCGGGCCGTGGTGCAGGAACGCACCCTGATCGCCCGCGAGCTGCACGACGTGGTGGCCAACGCGGTGGCCGTGATGGTGATGCGGGCCGAGGCCGGGCGGGTCGCCGCCGCCGGCCCGTCCGCCGAGGCCTTCGGGCACATCGAGGAGGTCGGCCGCTCGGCGGTGGCGGAGCTGCGCCGGATGCTGCGGCTGCTGCGCTCCACCGGCCTGGTCGGCGAGGAGAGCCTGGACCGGCACGGCCTGGCCGACCTGGAGCGGCTGCTCGCCGAGGCCCGCCGCACCGGCCTGGACGTCGAGCTGCGTACCGACGGCGTCCCGGTGCCACTGGCGGACAGTGTCGACATGACGGTTTATCGCCTGGTGCAGGAGGCCGTCACCAACATCGCCAAGCACGCCGGCCCCGGCACCCGCGCCACCGTCCGTCTCCGCTGGACCGACGCCCTCCGGGTCGAGGTCACCGACGACGGCGCCGGCCGCACCCCCGCCGCCCGCCAGGCCCTCTCCACCGGCCACGGCCTGCTCGGCCTGGCCGAACGCATCGCCGTCTTCGGCGGCGAACTCACCGCCGCCCCGTACCACTCCGGCTTCCGCATCACCGCCACCCTCCCGCTGGGCTGACCAGCGGCCACGCGCCGATACTGGGGAGAGCCACACCCCTCACTCCTGGAGGACACGATGGCCACCGGAAGCGTCAAGAGCTACAACATGCACCACGGCTACGGCTACATCACCCCCGACGACGGCAGCCCCGAGCTCACCGTCTACCACGACTCGATCCTGGCCCCCGAGCCGCACGAACTGACGGCCGGTCAGCACGTCGAGTACGACCCCACCATCCAGGAGTTCCGCCCGGTCGCCGAGCGCGTCCGCCCCACCGACTGAGCCATAGACTCCCCTGCATGACCGATCTCGCCGCCGTCGCCGCCGACCTCGCGCCCACCGGGGTGCTCCGCGCCTCGATCAACCTGGGCAATCCGGTGCTCGCGCACGGGACGCCGCAGGCGCCCGGCGGGGTCACGGTGGCGATCGCGCGAGAGGTGGGGGCGCGGCTGGGGCTTCCGGTGGAGCTGCTCTGCTTCGACGCGGCGCGGGACTCGTACCGGGCGATGGCGGACGGACGGGCCGACCTCTGCTTCCTGGCGGTGGAGCCCGCGCGGGAGGCGGAGGTCGCCTTCACCGCGCCGTACGTGATCATCGAGGGGGTATACGCGGTGCCGGAGGGCTCGGCGATCCGGGAGGTCGGCGAGGTCGACCGGGAGGGCGTGCGGATCGGGGTCAAGGAGGGCTCGGCGTACGACCTCTACCTCTCCCGGACGCTCCGTCGGGCGGCGGTGGTGAGGGGCGCGGAGGGCACGGCTGTCTTCGCGGCGGAGGGGCTGGAGGTGGCGGCCGGGATCCGGGAGCCGATGACCGCGTACGTCGCCGCCGAGCCCGGCCTGCGGCTGCTGGACGGCCGGTTCATGGAGATCCGGCAGGCGGTCGGGACGACGAAGGGACGCTCGGACCGGACGGTCCGCTACCTCACCGAGCTGGTCGAGGAGTTGAAGGCGAGCGGCTTCGTCGCGGACGCGCTGCGCGACTCCGGACAGTCGGACGGGCTGGTTGCCCCCGCGCGGTGACCACCCCCTAGGCTGACCGGGCATGGAGATACCCACGGCACTCTGGTCCTTCGCCCTGGTGGTCGGGCTGCTGACCCTGACCCCCGGCCTCGACACCGCCCTCATCCTCCGCACCGCCGCCCTCGGCGCCCGGGCCCGCGCCTGGGGCGTGGTGGCCGGCATCGGCAGCGGCACGATGATCTGGGGCACCCTCAGCTCGTTGGGCATCAGCGCCCTGCTCACCGCCTCCCACCTCGCCTACGAGACGCTCCGCTGGGCGGGCGTCGCGTACCTGGTCTGGATGGGCGTCCAGATGCTCCGCAGCGCCGGCGGCCCGGCCGCCCCGGAGGACGACGGTGACCTGGGCACCGGCGGCTTCTGGGCCGGCTGGCAGCGCGGCACCCTGACCAACTTGCTCAACCCCAAGGTCGGCGTCTTCTACGTCGCCGTCCTGCCGCAGTTCATCCCGGCCGGGGTGCCGCACCTGCCGATGGGCGTGGCGCTCACCTCGATCCACGTCGCCGAGGGCCTGCTCTGGTCCGCCGTTTTGATCGCCTTCGCCCGGGCCCTGCGCACCTGGCTGCGCCGCCCGTCCGCCCGGCGGGTGCTCGACCGCGTCACCGGCACCGTGATCGTCGCCTTCGGCGCCCGGTTGGCGGTCACCGACTGACGGTCCCTCACCCGGTATCGGGGTAAGGGCGTTCGTCGTCGCGGTGCTGGACGCCGCGTCCCGCCAGCCGCCACGACCGGCTGTGGGCGCTCAACCCCCAGCCCCCGGACGCGGCCCGGGCCGCCGCGGTCCAGGCCGCGAACTGCGGCATCGCGTGCCCGAGCCTCACCAGCCGGGCTGCGGTGCGGTAGGCGTCCGGGGTCGGGGCGATCCGGATCCGCAGGCTGCTCAGCGGGTCGAGACCCGAGTCGAGCGCCGGGACCCAGGCCACGTGCAGCAGGGTGCCGTCCTTCCACGGGCGGTCGTCGAACGCCAGGTCGACGGCCGCCGCCGGACCGACGCCCAGGGCAGCCCGGACGTCGTTCGGCCGGAGCGGCCAGGACAGGTGGCGGGGCAGGCGGCGGTTGCGTGCGGACATCCGCCCGAGAATGGCACGGCCCCCGGCGGAACGCGAGGTCGTTTATCCGCCGGTCCTCGGGCCGTCGAGCGGCCAGGCTGGTCGACATGACGACACTTCAGACCGCCAACGCCCTCCGGATCGACGCGATCGACCCCGCCACCTGCGAGCGGCTGCGGGAGCTCGACGACGCGGGCCGCCCGCCGGTCCTCTCCACCGACGAGACCGGCGGCGCCCCGCTCCGCTGCTGCCTCACCAAGGCCCGCCCCGGCGACCGGATCGCCCTGGTCTCCTACCGCCCGCTCGCCCCCTGGGCCACCGCCACCGGCGCCGACCCCGGCCCCTACGACGAGCGCGGCCCGGTCTTCATCCACGCCACCCCCTGCCCCGGCCCGGCCGACGCCTGGCCCGCCACCATGCACGGCGGCCCCCGCGTCCTGCGCGCCTACACCGACCGCGGCACCATCCTCGGCGGCCGCCTGGTCACCGACCCCGCCGCGTTGGAGACGGCCGCCGCCGAACTGCTGACCGACCCCGAGGTGGCCCTGCTGCACGTCCGCGCGGTCGAGTTCGGCTGCTACATGCACGCGGTCCACAGGATGTAGGAATGATAGGGAGTGGGTATCATTGACGCATGCTCTATCAGACTCCCCACCTCGATGCGGCCGACCAAGACGTGCTCGGACAGATCGACGCGAAGCGTGAACAGCTGCGGCACGCTGTCCAGCAGGCGCCGACGAAGTGGACCCTTGAACTGCGGAAGGCCTTGACCGCGAGTGCGATCGCAGCGTCGAACACGATCGAGGGTTTCCGCGTCACGGAGCAGGACGTCGCTGACTTGATCGATGGCGAGAAGGAGGTCGACGCCAGTGACGAGGACAAGGCGGAGACGCTGGCGTACCGCCAAGCGATGACGTACATCCAGTCGCTCCACGACGTGCCCGACTTCCGGTACAGCAAGGAGCTGCTCAACGCCCTGCACTGGATGCTCCAGGGTCACCACCATCCACTGCGGCTTGCCGGGCAGTGGCGGCGGGGAGCCGTGAGGATCACGGCTCCCGGCGACCCGCTCGCCACCGACTACGAGGGTCCTGATCATGACCTTGTCGCCGGACTGATGGGGGAGCTGGTCGGCTGGCTCAATGACGGTGACCTGGCGGAGCACGTCCTGGTCCGTGCGGCGATGGCCCATCTGAATCTGGTCAAGATCCATCCGTGGACCGACGGGAACGGGCGCCTCTCGCGGTCGTTGCAGACGCTGGTCATCGCCCGGGGCGGCGTACTGGCGCCTGAGTTCTCTTCCATCGAGGAGTGGCTCGGCCAACCCGGCAACACCTGGGAGTACTACAAAGTCCTGCGCGTCGTCGGCGGGCCGGTGTGGTCGCCCGAGCGGGACACCCGACCGTGGATCAAGTTCAACCTGCTCGCCTACCACCAGCAGGCCCAGCGGGTTCAGCATCGTGTCGACAGGTCCAACCGATGCTGGATGGCCTTGGACGAGGAGGTCGGGCCCCTCGGGGTGAGCGAGCGTCAGGTGACGGCCCTGCACGAGGTGGCGATGGCGGGTCGTGTTCGACGCGCTCGGTACGAGCGGGCGGAGGGCATCACCAGTCAGCAGGCCACGCGCGACCTGCAGTTCCTCACCAAGACCGGTCTACTGGAGGCGGTCGGACAGACGAAGGCCCGGCACTACGTAGCCGGTCCTCGCTTTCCCGAGCGGGTGATGGGCATCGCCCGTCAGCCGTACCAGCCGATCGACCCCTACGAGGCATAGGTGAGTCTTTCAAAGCGCGAACCGGGTGCTGAATCCGATGAGACGGTGACCGTGCGGTGCCGGGAGAACCGGGACGTTTGGGTGCGGTTCGGTGAAGCGGAGCGGACCGGGGACGGGCGGGTCCTGTTCACCGTCCGGCTCGGGGCGCCGGGGCTCGTGGCGCGGGCGACGGGGTGATGGCCTGGGAGGGGCGGGCCGGGGTGGGCGGGTTCCTGGGGGAGCTGCTGGCGGACTTCCGGCCGTGGGAGGGCCGGCGGGTGTGGGAGGGCGACGACCGGGACTTCGCGGTGGCGGCGGAGTTCCGCAGTCCTGGGCTGGTCGGGCTGACCTGGACGGTGCGGCCGTGGCGCGCGGTTGAGGGCGGGTGGGCCGCGGAGGTGACCACCTGGGTGGAGGCGGGGGCGCAGCTGTCCGGGTTGGCGGGGGAGTTGGAGCGGGTGCTCAGCTGACGGGGCGTCGGGGTCGGCGCACGCGCAGGGCGGCAGTTGGCAGCGGAGTTCCTTACCGGTAAGCCGGCCGGCGGCGCCGAGCGGCTGACCAGGGCTGTCCGGCTCGCCGCCGCGTTTACGGTCGCCATGGAGCTCTACCCGTTGCTGCCGCCCGAGCTGCTCCCGAGGCTGTGGAGGAGGGCTGAGCGGTCGTCAGCCGCTGTCGCTGATCCGGCCGAGGCCGGTCGCGAGGTCCTCGGCGTTCATGCAGGGGGTGACGCTGACGTCGGCGTTGAGGTCCCAGAACGGTTCGAGCATGGTGACCAGGGCGGCCTCCTCCGGGAGGTCGGCGAAGAGGTAGGCGGCGCGGCGGCCGCCGGTCGGGGCGAAGTACGCGGCTTCCGGCTTCAGCACGCCCATGAGGTTCTGCAGGGACTTCTGCATGGTGCCGTCGGCGAGCTGCCGGCTGGCCGTCTCGGTGTCGAACTCGACCTTGATGAGCATGCGCATGGTCCTGGTGCCTTCCCGGTGGAGGGGACCCCCTACTCCAGGCTCCCGCCGACCGCCACCGGGCGCACCCGGACGGGTGAGGCGGGATCAGGCGGGGTCAGGCCGCGCTGGCGGGCACTGCGGGTTCGGCCACGGGCGGCCGGGCGGCTTCGTGGTGGATCGGGCCGTCCCCGGCGGAGAGCGGGAGGCAGGAGCCGCCCCGGCGGTGCGCGACGATCTCGGCGGCGACCGAGACGGCCGTCTCCTCGGGGGTGCGGGCGCCGAGGTCCAGGCCGATGGGGGAGCGCAGGCGGCCGATCTCGGCGTCGGTCAGGCCGACCTCGCGGAGCCGGGCGTTGCGGTCCCGGTGGGTCTTGCGCGAGCCCATCGCGCCGACGTAGCCGACCGGCAGGCGCAGCGCGCGCTCCAGCAGCGGGATGTCGAACTTGGCGTCGTGGGTGAGCACGCAGAGCACGGTGCGGCCGTCGATCGCGGAGAGCTGGGAGTCCAGGTAGCGGTGCGGCCAGTCGACCACCACCTCGTCCGCCTCGGGGAATCGGCGGGCGGTGGCGAAGACCGGGCGGGCGTCGCAGACGGTGACCCGGTAGCCGAGGAACTTGCCGATCCGCACCACGGCGGCCGCGAAGTCGATCGCGCCGAAGACCAGCATCCGGGGCGCGGGCACGTACGCCTCGACGAAGAAGGTGACGGTGCCCTGATCCTGGTCGTCGCAGGGGCGGCCGTCCAGACCGAGCGTCAGCTGCCCGGTGCGGCCCGCCTCCAGCATCGCCCGCGCCTCGGCGACCACGGCGCGCTCCAGCGGGCCGGTGGTGGAGGGGGCGGGGGAGAGCGAGCCGTGGTGGGTGTCGGCGGTGACGGCGACGGTGGCGCCGATCAGGCCGGCCGGGCCGGCGATGGCGCGGGCCAGGGCCACCGGCGTGCCGGAGGCGATGTAGGTGATGCCGGCGTCCAGGGCGGCGTCGGCTCCCGGGACCACCGGCTGGACGAAGACGTCCAGGATGCCGCCGCAGGTCAGGCCGACGGCGAAGGCGTCCTCGTCGCTGAAGCCGAAGCGCTCCAGCACCGGGGCGCCGGAGGCGATGGCCTCCTGGCAGAGCTCGTAGACCGCACCCTCGACGCAGCCGCCGGAGACCGAGCCGATCGCCTCGCCGGCCGCGTCCACCGCGAGGGCCGCGCCCGGGTCGCGCGGGGCGGAGCCGGAGACGCCGACCACGGTGGCCACGGCGAAGGAGCGCCCGGAGGAGTGCCAGGCCAGCAGCTGCTCGGCGATGTCCTGCATGTTCGGAGGCTCCTTACGAGGGATTGAGGGGTGGAACGGACCAGCCGCTGTGCGAGAGGGCAGGCCCCCCGCACAGCGGCTCTGGTACTAGTGAACTCCCAGCCAGTCCTTGATCGGCGTCAGGGCGAAGTACACCAGGAAGACGGCGGTCAGGATCCACATCAGCGGACCGGGCTCGCGCCACTTGCCCCGGCCGGCCTTGATCACGCAGTAGGTGATCACACCGGCCGCGACGCCCGCGGTGATGCTGTAGGTGAAGGGCATCAGCACGCAGGTGAGGAAGGCCGGGATGGCCACCTCGCGGTCGGACCAGTCGATGTGCCGGGCCTGGCTCATCATCATGGAGCCGATGACGACCAGGGCGGCCGAGGCGACCTGGACCGGGACCATGCCCGCGATCGGGGTGAAGAACAGCATCAGGGTGAAGACGCCGCCGGTGACCACAGAGGCCAGGCCGGTACGGGCACCCTCGCCCACGCCGGTGGCGGACTCGACGAAGACGGTCTGGCCGGAGGCACCGGCCACGCCGCCGATCGCACCGCCGGCGCCGTCCACGAAGAGCGCCTTGGAGAGACCGGGCATCCGGCCCTGCTTGTCGGCCAGTCCGGCCTCGGTGCCGACGCCGATGATGGTGGCCATCGCGTCGAAGAAGCCGGCCAGCACGAGGGTGAAGACGGCGACGGAGGCGGAGATGGCGCCCATGCCCTGGCTGCCGAAGGCGCCGAACAGGTCGACGTGGCCGAAGAGGCCGAAGTCGGGGGCGTCCACCGGGCTGCCGGGCCACTTGGGCACCTGCAGGCCCCAGACCTTGTCGTCCAGACCGGCCGCCGCGTTCACCACGAACGCGATCACGGTGCCGACCGCGAGGCCGATCAGGATCGCGCCGCGGGTGTTGCGGACCAGCAGGACGAAGATGGTGAGCAGGGTGATCGCGAAGATCAGCACCGGCCAGCCGGCCAGCTCGCCGGTGGGGCCGAGCGAGAGCAGCGGGCCCTTGCCCTGGAAGACGAAGCCGGCCTTGTTGAGGCCGATCAGGGCGATGAAGAGGCCGATGCCGATGGTGATCGCGTGCTTGATCGGCAAGGGGATGCCGTTCATGATCTTCTCGCGCAGGCCGGAGACGACCAGCAGCACGATGGCGATGCCGTAGATGACGCAGAGGCCCATGGCCTGTTCCCACGTGGTGTGGGGGACCACGATCGCCGATACCGCGCCGGAGACCGAGAGGCCGGCCGCGGCGGCCAGCGGGACGTTGCCGACCACGCCCAGCAGGATCGTGGTCACGGCCGCGGCGAGCGCGGTGGCCGTGGTGAGCTGCGCGTGGTCCAGGTGCACGCCGTTCTTGTCGGCGCCGCCGAGCAGGATCGGGTTGAGCAGCAGGATGTAGGCCATCGCCATGAAGGTGGTGAGGCCACCGCGGAGCTCGTTGCCGAAGGTGGAACCGCGCGCGGAGATCTTGAAGTAGGCGTCCAGCGCGTTCTTCGGCGGCTTTGCCTCGGACGGCGTGAGGGAGTCGTCCGTGGCGGGTCTGTCGTCAGTGGTGCCGGGCTCCGTGGAGATCCGGGTCATGTCCACTCCCAAGGTTCATAGGGGGTTGGGGTGGGCGAGTCGACCTGATTGCCGGTTGGAGGAGGCACAGGGGGACATATCGACTCACGAGGTGCACTCAAGCGGTGCGGGTGGGGCGCACTGCTGCTGACCCCGGCGTGGGAGATGCGGCAGCGAGGGTGGTGCCTGATGGTGCGTCATGTTCTTTCTTGCGGTCTTGCGGGTGGTGCGCCCCGGGGCGGCGGGAAGACGTTGTGGCCGCCCCGGGGAGGTTCGGGTGTTAGAGCGTGCCCGTCAGGTGCTCCGGCCGGACCGGGATCCGGTTGAGGGCGATGCCCGTGGCGGCCCGGATCGCGGCGACGATCGACGGCGTGGCGGAGACGGTGGGGGCCTCGCCGACGCCGCGCAGCCCGTACGGGGCGTTCGGGTCCGGGAGTTCGAGCACGTCCACCGGGATCGGCGGGGTGTCGAGGATGGTCGGGATCAGGTAGTCGGTGAAGGAGGCGTTGCGCACCTTCCCGTCCTTGACGATGATCTCCTCCATCACGGCCAGGCCGAGGGCCTGGGTGCAGCCGCCCTGGATCTGGCCGACCACGGAGAGCGGGTTGAGCGCCTTGCCGACGTCCTGGGCGGCCGTCAGCTCGACGACCTTCACCAGGCCGAGCTCCACGTCCACGTCGACCACCGCGCGGTTGGCGCAGAAGGTGTACTGGACGTGGCCGAAGCCCTGCCCGGTCTCCTTGTCGAAGGGGACGGTCGGGCGGTGGTGGTGCTCGCGGGTCAGGTCGATCGCCTCGTCGCCGAGCAGGTCGACCATCGGGACCAGCACGCCGGCCGAGTCGGAGACCACCTTGCCGCCGACCAGGTCGATGTCGTTCTGGTCCCAGCCGTAGCGGCGGCGGCCCTTGGCGATCAGCGCCTGCTTGACCGCCTCGGCGGCCAGCTTCACGGCGCCGCCGGTCATGTAGGTCTGGCGGGACGCGGAGGTCGAACCGGCCGACCCCACCTCGGTGTTGGCCGGGTGGATGGTGACCTGCTCGACGCCCAGCTCGGTGCGGGCGATCTGGGCGTGCACGGTGACGCCGCCCTGGCCGACCTCGGCCATTGCGGTGTGCACCATCGCGACCGGCTCGCCGCCGATGACCTCCAGGCGGACCCGGGCGGTGGAGTAGTCGTCGAAGCCCTCGGAGAAGCCGACGTTCTTGATGCCGACCGAGTAGCCGATGCCGCGCACGATGCCCTCGCCGTGCGAGGTGTTGGAGAGCGCGCCGGGCACCGAGCGGATGTCCAGGTGCTCGAAGTCCATCGGCGGGGGCAGCGGCATGTCCTTGACCCGCTGGAGCAGCTCGGCCACCGGAGCGGGCGAGTCGATCTGCTGGCCGGTGGGCATGAACGAGCCCTCGGACATCGCGTTCAGCTGCCGCAGCTCCACCGGGTCCATGCCCAGCTCGGCGGCGAGCTTGTCCATCTGCGACTCGTAGCCGAAGGCCGCCTGCACCGCGCCGAAGCCGCGCATGGCGCCGCAGGACGGGTTGTTGGAGTAGAGCGCGATGGCGTGCATCCGCACGTTCGGGATCTCGTACGGGCCGTGGCCCAGCGAGGCCGCGTTGCCGACGACCGCGGGGGAGGCGGAGGCGTAGGCGCCGCCGTCCAGCACCAGGCGGGCGTCGGCGTAGACCAGCTTGCCGTCGCGGGTGGCGCCGTGCTCGTAGTACATCTTGGCCGGGTGGCGGTGCACGTGGCCGAAGAAGGACTCGTCGCGGGAGTAGACGATCTTGACGGGCTTGCCGGTGTGCAGGGCCAGCAGCGAGGCGTGGATCTGCATCGACAGGTCCTCGCGGCCGCCGAAGGCGCCGCCGACGCCGGCCAGGGTGAGGCGGACCTTCTCCTCCGGCAGGGCCAGCACGGGGGCCATCTGCTCGCGGTCCACGTGCAGCCACTGGGTGGCGATGTAGAGGTCGATGCCGCCGTCCTCGGCGGGCACCGCCAGGCCGGACTCCGGGCCGAGGAAGGCCTGGTCCTGCATGCCGACCTCGTAGTGGCCGGAGACCACCACGTCGGCCAGCGCGCGGACCTCGTCCGTGACGCCCAGGCCGGAGACCAGCTTCTGCTCGTGGCAGATGTTGTCGTAGCCGTGCGACTTGAACTCGTGCGGCTCGTGCACGTAGCCGTAGGTCTGCGGGTCGAGGCACTGCTCCTCGGTGACGATCGGGGTGAGCACCTCGTACTCGACCTTGATCTTCTTCACCGCGCGGCGGGCCGTCTCCGGGTGGTCGGCCGCGACCAGCGCGATCGCCTCACCGTGGTAGCGGACCTTGTCGATGGCCAGGGCCGGCTGGTCCTGGATCTCCAGGCCGTAGAACTTCGAGCCCGGGATGTCCTCGTGGGTCAGCACCGCGTAGACGCCGGGCACCTTGAGCGCCTCGGAGATGTCCACGCTCAGCAGGTTGGCGCGCGGGTGCGGGGAGCGCAGCGCCATGCCCCAGAGCATGTCCTCGTGCCACATGTCCGAGGAGTAGGCGAACTCGCCCTTGACCTTGAGGTTGCCGTCCGGACGCAGCGGCGAGCCGCCGATGCCGTCCTTGGAGGCCGTGTTGATGTTCTGCAGGTTCTTCTGACCCTGGATGGTGCGAGTGCTCATTCGCCCGCCGCCTTCGCGCACTTGCGGGCGGAAGCGAGCCGCACCGCGTCCATGATCTTCTCGTAGCCGGTGCACCGGCAGAGGTTGCCCGACAGCGCCTCGCGGATGTCGTTGTCGCTCGGCTGGGCGTCGTTCTCGAGCAGCGCGTCGGTCTGCACCAGCAGGCCGGGGGTGCAGAAGCCGCACTGCACGGCGCCCGCGTCCACGAAGGCCTGCTGGACCAGGCCCAGCTCGCCGTTCTCCTCGCTCAGGCCCTCGACCGTGCGGACCTCGCGGTCCTGCACCTGGCCGGCCGCGACCAGGCAGGAGCAGACCGGGGTGCCGTCCAGGTAGACGGTGCAGGAGCCGCACTCGCCCTGCTCGCACGCGTTCTTCGAACCGGGCAGGCCGACCCGCTCGCGCAGCACGTACAGGAGGCTCTCGCCCTCCCAGACGTCGTCCGCCTCGACCGGCTTGCCGTTGGCGGTGAAAGTGACCCTCATGCCGCGCTCCTGATCTGCTTGCTGTAGTCGTTCCAACACCAGGTGAGGGTGCGGCGGGCCATCACGGCCAGCGAGTGCCGGCGGTAGTCGGCGGTGCCGCGCACGTCGTCGATCGGCGAGGCCGCGGCCTTCACCAGCTCGCCGAAGCGCTGGATCACCTCGGTGCCCAGCAGGTCGCCGGACTCCCACAGGCCGCGCTCGGCGAGCACGCCCTCCAGGTAGGCCTCGGCCTCCGCGGCGCGGCGCGGCGTGGGGGCAGCCGAACCGATCCCGGTACCGACCGTGCCGTTCTTCGGGTGCAGGGCGAAGCCGAACGCGCAGACCGCGATGACCATCGCGTTCCGGGTGCCGATCTTCGAGAACTGCTGCGGGCCGTCCGCCACCGGGATGTGGACGGCGCGGATCAGCTCGTCCTGCTCCAGGCTGTTGCGCTTGACGCCGACGTAGAACTCGTCGATCGGGATCATCCGGGTGCCGCGGACGGAGGCCGCCTCCACGAAGACGTCCTTGCCGGCCGCCAGCAGTGCGGGGTGCGCGTCACCGGCCGGCGAGGCGCCGCCGAGGTTGCCGCCGACGCCGCCGCGGTTGCGGATCTGCGGGGACCCGACGGTGTGCGAGGCGAGGGCCAGACCGGGCAGCGGCTCGGAGAGCTCGTTGATGATCCGGGTGTACGGCACCGAGGCGCCGAGCTTCACGACGGCGCCGTCGTTGGACCACTCGGTCAGCTCGGTGATGCGGTTCAGGTCGAGAATCGCGGATGGCCGGTGCACGTCGAAGTTCATCTCGACCATGACGTCCGTACCGCCCGAGATCGGCACTGCGGACGGGTACTCAGCCTTCGCCGCGAGCGCCTCGTCCCAGGTAGCGGGCCGAAGGAACTCCATGCGGGTCTCTCCTCAAGTCGTCACGCCGGACAGTGGGCACATTGCCCGGGGATTTCACTGGTTGTTCGGCGTGTGGCCAGTGAACCGCTGTGACCCGGCCCACTGGGAGTCACCGATGGCATGAAGCCCTCGCCTCGACGTCGCCCGGCATCCTGTACGTTCCTCTAAGGCGGACAATTGCCCTGTACAGCGATGTGCGAGGCCCCACTTACGACCGTAATCCGCCCGTGATTCGGAAGCTACGACCCCGTGACCACGCGTCGGTTGATACGTAACACCGACCTCCGGACCGATGGGGCACACTGTCCCCCCAGTGCCCAGCGGCACGACCAAGCACAGACGAAGGAGTCGCCGGATGCGCGTCCGAGACCTGCTCGCCCCCGGGGCCCCGAGGCTGCGGCTGCTCGCCGCCGAGGACGAGCTCGACCGGCAGGTCAGCGGTGTCATGACCACCGACCTCCAGGATCCGGGCAGGTACCTGCACGGCGGCGAGCTGGTGCTCACCGGCATGCTCTGGCGCACCGGCCCGGACGATTCCGAGCGCTTCGTGCGCACCATCGTGGCGGGCGGCGCGGTCGCCCTGGCGGCCGGCGAGGCCGAGGTCGGGCCGGTCCCCGAGGACCTGGTCGCGGCGTGTCGCCGGCACCGGATGCCGCTGCTGGCGGTGCCCGACGACATCGCCTTCGGCACCGTCACCGAGTTCATCGGCCGTCAGGTCTCGGCCGACCGGGCCGCCGACCTGGCCGCCCTGGTGGACCGGCACCGCCTGCTGGTCTCCGCCGCCGGCGGCGGAGGGCTGGACGCCGTGCTCGACCTGCTCGGCGGCGACCTCGACCTGGACTGCTGGGTGCTCGCCCCCACCGGCCGGGTGGTGGCCGGCCCCGCCGACCGGCTCACCGCCGAGGAGCGGGACCAGCTGGTCCGGGCCAACCTGGCCGCCCAGCGCCAGCGCCGCCGCCCCCCGCACCGGGCCCGGCTGGCCGGCGGCTCGTACTCGCTGCTGCCCGCCCCGGCCAGCTCCGAGGCGGACGTCTCGCTGGCCGACTGGGTGCTGGTGGTGGCCGGCGACGTCACCGAATGGACCGTCAAGCGCCAGCAGCTGGCCGAGAACCTGGCCCGTCTGGTCGCGGTCGAACGGGTCCGCCGCGACGAGGGCCGGCGGCTGCGGCGGCGGCTCGCCGACGAGGTGCTGACGCTCCTTCAGCGGGACGCCGACCCGGGCGAGATCAGCCGCACGCTCTACGCCTCGGCCGCGATGGCCGCCCGGTACGAGGGCGATTCGGTGGGGCCCCTGGTGACCGAGGGGTCCTGGTTGGTGCTGAGCGCGGAAGGGACGGGGCTGCCGGACGGGGCCTGCCGGTCAATCCTGGAGGAAGCTCTCACCGACGCCACCGACGGAGCCCTGGTGGCCGGCGCCGGATCCGGCGCGGTGGTCGTGCTGCCCGCCCCCGCCACCCCCGTGCCCGCCGACGCGCTGCGCGAACTGCTCGCCCCGCTGGAGGCCGGCCTCGGCTCCGAGGGCCGGATCACCCTCGGCGTCTCCGCCCCCGCCTCCGAGGCGGGCGGCCTGCGCGGCGCCCTGGAGGAGGCCCGGCACGCCCGCCGGATCGCCGCCGCCCGGGTCGGCCGGGTCTGCGTGGCCGGCCCCGAGGAGCTCGCCTCCCACGTCCTGCTGCTGGCCGCCGTCCCCGACGAGGTCCGCCGTGCCTTCCGCAGCCGCCTGCTCGACAAGGTCATCGCCTACGACATCGAGCACCAGGCCGACCTGGTCCGCACCCTGGAGGCCTTCCTGCGCTCCGACGGCTCCTGGACCCGCTGCGCCGCCCAGCTGCACGTCCACGTCAACACCCTGCGCTACCGGATCGGCCGCATCGAGGAACTGACGGGCCGTGACCTCTCCCGCCTGGAGGACCGGGTCGACTTCTACCTGGCCCTCGAACTGGCCTGAGCGAGGCCGCGACACGCCGAAGGGCCCGCCGTCCCCGGAGGGGGAGGGCGGGCCCTTGGCGTTGACGTCGCGTCAGCCGTTGGCCGGGATCACCGTGGTGAGCCACTTGCGTTGGCCGGGATCACCGTGGTGAGCCACTTGAAGACGTCGGGGACCATGGGCTTCCAGACGTCGCTGGAGTGGGCACCGCTGGTCTCGACCGGCTGGACGGTGGTGGCGCCCTTCGCGGCGGCCTTCAGGGCCAGGGCGTCCTCGAAGCCGTCGCCCTTGTTGCCGCTGACGTAGAGGGCGACCTTGGGGGGCTGGGCGGCGTTCTTGATGATGTTCAGCGGGTTGGACTTCTCGCGCAGGGCCGGGTCCTTCGCGGTGAGCGAGGCGGGCTCCTTGGCCGGGTCGTTGTACCCGGAGAGGCTTATCCCGGCCCGGTAGCGGTTGGGGTGCTCCAGGGCGAGCTTGGCGGCGCAGTGGGCACCGGCCGAGTACCCGGCGACGGCCCAGCGGTCGGAGGACGGGTCGGCGCGGAAGTTGTCGAGCACCATCTGCGGGACGTCCCGGGCCAGCCAGGTGGCGGCGTTGACCTTGCCCGGCACGTCGGCGCAGCCGGTGTCGGCGGTGTTGCCCAGCAGCAGGGTGCGCGGGGAGACCAGGATGAACGGCGCCACGGTGCCGTTCTCCATCAGCGGCTTGAGCTGCTCGGAGACCTTGAGGGTGCCGTACCAGGTGGAGGAGGAGCCGGGCCAGCCCGGGAGCAGCTCGACCACGGGGAACTTCTTGTCCTTGTACTCCGGCTTGTCGTACTGCGGCGGCAGCCAGACCAGCACCTCGCCGTCGACCCCGGAGGCCCGGCCCTTGAGCTCGGTGCGCTGCACGTCGCCCGGCACCTTGGGGTCGTCCACCTTCTTGAACTGCTGGATCACCTTGGGCTCGGCCGAGTGCGAGGCCTTCGGGTCGTCGGGCGTGACGTGCGGCACGGCGCGGACGTGGTCCCCGGTGCCGAGCAGGTCGTCCCAGCTGCCGTAGATGAGGTTGGCGTTGTTGACCATGACGAAGACCGTCAGCACGGCCGTCACCTGGCAGAACAGCAGCATCACCAGCCGGGTGAGCGCCCTGGCCGCTCTAGGCCCGCGGACCTTGCCCCAGTACAGCATCGCGACCGCGATGGAGATCGGCACGAGGATGATCGTGACGATGAGGAAGGGGGTGCCTGTCAGTTGCATCGAGTTCTCTTGTCCGGTCGCCAACCGTCACGGAGACCCTGATCGCCCCCGGACGCTTCGATGGGATCAGACGTTTTCGAACGGATGGTCAGTTGCCCCCGAAGCTGAGTGAAAGCTGAGAGGAACGTCACAGTCTCCATGAGAACCGTCTGAACGGCCCGGACCAGTGTGCCACCCGCTTGGGCGTACGCGTCGAACGGGTCCGGCCCGTTCCCAGCGAGTTGCCGTGCGGCGGCGGCCGCTTCCTGGAGACTGTCGGAGTGTCATACCGCCCTCGCCGCACCGCGGCTCTGGTCCTGGCCCCGTTCCTGGCCCTGCTCCTGACGGCGGCGGTGGGGTGCAGCAGCACCGGGGGGAGACGGGCGGAGCAGGCCCGCTCCGCGGCCGCCACGGCGGGCGGCGCGGTGAACACCCCGCGCTGGAAGGTGGCGATGGTCACCCACGCGGGTGCGGGCGACGCGTTCTGGGACGGCGTCCGCAAGGGCGCCGAGCAGGCCGCCGCCAAGGACAACATCGACTTCCGCTACACCAACGACGCCCAGACCCAGAACCAGGTGCAGCTGGTCCAGGCCGCGATCGACCAGCGGGTGGACGGCCTGCTGGTCTCGCTCGCCAAGGGCGAGGCGATGGCCGAGGTGCTCGGGAAGGCGAAGGCGGCCGGCATCCCGGTGATCAGCATCAACTCCGGGCAGGAGTTCTCCGCCCGGTTCGGCGCGCTCACCCACGTCGGCCAGGACGAGACCACGGCGGGCCGGGCCGCAGGGGCCGAACTGGCGAAGCGGGGGCGCAAGTCGGTGCTCTGCGTGATCCACGAGCAGGGCAACGTCGGGCAGGAGCAGCGCTGCGGCGGCGCGAAGGAGGGCTTCGGCGGCCCGTTCCAGACCCTCTACGTCACCGGCACCAGCCTGCCCGACGCCAAGGCCGCGGTCTCCGCCAAGCTCCAGGCCGACGGCGCGGTCGACACCGTGCTCACCCTCAGCGCCCCGCTCGCCGCCACCGCCCTGCAGGCCGTCGCCGACACCCGGCCGGGCGTGGAGCTGGACACCTTCGACCTCGGCACCCAGGTGGTGGACGGCCTGAAGAACGGCACCGTCGGCTTCGCGGTCGACCAGCAGCCCTACCTCCAGGGCTACGAGGGCGTCGACCTGCTCTGGCTCTACCGCTACAACCTGGACGTGCTGGGCGGCGGCGGACCGGTGCTGACCGGCCCTCAGATCCTCACCAGGGAGAACGCGGCCGCCCTCGCCACCTACGTCGCCCGGGGCACCCGGTGAGCCGCGAGCTGCTCACCGCCGGCCCGCCCGAACGCCGGCGCCGGGCCCGCCCCGAGCTCGGCGCGGCCCTGGCCGCGCTCGCGGTGCTGGTGGTCTTCGCCGTGGTCGCGGACGGCTTCCTGCGGCCCGCCTCGATCGGCACCGTGCTCTACGCGGCCTCCACCATCGGCATCATGGCGGTGCCGGTCTCGCTGCTGATGATCGGCGGCGAGTTCGACCTCTCGGCCGGCGTGCTGGTCACCACCGCCGCGCTCACCTCCTCGATGGTCAGCTACCAGCTGACCGCGGTGACCTGGGTCGGGGTGCTGGTCTCGCTGGCGGTGGCGCTCGCGGTCGGCTGGGCCAACGGCTGGCTGCTGGCCCGTACCGGCCTGCCCAGCTTCATCGTCACCCTCGGCACCTTCCTGATGCTGACCGGCGCCAACCTCGGCGTCACCAAGCTGGTCTCCGGCACCGTCACCACCAAGCCGATCGCCGACATGGAGGGCTTCGCCTCCTGCCGCTGGCTGTTCGCCTCCGAGCTGACGGTGGGCGGGATGTCGCTGAAGGCCACCGTCTGGTGGTGGCTCGGCCTGGTCGCGGTCGGCTCCTGGGTGCTGCTGCGCACCCGGTACGGGAACTGGGTCTTCGCGGTCGGCGGCGACGCGGCGGCCGCCCGGGCGGTCGGCGTCCCGGTGGCCGCGGTGAAGACCGCGCTCTACCTGGGGGTCGGCTTCTGCGCCTGGGTGCTCGGGCAGCACCTGCTGTTCTCCTTCGACACCGTGCAGTCCGGCGAGGGCGTCGGCAACGAGCTGATCTACATCGTCGCGGCGGTGATCGGCGGCTGCCTGATCACCGGCGGCTACGGCTCGGTGCTGGGCGGCGCGCTCGGTGCGCTGATCTTCGGCATGGTCAGCAAGGGCATCGTCTACGCCCAGTGGAACCCGGACTGGTTCAAGTTCTTCCTCGGCGCGATGCTGCTGCTGGCCGCGCTGCTCAACTCCTGGGTCAAGCGACGGGCGGAGCGTGGCGGCCGGTGAGCCTGCTGGAACTCGACGGCGTCGGCAAGAGCTACGGCAGCGTACGGGCCCTGGAGGGCATCTCGCTGACGGTGGCGGCGGGCCAGGTGCACTGCGTCCTCGGGGACAACGGCGCGGGCAAGTCCACCCTCATCAAGGTGATCGCCGGGCTCCACCGGCACGACGAGGGGCGGTACCTGATCGACGGTCAGGAGGTGCGGCTCTCCTCGCCCAAGGAGGCGATGGAGCTCGGCATCGCCACCGTCTACCAGGACCTGGCCGTCGTCCCGCTGATGCCGGTCTGGCGGAACTTCTTCCTCGGTGCCGAACTCGGCACCCGGCTGCGCCTGGACGTCCCCCGGATGCGGGAGGTCACCCGGGAGGCGCTGGCCCGGATGGGCATCGACCTGCCCGACGTGGACCGCCCGATCGGCACCCTCTCGGGCGGGCAGCGCCAGTGCGTGGCCATCGCCCGGGCCGTGCACTTCGGGGCGCGGGCGCTGGTGCTGGACGAGCCGACCGCCGCGCTCGGGGTCAAGCAGTCGGGCGTGGTGCTCAAGTACGTGGCGGCGGCCCGGGACGAGGGGCTCGGCGTGGTGCTGATCACCCACAACCCGCACCACGCGCATCTGGTGGGCGACCACTTCACCCTCCTCAAACGAGGGAGGATGGCGGGCAGCCACCCGCGCGCCGGGATCACCCTGGAGCAGCTCACCACCGAGATGGCGGGCGGCTCCGAACTGGCCGAGCTCAGCCACGAGCTCGGCCGTGACCCAGGCCGTGCCACCGGTTCCGACCCCGAGGAGTGACCCGCCCCGTGAGCAGCCCCCAACGTCCGCCCGTCCTGCCCACCCTGCTCGGCATCGGCCCGCGCGCCGAGCGCCGCCGCCGGGCGCTGCCGGCCAGCGTGCTGCGGCTGCCCACGGTGGGCGTGGACATCGGCGGGACGAAGGTGGTCGCGGGGGTCGTCGACGGTGAGGGCAAGGTGCTGGAGCGGATCCGCACCGACACCCCCGACAAGAGCAAGAGCCCCAAGGTGGTCGAGGACGTGATCGTCGAGCTGGTGCTCCAGCTGGCGGACCGTCACGACGTCCACGCGGTGGGCGTCGGCGCGGCCGGCTGGGTCGACTCCGACCGCTCCCGGGTGCTCTTCGCTCCGCACCTCAACTGGCGCGACGAACCGCTGCGGGACGCGCTCAGCGCCCGGCTGCGCTTCCCGGTGATCGTCGAGAACGACGCCAACGCCGCCGCCTGGGCGGAGTGGCGCTTCGGGGCCGGGCGCGGCGAGGAGCACATGGTGATGCTCACCCTGGGCACCGGCATCGGCGGGGCGGTGGTCCGCGACGGCTACGTCGACCGCGGCAAGTACGGCCTGGCGGGCGAGTTCGGCCACATGCAGGTGGTCCCGGGCGGGCACCGCTGCCCCTGCGGCAACCGCGGCTGCTGGGAGCAGTACTCCTCCGGCAACGCCCTGGTCCGCGACGCGAAGGAGCTGGTGGCCGAGGAGTCCCCGGTGGTCCAGCCGCTGCTCGCCCTGGCGGGCGGCACGGCCGACGGACTGACCGGCCCGCTGATCACCGAGGCCGCGCGCGGCGGCGACCCGGTCGCCACCGAGCTGCTGTACGAGGTCGGCACCTGGCTGGGCGTCGGCATCGCCAACCTCGCGGCGGCACTGGACCCGGGGCGCTTCGTCATCGGCGGCGGCGTCTCGGAGTCGGGCGAGCTGCTCCTCGCGCCGGCCCGGCAGGCCTTCAAGCGGACCCTGACCGGGCGCGGCTTCCGGCCGGAGGCGCAGATCGTGCACGCGGCGCTGGGCAACGACGCCGGACTGGTCGGCGCCGCCGACCTGGCCCGGCAGGTGGCGCGCCGCTTCCGCACCATCAAGCGCCACCGGGTGGAGCGGGCGGCCGGCTGAGCGTCCGTCCGCTGGACACCGAACTCCCGTGCGGTCCCCGCTCCCTAGGCTGTCCTGATGAGTGATCAGCAGCTGCGCGTCTGCTTCATCGGCGACTCCTTCGTCCAGGGCATCGGCGACCCCGCGTACCAGGGCTGGGTCGGCCGCGTCCTCGCGGCCGCCGGCCCGGACGTCACTGCCTTCAACCTGGGCATCCGCCGCGACACCTCGGACGACGTCCTGGCCCGGGTCTGGACGGAGTTCTCCCCCCGCTCGGCCTCCGGCTCCGACCACCGCCTGGTCGTCTCCTTCGGCAGCAACGACACCGTCCTCGAGGACGGCGCCCCGCGGGTCGCCCCGGCCCGCACTCTGGCGAACCTCACCGCCCTGCTCACCGAGGCCGCCGAGCGCTCGATCGCCGTCCTGGTCGTCGGCCCCCCGCCGGTCGCGCTGTACGGCGACGAGCACCTCGGCCGCCTGCTCGACCTGGCCGACGCCCAGGCCGAGGTCTGCGCCTCCCGCGGCGTCCCCTTCATCCCCCTCACGGCCGCCCTGGCCACCGACCTCGCCTGGAACGCCGAAGCCCTCGCCGGCGACGGCGCCCACCCGGGTACCGGCGGCTACACCCGTGCCGCTCAGGTGGTCCTCGACGGCGGCTTCCTGCTCTGGCTGACCACCCCTCAGGCAGTGAGCGACCGCCAGTAGGCGGCGTCCTCCGGGTCGGCCGGCCACTCGGCCAGCTGTTCGGCGCACGCCGCCACGGCGCGGGTCATCGGGGGTCAGGCCGCTGTGCGCCGGTAGCTGCTGCCGTCCCGGGTGCGGGTCAGGCGGCTGCTCTCGACCAGGTAGCGGCGTAGCGCCGGGAAGTCCTCGTGCACGGTCGACAACGCCTCGTTGACCTGCTTCTCGGTGTAGGCGGTCCCGGGCTCGAACAGCGTCCCGGCCAGGTGGTCGAGCAGCTGCTCGCGGCGTGCCGCCTTGCGCGGGATGGAGACGAGGCGGCCGTCGGCGGCGAAGAGCGCGGCGACGGAGGAACTGGTGGTGTTCTCGGACATGTCCGGCAGCCTGCCGCCGGGAGGAGCGGACGGACAAGCGGTTTTCCGCGACGGCTGACTCCGGCGGAGGGTGGCTGCGACCCAGCCTCGCGGGAACGGGGTTACCGGCTGGTAGTCACTCAGAAGTGCCATTGTGGTGGGCATGGCGGATGTGAAAGAACATGAAGCGCAAGGGAGTTGACGAGCCAGCAATGTCCTGGAGGGGCCCATGCGTCTGATCCGGATCGTCCCGCTCGCGCTGACCGGCGCGCTGATCTGCGCGGCCGCCCCCGCGCAGGCGCAGGCCGGTGTGCCGCCCAAGGTGCCGGAGGCGGTGGGCTGGGGCGGTGCGGTGGCCAGTGTGGACGCCGACGCCACCGCGATCGGCCTGGAGGTGCTGAAGCGCGGCGGGAACGCGGTGGACGCGGCGGTGGCGACGGCGGCCGCGCTCGGCGTCACCGAGCCGTACTCGGCGGGCATCGGCGGCGGCGGGTTCTTCGTCTACTACGACGCCCGCAGCGGCAGGGTCTCCACCATCGACGGGCGTGAGGTCACCGGCCGGACGGCCGACGAGACGCTCTTCCTGGAGAACGGCAAGCCGCTGGCCTTCGCCGACGCCGTGACCAGCGGCCTGAGCGTCGGCGTGCCCGGCGTGCCGGCCACCTGGGACGCCGCGCTGGACCGCTGGGGCAGCCGGAGCCTGGGCGAACTCCTGAAGCCCTCCGCCAAGTTGGCCGACCGGGGCTTCACCGTCGACCAGACCTTCCAGGACCAGACCGCGCTCAACCTGACCCGCTTCCGGGCCTTCCCGGACACCGCGAAGCTGTTCCTGCCCGGCGGGGAGCTCCCGGTGGTCGGCTCGACCTTCCGCAACCCGGAGCTGGCCGCCACCTACCGCGAGATCGGCCGCAAGGGCGTCGAGACCCTCTACAAGGGCCAGTTGGCGACCGACATCGTCAACACCCTCCAGCACCCGCCGGTCGACCCGGCCTCCGGCTGGAACGCCCGCCCCGGCAAGGTGGACCGCAAGGACCTGGCCGACTACCGGGTGATCCAGCGTCAGCCCACCCACCAGGAGTACCGGGGCTACGACGTCTACGGCATGGCACCGGTCTCCTCCGGCGGCACCACCGTCGGCGAGGCGCTGGGCATCCTGGAGGCCAAGGGCGACCTGTCGAAGGTCAGCTCGACCCAGTACCTGCACCGCTACCTGGAGTCCAGCCGGATCGCCTTCGCCGACCGCGGCCGCTGGGTCGGCGACCCGGCCTTCTTCCGGGTGCCGACCCGTCAACTCCTCAGCGACGAGTTCACCGTCTCCCGGGCCTGCCTGCTGAACCCGGAGCGCGCCCTCACCAGCCCGCTCGCGCCGGGGGACCCGTACCACCCGGCGGCCTGCGCCACCGCCGGCCCGGCCGTCCCCGAGACCTACGAGGGCCCGAGCACCACCCACCTGACGGTCGCCGACCGCTGGGGCAACGTGGTCTCCTACACCCTCACCCTGGAGCAGACCGGCGGCAGCGGCCTCACCGTCCCCGGCCGCGGCTTCCTGCTCAACAACGAGCTGACCGACTTCTCCTTCGCCCCGGCCACCGCGGGCGTTCCCGATCCCAACCTGCCCGGCCCGGCCAAGCGGCCGCGCTCCTCCATCTCGCCGACCATCGTCCTCAAGGACGGCAAGCCCTTCGTCGCGGTCGGCAGCCCCGGCGGCTCCACCATCATCACCACCGTCCTCCAGGTCCTGCTCGGCCGCCTGGACCGGGGCATGACGCTGGAGCAGGCCATCGCCGCCCCGCGCGCCAGCCAGCGCAACACGGCCGCGTCGGTCGCCGAACCCGCGTTCCTCGCCTCGCCCGAGAAGGCCGGCCTGGAGGCCCTCGGCCAGGTCTTCGCACCCACCCCGGAGATCGGCGCCGCGACCGGTGTCGAACGCCTCCCCGACGGCCGCTGGGTCGCCGCAGCGGAGCCCACCCGAAGGGGCGGCGGCTCCGCGGCCGTCGTTCACCCCAGTCGGTAATCCCGGGGGCGCGAGGAACTGCGCGATGCGGAAGGCGGCGCACTTGCAACTGAAGCACCGTCAGTCAGTTGCACGTGCTGCCGTTCCCCTGCGCGCAGTTCCTCGCGCCCCCAAAGGCGTAGCCACGCCCTGTCAGGGGGTGACGGTATGTTGCAGGAGTACATGTCCGTCGTACCTGCTCGGGAAGGCCGCCCGCCGTGACCGTCCGCATCGCCACCTGGAACATCAACTCCGTCACCGCCCGGCTGCCCAAGCTGCTGGAGTGGCTGGAGGGCAGCAGCCCCGACGTGCTCTGCCTCCAGGAGCTCAAGTGCGCCTCGGACGCGTTCCCGTACGAGGCCGTCCGCGAGCTCGGCTACGAGACCGCCGCCTACGGCACCGGGCGGTGGAACGGCGTGGCGATCCTCTCCAAGATCGGTCTGGAGGACGTGGTCCGCGACCTCCCCGGCCAGCCCGGCTTCCTGGCCGACGGCGCGATGATCCCGGAGACCGAGCCCCGCGCGATCGCCGCCACCTGCGGCCCGCTCCGGGTCTGGTCGGTCTACGTGCCGAACGGGCGCGAGGTGGGCCACCCGCACTACACCTACAAGCTGGAGTGGTTCGAGGCGCTGCGCCAGGCCGTCCTCGACGACGCCGCCGGCGACCGCCCGTTCGCCGTGATGGGTGACTTCAACGTGGCGCCCACCGACGAGGACCTCTACGACCCCTCGGTCTTCGCGGGCCAGACGCACGTCACCGAGCCGGAGCGCGCCGCGCTGGCCGCCCTCCGGGAGGCCGGGCTGGCCGACGTGATGCCGCGCGCCCTCAAGTACGACCGCCCGTACACCTTCTGGGACTACCGGGCACTGGGCTTCCCGAAGAACCTCGGCATCCGGATCGACCTCACCTACGCCAACAAGCCCTTCGCCGACGCCGTGACCGACAGCTACGTGGACCGCGAGGCCCGCAAGGGCAAGGGCACCTCGGACCACGCCCCGGTCGTGGTCGACCTGGACCTCTGAGCGGTACGAGTGCGCCCCCCGAACGGTCCCGAACGGTGGCCGTCCGGGGCGGCGCTGCCTAGCGTCGCAGGTGACAGGGTGTAGCTGTCCCCTCACGCGACGACGGAGTCCGTGTGCTGCGCCCGGAACCGGAGGAACGGCATGCGCGCTCCGCGTACCGCCGCCGCGCTGATCGGCGCGACCACCCTGCTCGTCCTGGCCGCTCCCGCCGCCACCGCCAAGAGCGTCGAGCCCGCCTGGGTGAGTCCCGCCGAGGCGGCGCCGGGGCAGAGCGTGACGGTCAGTGTCACCTGCGAGACCAGTTCGGTGAAGACCATCACCGCCAACTCGCAGGCCTTCTCCACCGGCAGCGCCACCCTGACGGTGGGTCCGGACGGCAAGTACAGCGGCAGGGCCCTGCTGGCCTCCGAGAAGGAGTTCGCCTCCAAGGCGCTCGGCAACCTCGGCAGCAACCTGGGCAACCTGGTGAAGGGGGCGAAGGCCTCCGGCTGGGGCATCGACGGCAAGTGCCCGAACGGCGACACCTTCAGCGGCGCGGTCGAGGTCAAGCTGGCCGGGCACGGCGGGCAGGACCAGGGCGGCAAGCTCCCGACCGGCCCGGTGCACACCGGCGTCGGCGGCTCGGCCTCGACCGGCCCGGGGCAGCTCGCGGCGGGCGGGGCACTGGTGGCCGCCGGGGTCGGCGGCTTCTGGCTGCTGCGCCGGCGGACGACGGAGTGACATCGCGGTGACGGCTGTTGCAGGACGGTGACGCCAGGGCGGGATGCGGCCCGGCGGCCCCCGGGTAGGAGGCGGTCAGTGGCCGTCACGGGGGTGGGGCATGGCAGTGGAGACCGTCATCGGTCTGGTGGGGATCGTCGTCCTGACGGCCTGTGTGGTGGGGATCGTGCTGGTCTGGCGGACCGGTTCGCCGATCTACCTGCCGCCGTACGAGGCGCCGCGCCCGCCCTGCCGGAACTGCGGGCACTCGGCCCACACCGGGGGCTGCGACCACGAGGAGGGCAGCGGCGACCGGTACGAGAACGGCGACTGGGTGGGGTTCTGGAACTACACCTACTGCCGCTGCTCGGAGTACGTCCCGGGGGAGTGGCCGCCGCCGCGCGCCAAGCGCAGGTGGTGGTAGCCACTCCCGTCCGGGAGCGTGCCGGGACCCGACGGGCCGTCAGCGGCCGGTGGCCGCCAGGGGAGCGGTGAGCGGGGCCGAGGCCGGGGCGGTGGTGGCCCGCAGGGTGCCGTCGGCGAGCAGGAACTGGGCCAGCACGTAGGTGGCCATGATCCAGACGCCGTGGCCGGGGAGGGCCTTCCAGTCGGCCAGTTCGGTGGCGATCAGGGTGTCCGAGAGCAGGAACAGCCCGCCGCCGAGCCCGGCCCGCCAGCCCAGGCCCGCCGAGGTGACGGCGGTGGAGGCCAGCAGCAGGCTGTAGACCGCGACCGGGATCTTGAGGTCGCCGAGGCCGGGCCAGAGCTGACTGATCATCACCGCCCAGGCGGCGGCGTACGCCAGCGCCAGGACCACGGTGCGCCGCCGGTCCTCCAGGGCGCCCATCTTCACGAACATCGTGACGTAGCAGACGTGCGCCGCCGCGAAGGAGCCCATGCCGGCCAGGAAGGCGGCCTGCTGGTCGAACTGGAGCAGCACGTCCCCGCCGGTGGAGAAGGCCAGTGCGGGCAGCAGCAGCTTGGGTGCCCGCTCGGCGCGGGCCGCCACGTAGCCGGCCAGCAGTGGCACCAGCGCGGGCTTGGTGGCGTTCTGCAGCACGCTCGCCCCGGCGGCGATGGCGCCGAGGTGGGTGACCGAGGTGGCGGCGAAGGCGGTGAGCAGGCCGCGGGCGGTGCGCAGGCGGGTGGAGACGGTCATGCGGCGGTGCCCTCCGGGCGGTCGGTCGGGCCGGGCTGCCAGCCCGGGCCCTTGGTGAGGTGGCGCACCCGGTCGCGCCAGTTGGTCGCGGCGGCCACGTCACGGGCGATCGAGGCGTACTCGTGGGTGGCCACCCGCAGCGGGTTGTGGGTGCTCAGGTTCTTGGTCAGCCCGTAGACCGGCTTGGTGGTCTCGGGGGCGAAGGAGCCGAACCAGCGGTCGAACAGGATCAGGATGCCGCCGAAGTTGCGGTCCAGGTAGCCGCCCTGGGAGGCGTGGTGCACCCGGTGGTGGGACGGCGTGTTGAAGACGTACTCGACGGGGCGGGGCAGCTTGCCGATCCGCTCGGTGTGGATCCAGAACTGGTAGACCAGGTTGGCCGAGGAGCAGAAGGCCAGCGCGGCGGGGTGCACCCCGGCCAGGATCATCGGGACGTAGAACACCCAGGTTGTGGCCGAGGTCCAGGGCTGGCGCAGCGCGGTGGAGAGGTTGTAGTGCTTGCTGGAGTGGTGCACCACGTGGCAGGCCCAGAGGATCCGGATCACGTGGTGGCCGCGGTGGGACCAGTAGTAGAAGAAGTCCTGGGCCAGCAGCATCAGCGGCACGGTCCACCAGAGCACCGGCACCCGAAGGGGCGTCAGCTCGTAGAGCGCGGCGTAGATCGCCACGATCGGGATCTTCCAGAGCGCGTCGAAGACCAGGCTCCCCAGCCCCATGCTCAGGCTGGTCGCGGTGTCCTTGACGGTGTAGCCCTGCTCCTCCTCGTCGGGATGGAAGCGGTAGGAGACCACTTCCAGGACGGTGAGCAGCACGAAGGCGGGTATCGACCACAGCACGACGTTGGGCAGGTTCGGCATGCCCAGGACGATAGGTGACGGCGGGTGGCCTGCGGAAGAGGTAGTTACCCATGCGTAAGTAACGGGGTGCGGGTGGCAGCCACGCGGGGGACGTGCACCGTCTAGTCTGGTGGGCGACATGGAGCGGTACGAGGGCGGGGCGACGAGCGGGCGCGGGGCGGGGGCGGGGCAGCTCACCGCCGTCGTGCCGTCCGGCGCTGCCGTCGGCCACCCCGCCGCGGGCCCGCCCACCGGTCTCCCGGGCGCCGGCCACTCCGCTGCCGGGCGGCTCGCGGAGCTGCTGGCCGGCGCCGGGCCGTCCGAGGCCGATGCGCTCTTCACCGCCGCCTTCGGCCTCTACGGGGCCCGTCACCTGGGCGGCGTGCTGCCCGAGGACGAGGCCGACGACGAGGGCTGCAGCTGGTGGCACGGCCCGACGGTCCATCAACCCACCACCCTGCGCGGCCGCGAGGGCGGCCGCCGCAGCCGGGTCGCCCCCGGCCGGGACGCCCTGGCCGTCACCGGCCGCCGCGGCCGCCACCGCAAGCCGGTGCCCGGCAGCCCCGAGCAGGTCGCGGTCGAACGCCGCACCGCCGCCCGGCTGCTGGCCGCCCACCCGCTGGTCACCGCGGGCGGCCCGCACGGCGAGGGCCTGCCGCTGATCCACCGTCACGCCGACTGGCTGGTGGAACGCTTCGCCACCCTGCTCGGCTACCCCCTCACCGTCGGCGCCGGCTACGCCCGCCTGCACAAGGCTCCGCTGCCGGGCCGCGCCCTCGAACCGACCGAGCACGGCCCCTGGACGCCGCAGGCGTACGCGGCCCTGGTCCGCGCCCTGGCGGCGGTGGCCGACGGCGCCGCGCCCGACCTCACCGAACCGGCGGTCCGTCAGCAGCTGGCCGACTGGCGGGTGCTGACGGGAGGCCTCGCGGACCGGGAGCTGGCCGGAGCACTGCTCAGCCCGGGCCCGCCGGACTCCCCCGTACCGGACCCGGTCGCGGTACGGCGGCGCCTGGCCGAGACCCCGGTGGTGCTGCTCGACGAACTGACGCCGGACCAGCGCCGCTGGCTGCTCGCCCACCGGGCCTCGGAGACGGCCCTGTTCGCCGACTTCCTCGGCCTGACCGCCGAGCACCGGGCCGAGGGCATCGCCCTGCTCGACCCGGCCGACGAACTCACCGACCTGGCCCTGCCCGGAAACGGCACCCTCGCCCAGGCCGCCCTGCTGCTCGCCTGCCGCCTGGTGGAGGAGCTGCGCCCCCTCCCCGAGGAGTCCGCCCCGCCCGCCGTCCTGGTCCCCGACGCCCTGATAGACGGCGCCCTCGGCGACATCACCGACGAGCACGGCCTGCGCAACGGCTGGCGCCGCGCCTACCTCGCCGACCTCACGGCCTTCCGCCGCGACGCCCTCGACCTCCTGCACCGGATGCACCTGATCGCCCCGGCCGGCCGCGCCTGGCTCCTCCGCGCCCCCGCCGCCCGCTACGCCCCGGCCCTCGAACCCCTCCCCGAGACCCCGGGCCGCCACTCCCGCTCCTACGCGGGCTGACGCCGCGGCGCCCGCCCGGAGGGCGGTCAGGGGCGCGAGGAACTGCGCGAATCGGAAGAAGCCGACCCGAGTGCCGGGTGCGGACGTTCACCTGCAAGTGGTTCTCCGTACCCGGCACACGGGTCGTCGCCTGCCGCAGCGCGCAGTTCCTCGCGCCCCTGACCGCCCTCCGGGCGGTACCGGGCGGAGCCCTCAGCGGCTGGCGGTCGCTATGGTCTCCTGCTGGCGGGCCGTCTCGACGGTGGCCGCGACGCCGAGGGTGCCGAGGGCGATCGAGGCGGCGACGGCCGCGCAGGCGATCAGGCGGCGGTGGCGGCGGGGCAGGGGGAAGCGCGGGCCTGGCGGGGCCGCGGGTGCCGGGACGGGCTGAGCGTTCATGACAGTGAGCATTCCAGGGCGGTGTTAAACGGTGACGACACCGGGGTGAAGCCCAGGTGGGAGCTGGGCGACGGGTCATCGAGGCTGTTCAGCATGCCACCGGAGGGGAACGACGCTGACGAACCATCAGCCGCGTTCGGCCCAGTTCACTCGGAAGGGGGAGGCGGGGGCGGGGAGGCGCCGTTGCGGCGGCGCCCCACGCCGTGGTCGGCCAGGGCGTCGCCGACGGCGACCCGGACGGCGTCCCGCAGGCCGTGTGCGGCGTGCAGGCGGGAGGGCCCGGCCGCCGGGTCCGAGCGCAGCTCGCGCACCAGGGCCAGGCAGAGCAGCAGCATCACCACCACGAAGGGCAGGGCGACCAGGATGGTGGCGTTCTGCAGGGCGCTGAGCCCGCCGGCCAGCAGCAGGGCGGCGGCCACCCCGCCCATCAGGACGCCCCAGACCACCACCAGCCAGGTGCGCGGGTGGAGCGAGCCCCGGCTGGAGAGTGAGCCGAGGACCAGGGAGGCGGAGTCGGCGCTGGTGATGAAGAAGGTCATCACCAGCAGCACCGCGATCACGCTGGTGACCCCGCCGAGCGGGAGCGAGCGCAGGGTCTCGAACATCGAGGCCTCGGCGCCCTGGGAGATGGTGCCGACCAGGTCGGCCGCGCCGGTGGAGTCGAGCCGGATCGCGGTGCCGCCCATCACGCAGAACCAGATGACGGTGGCGCCGCTGGGCACCAGCAGCACGCCGAGCAGGAACTGACGGATCGTCCGGCCCCGGGAGATGCGGGCGATGAAGGTGCCGACGAAGGGCGCCCAGGAGAGCCACCAGGCCCAGTAGAAGATGGTCCAGGAGCCCAGCCAGGCCTCGTCGGTGAAGGCGCCGGTCTGGGTGGCCATGGTGGTCAGGTCGGAGAGGTAGCCGCCGACGGTGGAGGGGATGGCGTCCAGCAGGTAGACCGAGGGGCCGAAGACGAAGACGAAGAGCATGATCAGCGAGGCCAGCACCACGTTGGCGGTGGAGAGCCACTTGACGCCCTTGTGCACGCCGGAGAAGGCGGAGAGCACGAAGGCGGCGGTCAGCGAGCCGATGATGATCAGCTGGACGCTCTCGGTGGACTTCACGTCGGTGATGTAGCCGAGCCCGTCGGCGACCTGGAGAGCGCCGAGGCCGAGGCTGGTGGCGGAGCCGAAGACGGTGGCGAAGACCGCGAGCAGGTCGATGGCCTTGCCCATCCAGCCGTCGGCGCCCTGACGGCCGATCAGCGGGACGAAGGCGGCGGAGATCCGGTTGCCCCGGTTCTTGCGGAAGGTGGTGTAGGCGAGGGCCAGGCCGCCGACGGCGTAGATCGCCCAGGGGTGCAGGGTCCAGTGGAAGAGCGAGAACTCCAGCGCGGACTGGGCGGCGGCCGCGCTCTGCGGCTCGATCCCGGAGCCCGGCTGCGGGGCGGCGTACAGCTGGAGCGGCTCGCCCACGCCGTAGAACATCAGGCCGATGCCCATGCCGGCACTGAACATCATGGCGACCCAGGCCAGGGTGGAGAACTCGGGCTCCTCGTCGTCCCGCCCCAGCCGGATCCGGCCGAAGCGGCTGAACGCCAGCAGCACCGTGAGCACCAGGAAGACGTCGGCGGCGACCACGAACAGCCAGCCGAAGTTGTGCAGTACCCAGTCCAACCCGGTCTTGGAAGCCCGGCCGAGCGAGTCCGCCGCGAACACGCCCCAGGCGACCACCGCCAGTACGGCGACGGCGCTGACGCCGAACACCACCTTGTCGGTCGGGAGGGTGGCCCCCGGTTGTTCGTCGGGTCGGGTGCTCATCAGGGGGGCTCCAGCGGTCGGACAATACGTACATCTCGTACTATCTGCGGCTTTGACACGCGAGCCGGTGAGGACGCGCCGGTCGGCTCCTCGGTTTCCCTGACGCCACGTCATCCGCACACCTAGGATCGTCCGCCGGACGGCGCTGCCGGGGTGGCGGGCGCCACCGAGGGAGGGGACGGACGGATGGACGAGTACGCCTACGACCGGATGCGGCGCGAGCAGTGGCTGGCGGGGGAGGCCCGGGCGGAGGGGGTGGACCGGCGGACGCTGCTGCGGATGCTGGCGGCGGCCGGAGTCGCGGGGCCGGTGCTGACCGCGGTGGGGGCGGGCGCGGCGAGCGCCGCCTCGCCGGTGCCGGATGCGGCGAGCGCCGCCTCGCCGGTGCCGGGGATCGTGAAGCCGCTGCCGCCCGAGTGGTTCGTGCCGCGCGGCACCAACGCCGAGATGCGCTGGGACTCGGTGGCCGGCACCGGGTTCCACACGCCGACCGAGCGGTTCTTCGTCCGCAACCACACCAGCACCCCGCTGATCGACCCGGCCGCCTGGCGGCTGAAGCTGACGGGCAGTGGACTGCGGCGCGGCGACGTGGAGTTCGACCTCGCGCAGCTGAAGCGGCTGCCGTCCACCCGGATCACCGCCCTGGTGGAGTGCGCGGGCAACGGCCGCAGCTTCTTCCTCTCGCAGCAGGGCCGTACGGTGCCCGGCACCCAGTGGACCCTGGGCGGCGTCGGCTCGGCGAGCTGGCGCGGCGTCCGGCTGGCCGAGCTGCTGCACCGGGCCGGGCTGCGCCGGGAAGCGGTGGACGTGCTGCCCTCGGGGCTGGACCCGGAGTACGTCGCCGGTGGCGTCTCGCTCGGACGGGTCCGCCGGCCGCTGCCGCTGGCCAAGGCGCTGGACGACGTGCTGGTGGCGTACGAGATGAACGGCGAGCCGCTCGCCCCCGACCACGGGGCGCCGGTGCGGCTGGTGGTGCCGGGCTGGATCGGGATCGCCTCGATCAAGTGGCTGGGCACCGTCGAGGTGGCGGACGAGCCGCTGTACTCGCCGTGGAACACCGACTTCTACCGCCTGTTCGGCGAGGCCTACCCGGAGGGCGGCAGCGCCCCGATCACCGCGCAGGTGGTGAAGAGCGCCTTCGAGCTGCCCTGGGCCGCCGTCCTGGAGGCGGGCCGCACCCACCGGCTGACCGGCCGCTCCTGGTCGGGCTCCGCGCCGGTGCGGGAGGTGGAGGTCTCCACCGACGGCGGCGCCGTCTGGCGGCGGGCGCGCCTGCTGGACCACCCGCGCAAGGACGGCTGGGTGCGCTGGTCGTACGACTGGCGGCCCGGGCAGCCGGGCGCGTACCAGCTGCGCGCCCGCGCCACCGACCGGCGGGGGAACACCCAGCCGGTCACCGCGGTGCACAACCGCGAGGGCTACCTCTTCGACGCGGTGGTGGCCCACCCGGTGACGGTCACTCGGCCGACGGCGGGTCAGGCCGCCTCGTAGGGGGCCAGCACCAGGCGGACCACGCCCTCCAGGCGGCGCCGGGCGTCGTCGAGCGTGGTCCGCCCGGTCACCCAGGAGGTCAGCTCGCCCTGCCAGGAGTGGCCGACGATGTGGCGGACCAGCTCCCCGGCGGCGGGCGGCAGGCTGGGGCTGACGGCGTCCAGCGCGGCGCCGTCGGCCCGGGCCAGCGACTGCAGGGTCTCGGAGGCGAACGGGTCGGTGGACGCGGCCACCGCCACCCGGAGCCGGGCCAGTTGGGGCTGGCGCTGGTAGGCCCGCATGCCGTTGCGGACGAAGCGCACCACCCGGTCGGTCTCGGCCACCCCCCGCCGTGAGCCGCGCTGCTCGGCGACCAGGTCGTCCAGCAGCAGCCGGTGCCAGTCCGCGATGGCGGCGGCCAGCAGGTGGTCCTTGGAGGAGAAGTACCGGTAGGCCGTCCCGAGCGCGACTCCGGAGCGTTCGCAGACCTGTTTCATCTGGAGCCGTTCCACGCCGGTCTCGTTCACCAGCGTCAGGGCGGCCTCGATCAGGCTCTTGCGGCGTTCGAGCTGACGGGGCGACATCGCCTCCACCGGCCTTGGTGACAGGTCAACCTTGGTCACCCGCACCATGATACGGGCCGGGGTCCGCCGAGCGAACGTCACCTGAACGGCCAAGTGCCGGGCTGCGTCAGGTCGGGCCCCGCCGGAGGCGGGGCGGACGGGGCGTCAGACCGCCCGCCGCCGGATCAGGGTCTCCTGGACGGCGGAGGCGACCAGCCGCCCGGCGCGGTCGTAGAACTCGCCGTGCGCCAGGCCCCGGCCGTCCGAGGCGGAGGGGCTGCGCTGGGCGAACAGCAGCCACTCGTCGGCCCGGAACGGGCGGTGGAACCACATCGCGTGGTCCAGCGAGGCGAGCACGATCCGGGACGGCTCCGCGCGCTGGAAGCGGTGCGCCTGGAGGTCGATCGCGGCGGTGGAGGCCAGCGTCAGGTCGGAGAGGTAGGTGAGCGCGCAGACCTGGAGCAGCGGATCCCCGTCGGGCAGCCGGCCGCCGGTCCGCAGCCAGACGAACTGCTGCGGGGTGCCGGGGAGTTGGCCGGGCAGCCCGGGGGAGTCGGCCGGGACGAAGCGCAGCTCCAGGGTGCGGAAGACGGCGGCCCGCTCGTAGTCCTCGGGGGCCGCGGCGGCCCAGGCCGGGAAGGGGTCGGGCAGGTCCTCCGGGGCGGGCACCGCGGGCGCGGCGGAGTGCCGGTCGGGCTCGTCCTCGGGGGTCTTGAAGGAGGCGGAGAGGGTGAAGATCGCCTCGCCGTGCTGGACCGCGGTCACCCGGCGGGTGGCGTAGGAGAAGCCGTCCCGGACCGGGTCCACCTCGTAGTCGATGGGATGGCGGGGATCGCCGGGGCGCAGGAAGTAGGAGTGCAGCGAGTGCACGTGCCGCCCGCCGCCGATGGTCCGCCCGGCGGCGGTCAGCGCCTGGGCGGCCACCTGCCCGCCGAAGGCGCGCATCGGCGCCCCGGCGTGGCAACGACCTCGGAACAGGTTCTCGTCCAGCCGGTCGATCCGGAGCAGTTCGACGAACCGCTCGGCGGTGTCCGCTGCGCTGGTGGCTCTGGAGGCTTCCGTCACGCGCACAGCGTACGACATCAGAGGTGGAACAGGTTTCAGGAATGTTCGTTCTTGACTGACCGTTCCTTTACTCCTAGGGTTTCCCGCATGGGACGACCACGCGCGTTCGACGAGGACGAGACCGTCCGGGCCGCCGCCCGGGTGTTCGCCGACCGGGGTTTCGAGGGGACTTCGGTGGACGACCTGGTGACGGGCCTCGGGGTGCACCGCAACAGCCTCTACAAGGTCTTCGGCAGCAAGCGCGGCCTCTACCTGGCCGCCCTGCGCCGGCACCTGGACGAGGAGGTGCTCCCCGGCGCGGCGGCGCTCACCGCCGCCCCCGGCCTCGGCGTGGCCCTCGCCCGGGCCGCGGCCGCCTTCGACGACGGTCCCGCCGCCGGGCTGCTGCTGCTCGCGGCCGCCGAGCGCGCCCCGCACGACCCCGAGGTGGCGGCCCTGGTCGAGGAGGGGCTGACCGCCCTGGAGGCCGCCCTGGCCGCCCACCCGGAGGCCGGGCCCGACCTGGCCCCCGCGCTCGCCGCCACCGTGCTCGGCGTGCGGCTGCGCCGCTCCGGGAGCGGGCCCGCGCAGCTCGCCGCGCTCGCCCGTCGGATCACGTCAACCAGCTGAAGGAGTCGAGGAGATGGCAGTGGTATCGGTGGCCGACGGCGTCCTGACCGTCGAGGTCGAGGGGTGGGACCGGTTCTGGGCGCTGAAGAGCCGGATCGAGATCCCGCTCCGGCACGTCCGGGGCGCGACGGTGGACCCGGGCATCCTGCGCGAGCCCAAGGGGATCAAGGCCCCGGGCACCCACTTCCCCGGGGTGATCGTGGCGGGCACCTTCCGCCGGGACGGCGAGAAGGTGTTCTGGGACGTGAAGAACCCGGAGAAGGCCGTGGTGATCGAGCTGGTGGAGGAGGCCTACGCCCGACTGGTGGTCGAGGTGGCCGACCCCCGGGCCACCCTCGCCCTGGTCGAGCAGGCCCTGCGGACGGTCTGACGACCTGTCGACCGCCCGGAGTACGGCGCCGGACCTGACGGCTCGTCCGGTCCGGCGCGCGGCGGGTGCGGCGCCCCGGTGCGCCACGCCCTAGGGTTGCGGACCATGCTGCATCTGCGTCTGATCGTCCCGCACGACCTGCGGGACGCCGTCCTCGAACACCTCGACACCTGGGCCGGCGTCACCCACGTGGTGCTGCTGCCGGACGCCGCGCTGCGCCCCGCCGGGGACGTGGTGCTCTGCGACGTCGCGCGGGAGGCGGCCGACGAGGTGCTGGCCGGGCTGCGGGAGCTGGGGCTGGCCGAGCGCGGGGCGATCGACGTGTCGCCGCTGGAGCTCACCATCTCCAAGTCCGCTGAACGGGCCGAGGAGCTGGCCCCGGGCGACGGTGCGGACGCGCTGGTCTGGGAGGCGGTCTCCGAGATCACCCACGAGGAGTCCACGCTGAGCGTGGTCTACCTCGCCTTCATGGCCCTGGCCACCATGCTGGCCGCCTGCGGTGCGGTGCTGGACAGCGCGATCCTGGTGGTCGGCGCGATGGCGGTCGGCCCGGACTTCGGCCCGCTGGCCGGGCTCTGCGTGGCCCTGGTGCGGCGGCGGGCCAGGGAGGCGGGCCGTTCGCTGGCCGCCCTGCTGGTGGGTTTCGCGGTGGCCATGGTGCTCACCGCCGGGTTCTCCTGGGTGATGGACCAGCTGGGGCTGTTCAGTCAGGCCGCCTTCGACGCGGAGCGGCCGAACACCTCCTTCATCTGGAAGCCGGACGCGATGTCCTTCGTGGTCGCGCTGCTGGCCGGCGCGGCCGGGGTGCTCTCGTTGACCTCGGCCAAGGCGGGGATGCTGGTCGGCGTGGCGATCTCGGTCACCACCGTCCCCGCCGCGGCCAACGCGGCGGTGGCCTTCGGCTACCGGGACTACGCGCAGGCGGCGGGGTCCGGGGTCCAGCTGCTGCTCAACCTGCTGGGCATCGTGCTCGCCGGGGTGCTCACCCTGCTGGCGCAGCACTGGGCCTGGCGGATCATCAGGGCCCGGGCGGCGGCCTGAGCCACCACGGCCGCTGCCCTCAGACCGTGACCCCGTCGTCCTCCGCCCGGCGGGCGGGCCGGGCCGGTGCGGGCTGCAGCCCTTGCGGGACGAACAGTTCGGCGCCGCGCGGCATGGCCGCCACCGCGCGCCACCAGAGCCGGACCGGCGGTGGTTCGGCGGGCTCGAAGGGCTTGCCGGGGCGCGGCACCACCAGGCGGGCGCCCAGCGCCTGGGCGGCGCTGACGGTCCGTTCGGCCGGCTCCTCCCAGGGGTGCGGGGCCAGGTTGAAGGTGCACCAGTGGATCGGCAGCAGCAGCTCGCCGCCCAGGTCCAGGTGGGCCCGCACCCCCTCCTCGGGGGTCATGTGCACCTCGGGCCACAGGTCGCTGTAGGCGCCGATCTGCACCATCGTCAGGTCGAACGGCCCCAGCCGGCCGCCGATCTCGGCGAAGCCGGGGAAGTACCCGGTGTCCCCGCTGTGGAACACCCGGTGCTCCGGCCCCGCCACCACCCAGGAGGCCCACAGCACCAGCGGGTTGTTCCGCGGCCCGCGGTTGCAGTAGTGGCGGGCCGGCGTGGCCGTCAGGGTCAGCCCCGCCACCTCGGCCGACTCCCACCAGTCCAGCTCGGCGATCCGGGACGCCGGGACGCCCCAGTGCTCCAGGTGCGCGCCGATCCCCAGCGGCACCGCGAAGGTGGTCCCGGTGGCGTCCAGCGCCCGGACGGTCGCCAGGTCGAGGTGGTCGTAGTGGTCGTGCGAGATCACCACCACGTCCACCGGCCCGAGTTCGGCCAGCGGGATCGGCATCGGGTGCAGCCGCTTGGGCCCGGTCCAGCCGAACGGCGAGCAGCGCTCGCTCCACACCGGGTCGAACAGCACCCGGCGGCCGTCGATCTCCACCAGCACGGTGGCGTGGCCCAGCCAGGTGGCGCGGAGCCCGGAGCCGGGCGGCTCGGCCAGCTCGATCGGGAGCAGCCGGTGCAGCGGCACCGCCGCGGCCGGTGCCCGGCGGTGCCGGCTGGCCGCGAACTGACCCCGGTTCAGCTCCAGCCGGTTGCGGGTCCTGGCCAGCCGGCTGGTGGGCACCGGATTGCGGAAGGCGCCGCCCCGGAAGTTGGGGGAGTTCCTGATCCGGGCCAGCCGGGCGCCGGTGGGCTCGGCCCCGAAGGGCTCGGTGCGGATCCGGCGCCAGGCGTCACCGGGCAGTTCCAGCAGCGGCGCGGTGCCGGTGCCGAGCGCGGCGGTGAGGGCGGCGACCCGGGACGTCCAGGCGACGGGGCTGGGCACGGCACCTCCATAAGCGGTTCTGTCCGTCTTGTCGGACATTACCGGCCGGGCCCCGCACCCACCCGGCGAGACGGAGCCGTACGCACCGTTCGGCGTAAGCGGTGGCCTGACGGTGGGTCAGGCGGCGTAGAAGCGGGTGATCGTCTCGGCCACGCAGTGCGGCTTCGGGCTGCCCTCGCTGGTGATCGTGTACCGCACCAGGGCCTGCACCCCGCCCGGCACCTCGGTCGCGGAGAGCAGCTCGGCGGTGGCCCGGACGGCGGTGCCGACCGGCACCGGGGCGGGGAAGCGGACCTTCTCCGAGCCGTAGTTGAGCGCCATCCTGATGCCCTCGACGGCGTAGCACTCCTTCGCCAGCACCGGGATCAGCGACAGCGTCAGGTACCCGTGCGCGATGGTCCCCCCGAAGGGGCTCTCCTTCGCCCGCAGCGGGTCCACGTGGATCCACTGGTGATCCCCCGTCGCCTCCGCGAACAGGTCGACCCGGCCCTGGTCGATGGTGTGCCACTCGCTGGTGCCCAGCTCGGTGCCGACCGCTGCGGTCAACTCGGCGAGGGAGGCGTACGTCGTCACGGCTGCTCCTGACGGAAAGGGGGACGGAACACCGGCAGAGTATGCCTACCCACGGGTCACTTGTCAGCGGTGGATCGCGAGGGACGAAGGTGGTGATGCCAGGGGCGCGAGGAACTGCGCGAGTACGGAAGGCGGCCCAGTGCTAGATCGGGGCAGTCGAGCCAGTTGCACGCGCTGCCGTTCCCCAGCGCGCAGTTCCTCGCGCCCCTACGGGGCGCAGCCCCGTGCGCCGGCTCAGCCCCGTTGGAGCGCCTGCCCCGCAGGGAGGACGCGGCGTCCGCTGACCAGCTCCGGGGCGATCCGGACGAACATCGGCTGCTGGCCGCTGCTCACCCAGGGCATCGGCCCGGTCCGCAGCAGCTGCCGGACGGCGGCCTCGTCGCGGACGACCTCCGCGCGGCCGTGCACCAGGACGGACCAGCCGGTCCGGGTGGAGGGGTCCAGGTGGTCGGCCTGGAAGGCGGCGACAGTGCCGTCGAGGGCGCGGCTGACGGTGGTGCCGGCCCGCAGGCCGAGGACCAGGGTGCCGTCGGGGGCCACCTCGAAGGCGACCGGGAGGACCGCGGGGAGGGCGTGCTCGGTGTACACCACGCGCCCGATGGGCACGGTGCCGAGCAGGCGCAGGCACTCGGCCTCGCCCAGGGTCTCCACTCGCTCGTCTCGGTCCATGTACCCGATGGTGCCGCTTCGGACGGCCCGTCAGTAGGGCCCATGGTCCCGCGATGGTCCCTGACCTGCGTGGACCCGCGTCATTCCGGTCGAAACGGCACGCGCGACGAGGGCGGCCGGATAGCTTGTGCGGCGGGGCCGGCGCACGGCGGCGGTGGTGGTGGGCAGGGAGGGATGCCGGTGAGCGGCGGGATCGAGTTGGTGGTGATCGGCGCGGACGGCGGGCCGGAGCGGGCCCACGCCGGGTCCGCGCGGGCGGCCGACGGGGCCCGGCGGCTGGCGGCGGAGCTGCCCGGACGGTGCTTCGACGCGGGGGCCCGGGGGAGCCGGGTGACCCTGGTGGCGCCGGAGGCGGACGCGAACGCGATGCTGACGGCGCTGCGGGCGGCGGCCCAGCGTCCGGCCCGGTGGCTGGTGGTCGCGCTGCTGGGTCAGCTGGTGGCGGACCCGCGCGGGCGGCGGCTGGCACTGGTGACGGGCGGGTCGACGCCGGACAACGCCTACCGGCGGGGGCTGGCCTGGGACTGGGTGGTGAGCACCATGGTGCACGGGGACCAGGAGGAGACCCTGCTGCTGGTGGACGCCGTGGCCGACAAGGACGCCTGGGGGGCGCTCGAACGGGGTGAGGAGGGGGCGGGCGAACTGTTCTCGCACTCCCGGGTGCCGCTGTGGGGACGGGTGGCGCGCTACCAGCCGCCCCGGCGGGGACGGGACACCGTACTTCCGGGCGGGGAGGGCTCGTTCACCTGGGCGCTGGACCGGGTGCTGGAGCACGGCCTGCCCGGGGCGCCCGCGGCGGTGGCTCCGGCGGACCTCCAGCCGGCCGTGGAAGCCCAGCTGGCCTGGGCGGAGAGTGCCTACGGGGCGGCCGGGGCGCGGCTGTTGGCGCCGGGGGAGCAGGGGAGGCTGCTGCTCCGCAACCGGGCCGCCGTCCGGGGCGCATTGGCCGGATTGTCGCTTTCGGAGGAACTGTTGGCGGTTCTGTGGCGGGAAAGTGCCCCAATGGATCCGCCTTCCGCGTAAGGTCAGGACGCCCGAGGTGTTGCCGGGCAGGGGCGGGTTGGCGAAGAATCAATCCCCCGAAGCAGCACCAGGGGTGGCGGATTTCTTCTGCGGCGGCGGTCCCTCGCGGGGCGGGCCGCGACGAGGTGGGGCGATGCGGCAGCACGGAATTGTGGTGCGCCCAGGGAGGGTTGGGGCCGGCGGGGCACTCCTGCTGCTCCTCACCGCCTGTGGCCAGAGCGGGTCCGCCGACCGGCTCTCCGACGTCTCCGCCGCCCCAACTGCTCCTGCTGTCACGGCAACCGCCACCGTGGGGGCCTCCGCCAAGCCGATGACCGGTCTCGAAGGGGCCAACGCCACCGTGGTGTTGGCGGCCTACCGGACGTGGTGGGACACCAGGACGGCTGCTTTCGGACAACCGGAGGCGGACGTTCTGCCGCTGAGGCTCTCCTCGAGCGGACAGGCGCTCAGCGACACGATGGTCACCCTCACCGAGCTCTCCGAGGCGAAGAAGGTGATGGTCGGGGCGCCGCGCAACGCGCCGCTGGTGACGGCGGTGGACCTGGAGGCCAAGCCCCCGACCGCCACCGTCGAGGACTGCATCGACGTCACGGACTGGCACCAGGCCGACGCGAGGACCAGGGCGACGGCGGAACCGAAGAACCGCCTCACCCGCTACACCGCGAAGGTCACCCTGCGCAAGACCGAATCCCGTTGGCAGATCGTCGAATTCATCCGCGAGGTGGGCCGAACATGCTGAACGGCGTCCGACGGAACGCTCTCCGAGCCCTGCTGGTGACCGGCCTGGTCACCGCCCTGTCCAGCCCGGCGGTCGCCGACGAGCCGGGCGGCACGGTCGACCCCTGCGAGGTGCGCGACATCTGCATCGTCGTCACCGAGCCCGGTGGCGGCGGCAGTACGACCCCCGGCCCCGGCACCCCGGGCGGCGGCGGCAGCGACAACGGCGTCCCGCTCTGCACCTGGAACGGCGTCGACCGGCCCTGCTGGGACCCGAAGCTGGGCTGGTTCAGCAAGGACAACGGCTGCTACTACCAGCCCGCCAACCCGC
This sequence comes from Kitasatospora sp. NPDC001664, assembly GCF_053596675.1. Taxonomy (NCBI): domain Bacteria; kingdom Bacillati; phylum Actinomycetota; class Actinomycetes; order Kitasatosporales; family Streptomycetaceae; genus Kitasatospora; species Kitasatospora sp. NPDC001664. The sequence goes on from NZ_JBSFGS010000001.1 coordinate 281,249, forward strand.
AGCCCCCGGTCACCGCGGCGGTCTGGGGCGGCAGGACCCCGGCCGACGGCGCCATCTACGACGTGGTCTGCCGCGACAAGGACGGCAACCTCTCGGTCTGGCCGCAGCAGTTCTTCCCGCAGCCGCCGATCCCGATGCCGGTCTACGACAACCCGGCCGACCTCGCGTCGAAGGCCGTCGCCAAGCTCCGGCTGCTCCCGCCGGACATGCGCACCGCGCCGGCCGGCAAGGCCGCGGTCGGGGTGCCGGTCTGGCTCTGGTACGAGCGGAGCGAACGCAGCTCCGGCCCGGTCAGCGCGGAGGCCAAGGGGAACGTGCTGACCGTGACCGCCCACGCGGAGCTGGACCACGTCGAGTGGACCACCGGCCTCGGCGAGCAGCCGGTCAGCTGCAAGGGCCCCGGCACCCCGTACACGGCCGGCTCGGGCGCGGTCACCTCACCGGACTGCCAGTACGTCTACGGCAACAGCTCGGCCGGGCAGCCCGACGGCAAGTACTACGTCGCGGCCACCGCGGTCTGGAAGATCACGGCCATCCGCGAGGACACCAAGCAGCGGGTCAGGCCGGACTTCCTCTTCCGGGTGCCCGCCCTCGCCCCGACGCCGGTCGACGTGGCCGAGGTCCAGCTGCTCAACTGACGCGGCCTCACCTCGCCCCGCGCACCGGTCCCCAGGACCGTCCCCCGACCCCCCGTACGAAAGGCCGAAGCCCGGTGGAGCAACGAACCTTCCCCACGCCGAGCCCCGGCATCACCGTCCCCGCCGCCGAGGCGGCCCGGGTGGCTCCGCACGCGCCGCCGCGCACCCTGCGGGCCAGACGGCGGCGCCCGGCGGTGATCGCCATGGCGGTGGCCATGGTGGCGGCCGGCGGTCTCGGCGGGGCGGTGCTCTACAACTCCACCGGGCAGCGGATCGCGGTGCTCGCGCTGGCCCGGGACGTGCCCGCCGGACAGGCCATCGCCCCCGAGGACCTGGTCGTGGCACGGATCGCCTCCGACCCCGCGCTCAAGCCGCTGGACGCCGCCGACCGCTCCCGCACCATCGGGCTGCGGGCCTCCCGCGACCTCAGGCGCGGCGGGCTGCTGCTCAGGGCCGACGTCACCGGCGAGTCCCTGGTCGAGCCCGGCCAGACGGTGGTCGGCGTGGCGGTCAAGCGCACCCAGCTGCCGAGCACCCGGCTCAACCCCGGCAACCGGATCGTGGTGGTCTCCACCCCGGACAACGGCCCGAACGGGACCGTCCGCACCCCCGAGACCATCCCGGTCAAGGTGGTCGCGGTCGGCAAGGTGGACTCCGACGGCAGCCAGGTGGTCGACGTGGCGCTGCCGCTCGCCGACGGTCCCAAGCTGGCCGCCTGGGTGGCCGGCGGGCGTCTGCAGATCATCCTGGCCCCGCGCGACGGAGCGGCCCCGGCCGCCCCGACGCCCTCCCCGAGCGGGAGCGCGGGCTGATGGGCCGTCACCTCGGGACGGCCGCCACGGCCCGCCCCGCCCGTGCACCCGGGGTCGGCCGGGGGGTGGTCCCGTGGCGGTGATCGCGCTCGTCGGCGGTCCGGGCGCCCCCGGAGCCACCACCTCGGCGCTGGCCCTGCTGCTCTCCTGGCCGCTGCACCCGGGCCGCCGGGTGCTGCTGGTGGAGTGCGACCCGGACGGCGGCGCGGTGCTGGCCGGCGCGCTGGAGGGCCGGGTCGAGGCGGTCTACGGGCTGCGCAACCTGGCCGTCGCGGACCGCCGCGGCCTGCTCGCCCAGGCCCTCTGGGAGCAGCTGGTGGACATCTCGCCGGACGGCACCGGGGAGCGCCTGCTGCTGCCCGGCCTGACCGACCCGGCCCAGGCCCCCGGCCTGGCGTACACCTGGGAGCCGCTGGTGGAGGCGCTGCACGCGCTCGAACCCCAGGGCTACGACGTGCTGTTGGACCTCGGCCGGTCCGGCGCGTACGGGCCGGGCGCGGTGCTGGCCCGGCGGGCCGACGCGGTGGTGGTGACGGTGCGCAGCACGCTGCGCGGCCTGAGCTCGGCCCGGCCCCGGCTGGCCGCGCTGCGCGAGGACCTGACCCAGTCGGGCAGCGGCCCGGACGCGCTGGGCGTGCTGGTGGTGGCCGAGGGCCCGTACCCGGCCGCGGAGATCGCCCGCGAGTTCGGCGTGCCGGTGCTCGGGGTGCTCCCGCACGCGCCGCGCACCGCCCGGCTGCTCTCGGACGGCGGCGACACCGGGGATCGCCGGTTCGTCCGCTCCGAGCTGATGCGCACCGCCCGTTCGGCGGCCGACCAGATCCAACTGCTCGTCAGGCGCCGTCGGCAGCGCCTGGCCCCGGCCGCCGTACCCGGGGCTGTCGAACCGCAGCACCCGGGGCCGGCGCTGCCGTCCCCCGACCAGGAGTCGCACCCCTTGGCCTACCAGCAGCCCGGCGTCCCGCAGCCCGGCGTCCAGCCGCCTCCGTCGCAGGCCCAGCAGCCGTACCCTCAGCACGCCTACTCCCAGCAGGCCCACTTCCAGCAGCCCCAGCAGCAGGGCTACACGCTCGGCCCGCACGCCCCCCGGCAGCAGCCTCCGCAGGCCGCCTACCGCCAGGCCGCGTTCGCCGAGCCGGGCCGCCCGCCGGCCCACCCCACGTCGGTGTCACCGGGCGCTCCGGCGGACGGCCGGCCCGGCCCGGTGGTGCCCGCGCCGCCGGTGCCGCAGCCCGCCGCCCCGGAGCCGTTCCGGGCTCCGGCCGAGGCCGACCCGCCGACCTACGGGCAGGTGCTCCGTGCGCGGTAGCCCCCTCCACGACCCGCTGCAGAAGCCCTCGGCCGACCCGGCCGGGCTGCCCTGGACCACCGCCCAGCCGGTGATACCGCATGCGGCGCCGGTCGGTCAGTTCACCTCCGGGCCGGTCAGCTCCGCCGCCGCGCAGGCCGCTCCGGTGCCCGCCATCGAGCCCGTCGGGGTCCGCCCGGCGGTCGACCAGCAGGTCGCCCGGGAGCTCAAGCGCCAGGTCGCGGCCGAGCTGCACGAGCAGCTGGCCCGGCTGAGCGACCTGTCCGGGGTGGAGGCCGACCGGGCCACCCGGCGCCAGCGCGGCCGCGCGCTGATCGACGAGGTGGTGGCCCGCTGGTCCGACGCCTACGCCCAGACCCACGGCATCCCGCCGACCAGGGAGCAGGACCGGGCGCTGGCCGAGGCCGTCTACGACCTGCTGTTCAGGGCCGGGCGGCTCCAGCCCTACCTGGACGACCCGGAGATCGAGAACATCCTCATCAACGGCTGCGACGACGTGTGGATCTCCAAGGTCCACCAACCGCTGCGCCAGGTACCGCCGGTGGCGGACAGCGACGCCGAGCTGATCGAGCTGCTCCAGGACCTGGCCCGCCAGCACGGCGGCGGCGAGCGCAGCCTGTCCACCGCCAGCCCGATGCTGGCGCTGCGGCTGGAGGGCGGCATGCGCCTGCAGGCGATGACCGAGGTGACGCCCCGTCCGTACGTGGCGATCCGCCGCCACCGGGTGGCCTCGGCGACCCTCGCGGACCTGGTCCAACTGGGCACGGTGGACCACACCCTGGCCGCCTTCCTGGCCTCGGCGATCCGGGCCCGGAAGAACGTGATGATCACCGGCACCCAGGGCGTCGGCAAGACCAGCCTGCTGCGCGCGATGGCGGCCGAGATCCCGCCGGACGAGCGGGTCGGCACCCTGGAGTCGGAGTTCGAGCTCTGGCTGCACACCCTCGGCCACCTGCGCCAGGTGGTGCCGATGGAGGCCCGGGAGGGCAACGGCGAGCGGGTGGACGGCAAGGTGGCCGGCGAGCTGACGATCGGTGAGCTGATCCCGGCCGCGCTGCGGATGACGCTGTCGCGGATCATCGTCGGCGAGGTCCGCTCCGGCGAGGTGGTGCCGATGCTGCGGGTGATGACCAACGGCGAGGGCGGCTCGATGTGCACCCTGCACGCCCGTGGCCCGCAGATGGTGGTGGACCGGATCGCCGAGCTCTGCCTGGAGTACGGCGCCCACATGACCGACACCCTGGCCTACCGGCTGACCGCCAACGCGGTCGACCTGATCGTGCACGTGTCGATGGTGGACGAGACCGCGCTCGGCGGCCGCCGGCACCGCTTCGTCTCGCACGTGATGGAGGTGACCGGGATCGGCGAGAGCGGCCGTCCGGCGCTGAACACCGTCTTCGGCCCGCGCCCCGACCTGGGCGAGCCCCGGGCCGTGCCGCACACCCCGCCGAACTGCCTGGACGACCTGCGCCGGGCCGGCTTCGACGCGGGCCTGCTGTCGTCGGCGTACGGCAGTTGGGGCGCCCCGCTCAACCTGCGGATCGGGGGCGGTCGCTGATGCTGCTCTTCGTGCTCTGCGGACTGCTGGTGGTCGGCGGCCTGGTGCTGCTGGTGGTGGGGCTGCGCGGCGTCGACCGGTCGGAGCAGGACGCGGCCCGGCCCCTCGCGAGCCGTCTCTCCAACCGGACCAGGCGTCAACTCCCGTTCCAGGTGCTGGCGTTCGCCGTCGGCACGGTGCTGGTGCTGCTCTCCGGCCGTCCGCCGGTGGTGCTGGTGCTGGTCGCCCTGGTGGCCTTCGGTCTGCCCTGGCTGTACGGCGCCACCAAGGCCGACATGCACCGGATCGAGAAGCTGGAGGCGCTGGCCGAGTGGACCCAGCGGCTGGGCGACGTGCTGCTGCTCGGCGTCGGCCTGAACCAGGCCATCGTGACCAGCCGCCGGACCGCTCCGCCCGCCCTGGAGGCCGAGATCGCCGAGCTCAGCGCCCGCCTGCAGTCCCGCTGGCGGCCGGAGGAGGCGCTGCGGGCCTTCGGCGACCGGATCGCCGACGCGACCGCCGACAAGGTGCTGGCCGCCCTGGTGCTGCGCGCCGGGGACAGCGGCCCGGGCCTGGCCCGCACCCTCGGCGACCTGGCCGGGTCGGTCCGCGAGGAGGTCCGCCAGCGGCGAGCCATCGAGGCGGGCCGGGCCACGCACCGCACCACCATCCGCTGGCTGCTGGTGATCATCCTCGGGGTGCTGGTGGTCGGTGTGCTGAACGACCGTTACGTCCAGCCGTACGGCACTTTCCTGGGGCAGATGGTGTTGCTGGTGGTGCTGGTGCTGTTCGTCCTGGTGATCGCCTGGATGAAGAAGCTGGCCACCCAGCCGCAGCTGCCCCGGCTGCTGGAGCCCGACCGGCGGAGCAGGACCGGCGCGGTCCGGCTGCCCGCCCCGGACGGGCCGGACGTCTCGCCGGCCGGGACGCAGCCGACCACCGGCGCGCCCGTGCCCGCCGTCCCCTCGCTGTTCCGGAAGGAGGCCCCGTGATCTCCCTCTGGTCCGTCCTGGCCGGTGCCGCGGTGCTCGGTGGCATCGCCCTGATCGCCTCCGAACTCAGGCCCGCACCACCGGACTTGGCGCAGGCCCTGGACCGGCTGCACCGGGTTCCGACGGATACCCAGGAGCTCGGGGGCCGGGCCGCCTGGGCCGACCGGATCGGCGCCCGCTCGATCCATCTGGCCGGTGCGCGCATCCCGCACCAGCAGCTCGCGCTGATCGGCCGCACCCCGGCCCGCTTCATGGCGCACAAGCTGCTCTTCGGCCTGATCGGACTGATGACCCCCGCCTACCTGGTGCTGTTCACCACCCTGATGGACGTCCAGCTGCCGCTGCTGGTTCCCGTGCTGGTGGGCCCGGGGCTGGCCCTGCTGGGCTGGCTGGTGCCGGACGCCATCGTCAAGGGCGAGGCCAAGGAGGCCCGTACCGAGTACCTCAACGGGATCGCCGCCTACCTCGAACTGGTCGCCCTGGAGCGGGCCGCCGACCTCGGCCCGGCCGAGGCGCTGCGGCGGGCCGCCGTGGTCGGCCGATCGACCGTGCTGCGCCGGATCAGGGACGCCCTGGACCGCGCCACCACCGACCGGCTCCCACCCTGGGAGGGCCTCGACGCCCTCGCCACCGAACTCGGTCTGACGCCCCTTCAGGACGTCGCCGACATCATGCGGCTGTCCGGCACCGACGGGGCGGCCGTGTACGACACCCTCCGGGCCCGGGCGAAGAGCCTGCGCGACGAACTGCTCGCGGAGGACCTGGCCCGGGCCAACACCGACAGCGAGCGGATGGTGGCGCCGGGAGCGGCGCTCACCCTGCTCATGACGGTGCTGATCGCGTTTCCCGCGCTGTACCAGATGCTCAACTTCATCTAGCCGCCAACCGTAGACCCTGGAGAGCAGATCATGGCCGTACTGCGCTCGTTCCTCACCGCACTCTTCCTTCCCGTGCAACTCCTCATGTTCGCCTTCCACTACCGGATGGGCCGCCTCCGGGCGGCCCGGGCCACGGGCGATCGCGGCGCCATCAGCATCGAGCTGGCGCTCGCCGTGGTCGTGCTGGTCGCCATCGCCGGCGCCATCGTGGTGGCGGTGCGCAGCCTGGGCAGCACCGTGAAGGGGCACATCCCGACCGACGCGAACGTCACCCCCATTCCGTGATCCGCCGTTCGCCGTCCGCCCGGACCGGAGCCCGTCGGGGCGACCGGGGCGCGCTGAGCATCGAGCTCGCCCTGGTCTTCCCGATCGCGCTGTTCCTGGTCTTCCTCGTGGTGCAGGCCGCCCTCTACTGGTACGCGGGCCAGGCCGCGCTCACGGCTGCCCGCGAGGGCGCCGAGGCCGGCCGGGCCCAGGGCGCCGCCTCCGATTCGGGCGCCCGGCGGGCCGGGGACTTCCTGACCCGGGTCGGTGATCTCGCCGAGCGGGTCGACGTGAAGACCGACACCAGTGACGCGACCACCTACCGGATCTCCGTCACGGTCCGGCCGCTGGCCGTGGTGCCGGGGTTCGACCGGCTGCTGATCACCCGTCGGATCAGCGCTCCCCGGGAGAAGTTCGTCCCGCAGGGCGGGCGGCCGTGAGGCGCCCGCCCGCCCTGCGCGGGCCGCTCGTGCTCCGCCGGCGCCGCCCCGGCGCGGACCGCGGCAGCTTCGCGATCGAACTGGCGATCCTCGCCCCCGCGTTGGTCTTCTTCGTGCTGATCGCCGTCGCGGCCGGGCGTATTCAGACCACCGGCGGGGTAGTGGACGCAGCAGCCCGTTCCGGCGCCCGCGCGGCCTCCCTGGCGCGCAGCCCGGAGGGGGCGGAGCAGGCCGCACACGACGCGGTGGCCGCGGCGCTGGCGGGGCAGGGGGTGCTGTGCGAGGGCGCGGAACGCTCCGCGGTCGCGTACGGCACGCTGCCCACGCCGGAGGGTCCGCTCACCACCGTGACGGTGCAGGTCAGCTGCACGGTCCGGCTGGCGGACCTGCTGGCGGGGCTGCCCGCCGGCTCCAAGAAGATGACCGGCACCTTCACCTCGGTGCTGGACCGCTACCGGGCAACCGGCTGAGAGGGGAGGGGATTTGAGTCCGAATCGGTTCCGTCGACGGGCGGACGAAGGCTCGATCGCCCTCTTCGTGGCGATCTGCGTGGCCGGCCTGGTGATCATGGTCGGTATCGTGTTGGAGGGCGGTGGCCGGCTGCGGGCGATCGAGAACGCCGACGCGCGCGCCCAGGAGGCCGCCCGGGCGGCGGGCCAACAGCTGGACCAGGCCGCCCTGTTGAGCGGCCGCGGCTACGTGCTGAAGAAGGACCTGGACGAGGCCCGCAGCGTGGCCACCGCCTATCTGGAGCCGTACGGGCTGAAGCCCGCGGACATCACCTTCCGGGGGGACCGGACCGTGGTGGTGGAGATCCGGACCACGTACCGGACCACCCTGCTCGGCGCGATGCGGGTGGAGGAGTTGGACGTGCGCGGCGTCGGTTCGGCCGGGCTGGTGCACGGAGTCAGGCAAGCGGAGAACCCGTGAGGGGCGGGGCTCCGGTCCGGGCTGACGCCCGGTCAGGCGGGCGCCGCGGCGGCAGGGCCGCAGCGGCGCGGGGTGTGAGGGAAGCGGGGACGGGCTGATGGCGGCGCGAGGGACCAAGGGACAGGACCGGCGGGCCGGGACGGGCTCGCGGGTCGAGCCGGGCCCGGGCGTGCCGGCCGCACGGCGGCCGGTGCCGTTGCGGCCGCGGCGACGGCGCAGGACCGTCGGCTCGGTGTTCACCGCGCTCGGCGCCCTGGTGCTGCTGGCCGTGCTGCTGGCCGGGGTGCCGATGCTGCTCGGCTACGGCACCCTCGCGGTGGCCGCGATGGGCGGTCAGAGCACCTCCGGCCTGACCGACCTGCTGACCAGCCCCGACGACGGCCGGATCTTCCTCTGGGTCCTGGTCGCGATCGGCTGGATCGGCTGGCTCTGCTTCGCGCTCTCGGTGCTGCTGGAGATCCCGGCCCAACTGCGCGGCCGGGTGGCCCGCCGTCTCCCCGCCTTCGGCTGGAGCCAGCGGCTGGCCGCCGGCCTGGTCGGCTCGGTGATCGCCCTGCTGCCGGTGGCCGGCTCCGCCTTCGCGGCCGTCCCGGAGCTCGGGCCCGCCGCGGCCCCCGCCCAGGTCACCGCCTCCGCCCAGTACGCCGCGCTGCCCGCCGCCCCGGCGGCCCCGGCGCTCACCCCCGCCGCCGACCAGCACCCCACCTACACGGTGCGCGACACCAGCCCGGCGGACAGCCTCTGGTCGATCGCCGAGAGCCAGCTCGGCTCCGGCGAACGCTGGACCGAGATCGCCAAGCTGAACGACGGTCAGGTGATGGACGAGGACGGACGGCGCTTCGACGCCGACCGGGCCATCCACCCCGGCTGGAAGCTCAAGCTGCCCTCCGACGCCAAGCCGCAGGCCCAGGCCCCGGCGGCCCAGGCCCCCGCTTCTCAGGATCCCGCCGCCCAGAACCGGACCGCGCAGACCCCGGCGGCCCTGACCACCGGCCACGCCACGGTCACCGTCAAGGCCGGGGACAGCCTCTCGGCCATCGCCGAGCGGGAGTTGGGCGACGCCGAGGGCTGGCCCCGGCTCTTCGAGGCCAACAAGGGCGTCACCGCTCCCGACGGCACCCGGCTGACCGATCCGGACGTGGTGGTGCCGGGCATGGTGCTCGCCCTCCCCGGTGCCCCGGCGGCCCCCGCCCCCGCGCCCGCCCCCGCCCCCGAGACGGCCCCGGCGCCGGAGGCCCCGCCCGCCGCGCAGACCCCCGCGCCGCAGGCCCCCGCCACCCAGGCGCCGGCCACGCCCGCCCCGACGGTCCCGGCCTCCCCGGGCGCGCCCGTCCAGGGCCCGACCGCGCCCGCCCAGCACCCGGCCGCCCAGCACCCGGCGGGCGCCGAGGCCACCGCGCCCAGCGACGACTACACGGTGGCGCTGGCCGCCTCCGCCGTCGGCGTGGTGCTGGCCGCCGTCCTGGTCGGCACGGTGGCCCGCCGCCGCGGCGACCAGCAGCGCAGCCGCCGCCCCCGGCACCGGATCGCCCTGCCCGCCCCGGCCGCGCTCGCCTTCGAGTCCGAGCTGAAGGTCCGTCAGGACGACGAGGGCCTGGCCCTGCTGGACCGTGCCCTGCGCACCATGGGACGCAACACCGTGCGCGGCGGCAAGCGCCTGCCCGCGCTGGTCGCGGCCCGGGTCACCTCCGGCCGCACCGTCGAGCTCCACCTGGCCGCCCCGGCCGCGCCGATCGCCCCGTTCCGGGCCGCGCACGCGCCGAACGTCTGGTGGTGCCCGGAGGACTCCCACGAACTGCTCTCCGTCTCCCAGGCCCGCAAGCACGCCGCCCCGTACCCGGCCCTGGTCACCCTCGGCACCGGGCCGGACGGCGCGGTGGTACTGGCCGACCTGGAGACCGTCCGGCTGATGCACCTCTCCGGCCACCCGGACGACGCCCGCGACGTGCTGCGCACCCTGGCCGTCGAGCTGGCTCACAGCCCGCTCGCCGACCGGGTCAACCTCCACCTGGTCGGCCTGGCCGAGGACCTCCCGCTGACCGGCGCCGCCGCCGAGCGGGTGCACCGCCACGACAGCCTGGAGACCGCGCTCGCCGCCCTCGGACCGCGCACCGCCCGGGCCCGCGCCACCCTGGTCGCCGCCGAGGTGAGCAGCCCCCGCGACGCCCGCAGCCGCGGCCAGGAGGACGAGTCCTGGGTGCCCGAGATCGTGCTCTCGGCCCAGCCGCCGAGCGGCAACCTGCCCGCCGAGCTGGGCCGGCTGCTCGACGGCACCCCGCGCACCTGCCTGGCCGTCGTCACCCGCGCGCCCGAGCGCGGCACCGGCCCGGTCGCCCGCTGGACCCTGCCCAGCACCGGCCTGGCCACCATCCCCGGCCTGCACCTGACCGTGGAGCTCCAGCGGCTGGCCCCCGAGCAGTACGGCCACGTCGGCGACCTGCTCCGCAGCGCCGCCGACACCAGCCAACTCCCGGCCCCCGACTGGACCTTCGACGGCGAGGAGCTGGAGCCGGCCGAACTCCCGGTGCCGGTGCTGGCCGCCGTGGGCGGGCCGGCCGCCGAGCAGACCTTCCTCGGCTCCAACCCCTTCGACTCCCCGGCCCCGCCCTCCCCGCTGCTGGACGGCCCCGCCTTCGCGGCCATGGCCTCCGCGCCCTCCACCGGCGGGCCCGGGGAGGGCGCCGGCCCGGACCTGATCGCCCGTCTGATCGGCACCGGCAGCAGCCCGTTCGCGGGCACCAGCCCGGCGGCCACGCCGCGGCACTCCCTCAACGGGGCGGGCCTGACGCTGCGCAAGAACGGCACCTCGGCGGCGGGTTCGCCGGTGGCGGTTCCCTCGTCGCTCCCGTCGCTCCCCGCCCTTCCGGTGGCCCCGGTCACCGCGGTGCCCGCCGCTCCCACCCCCGAGCTCCCGGCCGCCGGCCGGTTCGCGGCCCCCGAGCCGCCCGCCGCCGTCGACCCGCTCACCGACCCTCTCCCCGCCGTGCTGCCCGCTGCGGGCCCGTTCGCGGTCGCCACGCCTCCCGCCGTCGAACTCCCTTCCGCCACAGCCCCGTTCGGCGAGGCCGAGGCGCGGGCCGAGACCGAGCCGCTGCCCCGGGTGACCGACCAGCCCCTGACCGGCGAGTACCCCCTGGCCGCGCCCGTCCCGCCGGTGCCGCCCGTCCCGCCCGTCCCGCCCGTGCCGGCCTACGAGCCGCCGCCGACCCATGAGGCCGCCCCGCCGGTGGCCGAGCACGCCCCGGCCCGGCCCACTCCGCCCCCGGCCTCCTACGTGCCCCCGGCCGGGTCCGCGCGCAGCGACAGCGACGACCTGCTGGCCATCCTGCGCTCACCCGAGGCGCACAGCGTCCGGACCGCGCCCCGGATCCGCCTGCTCGGTCCGCCGGACCTGCTCGGCGCGAACGGCCCGGTGAACCCCGAGGGCCGCCCCCGGTTGACCGAGCTGGCCGCCCTGCTGGCGCTGCGCCCGGGCGCGGACCTCTCCGCCCTGGACCACGCGCTGCACCCGGGCGCGGCCCACCTGGACCCGCACCCGACCACCGAGCAGTCCACCCCGCTCCCCGCCCGACTGGCCGAACTCGCCTCCTGGCTGGGCGAGTCGGCGGAGGGCCGGGCCTTCCTGCCGCTGGAGACCGGGGACGGCGTCGCCCTCGCCCCGACCGTCAGCTGCGACTGGGACGAGTTCCGCAGCCTCTACCGGCGCGGCATGCGCAGCACCAGCTCCACCGCCGACGCCGCCCTGGCCCACGCCCTCGCCCTGGTCCGGGGCGCCCCGTTCGCGGAGGCCCCGGGCAACAGCTACGGCTGGGCCGAGCCCGAGCGCCAGGACATGCTGGCCGCGATCGTGGACACCGCCCACGAACTCGCCGCCCGCCGCCTCCAGTACGGCGACCACCGCACCGCCGAGGCCGCCATCTTCCGCGGCCTGGCCGTCGCCCCGGAGGTCGAACTCCTGCACCGCGACCTCTTCTACGCCTACGCCTCGGCCGGCGCCCGCGACCAGCTGGTCCGCGCGGTCAACCGCCTGGACGCCCTCAGCCGCCGCACCGGCCGCGACCTCGACCCCGACACCGTGGCCCTGCTCCGCGACCTGCTCTCCGCCGCCTGACGCACCGTCCGCCCGGCACCGCCCCCCGCCCGGGGGCGGTGCCGAGTCGGTTCCGGCCGGTGCGCTCCGGAAAACCGTTCCCTGCGGGCAGCCGCGGCGCGGCATCATGGGGCCATGGACACGCATGCGAGCGAGTGGGTACTCATGCCCGTCGAACCGCCGGTCACCGGCGCCAAGGTGGGGCACTGGATCACGCATTGACTGCGTGACCGCGGCATCGACTGGATGCCCTTCGACGAGAAGGACATCCGGATCGACCTGATGTGCGGCCGCAACCCGGACGGGCGGTGGTTCTGCCACACGTCCTTCACCATCCGCGCCGACGCCCTGCGCCGCCTCGGCCTCCACCCCGACCAGCCCACCTCCGCCGCCGCCGACCCCCCACCCCCCAAGTGGTGGGGCCCCTGGGATTCCTGGGGGCGCTGATGCTCCGTCAGTCCGCCTGCCGGGCCAGCTCGGCGTTCGCCCGGGCGGCGACCAGGGTGAGCACCCGGCCGGCCGCCGCGAGGTCTTCGGCCGGGATGTCGCCCCAGATCCGGGCGGAGTACGCGGCGCCCTCGGCGGCGGCGGTGTCGTAGAGCGTGCGCCCGGCGGGGGTGAGGTGGAGCAGGTCCTCGTCCGCCGGGTCCGGCGCGAGCAGTCCGGCGGTGGCCAACTCGTCGATCACGGAAGCGACTTCGGACGGGGTGGCCTTCAGCGAGCCGGTCACCTCGGCGGTGAGGTGCTCCCGGGTGACGCTGCCGCCGGCCACCACGGCCACCCGTAGGGTGACGTTCTGCTGGAAGGTGGTGCCGTGCCGTTCCAGCACGCCCTCCAGGACGGCGCGGGCGGCGTAGTGCGCGAGGGCGAGCGTGCGGGGGTCGGCGGCGGGGGTCTCGGTCATGACTGCTCCTTCTCGGCGTGCTCGGTCTGCGGTTCGAGGGGGACGTCCAGCAGCAGGGCCAGCTCGCGGGTGAACTCCCGGGCGCGCGGGCCGCTCCGGCCCCCGAGTGGCTCCAGCAGCTGCTCCAGCAGCTCCTGGACCACGGTGATCGCCCGCCCGGTCACCTCCCGGCCCTGGTCGGTGAGGGTCAGCCGGAAGGCCCGGGGGTCGGCCGGATCCCTGGTCCGGCCCAGCAGCCCGGCGCCCTCCAGGGCGCGGGCCAGCTTGGAGACGTAGAGCGCCTCCATCCCGGTGTGGTCGGCGAGTTGACGCTGGTTCGGCTGCCGGCCCTCCCGGTCCATCCCGTACAGGGAGGCCATCACCGAGTACTGGGCGTGCGTCAGCCCCAGCGGCGCGACCGCCCGGTCCACGGCCGTGCGCCACTTCATCGACAGGCGCCAGACCAGGAATCCGGCGGTGGCCTTCTCGTGCGCTGCTGAACTCATGACGGATACCGTACATGGCTACTATGTCCATGGCTACTGTTTCGCCGGGGAGGGCTAATCCGTTTGCCCCCGGCTCCGCCGGGGCGGTAGAACGCCGAGCATGTTGCGTGGAGAGCGGATCGGCCTGCGGGCCCGGATCGAGTCCGACGTGCCGGTGCTGCACGAAGAGCTGTACAACGACGTGATCACCCGGTCGAAGGCGGACACCCGGCCGTGGCAGCCGACTCCGGTGGCCAACTCGGTGTTCTCGGTGGGGGAGTCCTCGGACGGTCACGCGCCCTTCACCGTGGTCGAGCTGGCGAGCGGTGAGGTGCTCGGCGAGGCCATCGTCTGGGGGATCGACCCGCACAACCGGCTCGCCCACCTCGGCCTCGCCGTGCTGCCCGCCCACCGGGGCAAGGGCTACGGCGCCGAGGCGGTCGGGGTGATGTGCCACTACGGCTTCCGGATCCGGGGCTTCCAGCGGCTCCAGGTGGAGACGCTGGCCGACAACCACGGGATGATCGCCGCCGCCGAGCGCAACGGCTTCGTCCGCGAGGGCCTGCTGCGCCGCAACGCCTGGGTGGACGGCGGCTTCCACGACGAGCTGGTCCTCGGCCTGCTCGCCGACGAGTGGCGCCCCTGATGCCGCACCCGGCGGTGGTCCGCGCCGGGGTCGAGGTCGTCCCGCTCTGCGACGCGGTCGGCCCGATGGGCCATCAGATCGCCCGCCCGCTGGACGAACTCTTCGGCGGCCCCGACCACCCGGTCTGGCGGCGGGCGGACCGCGCCGAGCCCTGGACCCTGCACTTCCACAGCTACCTGCTGCGCACCCCCGGCGGCCGCACCGTCCTGGTCGACACCGGCCTGGGCGGCGAGGACTCCCCGGCCGCGAGCTGGGCACCCGTCCCCGGGCGGCTGACCGCCGAACTCGCCGCCGCCGGCACCCGGCCCGAGGAGGTGGACACGGTGGTCCTCACCCACCTGCACAGCGACCACGCCAGCGGCAGCCTGGCCGCCGACGGCGCCACCCCGGCCTTCCCGAACGCGCGCTACCTGGTCCAGCGGCGGGAGTTGGACTGGCTGCGCGCCACCGGCTCCCCGATGCTGGCCGCCGTGGTCGACCCGCTGCTCGCGGCCGGCTGCCTGGACGCCGCCGACGGCGGCCTGCGGCTGACCCCCGAGCTGACCGTGCTGCCCACCCCGGGGCACACCCCCGGCCACCAGAGCCTCGCGGTGGGGGAGCGGCAGCTGGTGGTCGCCGGCGATGTGGTGCTCCACCCCGTCCAGCTCGCCGACCCCACCGCCGGCTACCTCTACGACGAGGACCAGCCCGCCGCCACCGCCACCCGTACCCGCCTGCTGGCCGAACTGGCCGCCGCCGAGGGCCTGTTGGCCACCGCCCACTTCGCCGACCCGTTCAGCGGGGTCCGATGAGCCGGGAGGTGTACGAGCTCTGGCACCTGCGCCACCTCGCGGTGGAGGCCGACGGCACGGTGATCCACCGCGACCCGGACGGATGGATCCACCAGGACGAGGACGAGTGGCGGCTGCTCGGCATCTACTCCTCCGAGGCGGCCGCCGAGGCGCGGATCGCGCAGGCCAGGCTGCTGCCCGGCTTCCGGGACGAGCCGGACTGCTTCGAGGTGATCCCCGCCGACGTCGACCACGACACCTGGACCGACGGGTACTTCACCTACCACCACCGCCCCGGGGAGGACACGTGACGGACGCCCCCACGCTCTACCTGCTGGTGCACCGGCACCACTTCGTCCCGCCGGAGCACGAACCCTTCGAGGACGGCGAGCCGCTGTTCTGGTCCGACTCCGAGGAGGACCACAAGACCCTCGGCCTCTACAGCACCCGGGAGGCGGCCGAGCGGCGGATCGAGCGGGCCCGCCCGCTGCCCGGATTCCGGGACAGCCCCGACGGGTTCGAGATCCACCCGTACGTCCTGGACGAGCACCGCTGGACCGGTGGCCACCGAGCCTGACGGAGCGCTGACCCACCGTCAGGGGCGCTCGGCGCGTCCGGGCCGGTCGAGCGCCCGTTCGGCCGGGGAGTCCCTCCTGGCTGAGCCGGGCGCGGGCACCGTAAGGTGGCGAGGACGTGGTGGCGGGCACCACGGCGTTGCGTCGCGCGCGGGCGGCGGTTGGGGGCGGTGACCTGCGGTGGCGGACCTGACGGCGGGCGGGCTTTGGCCGGGCGGAGCGGCTGCGCAGGCCGAGGGCTTCTCGACCGGCTGGACCGGCACCATGCCGGCCGTGAAGGCCACGGGGCCCGGCCCTGCCGGTACGTCCGGGCACTCCGGCCCCGGTGGGCCCGCGGTCGCGACGGCCCCCAAGCCGGTGGTGCAGACGGTCGGTGACGGCGCCCGCGGCCGCATCCTGGTGATCGAGGGCGGCTACGGCACCGCCGGCCGTCGCTCCTGGGGCCGCGGCGCGGGCTCCCAGACCCAGGTGCTCTCCACCATGCTGGCCGCCGTCGCCCCGCAGACCCTGCTCGCCGCCGAATCCGTGGACGCCATCCACCTCCCCGGCGCCACCGACCCGCAGAGCGTGCTGGCCCACCTGCGCGCCGCCGCCCTGCACCCCGGCCCGCTCCTCATCCACCTCGGCGGCCACCTGGTCACCGACCGCCGGGGCGAGCACCTCTACCTGACGCTCCGTGACTCCAAGCCCGCCACCGTCCGCCAGGACGGCCTGCCCTGGCAGGCCCTGGCCGCCGAGCTCCAGCACCGGGGCGACCTGCCCACCCTGGTGATCGCCGACCTCAGCGCCGACCAGGCCGCCTGGCCGCTGGTGCAGAGCGCCATCTCCCCGCTGGCCGACGGCATCCCGCTGTGGGCCGTGGTCAGCCCGGACCCGGAGCAGATCGGCACCTTCTCCCGGGCCCTGATCGAGGTGCTGCACCGCGGCCGCCCCGGTGGCCCGGCCCTGCTGCCGCCCGAGCACCTGCGCGAGCAGGTCCACTCGGTGGTCCGGCACGACTCGATCATCCTGCACTCGCACCCCACCGAGCGGCCCTTCTTCCGCAACACCTCGCGCCAGATCGGCGAGGCCGTCCCCACCTTCCAGGACCTGCCGCGCCCGGCGGCGGTCCTCCCCAAGCCGCCCACCCGCGGCCCGAAGGCCCGGCCGGCCGCCGCGCCGCGGGTGCTGCTCGCCAAGGAACTCACCGGCGAGGGCGTCTCCCTCCTCAAGCCGGGCGTCCCGCCGACCCCGCGCCGGGTCGGACCGCCGGTCTCGCTGCGCAAGGGCGGCCCGCTGACGGACCCCCAGGCCGGGGTCGCCCCGGCCGCCGACCGCCCCGTGGTCTCGCTCCACAAGCCCGCCGCCCCCGCTACCCCCGTACCCGCCTCCGCCCCCACCGCGGACTACCGGGAGGCGATCGGCCGAATCGTCCGGAGCGCCGAGGCGGGCGAGCACGAGACCGCCGCCGAGCTGGCCCTCGACCTGGAGCGCACCACCCTCGCCCTGCACGGCCCGAACGCCCCCGAGAGCCTCCAGCTCCGCCAGGTCCGGGCCCACATCGCCCGTCTGGCCGGCCGCCCCGCCGAGGCCGCCGAGCTCTACCGCGAGGTCGCCGTGGTCCTGCTGCGCGAGCGCGGCCCCGAGGACCCCGAGACCCAGCAGATCGCCACCAACGCCGAGGCCTGCTGGCGTGCCGTCACCGACCGCGCCGAGGCGATCCGGATGGCCCCCGAGATCATCGAGCTCCGCGCCCACCTCCCGGGCCCCGAGGGCCGCAAGCTCCGAGCCGCCGAACGCTACCTGAAGCAGCTCGCGGCCGCGGGCTGACCCCGGCTCAGCCGGACAGCCCGCGGTCCGGGGCGCTCATGTCACCGGTCCGCGGGACGCCCTCGGCCAGGCCGTAACGGAGCAGCACCGTGCCCTGCGGGCCGGTGGCCGGGGGTTCGAGAAGGGTGAGGTTGCTCGGGACGGTGCCGTCGCCGAAGACCTTCTTGCCGACGCCGAGGACGATCGGGTGCACCCAGAGGTCGAGCCGGTCGAACAGCCTCTCCCGCAGCAGACTCTGGACGAGGTCCAGGCTCCCGACCACCTTGATGTGCTCGTGCCGCTCCCGCACCTCCCGCACGGCGGCGGCCAGGTCCGGGCCGAGCTGCACGGAGCCGGCCCAGGGCAGGTCCGGCGTGCCGCGGGAGGCGACGTACTTCGGGACGCGGTTGAAGAGGGCGGCGATCGCGTCGTCCTGGCCGCCGCTCTCCTGGTGCGGCCAGTAGGCGGCGAAGATGTCGTACGTCCGCCGTCCGAGCAGCAGCGCGTCGGTGTCCCGGTACGCGGCCATGATCTGAGCCCCGGTCACCTCGTCCAGCAGCGGCGCCTGCCACCCGCCGAACGGGAACCCGACCGGATCCTCCTCCGGCCCGCCGGGCGCCTGCCCGACCAGGTCGAGCGTCGCGAACATCTCGATCTCAATGAGGCCCATGGCCTCACGATAGGCCTGCGGCCGGCCGGGGGCCGGGAGGCTACTCCGGGGCGCCAGGATGTCGGTGGCCAACCCGGTGCGCGAGGACTTAGGTGGTCAACCCGGGGGCGCGAGGAACTGCGCGGGTCGGGAGGCGGCCCACCTGCAACTGAACCGCCGTCAGCCAGTTGCCGGTGCTGCCGTTCCCCCGCGCGCAGTTCCTCGCGCCCCTGGGGCCTTCGGCCCCGAGGCGCTGCGCCGACTACCGGGCGCCGCCGTTGACGTAGAGGGTCTGGCCGCTGACGTACGCGGCGTCCTCGCTGGCCAGGAAGGCGACCACCGAGGCGACCTCCTCCGGGAGGCCGACCCGCCGCAGGGGGGTGCGCTCGGCGGCCAGGGCCTGGTGCTCCTCGGCGGTGGCGCCGACGCGTTCGGCGGTGGCGGCGGTCATGGAGGTGGCGATGTAGCCGGGGGCGACGGCGTTGACGTTGACGTTGAAGGGGCCGAGCTCGATGGCCAGGGTGGCGGTGAGGCCCTGGATGCCGGCCTTGGCGGCGGCGTAGTTGGCCTGGCCGCGGTTGCCGAGGGCGGAGCGCGAGCTCAGTGAGACGATCTTGCCGTACTTCTGCCTGCACATGTAGGCCTGCGCCACGTGGCTGCAGTTGTAGGCGCTGGTCAGGTTGACGGTGAGGACGGCGTCCCAGTCGCTCTTCGGCATCTTGAAGAAGAGGTTGTCCCGGGTGATCCCGGCGTTGTTGACCAGGATGTGGAGGGCCCCCAACTCCTCGACCACGGTGGCGAAGACGCGCTCCACCGCGTCGTAGTCGGCCACGTCGCAGCCGTAGGCGCGGGCGGTGCCCCCCTTGGCGGTGATGGCGTCCACGGTGCCCTGGGCCCGCTCGGCGGTGAGGTCGAGGACGGCGACGGTCGCGCCCTCCTCGGCCAGCCGGAGGGCGGTGGCGGCGCCGATGCCCTGGGCCGCACCGGTGACGACGGCGATCTTCCCTGCGAAACGACTCATGATCCCTGACTCTCCCTCAGACCTTCTCGACCAGAACGGCACTGCCCTGCCCGACCCCGACGCACATGGTGGCCAGCCCTCGCCGGCCGCCGGTGCGCCGCATCCGGTGCAGCAGCGTGGTGAGGATGCGCGCGCCCGAGCTGCCGAGCGGGTGGCCGAGCGCGATGGCCCCGCCGGTCGGGTTGACCAGCTCCGGGTCGATGCCCAGCTCCCGGACGCTGGCGAGCGCCTGTGCGGCGAACGCCTCGTTGAACTCGGCCTCCTGGAGGTCCTCCAGCCGCCAGCCGGTGCGGGCCAGTACCTTGCGGGTGGCGGGGACGGGGCCGATGCCCATCACGTCGGGGTGGACCCCGGCGGAGGCGCCGGCCACGTAGCGGCCGAGCGGCTCCAGGCCGAGGTCGTTCAGGGCCTCCTCGCTGACCAGGATCAGACCGGAGGCGCCGTCGTTCATCGGCGAGGCGTTGCCCGCGGTGACGGTGCCGCCGGCCCGGAAGACGGGCTTGAGGGCGGCGAGGCGCTCCAGGGTGGTGTCCTCGCGGATCGACTCGTCCTGGCTGACCGTCACGCCGTCGGCGCGCAGCACCGGCAGCAGTTCGGCGTCGAAGAGGCCGTCCTTGCGGGCGGCGGCGGCCCGCTGGTGGCTGCGCAGGGCGAAGGCGTCCTGGTCCTCGCGGGTGACGCCGAACCGGCTCGCCACCTCCTCGGCGGTCTCGCCCATGCTCAGCACGCCGTGCAGCTCGCGCATCCGGGGGTTGGTGAGCCGCCAGCCGAGCCGGGTGTCGAAGGTCTCCATCCTGTGCGGGAGGGCCTCGTCGGGGCGGGGCAGCACGAAGGGGGCGCGGCTCATCGACTCGCAGCCGCCGGCCAGCACCACCTCGGCCTCGCCGGAGCCGATGGCCCGGGCGGCGGAGGTGACGGCCTCCATGCCGGAGGCGCAGAGCCGGTTGACGGTGGCGCCCGGGACGGTGTCGGGCAGGCCGGCCAGCAGGACGGCCATCCGGGCGTTGTTGCGGTTGTCCTCGCCGGCCTGGTTGGCGGCGCCCCAGTAGACGTCGTCGATCCGGGCGGGGTCCAACTGCGGTACCTCGTCGAGCAGTCCGCGCAGCACCAGGGCCGAGAGGTCGTCCGGCCGGACGGTGGAGAGCGCGCCGCGCAGCCGCCCGATCGGGGTGCGGCGGGCGGCGGCGAAGTAGACGGGACGCACGGTGGGGCTCCTCAACTACTCAGGGGGCAGGGGATTTCAGAAGGCGTTGACCCCGGTGAGGGCGCGCCCGATGAGCAACTTCTGGATCTGGCTGGTGCCCTCGTAGAGGGTCATCACCCGGGCGTCGCGCAGGTACTTGCCGACCGGGTACTCGTCGATGAAGCCGTAGCCGCCGAACACCTGGAGGGCGTTGTTGGCGGCCTTGACGGCGGCTTCACTGGCGAAGAGCTTGGCGGTGGAGGACTCGGTGGCGAACGGCAGACCCCGGTCGATCAGGTCGGCCACCCGCCAGGTGAGCAGCCGGGCCGCCTCCAGTTCCACCGAGATGTCGGCCAGCATCTCCTGCACCAACTGGTAGGAGGCGATGGGCTTTCCGAACTGCTCGCGCTCGGTGGCGTAGCGGACGGCGGCGTCCAGGCAGGCCCGGGCGATCCCGACGCAGCCGGCCGCCACCGACATCCGGCCCTTGGCCAGGGCGGCCATCGCGACGGTGAAGCCCTTGCCCTCGGGGCCGAGCCGGGCCGAGTCCGGTACCCGGACGGCGTCGAAGGTCAGCTCGGCGGTGGCCTGGCCGCGCAGGCCCAATTTGCCGTGGATCTCCCGGCGTTCGAAGCCCGGGGTGTCGGTGGGCACCAGGAAGGCGGTGATGCCCCGGTGGCCGGCCTCGCCGGTGCGGGCGAAGACCAGGGCGACGTCGGCCCAGGTCCCGTTGGTGATGAAGGTCTTGGCCCCGCTGATCAGCCAGTGGTCGCCGTCCCGGACCGCCTTGGTGCTCAGGTTGGCGGCGTCGGACCCGGTGCCGGGCTCGGTGAGGGCGAAGCAGGCCAGCGCCTCGCCGGAGCAGAGCCGGGGCAGCCAGTGGCGCTTCTGCTCCTCGGTGCCGAAGCCGCTGACCGACTTGGCGACCAGGCCGAGCGAGACCGAGACGATCCCGCGCACCGAGGAGTCGCCCCGGCCGAGCTCCTCCAGCACCAGGCAGTACGCCAGGTGGTCTCCGCCGCTGCCGCCGTACTCCTCGGGGATGGTCAGGCCGAGGAATCCGACCTTGCCCAGCTTGCCGATGACCGCCCGGTCGACCGACTCGGCGCGGTCCCAGTCGGCGGCGTGCGGGACGATCTCGCGGTCGGTGAACTCGGCGGCGAGCTCGCGGACGGCGGCCTGCTCCTCGGAGAGCTCCAGGTTCATGGCGGTCCTCGGCGTCGGTCGGCTACGGGAGGTCGGGGCGGTGGTCAAAACTAGCGGTGCAAGTTTTAATCGACTGTAGCCCGGCCCCGCAAGGGTGGGAAGACCCCGCCTGGAAGACTGGAGCCACCGCCACCCGACCGGAGGAAGCAGCCATGGCCCGCCCGCGCACCCCCCTGCTCAGCCGCGAGCGGATCGTCGCGGCCGCGCTCGCCCTGGTCGACGCCGAGGGGCTGTCCGCGCTCTCCACCCGGCGGCTGGCCACCGAGCTCTCGGTCAGCGGCCCGTCGCTCTACAACCACTTCGCCACCAAGGACGAACTGCTGGACGCGGTGGTGGACGGCGTGATGGGCGAAGTCGACCTGTCGATGTTCCGGCCGTCCGGCGACGGCGGCCCCGCCGACTGGCGCACGGCGCTGCGCGACTGGGCCCGCTCCTACCGGGCGGCACTGGCCGCCCACCCCAACGTGGTGCCGGTGCTGGCCCAGGGCCCCGGACGGCGGCCGAACGCGCTGCGGCTGGCCGACGCCGTCTTCGGCTGCCTGGTCGAGGCCGGGTGGCCGCGCGGTCAGGCCACCCGGATCGGCGCGCTGATGCGGTACTTCATCACCGGCTCGGCGCTCGGCTCCTTCGCGGGCGGCTTCCCCGAGGACGCCGCCCTCTACGGCGAGGAGTACCCCCACCTCGGCGAGGCGCACAAGCTGGCCGAGCACCGCCGCCGGATCGACGAGGGCGCCTTCGAGACCGGCCTGGAGGCCCTCCTGGACGGCCTGGAGCTGCGCTACGCCCGTACCGTGCGGGGGAGTTGAGTCAGCGGGCCAGCGCCGCGCGGACCTCGGACTCCGGGTCGCCGGCGTGGTAGACCCGCTCGGTGGCCTCGATGCCGTCCAGGAACTCCTGGTAGCGGACGGCGTAGCCGAGGTGGACCAACGGTTCGGCCAGCTCCAGGGCGCGGGCCGGGTCGGAGCCCGGGGCGTGGGTGGTCCAGGCCTCGGTCCAGAGGCGGCGGACGGTCTTCCAGCGCTCCTCGGAGAGGAAGTCGCGCGGGCGCAGCCCGTCCACGGCAGGGTGGCCGAGGTAGCTGTCGGAGAAGTCGATGAGGGTGGTGCGCTCTCCGTCGAACCGCCAGTTGCCCGGGTGGAAATCACCGTGCACCAGCGTCTCGGGCAGCCCGCAGGCGGACAACTCGTCGACAATGGAGGGGAGTTCGGACAGCAGCTGCTCGGCGGCGGCGCGCTCCTCGGGCGTCAGGCCGGTGAGCCGGGGCAGTAGCGCGGCGAAGGCGGCCACCAGGGCGCGCGGGGTGCGGTCCGGCAGATCGTCGACCTTGCCGGCGAGGGCGGCCTGGGCCGCGACCAGCCGGGGCACCGCCGCCAGCATGCCGTCCTCCGGCAGGCCCCAGCAGTCCACCCCGGGGGC
Source organism: Kitasatospora sp. NPDC001664 (assembly GCF_053596675.1). NCBI lineage: Bacteria > Bacillati > Actinomycetota > Actinomycetes > Kitasatosporales > Streptomycetaceae > Kitasatospora > Kitasatospora sp. NPDC001664. Next base: position 303,761 of record NZ_JBSFGS010000001.1, read on the forward strand.
GTCCGCGAGCAGCAGCCGCCCCGGCTCGGCGGCCAGCACCACGGGCACCGACTCCGGTGTCACCGAGGCGAGGTGACGGATCACCAGGGCCTCGTCCACCGCGAACGGGGGAGTGGTCTTCAGCCAGGCCGAGCCCTCGCCGACCGGCAGCCGGTACAGCCCGGAGAGGTTCCAGCTCTTCACCTGGAGGGCCGGCCCGCTCGCCCCGGCCCGCTCGGCCGCCCAGGCCAGCGCGGCCCGCAGCCCGTCCGGGGTGGCCCAGAGGGCGCGCAGCGGATCGTCGCCGACCTCCAGCGCGGTCGGCTCCAGCCCGGCCGTCGGCCGCGCCAGCGCCTCGACGTGGTAGGCGACGTCACCCCCGACCCCGCCGGTGCCGCCGTGCGCGAGCAGGCGCAGCACCAGCACCGGCACGCCGAGCAGCCGCTCGGCGGCCTCGGCCACCTCGCCGGTCTGCTGCCAGCGGGGGTGCGTCACCGGGAACGGCCCCGCCTGCCCGAGGACCTCGCCCTGGTACGTCACCAACACCGTCACGCTGCGCTCTGTCACGCGCGGCAGTCTGACGAGTAATGATCATCGGAGCAAGTGCTTTTCGGGCGGGCGGGGCCGTTCGCGGACGCGGCGCCGGTCACTCGTACTCGGTGCCGCCCTTGCGGGTGAGGTAGGCGCCGCTGACCACCTTGGCGACGGCCCGCCCGCCGGTCACCGGGCTGTAGCGCTCGACCACCGGCCGGATCACCACGCCCTCGCGGATGTGCAGCGCACGGCCGGAGACGGTCTCCCGGCCATCCGCCAGCTCCAGCACCGTCCCGGTGTCGAACGGGCCGCGCCACAGCTCGGGCACCAACGGCAGCTCCTTCTCCAGGAGTTCGGCCGGGTCCAGCCAGCGCAGCTGACCGTCGATCACCGCGGAGACGGCGAAGACCGCGTACCCGGGCAGCTCGGTGCGGCCGGACTCGCCGTACCCGAGGTCCTGCACGCCGGTGCCGAACACCTCGCCGAAGACGCCGACCCGGGAGGCCCCGAGCCGCTCGGCCAGCCGGGCGGCCACCTCCGGCACGCCGTGCGCCCTGACGGTGCGCCAGTAGAGGTTGGCCCCGTCCTCCTTGAGGGCCAGCCCCTGGGCGCCGATGCCCTTGGAGGAGACCTGGACGGCGCCGGAGTCGGCGTGCAGGGTGAGCAGGCAGCAGGTGCCGTGCAGCTTCTCGGTGACCACCACCGGCTCACCCGGCTCGAAGAGGTCGGGGAAGCGCTTGAGGTTCTCGATGTCCACCCAGGGCAGCAGCTCCGGCGCGGACTCCACCTCGCCGCTCATGCCGACCGGGATCGGCGGCACCCACTTGGTGATGCCCAGGAGCTCGGACAGGTCCGCCCCCTCCGCCTCGGCCCGCACCAGCTCGTCCTCGGAGACCGCGGCCGGGCGGCAGACGATGCCCTGGGAGAGCTCGCCGCGCAGCCGTACCGCCTTGACCCGGTCGTGGTTGCCCCCGGCCAGGCGCCCGGTCAGGCCGAGCTCCTCGATCAGGGCGGCGGGGAGCACGGCCTGCTCGGGGATGTAGACGGCCAGGTCGCCGGTCCGGTACGCGCCCTTGGCGACGACGGCGCGGTAGAGGCCGACCTGGGCCAGCTCCAGCGCGTCGGCGTTCGGATGGGTCAGGACGGTCAGCCGCTCGACCGTCACGCGCAATGTCGACATGTCGGTACCTCCCCCGTTGATGTGGACTGCGCCCACTCTGACCCGGGCCGGACGCCGAGCGCGACGGGTTTTATGACGGGGCGTCGGGAACGCGGGGCAGGAAGGCCGGCCGCAGGTCCGGGTCCACCGGGTCGTAGTAGCGGTGGTACACCGGGGTCAGCCCGCCGGAGACCGGGGGGACGATCCAGCTCCAGTCCGCCGGGGTCGGACGGCCCAGCCGCTCCTCCTGGGCGATGTGCCGGAGGAAGCGCTCCGACTCGGTGTGGTGGTCGGCGATGGTGACGCCCGCCTCCTGGAAGGAGTGCAGCACCGCGACGTTCAGCTCGACCAGCGCGCGGTCCCGCCAGAGCGTCCGCTCGGAGGAGGTGTCCAGGCCCAGACGCCGTGCCACCTCGGGGAGTTGGTGGTAGCGGTCGGCGTCGGCCAGGTTGCGGGCGCCGATCTCGGTGCCCATGTACCAGCCGTTGAACGGGGCCGCCGGGTAGCGGATGCCGCCGATCTCCAGCGTCATGTCGCTGATCGCGGGGACGGCGTACCAGCGCAGGCCCAGCTCGGCGAACCAGGCGTGCTCGGGGTGGCTGAGCTCCACCTCCAGCACCGCGTCCTCGGGCACCTCGTACCAGTGCGGCTCCTCCTCCGGGCGCCGGCGGACCATCAGCGGCAGCACCTCGAACCGCTCCTCGCCGCCCTTCCAGCCCGACTCCCGGGCCAGCGCGGTCAGTTCGGCCCCGGCCGGGTCGCCGACCAGGGCGCCCTCCGGGGTGGTGTGGCCGGCGTAGCGGACCAGCTGCTGGTTGACGATCCGCGGCCCGGGGCGGCCCGGCCGGTCCGGGGCGAAGACGGTGATCACCGGACGGATCCGCCCGCCGTTGGTGGCCGCCCGCAGGTGGTCGAAGCACTCGGCGGCCAGCTCGTCGGGGGAGTCGACCCCCCGCCGGTCGCGGACCACCAGGCTGCGCCAGTAGAGCCGCCCGATGCAGCGGGCCGCGTTGCGCCAGGCCAGCCGGGCCCCGAAGGCCAGCTCCTCGGCCGTGTGCTCGTAGGTGCCGGTCCGCTCGATCTCGGCGAGCACCTGACGGACCCTCGGCGCCGGGTCGCCGCCGCCGGGCCGCTCCCGGTGGAACTGCCGGACGAAGTCCACCGCCTGCCCGGCGAGCGGATCCGTCGCCGGGGCCTCGGCGGCCGGTGGCGGCGGAGCGGACCCCACCGCCACCGCACCGGAGTACGGACAGCCCGGAGCCGTCGCGACGACGGCGGACCTGCGGGTACGAAGCCGACTGAAGATCAAGGACACCTACCTCCCACGGCCATGGAAGCCCAGGTGCCGGACCGGCCGGACGGAGTGCGGCAATCCCGCCCGGCTGGTGTGATGACCCGCTAAAGTGCGCGCGCGGAGCCGGTCGTGACCGCTCAGTCCCGCGGGAAGGAGAGCGAGAGCCCGAACCGGCCGGCCTCGTCGGTCCACCACTGAGAGAGCTCCAGGCCGGCCGCCGCCAGCTCGGCCTCGATGCCCTCGCGGCGGAACTTCGCCGACACCTCGGTGCGCAGCTCCTCGCCGCGCTCGAACCGCACCGCCAGCCCGAGCCCGCCGATCGTCACGGTCTGCGCGATCCGCGAGCGCAGCCGCATCTCGATCCACTCCTCGCGCTCGTCCCAGAGCGCCACGTGCTCGAACAGGGTCGGGTCGAAGTCGGCGTCCAGCTCCCGGTTGACCACCTGCAGCACGTTCTTGTTGAAGGCCGCCGTCACCCCGGCCGCGTCGTCGTAGGCGCGGACCAGCACCTCGCGGTCCTTCACCAGGTCGGTGCCGAGCAGCAGCGCGTCGCCCGGCGCCATCGCCTCCCGGAGCCGCTTCAGGAAGACCGCCCGCTCGGCCGGCAGGAAGTTGCCCAGCGTGCCACCGAGGAAGACCACCAGCCGGGGGCCGCCGCCGGGCGGCAGGCCGAGCTGCTCGGTGAAGTCGGAGACCACCGCGTGGGTGGTGAGCTCCGGGTAGTCCACGGTCAGCGACTCGGCCGCCGCGGTGAGCGCGCTCTCGCTGACGTCCACCGGCACGTAGGTGCGCAGGGTGCCGAGCTCGCGCAGCGCGTCCAGCAGCAGGCGGGTCTTCTCCGAGGCGCCCGAGCCGAGTTCGACGAGGGTGCGGGCGCCCGTGGCGAGCGCGATCTCGGCGGAGCGGTCGGTCAGGATCTCCCGCTCGGCCCGGGTCGGGTAGTACTCGGGCAGCCGGGTGATGTCCTCGAACAGCTCGCTGCCGCGCGCGTCGTAGAACCACTTCGGCGGCAGCGTCTTCGGACTGGCCGTCAGACCGTGGCGCACGTCGTGGCGTAGCGCGTGGCTGAAGTGGTCGGCGGCGAGCAGGCGGGTCAGCTGGTGGGTCCTCACGGCTGTACTCCTTCGTGCAGCGGGTCGTACATCAGGCAAGTCGGTTCGCGGTTGCATCAGTTGGTGCGGTCGAGGGGGAGGACGGTGACGCCCTCGGCGGTGGCCAGCAGCAGGGAGCGGTCCGGCACCCGCCGCCACCCCGGAGCGTCGTCGCCGGGCTCGGAGGCGATCAGCACCGAACCGGGCCCCGAGCGGTGGTGCAGGTCGTCGCCCCAGGCGGTGGCGGCGAGCGAACTGCCGTCGGTGAGCAGCAGGTTGAGCCGGGCGTCGGTGTGCTTGGCCACCTCGCGGACGGTGTCCGCGAGCGCCTCGCCCAGCTCGGCGCCGGCCCGTAGCCGGTTCAGCACCATGGCCCAGACCAGGGCCGAGTCGGTGCGCGCGGTGAGCGAGAGCAGCTCGGCCGGGGGCAGCTGCGCGGCCAGCCCGCCGAGCTGCTCCGGCCAGCCGGGCAGCACCCCGTTGTGGGCGAACAGCCAGGGCCCGGCGGCGAACGGCGCCGCCGCCTGCTCCCCGGCCGCGCAGCCGTGGGTGGCCGAGCGGACGGCGGCGAGCACCGCTCCGGACCGGACCACCCGGGCCAGGTCGGCGAAGCCCTCGTCGGCCCAGACCGGCCCGGCCCGCCGGTAGCGGGCCGGCACCGGGTCGCCCTCGGCGTACCAGCCGATGCCGAAGCCGTCCACGTTCATCGTCCCGTGCTGCTGCAGCCGGGGCGCCCAGGACTGGCGGTAGAGCCCGGACGGCGGGTCCACCACCAGCTCCCGCAGCGCCACCGGCGGCCCCAGGTAGGCAAGTTGGCGGCACATCAGCCCTGCTCCGCGTCCCGGGCGGTGCGGAAGCCGGAGAAGATCTGCCGCCGGATCGGGTAGTCCCAGTTCCGGAAGGTGCCCCGGCTGGCCACCGGCGCGGCCGCGAAGCAGCCGCCGCGCAGCACCTTGTGCTCCGGGCCGAAGAAGACCTCCGAGTACTCCTCGTACGGCCAGGCCCGGAAGCCCGGGTACGGCCGGAAGTCGCTGGCGGTCCACTCCCACACGTCGCCCATCAACTGCCGGACCCCGTAAGGGGACTGGCCGGCCGGGTAGCTGCCGGCCGGGGCGGGCCGCAGGTGGCGCTGGCCCAGGTTGGCCAGCTCGGCGGTCGGCTCCTGGTCGCCCCAGGGGTAGCGGCGGGAGCGCCCGGTGACCGGGTCGAAACGGGCCGCCTTCTCCCACTCGGCCTCGGTCGGCAGCCGCCGTCCGGCCCAGCGCGCGTAGGCGTCCGCCTCGTACCAACTGACGTGCAGGACCGGCTCGTCGGCCGGCACCGGCTCGGTGGCGCCGAAGCGGCGGCGCAGCCACTCGCCACCCTCGCGGCGCCAGAACAGCGGGGCGGTCAGCCCGGCCTGCTGCCGGTGCGCCCAGCCCGCCTCGGTCCACCAGCGCGGGTCGTCGTAGCCGCCGTCGGCGATGAAGCGCTGGTAGGCGCCGTTGGTCACCGGGGTGGTGTCCAGCCGGTACGCGGCCAACTCGACCCGGTGGGCCGGGCGTTCGTTGTCCAGCGCCCAGGGCTCGGTGTCGGTGCCCATGGTGAACGGACCGGCCGGGATCAGGACCTCGGCCGGCAGCGGGCCGGTCCGGGTGTCCGGCGGCTCGGGGGCGGTGAGCGCGACCGGGCCCCGGCGGAGCTGATGGGTGATCAGCATGGTCTCGTCGTGCTGCTGCTCGTGCTGGACGATCATGCCGAAGGCGAAGCCGTCCCGCAGCAGCGGCGAGGGCCCGTCCAGCGGGGTGGCGGCCAGCAGGTCGAGCGCCCGGCCACGGACTTCGTGGGCGTAGGCGCGGGCCTCGGCGGGCGGCAGCAGCGGCAGCTTGGGGCGCTCGGCGCGCGGGTGCTCGAAGGCGTCGTAGAGCGGGTCGATCTCGGGGTGCATCGGGTCCCGGCCGCCGACGTTGCGCAGCAGCCAGAGCTCCTCCTGGTTGCCGATGTGCGCCAGGTCCCAGACCAGCGGCGACATCAGCGGGGAGTGCTGGGCCGTCAGGTCGTGGTCCCCCAGAGCGGTCAGCCCGGCGGTGCGCTCGCGGGCGGCGAGCAGCTCGGTGGCGATCCGCTCCCGCAGCGCCTCGGCGCCGGTCTCGCGGGTCTGCTCCAGGGACTGGTCCAGGGCTTCGTTCAGCATGCTGCTGCCTCCAGGGCGAGCGGGAGCGCGCCGGAGCGCACGGCGTCGAGTTGGTCGTCGGCGGGGCACCGGCCGCGGGCGGGGTAGCGCTCGGCGAAGTCGGACAGCGCGGTGCGCAGCCGGGCCGCCGGGGCGCCGCGCCGGGCCAGTGCCTGGTCGGCCAGCGCGAAGCAGGCCAGTGCGGCCCGGCGCAGCTGCGGATCGGCCACGGCCAACGTGGCCGCGCGGTGCCAGAGTTCGGTGCGCGGGGGGTGCCGGTCGCGGTAGGACGGGGTGGCCAGCGGCTCCAGCGCCCCGAGGCAGGCGTCGGAGGCGGCCGGGTCGTCCAGCAGGGCGGAGACCAGGGCGAGCGGTGCCTGCCAGCCCTCGCCGGGCTGGGCGTCGATCATCCGCAGCTCCAGGTGGCCGCGCGGGCGGACCGGCGGGAAGAGCGTGGTGCGGTGGTACTCCAAGTCGGCCAGGGTGGGCGGGCGTTCGCCCTCGCCGCGGAGCCAGCCGCGGAAGGTGAGGCCGGGCGGGGCGGTCCACGGCAGGCCGTCCGGGCGGCGCACGCAGAGCACCTCGGCGTCCAGCACGTACTCGGCCCAGCGCTCGCGCGGGTCGCCGTCCAGGGCGGGGGCCAGGGTGCGGGTCGGGTCCATCCGGGACCAGACCAGCTGACGGGTCGACCGGTGGCCGGTCGGGCGGCCGTCCAGCAGCGGGGAGTTGGCGAAGGCGGCGACCAGGACGGGGCCCAGCAGGTGGAGCAGCCGCCAGCGGCTGCCGTGGGAGAGGGGTCCGTCCTCGGTGCCGGCGTCCACGCAGACCTGGGCGGAGGCGGTGCCGGTCATCATCACCCGGCCCCAGGGGTTGGCCCGCTCGAAGTGGCACTCCATGGCCAGGTAGCGGGGGTGGTCCAGCCCCATCCGGCGCTCGCGCTCCAGCGGATCGGTGCCGCTGCCGGTCAGCCGCAGTCGGTGGGCGGCGAGGGTGGTGCGGAGGGCGGCCTGGTCGGCCAGCAGGAGGTCGGCGCAGCCCTCGGGGGTGGCGGCGGGCGGGGAGCTGAGCTCGACCTGCCCGCCCGGCTCACGGGTGAGGACGCTGCCGGAGGGGAGCTGCGGACCGTCCGGCCCCTGGTGGACCGGCAGGGCGCCCAGCGCCTCCGCGAGTCTGGAGGGGGCCACCGGTGCGGCGGGGGCGAGGGTGTCGTGGACGAACCACTCGGCCTCCACCCCGACCAGTCCGGGAGGGCCGATCTTGAAACATATGCCGCTCAGATGGCTCAGCGCGGCGGACTCGCTGAGCGGCTCCGGGTTTTCGACGGCCTGCCGGTCGGGCGCCGACTGGACGGCGGTCAGGCCGGGGCGAAGCGGGGTCACCGGGATCACGTCTCCTTGGGTCGTGCCGCACCGGGTGGGTGCCCGGGCGGGCTCCGGCCGGTCCGGCCGGGCCACGGGCGGCGGGCCGACGGCGCGGCGCCCACGCCGCCCGGGCGTGGAGCTCCTGCCCAGTCTGCTACGGAACTCCTGTTCGCGCCGTGGATTCGACCCGCTGTTCCGCTCATCGTCACTTCCACCTGGGCACTTCCGGCCGGAACGGAACGAACGCGCCACCACCCGCCCGGATCAGGCCAGCAGGAAAACCAGGAGCCCGGGAGCCGCACCGTCGGCAGACTGGCCCGCATGAGCGAAACGGAAGCCTCGAAGACCACCAAGGCCGACCTCCACCTCTATCTCCAGGACGCCCGCGAGGCCCTGCTCTGGAAGGTCGACGGCCTCTCCGAGTACGACCTGCGCCGCCCGGTCACCCGCACCGGCACCAACCTGCTCGGCCTGGTCAAGCACGTCTGCGCGGCCGAGGCCGCCTACTTCGGCGAGACCTTCGGCCGCCCCGTCGAGGCCCCCGGCCTCTGGGTCGCCGACGCGGCCGAGCCCAACGCCGACCTCTGGGCCCGGGCCGACGAGAGCCGCGTCGAGATCCTGGACGCGTACGCCGCGGTCCGGGCGCACGCCGACGGGACGATCCGGCTGCTCGGCCTGGAGGCCGTCGGCCGGGTGCCCTGGGGCCGGCGGAGCGAGCTGACGCTGCGCCGGGCCCTGGTGCACATGACGGCCGAGCTGCACCGGCACGTCGGCCAGGCCGACATCATCCGCGAGCTGATCGACGGCTCGGTGGGCCTGCGGCCGGACGGGGACGTGATGGCCCCCGGCGACGAGGACTGGTGGCGGGCCCACCACGACCGGGTCGAGGCGGCGGCCCGCGAGGCCGCCCACCGGGCGGGGGAGCGGAATCCGGCCACGACCTGACGGATCCTCGACGGACGGGCCGCGGCGGAGGTACCGGGCGTCCATGCTGGGAAGATTCGCGGCCGACCCGACGGCCGGAACGGGAACCAGGCGGCCGGACGGCCGGGGGAGGACCGGAGCAGTGAGCACCACGGCGCAGCAGGAGAACTCCGACCGGATCACGCTGTACATCACCGAGCAGGTCGACCCCGGGCACGAGGAGGACTTCAAGGTCTGGGCCCGCGGCATCCTGAAGGCGGCCGGCACCCACCCGGGCAGCATCGGCACCGGCCTGCTGCCGCCCACCGAGCAGGACGGGCCCTGGCGGCTGCTGCTGCACTTCCGGGACGCCGCCGCCTTCCGCAGCTGGCAGGAGTCCCCGATCCGGGTCGCGCTGCTGGCCAAGGGCCGCGAGGACGGCTACCACCGGATGGTCGGCCGGCAGGAGCTGCGCGGGGTGGACGGCTGGTTCGCCGCCACCGCGGCCCCCGCCCCGGCCGGCCCCAAGCCGGGCCGCTGGAAGATGTGGATCGTCTCCACCCTGGCCATCGCCCCGATCACCTCGGTGGTCAACCTCTTCCTCGTCCCCCACCTCACCGCCCTGCCGGTCCTGCTGCGCACCGTGCTGCTGGCCCCGGTGATCTGCTACCTGATGGTCTACGTGGCCATCCCGCTGGTCACCAAGGCCCTGCGCCGCTGGATCTTCCCGGCCTGACGGGGCCCGCGGACGACGGTGGCCCCGCCGGAAGATCCGGCGGGGCCACCGCTTGACTCACCCTCCCGGGGCTACTCCTGAGGGGCGATCAGCAGTTCGCCGACCCGCTGGCCGGCCGCCTCCCGCACCGAGAAGCCCGCCTGCTCCAGGACGGCCGTGATCGCGGCGTGCATGGCGGCCTGAGCGGTCGTCATCGCCTTGACCTCCGGGTCCGCCAGCAGCTCGGCGTGGGGCACCGACAGGAAGTGCGTCTGCACGCTCGGGTGCACCCGCCACTTCAGGTAGGCGGACGGCGGCAGCTGCTCCCCGTCCGCGACCTCCAGCTGGACGCCGGAGCTCAGCTCGGGGTTCCAGGTGGAGGCGATCGGGAGCCCGGCGCGGACCAGGGCCACCTTCACCTTCTCCACGAAGACGTCGTGTTGGAACACTGCACCCTTCCTAGAAGCCCATGGCCTTGAGCAGCATGCGCTTGAGCTCGTCGTTCGACTGTTGGTTGATCAGCTTGCCCAGCTCGGTGGCGGGGTCGCTCCAGGGTACTGACCAGGTCACCTTGACGTCGTCGGCGATGTGCTCGCCGAGGTTCCCCGCGCAGCGGGGGCACGGCTGGCGCTCGGAGTAGATCTCGGTGATCTTCTCACCGGGCTTCAGCTGATTGATGATCATGTCCTCGGAGTGCAGGTCGTCTCCGTGGCTGATCCCGTACACGGGCTCGGCCCGGCCCTCGACCCGGGCCACCGCGACGTTGCGCAGCTCCAGCCCGATGTACTTCGTCCGGTGCTTGAACGCCAGGGTGGAGAGGTCACCACCGTTGATGGCGACCTTGAACCCGATCGGGCAGATGGTGTTGTGGACCAGCACCCCCACCGTGCCCGCGAGCACGAAGTAGGTGTGGGCCACGTCCACGGTGAGGTCGTAGGTGACCATCGCCGAGACGTAGTTGCGCACCGCCCGGACGGTGACCCGCTCCTGGCCGTCCGTCTGCAGCTGGTCCCCGACGGCCAGTCGGGAGGCGTTGACGAACGCCTGCCGGCTCTGGTCGTAGTACGGGTGGTTCTGGGTGCTGGTGATCCGCCGGTCCCCACCCGGGGTGCTGACCGTCAGCTCGGTGAACTCGGTGTCGGTGGTGGTGACGAAGGTGTCCGTGACCGTGTTGGCCTGGACCCCACCACCCCCGACCGCGCTGTCGACCCGGTCTCCGACCCGGATCGTCTCGATCGGACGCACGCTGCCGTCGGCCATCCGGACACCGGTGCCGGCCGGGAAGCTGTGCGTGGGGTTGCACGGGATCAGACCCGAGGGGAACTTCCGCAGCCAGGCGGCCACCGCCGCCGTCTTCAGACGGGTCGCCATGAAGGCGCTCATCTTGGCTTCGCGGGCCAGCTGGGTCAGCACGTTCAGACCGGCCTCGACGCCGACCATGTCGCCGATCACCACGGCCGCGTGCACGGCGTAGGCCCCGCGGGCGACCAGCTTGACCGCGGTGGGCAGCACCAGGCTGGCGGCCGCCCAGTAGCAGTCCGAGTTGTGGAACGAGAGGTTCTTCGCGCAGCCGACGAAGTCGCTCACCAGGCTGTAGGCCAGCGCCTTGGTGAACGCCCAGTCCATCGCCACCATGTCGACGTCGAAGACGTACGGGCCCTCGTACGCCACCGGGTAGGAGTCGATGAACTCCTTCTCGTACTTGCCGGTCGCGATGCAGGCGGCCGCCGACCCGTCCGGGATGTCACAGGTGACCAGGAAGGCCATCGCCTTGCCGGTCAGCTTCACCTGGGCGGGCAGCTTGCAGTACAGCGGGTTGTGCGGGTTGAACTTGCACTGGTCGGTGGCGTAGCCGGTACCGGCCACGTCGACCGTCTCGATGACCACGCCCGGCGGGAGCTCCGGGTCGACGCCGGTGCCCGTCCCCGAGTTGGCCGGCGGGTTGCGGTCCAGCTCCGCCGCGGCCTCGGCGATGTCCTGCGCCTGCTCGGCGTCGGCCTTCGCGTTGGCCGCCGACTCCTTGGCGTTCGCGGCCGAGGTCTCGGCCTCGTCGGCGAAGTAGTCCGCGTTGTTGGCCGACACCTTGGCCCGGTCGGCCGCGTCGCGGGCCGTGCTCGCGTCGAGCTCGCTCGCGTCCGCCGAGGCACGGGCGGCCGCGGCCTCCTGGTTCGCCTGGCGGGCCGACTCGTCCGCCTTCCAGGAGTCCGACTGGGCCTGGGCGTTGAGGTCGTCCAGCCGCTGGGAGACGGCCTGGACCTCCTTGGAGTCGGCCGCCGCCTGGTTGGCCGACTTGAGCGCCGCGGCGGCCGCCTTGGAGGCCTTGGCCGCAGACTTGGCCGCGTCCGCCGCCGCCTGGGCCGCCAACTTGGCGTCCCCGGCCGCGCGGTCGGCCGCGTCCTGCGCCGCCTTCGCGTACGCCTCGGCCTCGGCCGCGCGCAGCTCGGCGACCGCGACGGACTGCTCCGCCAGGGTCTTCGCGGTGTCCGCGACCACGACCGACAGACCGGCGGTGGCGTTGGTCGCCGCGAACGCGATGCCCAGCTGGATCGCCTGGTCCGCCGGGGCGTTGACCGCCGCCGCCGTGTCCCGGGCGATCTCCGCCTGTTGCGAGGCGGCGTGCGCCTGGCCGGAGGCGGTGGCGCTGTCCGAGGCGGCCGCGTCGGCCTCCTTCTTCGCGCCCTGGGCGGCCGACTTGGCGTCGGCCGCGTGCTGCGCGGAGGACTTTGCCAGCGCGGTGGCCGCGTCGGAGTTCTCCTTCGCGATGCCGGCCTGCTGGATCGCTTCGGCGGCCAGGTAGTGGCCCTGCGCGGAGTTGGCCTGGGTCTTGGCCGCCGCCGAACGGGCGGTCTTGGCCGCCGCGTCCGACTTGGCGGCCGCCGCCGTGCTGACGGTCGCCGCGGCGCGGGCGTTGACCGCCGCGTCCTCGGCGGCGTCGGCGTCCTCATCGGCCTTGATCGCCGCATCGGTGGCCGCGTTGGCCGCCCGGCGGGCGTCCTTGGCGGCCGTCTCGGCGCCGGCCGCGGCATCGGTGCCGAGCTTCGCCGCGTAGTCGGCGTCGGCGGCAGCGGCCTTCGCCCGGGCGGAGTCCGCCTCCTTGCGTGCGGTCGCGGCGCGGTTCTTGGCCGCGGCCGCGTCGGTCTCGGCCTGCTTGGCCTTGGCCTCGAAGCCGGCCGCCGTGTCGGCGTCGCCCTTGGCCCGGGACTCCTCGGCCGCCGCCGCCTCGGCCTGACGCTGCGCGTCCGCCGTGGCGGTCGCGGCCTTGGCCCGCTCCGCGTCCGCCGTCTGCCGGGCGGCGGCGGCGTTCTGCCGCTCCCGCTCGGCGGTGGCCGCCGCGTCCTTGGCCTTGGCGGCCTCGGCCTTGGAACTGGCCTCCAGCGGGACGATCCTGGCCTTGTCCTGCGCCACGATCGCCGCCGCGTCGGCCGCGGCGCGCGCCTTGCCCTCGGCGGCGACCGCGTCGGCCTCCGCCTTCTGGGCGCTGTCCTGCGCGGTCTCGCGCAGGAAGGCGGCCCGGGCGGCGTGCGCCTGGGCACTGGCGTTGGCCAGCAGGGCGGCGCTGTCGTTCAGCGTCGCGTTGGTCGCCGCCACCGCGGTCTTCAGCGCCAGCGCGGTGGCCTTGGAGGCCGCCGCGGCGGACTTGGTGACCTGCGCCGACTGCTTGGCGTACGACAGGCCGCGGTCGATCGGCGTGCCGTTCGCGGTGGCGATCTGCTGTGCCGCCGCCGAGGCCGAACTCGCGGTCGTGTCAGCGGACTTGGCGTCGACCGCGTTCTGGTCGGCGGTGGCCGAGAGGCCGTCCACCCGCTGCTTCAGCTTCGCCAGGTCCGCGTCCACCGAGATCGGCTTGCCGTCGGAGGAGAAGTTGTCGCCGTTGAACCACTCGGGCCAGTGCTTGATCGTGGTGTTCCACGTGCTGTGCGGGTCGGCCTGAGCCTCCATCAGGTTCTTGGCGACCCACGCGTTCCCGAGCGCGTCGTGCATCGCCACCGCGCTGGACTGCAGCGCGGTCAGCGCCTTGATCTCCGCGGTCGCGATCGTGGTGCGCTGCTGGGACTGGGCGGCGTACTCGGCCTCCCACTCCGCCGAGGCGGTCTCCTCGACCTCCACCAGCACCACGTACGGGTCCTGGGGGTTGCTCGGGTCACCGCTGGACCAGCGGGTCTTCAGGCTCTCCACCTCGCGCCGGAACTCCGGCGTGCCCTTGACCGGGGAGACGGTGGGGAAGCCCTTGTACTCGATGAAGCGCCGGACGTCGTCCGCCGACCCCTGCATCTGCGGGGAGTACAGCATCAGACCCCACAGGCCGTACGGGTCGCCGCCCTCGGCCTGCTTCTGCCGGATGATCTCGCCGACCCGGGCCTTCGCCTCGGGCGTGGCCTGTGGGACGTTGACCGGCCAGCCCCAGCTGAGGCCGCCGCCGATCCGGGAGTAGACCTGGCCCGGGCCGAGCGCCTTGGTCACCGCGGTGTCGTACTCGGGCTCGCTGTCGGCGAAGTCCGAGGTGAAGTACTTCCAGACGGTGTCCTCGCGCTCGTCCTGACGGGTGTTCATCCCGTTCATCAGGTCGCTCGCCGAGTCCACGTCCTTCTGCCAGGCGTTCCAGACGTCCTGGTCGAAGAAGAGCTCCGGTTGCGCCGAACCCGGCCCGGCGAGCCGCGAGGCCGCCAGCGTCTTGGAGGCGACGCCGCCGACCTGGAACAGGTAGGCCAGGTTGGCGCGGCCGATCCGGACCCTGGCCTGGGTGTCCATCACCTTCTGCCGGGCGTCCAGGTCGTGCCGCTGCTTCGCGGCCTCCTGGGCGGCCTTGATCTGCGCGGCCAGCGCCGCCTCGTCCCGGCGCAGCTGCTCCTCGGCGGCCTTGGCGGCCTCCTCGGCCTTGGCCGCGTCGGCCTTCGCGGTACCGGCCGACCTCTCCGCCTCATCGGCGGCCTGCTTGGCCTTGTCGGCCGAGGTGCGGGCGTTCTTCGCGGTGGCGTCCGCGTCCTTGGCGGCCTGCGCCGCCACGGCCGCGTCCTTCTCCGCCGTACTGGCGGCCGCGTCGGCCGCCTGCGAGTCGGTCAGCGCGTCCTGGGCCGACTTCGCCGCCGCCTGGGCCTGCGCCCGGGCCGCGGCGTCGAGCTCGGCGGTCTTGGCCGCCGCCGCCTTGGCCGCCGCGGAGTCGGTGGCCGCGGTGGCCGCCGACTTCTGCGCCGCGTCGGCGTACTTCGCTGCCTTGGCGGCGGAGTCCGCCGCCCTGGCAGCCGCCTCGGCCGCCAACTTGCTGTCCCCGGTGGCCCGCTCGGCAGCGGCCTTGGCGTCGGCGGCCAGCTTCGCGGAGTACGCGGCGTTGGCGTCCGAGACGGCGGTCTGCTGCTGGGCCAGGGTCTTGGCGCCCTGCGAGGCGAGCACCGCGAGCCCGGCCGAGGAGTCGGTCGTGGCGAACGGGGTGCCCAGCTCGATGGCGGTGTTGGCCGGCGCGGTCACGGTGGCCGCGGCGGCCCGGGCCAGCGCGGCGGCCTGGCCGGCCGCGTACGCCTGACCGGCCGCGTCTCCGGCCGCCGTGACGGCCGAGTCCACGTCCTTCGTCGCGGCCACCGCCGCGGTGTTGGCCTTGAGGGACTCCTGCGCGGCCTGCTCGGACGTGCTGGCGGCCTCGGTGGCCTTCTTGGCGGCGGCCTCCGCGTTGTCGATCGCATAGGCCGCGGCGGCCTCGGCGGTCATCGCGGTGGAGTACGCCAGCAGGGCGTTGGCCTGGGCGTCGGCCGCCCAGGTGGTGGCCCGGGCCGCTGCTGCGGCGGCCGTGGTGGCCGCCTCGCGGGCGGCGGTGGAGGCCGAAGTGGTGTCCGTGGCCTTGGCGTTGGCCTGGTCGGCCTCGGCTCCGGCCTGCTGCGCGGCGTTGGCGGCGGCTTGGGCGGCGGCCTTGGCCTCGGCGGCCGAGGAGGTGCCCTCGGCGGCGACCGCGGCGGCGGCCAGCGCCTGCGCGTTGGCGGCGGCCACGTCCTTGCGGCGCTGCGCGTCGGCGGCGGCGCGGCGGGCGACGGCGGCCTGGGCCTCCGCCTCCTTGGCCGCCTGGGCCCGCTTCACCGAGTCGGCGTTGGAGCCGTGCGCCTGCTTGCGCTTGTCGTCGGCGGCCTTGAACCTGTCGAGCGTGTCGTTGAGCGCGGTCCTGGCGTTGCCGCGCTGCTTCTCCGCCTCGGCCTTGGCCTTGGCGGCGTTCTGACGCTCCGTCTCCGCGTTGGCGGCGGCGGTCTTGGCCCGCTCCAGCGCGGAGGTGGCGTCGGCCTGGGCCTGCTGGGCCTGGGCCTTGGCGGTGGCCACGTTCGCCGCCGCGGCGGCGGCCGCGTCGGCCTTGGCCTTGGCGGTGTCGGCCAGGGCGGCGGCACGGGCGGCGCTGTCCTCGGCCGACTGGCGCTGGAACTGCGCACGGGCGGCCGCGGCCTGGGCCTGGGCGTTGGCGAGCAGGGTGGCGCTGGTGGCGGCGGTCCCGTTCACGGCCTGGACGGCGACGTCCAGCGCGTTGGCGGTGGCCAGTGCGGCGGCCGCGGAGGCCTTGGTGACCTGCGCGGACTGGATGGCGTAGGCCATCCCGCGACCGCGCGGCAGCCCGTTGTCGTCGGCGATCCTGTCACCGGCGGCCAGCGCGGCCGGGATCTTGTCGGCGGCCAGCTTGGCGTCGTTGGCGGCCTTGCGGGCCACGGCGGCCTGCACGGCGACCAGCGTCTTGATGGTGGCGAGGTCGGCGGTGGCCTGGGCGTCCGTGCGCGGCGGCGCGTTCGCCAGCCGCTTGGTCGGGTTGGCCTGCCACTTGAGGACCTCGCCGGCCGACCAGCCGTAGCCGAGCGCCTGGTGCATCGCCTCGGAGCCGGTCTGAAGGGCCGTCAGGGCGTCGACCTCGGCCTTGAGCACGTCCGAGCGCGGCTGGACCTGTCCGGCCAGCTCGGCCTTCCACTCGGCCCAGGCGACCTCCTCGACCTCGACCAGGACCTTCTTCCAGTCCACCGGGTTGGAGATGTCACCCGAGGCCCAGCGGGCCTTCAGCGCCTCGACCTCGATCCGGAACTCGGGCGTGCCCTTGACCGGCCCGGCCATCGGCATGCCGTGGTACTGGATGAACCGGCGGACGTCGTCGGCCGATCCCTCCTTGGCGTTGGCACCGAGCATGGTGAAGATGCCGAAGGTGTCCTGGCCGCCGTTCTCGGCGATCAGCTCCTGGACGATCTGGTCCACCTTGGCCAGCGCGGCCTGGTCGGTGGACTTGGCCGGGGCGGGCAGGTACTGCAGCGCGAGCGCGTTGCGCGCGTTGACGCCGCTGGAGGACATGAAGTTGGTGACGTCGGTGTCGTACTGCGGCAGCTTCGTCCCCGAGGCGGTCGCGTACGGGGAGACGAACTGTTCCAGGCCCAGGTCGCGCGAGCCGCGGGCGTCGTCGTCGGCCTTGGCCCGGGCCTCGTCCTGGGTGCCGGCGCCGACCGAGCGGTTGGCGGTGAACTGGTTGACGTGCAGGTCACCGTTGGGAAGCGCCGCCACCTGGATGCTGGTGGTGTTCCGGTCGATCATGCCGTACGAGGCAGCGTCGTTGGTCCACTTGCCGTCGGCCGCCCGGACGCTGTCCATGGCGGCGCCGTCGGCGTCCAGGGCGACCAGGTGCACCCGGTTGTCAGCACCGCCGGCGGCGGCGATCTGCCGGGACGGGTCCGTCCGCACCACCGCCGGGGCGCTCCAACTCCCGTTGGTGCCGCGGGTGGTGGCCCAGACCTTGTTGTCGTCGGAGAGCACACCGACGGTCAGTTCGCCGTTCGGCGTGGCCGCCGCCGCGACGCCCTTGGCGTGCGGGGTGGCCACCGGAGCGGAGGTCCAGCCGCCGGTGGTGGCGCGGACCAGGTCCTGCACCGTGCCGTCGGCCCGGAGCACGGCCACGTGGACCTCGCCGTTGGCGGCGGCGGTGGCGGCCACCGCGCGGGTCTGCCCGCTGCCGTCGGCCACCGTCGCGGCGGACCAACTGCCGTTCGCCCCGCGGACGAAGGCGCGGACGACGTTGTCCGTGCCGAGCGTCACCAGGTGCAGGTCGCCGTTGGGGGTGGTGGCGGCGGTGACGGCCTTCGCCTGCTTGGAGCCGTCGGCCACCGTGGCGGCCGTGACGAGCGTGCTCCACCAGGTGCTGTCGGCGCGGTGGGTGCGCAGCCAGACCTGGCCGTCGGTGCCCAGGGTGAGCACGTGGAGGTCGTTGTTGGCAGCGCCGGTGACGGCCACGTCGGCGATCCGGCCGAGCGTGCCGTCGACCATGACCGGGGCCGACCAGGTGCCGTTGGCGGCCCGGCCGGTGTGCCAGGCCAGGCCGTCGGTGCCGGTGACGTCCAGCTGGAGCTCACCGGTGGCCAGCGCGCCCAGCGAGAGCGAGCTCGCCTTCGGGGCGGTGAGCGCGGTCTTGGTCCAGGTGCCGGCGGCCTGCAGGGCGAAGTCGTTGACGGTGCCGGTGGTGGTGACCACCGCCAGGTGCGGCAGCGCGTTCGGCACGGCGGTGGCGGCGATCGCGGCCGCGGTGCCGGTGGCGTCCACGGTGGTGACGGCGGCCCAGGTGCCGTCCGCCTTCCGGACCTTCTCGCGCACCTTCTTGTCGGTGCCGAGCAGGCCGAGCCGGACCTCGCCGTTGGCGGTGGCCACGGCCGAGACGGCGGCGGTCGTGGTCGCGCCGTCGGCGGCGGTCACGCCGCTCCAGGCGCCGCCGGCCTTGCGGACGTTGGTCCACACCTTGCCGTCGGTGGTGAGCAGTTCGAGGTGCAGGTCGTTGTTGGGCAGACCGGCCGTGGCCAGGCCCTTGACCTTGCCGGGCAGCGAGTCGAACCGCACGGTGCGGTCGGTGCCCTGGTAGCCCATGTACCAGCCCGGGTACTCCCCGGGGCTGTAGACGTGGTCGCGCACGGTGCCGTCCGAGGACAGGACGGTGAAGTGCAGCTCGCCGTTGGGCAGCGCGGCCTGGCTGAACGCCGTGTTCCGCGGGTCGTCGCTGACCAGGATCGGGGTCAGCCAGTCGCCGTTGGCGGTGCGGACCTTGTCGTACAGCTTGCCGTCCGTGGTCAGCACGCCGACGTGCAGCTGCCCGTAGGCCATCGCCGACTGGCCGGTCTGCTTGACCGGTCCGATGCCCTCGCCGAGGGTGCGGCCGCTGGAGCGCTCGCCCTTGGAGTTGGCGACGTTGTCGGAGGTGACCGAGCCGTAGTAGAGCGACCAGCCCGGCCAGGGGCCGAGGTCCTGGGCGGCCAGCATGGTGCCGGCGCCGGACTTCATCGCCGGGCCGCCCGCGTGCATGGCGCGGGCCAGGATGGCGCGGGCCCGGCGGTCGTCCGCCGCCGCGTCCATCACCTTGATCCGGGCGTCCAGATCAGCCTCGGACCCGGGTGGTGGGGCCTCCGTCCTCACCCCCCTCGGCACGGCCGCAGAGGCCGTCCCCACCGCTGTCGAGACCAGTGTGGATGCCATCGCGAGCACGACCGCCGTGGCGACCGTACGCGAAGCACCCCGTATTCCATTCGCGCGTTGCGAGAACACAGTCCGCCTTCCGCGTGCTCCGCCCAGAAGGAGGTGGGCCCACGAAGGAACGGCACCGGAGCGACCGTCAGAAAGGGTCGTCGGAGCGTCTGTTGGCGTCCTTCCCCCGGACGGAGACACCGATGTTGAATCTTGGAGCGAGCGGCAAGCTACCCGATGGTGTTACTCGCCAGCAACAAGCCTTTTCGCCTGCTCAGGCGATTGATGTCCATCGGACACCGGGTCCCCGAAATCTGTTGACACTCTGTCAACGGTGTGGTCGACTGCACCGGATCACGGCAGGACGCACGGGGGAGCAGCACCCAGATGAACACTCGGACTTCGCACCGCGGCCTGGCCGCATTGGCACTCGCCGCCGCGGTGGTGCTCGGCGCCGGCGCGTGCTCCTCGGGCGGTTCCGGGAGCGCTGGCAATGCGGCCGCTCCGTCCAAGGCGGTCAATTCGGGTGCGACCGGCCAGGGTTCGGCCGCGCAGAACGGCGTGGGTGGCGCCGGGCCGTGCCGGGACACCATGAAGCACATCACCGAGGCGGGCCAGAAGCTCACGGCCGACATGGCGGACAAGGCCAAGGCGACCGCCGACCTGGAGGTCATCGCCAAGCAGTTCGGCGAGGACGCCGAGAAGATCAAGCACCCCGAGGGCAAGGCCGCCGCCAAGCAGCTCGCCGAGGTCTACGGCAAGCTCGCGCAGAACGCCAGGACCAACCAGGGGCCGGACATGGCCACCTTGCCCGGGGTGGTGCAGGGCGCCGTCTCCGCCCTCGGCCAGTGCGCCGCCGCCGAGTAGCCGGCGCGGGCTGACGGCCCGTCAGGGCCCGGGAGGACCCGGGCCCTTGTTCTTGCGTCAGACCGGGAGCGCTCCCACCAACTCCGGTCGTAGTCCTTGACGCGTCCGGAACTCCGTGGGTTGATATGCCGTGAACCCGGCAGCCTCACGGCAAGGTGGTTCAGTACATCGTGGGAGCGCTCCCACTTTTCTCGCAGCACGCTGCTCGCACCCGGATCTCCCCCACCCGAAAGGATCCGCACGTGTCAGGACAGCTCCTCCGCCGACTGCGGACGGCCACCGTGGCCGTCACGCTCGGCGCGGCCTCCCTGCTCCCGGTCGCCGGCGCCGCGACCACGGCGCACGCCGCCGCCAAGGTCGACAACCCGTACGTCGGTGCCGGGGTCTACGTGAACCCCGAGTGGTCCGCCAAGGCCGCCGCCGAGCCGGGCGGCTCCGCCGTCGCCAACCAGCCCACCTCGGTCTGGCTGGACCGGATCGCCGCGATCAACGGCGCCAACGGCACGATGGGCCTGCGCGCCCACCTCAACGAGGCGGTCCGCCAGGCCGCCGGGAAGCCGTACGTGTTCCAGGTGGTGATCTACAACCTGCCCGGCCGCGACTGCGCCGCACTGGCCTCCAACGGTGAGCTCGGCCCGACCGAGATCGGCCGGTACGAGACCGCCTACATCGACCCGATCGCCGCGATCCTGGCCGACCCGGCCTACGCCAACCTGCGGATCGTCACCACCATCGAGATCGACTCCCTGCCGAACCTCATCACCAACGCCGGCGGCACCCCCACCGCCACCCCCGCCTGCGACGTGATGAAGGCCAACGGCAACTACGTGACGGGCGTGGGCTACGCGCTCAACAAGCTCGGCGCGATCCCGAACGTCTACAACTACATCGACGCGGGCCACCACGGCTGGCTGGGCTGGGACTCCAACTTCGGCCCCAGCGTCAACCTGCTGTACCAGGCCGCCAACGCCTCCGGCTCCACCCCGGCCAAGGTGCACGGCTTCGTGGTCAACACCGCCAACTACTCGGCGCTGAAGGAGCCGTACTTCACCATCGACGACACCGTGAACGGCCAGTCGATCCGCGGCACCTCCAAGTGGGTCGACTGGAACCGCTACGTGGACGAGCTCTCCTACGCCAAGGCCTTCCGGCAGAAGGCGGTCGAGGCCGGCTTCGACGCGGGCGTCGGCATGCTGATCGACACCTCCCGCAACGGCTGGGGCGGCCCGGGCCGCCCGACCGGCCCCGGCCCGAAGACCACCGGTGACGCCTACGTGGACGGCGGCCGGATCGACCGCCGCCTGCAGGCCGGCAACTGGTGCAACCAGTCCGGTGCGGGCCTCGGCGAGCGGCCGACCGCGGCTCCCGACGCGGGCATCGACGCCTACGTCTGGGTCAAGCCGCCGGGCGAGTCGGACGGCGCCTCCAAGGCGATCCCGAACGACGAGGGCAAGGGCTTCGACCGGATGTGCGACCCGACGTACACCGGCAACCCGCGGAACAACAACAACATGTCCGGCGCGCTGCCGGACGCGCCGCTGGCCGGGGCCTGGTTCTCCGCCCAGTTCCGCCAGCTGCTGGCCAACGCCTACCCGCCGGTCGGCGGCACCACCCCCGGTGACACCACCGCCCCGACCGTGCCCACGGGCCTGACCGCCACCGCCACCAGCAGCAGCGTCACCCTCGGCTGGACCGCCTCCACTGACGACGTCGGGGTGACGGGCTACCAGGTCTTCCGCGGCGGCGTGCAGGTGGGCACCTCCACCTCCACCTCCTACACCGACAGCGGGCTGAGCGCCTCCACCGCCTACGCCTACACCGTCAAGGCGCGGGACGCGGCGGGCAACGTCTCGGCGGCCTCCGCCGCACTGACCGTCACCACCCAGGCGGGCGGCGGCGGTGGCGGCAACGCCGGGTGCACCGCCACCTACAAGGTGAGCAGCGACTGGGGCGCCGGCTTCAACGCCGACGTGACCGTCACCAACACCGGCACCGCGCCCACCAAGAGCTGGAAGGTCAGCTGGACCTGGCCGGGCAACCAGCAGGTCACCAACCTCTGGAACGGCACGGTGACCCAGAGCGGCAGCTCCGTCTCGGTGGTCAACGCCGGGTACAACGGCACCGTCGCGGCGGGCGGCTCCACCGGCTTCGGCTTCGGTGCGAGCTACTCGGGCGCCAACGCGGCCCCGACGCTGAGCTGCACCGCGACCAGCTGACGGCCGGCTGACGGCCGGTCGATCCGGCGTCACCGTACGGCGGCCGGCCCCACGGCGGTGGGGTCGGCCGCCTCGTCGCCGTCCAGCGCGAAGGCGGTGTTGACCAGCCCGACGTGGGTGAACGCCTGTGGGGCATTGCCGAGTTGGTGCCCCGTCCGGGGGTCGTACTCCTCGGCCAGCAGGCCGAGGTCGTTGGTCAGCGCGAGCACCCGCTCGAACAGCTCGCGGGCCTGCTCGCGGCGCCCGGTGGCGGTCAGCGCGTCGGCCAGCCAGAACGAGCAGGCCAGGAAGGCGCCCTCCGGCCCCGCCAGCCCGTCGGAGCCGGGCAGTCCGTCCGGACCGGTGCGGTAGCGGCGGACGAAGCCGCCGTGGTCCAGGCCGGAGCGCACCGCGTCCACCGTCCGCACCACTCTCGGGTCCTCGGCCGGCAGGAAGCCGTACTTGGCGAGGAGCAGCGTGGCGGCGTCCAACTCCCGTTCCCCGTACGCCTGGACGAAGACGCCGCGGTGGTGGTCATAGCCGTACTCGCAGACCTCGCCGTGCACCGCGTCGCGCAGTGCCCGCCAGCGCTCCAGCGGGGCGGGCAGGCCGGTGGCCTCGGCGAGCCGGACGGCGCGGTCGGCGGCCACCCAGACCATCATCTTGGAGTGGACGAACTGCCGCTTTCCGCCCCGGACTTCCCACAGGCCCTCGTCCGGCTCGCGCCAGTGCAGCTCCAGGAAGGCCATCAGCGAGCGGAGCAGCCCCCAGACCTGGCGCTCCATCGGCACACCGGCCTGCCAGGAGAGCTCCAGGGTGTCCAGCACCTCGCCGTAGACGTCGAGTTGGAGCTGGTGGACGGCCGCGTTGCCGAACCGCACCGGGGTCGACCCCTGGTAGCCGGGCAGCCAGTCGGCCAGCGTCTCCGGCAGGGTCCGCTCGCCGGCCACCCCGTACACCGCCTGGAGGTCGCCCGGGTCGCCCGCGATGGCCCGCAGCAGCCACTTGCGCCAGGCCGCCGCCTCCTCCCGGAAGCCCCCGCGCAGCAGGGCGGCCAGGGTCAGGCTGGAGTCGCGCAGCCAGCAGAAGCGGTAGTCCCAGTTCCGCTCGCCGCCCGGGTGCTCGGGCAGCGAGGCGGTCGGCGCCGCCACGATCCCGCCGGTCGGGTCGTAGGTGAGCGCCTTGAGGGTGATCAGCGAGCGCAGCACCTGGTCCCGGTAGGGCCCCTGGTAGCGGCAGCCGGCCGCCCAGTCCTGCCAGCGCCGCACGGTGGAGGCGAGCAGCCCGGCCGGGTCGGTGCGGGGCGTGGTGGTGTGGTGCGAGGGCTGCCAGGTGAGCACGAACGGCACCTGTTCGCCGGCCCGGACGGTGAAGTCCGAGACGGTGGCCCCGTCCTCGCCCCAGGTGTGCACCCCCGGCGGGACCCGCAGCCAGGCCGCGTCCGGGCCGGCCACCGCGATCCGGTGGTGGTCGGTGCGGCGCACCCAGGGCTCGATCCGGCCGTGGTTGAACCGCAGCCGCAGCGCCCCGCGCATCCGGACGGCGCCGCTCAGGCCCTCCACCAGCCGCACCAGCCGCGGCAGCCGGTCGCGCTGGGGCATGAAGTCGGTGATCCGCACGGTGCCGGTGGGCGTGCGCCAGAGCGACTCCAGCACCAGGGTCTCCGGCAGGTAGCGGCGCTCCGTGCACGGCCCGCCGCCCTCGGGGGCCAGCCGCCAGGAGCCGTGCCGGTCGCTGCCGAGCAGGCCGGCGAAGCAGCTGGGGGAGTCGAAGCGGGGCAGGCAGAGCCAGTCGACCGAACCGTCCCGGCCCACCAGGGCGGCGGTCTGGAGGTCTCCGAGGAGCGCGTAGTCCTCGATCCGTCCGGCCATGAGGCTTCCATTCTGGGACGGATCGCCGGGACCGACCAGGCAGGGGAGGGGAGACGGTTCGTCACACTGTTCACTTCCGTCTCTGCTGCTTCGCTGGTGACAGGCGGCGGAGCGATGATAGGAAGATCCTCGTGTTGTCCCGTCAGAATCAGAACCGGTAGGGGTGCGGTCATGCAGCAAGCGAACTGGGTGCCCGCCGGAACGGACCTCGACAAGCCGAACGCGGCCCGGATGTACGACTACTACCTGGGTGGCTCGCACAACTTCGAGGTCGACCGGATGATGGCCCGCAAGGCCATGGAGCTCTGGCCGGAGCTGCCGGAGATCATGCGCGCCAACCGCGCCTTCCTGCGCCGCGCCGTCCAGTTCCTCGCCGAGAGCGGCGTCACCCGCTTCCTGGACATCGGCTCCGGCATCCCCACCTTCGGTGCGGTGCACGAGGTGGCCCAGGCGATCCGCCCCGACAGCCGGGTGGTCTACGTGGACCACGACCCGATCGCGGTCGCGCACAGCCGCCTGCTCCTCAAGGACGACCCGCAGAGCCTGGTGGTCGAGGCCGACCTGCGCGATCCGGCGGACGTCCTGGCCCGCCCCGAGGTGAAGGACCTGCTGGCGGACGGCGAGCCGGTCGCCCTGCTGCTGGTCTCGGTGCTGCACTTCATCACCGACGACGACGACCCGTACGCGCTGCTGCGGCAGCTGCGCGACGCGCTGCCCTCCGGCAGCGCCCTGGTCATGTGCCACGCCTCGCTGGAGGGCCGCCCGGACCAGGCCGAGGCCCACCAGGACCTCTACAAGCGGACCCCGACCCCGATCACGATGCGCAACTACGCGGCGGTCGAGGCCTTCTTCGAGGGCTTCGAGCTGCTGGAGCCGGGCCTGGTCTACATGCCCCAGTGGCGCCCGGAGGACCCGGAGTCGGTCGGCCCGAACCCGGAGCGGATGACCGGTCTGGTGGGCGTCGGGCTGAAGCCGTGACCGCAGGCCCGGGCGAGACCGAGGGGCTGGCGCAGGCCGAGCGGGAGGTCCGCTTCCACCACGAGTGGGAGCGGCTGCTCTCCAGCGGCCACGGCGCGGCCGTGCACCCGGGCATCCTGCGCCGACTGGTCTCCCGGACGGCCGCGCTGCTGCACCGGGCGCAGTCCGAGGAGCCGTTCCGCCCGGAGCTGGCCGCCCAGGCCGGGGCCCAGCTGGTGGACGCGCACTTCACCGACCCGGTGGTGCTCGCCCGGGCGGTGGAGCTGCTCCAGCGCACGCCGGACCGGGACGGCCGCGGCCCCGAGCTCTGCGGCTCCTTCGCGGCCGGCTGGGCGCGCGCCCTGCGCGAGCGGACCCTGCGGGAGCAGGAGGCGATCCGGCTGGCGGCGGACACCGCCAAGCTGGAGGTGGAGAAGGCGCTGCGGGAGTCGGAGAACAAGTTCCGCGCGCTCTTCGAGTCGGCCGCGATCGGCATCGGCATCGGCGACACCGACGGCAACATCATCTCGGTGAACAAGGCGCTCGGGGAGATCTTCGGCACCGGCCCGATCGACATGACGGGCCGTCGGGTGGACGAGCTGGTGCACCCGGAGGACACCCCCGGCGTCTGGGAGGCGTACGAGGACCTGATCTCCGGGCGCACCGAGTACTTCCAGTTCGACAAGCCGTACTACCGGCAGGACGGCGAGGTGGTCTGGACCCACCTGACCGTCTCGCTGATCCGGGACGACGAGGGCGTGCCGCTGTACCAGGTGGCGATGCTGGAGGACATCACCGACCGGTACCGCCTCCAGGAGCGGCTGCGCCACCAGGCCACCCACGACCCGCTGACCGGCCTGCCCAACCGGGTGGCCTTCTTCGAGCGGCTGGAGAAGCTCTTCGAGGAGCCGGAGCCCGGCGCCCGCTTCGGCCTCTGCTACGTGGACCTGGACGGCTTCAAGGTGGTCAACGACAGCCTCGGGCACGACACCGGTGACCAGCTGCTGGCCGCCGTCGCCCAGCGGCTGGAGACCGCGCTGACCCCGCTCGGCCACCTGGTGGCCCGCCTCGGCGGCGACGAGTTCGTGGTGCTGCTGGAGAACTGCCGGGGCGAGCAGGAGGCGGTGGCCGCCGCCAAGACGGTACTGGCCGCACTCGCCAGACCGGTGCAGGTGGGCGACCACTCGCTGGCCGTCGGCGCCAGCGTCGGCGTGCTGGAGCGCCGGGTGGCCACCACCACCCCGGGCGCGGCGGTGCGCGCGGCGGACCTGACGCTCTACCGCGCCAAGGAAGCCGGGCGCGGGCGCTGGACGCTCTTCGACCCCAAGGAGAACGCCCGGGCGGTCAGCCGCTACGCGGTGTCCGTCCGGATGCCGGCCGCGCTGGACCGGGGCGAGTTCTACATCGACTACCAGCCGCTCTGCTCCCTGGACGACGGCAGGCTGGTCGCGGTCGAGGCGCTGGTGCGCTGGAGACATCCGCAGCTCGGGGTGCTCGGCCCGGACGAGTTCATCGGGGTGGCCGAGGAGACCGGCCTGATCATGCCGCTCGGCCGCTGGGTGCTGGAGCAGGCGTGTCGTCAGGCCACCGAGTGGGTACGGGAGTTCGGCGAGGCGGCCCCGCAGCTGAACGTCAACCTGGCGGTCCGTCAGGCCCGCAGCGCCGGGCTGGTCACCGACGTGGACCGGATCCTGCGCAAGACCGGGCTGCCGCCCGGCAAGCTCCAGCTGGAGATCACCGAGTCCACCGTGGTCGGCCCGGAGGACGAGACCCTGAAGGCCCTGCACGGGGTGCGTGACCTGGGCGTCTCGCTGGCGGTGGACGACTTCGGCACCGGCTGGTCGAACCTCGCCTACCTGCGGGACCTGCCGGTCTCCTGCCTGAAGATCGCCGGCTCCTTCGTCGGCGACATGCACGACCCGGCCAAGGACACCCACACCGGCTGGCGGATCGTCAGCGGCCTGGTCTCGCTGGCCCACACCCTGGGGCTGACCGTCACGGCGGAGGGCGTGGAGACCGACAAGGACGCCGCGCGGCTGCGCGAGATGGGCTGCGACTGGGCCCAGGGCTGGTTCTTCGGCCGCCCGGCCCGCCCGGAGGACATCGCCCGGCGGCTGGCCGAGCAGACCGCGGCCGAGCGGACCGAACTCCCTTAGGTCAATTCGGACATAAGGGTTGACATCGTCCGTCGGGCGGGCGGACGATGAGGCCCTGGCACCAGTTCATTCGCCAGTTGCCCGACCCAGGCGGCTCCTGCCGCCGGAGACCGGTCGGCGCGGATCCCGAAGGGTTCTCGGGGAGTCCTCACCACAACCCCCGCGCCGTTCTGAACCGCTCTCCCCCTTCAACCGGGGCCATCCCGCGCCCGAGGCGCGGTGCACTCCGCCCCGTCGACAGAGGGCCACGCCCGTGGGAGTACCGGCGTGCCCGCTGCCTCCCGAGAGGCTGTCCAACGATGAGCACCACGCTGCCTCCCAACGTCCTCCCGTACCCGGACCGCGAGATCCGACCGCTGCGCCGCTCCACCGACCGGCCGCCGGCCGAGCGGCCCCGGCGCCGGGTGGAGGACGGGACACGGACCCGACACTCCGTCAGCCTGGTCATCCCCGCGCAGAACGAGGCCCGCAACATCCCCTGGGTGTTCGAACAGATCCCGTGCTGCGTCGACGAGGTGATCCTGGTCGACGGCTCCTCCGACGACGCCACCCTGGCCGTCGCCGAACACGCCCTCCCCACCGTCCGTTCCCTCCAGCAGAGCGCCCCCGGCAAGGGGAACGCGCTGCGCACCGGATTCGCCGCCGCCACCGGCGAGTACGTGGTGATGATGGACGCGGACGGGTCCATGTGGCCCGGCGAGATCCCGCACTACCTGCACTTCCTGGACCACGGCTACGACTTCGTGAAGGGCTCGCGCTGCATCGGCGGCGGCGGCTCCCTCGACCTGACCCGGATCCGCACGCTCGGCAACCTCGCGCTGCTGAGCGTGGTGAACCGGCTCTACCGGGCCAGGCTGACCGACCTCTGCTACGGCTTCTGCGCCTTCCGCCGCAGCTTCCTGGACCAACTCGACCTGCGCTCGGCCGGTTTCGAGATCGAGGCGGAGATGGTCGCGCACGCGCTCCGCTCCGGCCTGCGGATCGCCGAGGTACCGAGCCTGGAACTCCCCCGACGCAGCGGACGCTCGCACCTGCACGCCGTCTCCGACGGCCGCCGGGTGCTGCGCACCCTGATCGCCGAACGACCTGGCGGCCGGGGTGCGGCCGCCCCCGTGCCGAGGGAGCGATGATGAACGGCAACGACCAGCGGACCGCAGCGGCCTGCCCCTGCCCCGCCGCCCGTGACACGCTCGACACCCCCGTCCACGTGGTCGAACTGGACCTGGCCGAACCCGGTGAGCTGCGCTCGCCCGGCGGCACCGGGCCGGCCGCTCCCGACGGCCGCGTGCTGGCGTTGGTGCGGCTGCACGGACACCCGCTCGGCCTGGTCGAGGCCACCGGTGCCGACCCCGCCGACCCCGGCGGCACGTACCGGTCGCTGGTCGCTGCCGCTCACCGCGAACTCGGCCCCGTCCCCGACCAACCACCCACGAAGAATGACCGGTTGACCTCCGCGACGTCCGGCGGGCCCTCAAGTCGGGTCGGCGGCCCCCGGACGCCCGCGGGCCATCCGCCGCGCGTCAGCGTGGTGATCGCCACCCATGACAGACCGGAGCCGCTCCGCCAGTGCCTTGACTCCCTACTGCGGATCGACAGCCCGCGGTACGAGGTGCTGGTGGTCGACAACGCCCCGGCAGGGGACGACGCCCACGCGCTGATCCGCGAGCGGTACGCCGGCCGGGTCCGCTACCTGCGAGAGCCGGTGGCGGGCCTGGCCCGGGCGCACAACCTCGGACTGGCCGCCGCCAGGGGCGAGTTGGTCGCCTTCACCGACGACGACACCCTGGTGGACCGGAACTGGCTGGCCGCCCTGACGGCCGCCTTCGACGACGACGCCAGGACCGGCTGCGTCACCGGCCTGATCCTGCCCGCCGAACTGGCCACCCCGGCCCAGCTCGCCCTGCACCGCCAGGGCGGCTACGACAAGGGCTTCGCCGGACGCCGGCACGCCCTCGACCTGCCGAGCGCCGACCCGCTCTTCCCGTTCACCGCCGGCCGGTTCGGATCCGGGGCCAACATGGCCTTCCGGACCGGACTGCTCCGCGCCCTCGGCGGCTTCGACCCCGCCACCGGGGCCGGCACCCCCGCGCACGGCGGCGACGACCTGCTGGCCTTCTTCCGGATCGTCAACTCCGGTCTGGTGCTGGACTACCGGCCCGACGCCATCATCTGGCACCGCCACCGCCGCACCGACGAGGCGCTGCCCGCCCAGCTCTACGGCTACGGCGCCGGCCTCGGCGCCTACCTGGCCGCCGCCGTCAGCGCCGACCCCCGGCTGCTGCCCGCCCTGGTGCGCCGCCTTCCCGGCGGGCTGCGCCAGGCCCTCGGCCAGGCCAGGAACCGCACCACCGTGCAGGGGGAGCACTCGACCCGGCTCACCCTGCTCGAGCTCTCCGGCATGCTGTACGGCCCGCTCGGCTACCTGCGCTCCCAGCACCAGGCCGAGCGGCGCCGGATCGCCGACGAGCGGATCGCGCGCGGCCCGGAGCCGGCCGGCGCCCGAGTGCCGAGCCTGCGGGCGGGGTGAGCCCGATGGCCGTCACCACCGCGGGCACCACGGCCGGGCGAACCACGACCGCGGGGTGCGGCTGCCCGCTCCCGCTGCCCTGCCAGTGCTCCTACCCGGCCCTGCTCCGGGCCCGGCTGCGGGCCGCCCTGGCCACCGAGCCCCTGCTGCGCAACGGCCACGTCCTGACGGCGAGCTCCCTGCTCACCGCCGGGCTCGGCGGCCTGTTCTGGCTGCTCGCCTCCGCCTGGTACGGCCCGGCGGCGGTGGGCCGCGGCTACGCCGCGCTGGCCGCCGCCGCGCTGCTCTCCGGCATCGGCCAGTTCAACCTCGGCGACGTGCTGATGCGCTTCGTCCCCACCGCGGGGCGGCACACCCGCCGGCTGCTGCTGCGCTGCTACGCCGTCAGCTCGGCCGCCACCGTGCTGGCGGCCGGCGCCTTCCTGCTGCTCGTCCCCGTGCTGGCCCCCGAACTCGGCTTCCTGCGCGCCCCGTTGACCGCGGCGGCCTTCCTCGCGGCCGCCGCCGGGTACACCCTCTTCGTGCTCCAGGACGGCGCGCTCACCGGCCTGCGCCGCCCCGGCTGGGTGCTCGGCGAGAACGCGCTGTTCGCCGTCGCCAAGACCGCGCTGCTCGGCGCCTGCGTCCTGCTGCTGCCCGGCTCCGGCATCCTGCCGGCCTGGAGCGTGGCCCTGCTGATCTCCCTGCTGGTCACCAACGCCTACCTGTTCCGCCGCGCCGTCCCGGCCCACGCCCGGGCGGGCCGGGAAGCCGACCCGCCCGTCGGGCTGGTCCGCTACGCGGCCGCCGACTACCTCGGCGCCCTGCTGCGCACCGCCTCGTACAGCGTGCTGCCGCTGCTGGTGCTCGGACGGCTCGGGGCCGAGCAGAACGCGTACTTCTCCCTCGCCTGGGTGATCGCGTACACCCTCCAGCTGGCCGCGCTCAACATGGGCAGCTCGCTGATCGTCGAGGCCGCGCACGCCCCGGAGCAGCTGGCCGCCCAGGCCCGCCGGGTGCTGCGGCACTCCGCGCTGCTGATCGGCGCCGGCGCGGTGGTGCTGGCGGTGGCCGCCCCGTGGATGCTCTCGCTGTTCGGCCCCGGCTACGCCGAGCACGGCACCACCGCGCTGCGGCTGCTCGCCCTGGCCGCCCTGCCGAACCTGGTGCTCGGCCTGGCCGTGGACGTCTGCCGGGCTCGCCGGGCGATGCGCCCGGTGGTCGCCCTGCAGGCCGCCCTGCTGGGGCTGGTGCTGCTGCTCGCCCTCCTGCTGATCCCCCCGCTCGGCATCACCGGCGTCGGCCTGGCCTGGCTGATCGCCGAGAGCGCCCTGGCGCTCCCCCTGTTGGCCACCCTGGGCCGCTGGCTCCCGAAGGGACGGTGACGGCGATGACCGCCCACCCGCTCACCGAACCGGTCCTGACGGGCCGTCCGCCCACCCTCACGGTGGTCATCTGCTCCTACACCATGGCCCGCTGGCCCGATCTGGTGGCCGCGGTCCGCTCGGTGCAGCGCCAGCACCACCCCGCCGAGGAGCTGCTGCTGGTGGTCGACCACTGCCCCGAGCTGGCCGTACGGGCCGCCGGAGTGCTGGCCGGGGTGCGGGTGGTGCCCAACCACGAGCGCCCCGGCCTGTCCGGCGCGCGCAACACCGGCACCGCGCTGGCCCACGGCGAGGTGGTCGCCTTCCTGGACGACGACGCCACCGCCGACCCGGACTGGACCGAGCGGTTGCTGGCCGGCTACCGGGACGAGCGGGTGCTCGGCGTCGGCGGCCTGGTCCGCCCGCACTGGGAGAGCGGACGCCCCTCCTGGTTCCCGCCCGAGTTCGACTGGGTGGTCGGCTGCTCCTACCTCGGCATGCCCGAACAGGGCGGCTGCGTACGGAACTTCATCGGCGCCAACATGTCCTTCCGGCGGGCCGAGCTGCTCGCCGCGGGCGGCTTCCGCCCCGACCTCGGCCGGGTCGGCAGCCGCCCGCTGGGCTGTGAGGAGACCGAGCTCTGCATCCGGCTGACGGCCCGTCACCCCGGCGCCGTGCTGCGCTACGAGCCCACCGCCGGGGTCAGCCACCGCGTGCCCGAGGGCCGCACCAACTGGAGCTACTTCCGGGCGCGTTGCTTCGCCGAGGGCCTCTCCAAGGCCGCCGTCGCCCGGCACACCGGACGCCGCCCGGCGCTGGCCAGCGAGCGCCGCTACCTGTACGCGGCCGTGCCGCGCGGGATGGCCCGGGCGCTGAGCCGGGAGGGCGGCGGCCCGCGCGAGCTGGCCGCGCTCGCCCTCGGGGTGGCCGTCACGGTGACCGGCTACACCACCGGCCGGCTGCGCCAGGCGCTCCCGTCGGCGGTGCCCCCGCCGTCCGCCGCCCCGCCCGCGGCCCCGGCCGGAAGAGGGGGAGGGGCGGGCGGGCCGGGCGGGCCGGGAGGTGCGCCATGACCGTCGTACCGGTGTACCTGTGGCACTCGGTCTCCGAGGACCCGCCCTCCTGGATCGCCCCGTGGACCGTCACCCCGCGCGCCTTCGCCGAACAGCTGGACCGGATCGCCGACAGCGGACGCACCGTCGTCCCGCTGCACCGGCTGGTCTCCGCGCTGCGCGGCGGTCCGGCGCTGCCGGAGAACTGCGCGGTGCTCACCTTCGACGACGGCTTCGCCGACTTCTACTGGACGGCGGTCCAGCAGCTCACCGACCGCGGCCTGCCCGCCACCCTGTTCGTCACCACGGGAGCCGTCCACCCGCCCGGCGGCCCGGCCTCCGGCAGCCTGCTGCCGCCGGCCCGGATGCTGAACTGGCGTCAGGTGGTCACCCTGGACGCCTGCGGGGTGGAGATCGGTGCGCACACCCGGACCCACCCGCAGCTGGACACCCTGCCGGGCCGCTGGCTGCCGGGCGAGATCGTCGGCTGCCGCCGGGAGCTGGAGGACGTGCTCGGCCACCAGGTGCTCTCCTTCGCCTACCCGCACGGCTACTCCAGCCCGTCGGTGCGGCGCCAGGTGGCCCTGGCCGGGTTCACCTCGGCCTGCGCGGTGGGCAACGCCTTCAGCTCCGGCAACGACGACCCGCTGCGGATCGCCCGGCTGATGGTGCGCGCCGACACCACGCCGGAGCACTTCCGGCGCTGGTCGGACGGCGAGGGAGCCCCCGTCGCGCCCTTCCCGGAGCACCTGCGCACCAAGGGCTGGCGGTACTACCGGCGGCTGCGGGCCGCGGTGGGCCGCCCGGTCGGCGGGCCGCCGGACCTGTGAGCCGCTGGATCCGCGAGCCGCCGGGCCATCGGGCCGGCGGCCGCTCAGTGCTGCCAGACCCGGACCCAGTCGACCTGCATCCGGGCGGTGTCCACGCCGTCCGGCGGGGCCGAGGGGTAGCCGACCGCCAGGTCGAGCAGCAGTTCCATCGGCTGGTCCGGGATCCGCTCGGGCCTGGTCTCGCGGTGCCGGGCGACCCCGTCCACGTACCAGGTGAGCGAGTCCTTCTCCCAGGCGAGGGCGAAGACGTGGTACCCGGCGGGGAAGTCGGCCGGTCCGAAGGAGGCCGAGTCGTGCAGGTCCTGGCCGCCCGGGCCGGGCCAGTGCACGGTGAACTGGGCCCGGTCGGTGGAGCCGATGAACTCGACCACGTCCAGCTCGGGCGGGGTGGTGCGGGTGGCCGCCGGCATCAGCCAGAAGGCGGGGAACATCCCGCCCTCGGGCGGGATCCGGACCGCCGCCGCGAAGTAGCCGCGGGTGAAGACCTGCCGGGGCGGCGCGTCCCAGGAGTCCCGGCCGGTGGTGACCATGCCGGAGGTCCACGGGTAGACGTGCCCGTCGGCGCCGGTGGTGGGGCGGCGCTGCGCCGTCAGGGTCAGCGCGCCGCCGCCGACGGTGGCCTGGGAGGGCAGGTACCACTCCAACTCCCCGTTGGCCTTGTTGGTGCAGCCCCCGTCGTTCCAGTCGTAGCAGGTGGCCCAGCGCCGGGTGTCGAGCGCGGTGCCGTCGAACTCGTCCTGGAGCACCAGCCGCCAGTCGCCCGCCGGAGCGGGGGCCGAGGCCGCGGCGGAGGCGGTGCTCTCGGAGATCCGGGCACCGGGGGTGTTCCACACCTCGTGGCCGGTGCCCCCGCCGCCGCAGGCGCTGACCAGCAGGAGCAGCCCGGCCAAACCCACCCGGCCGAACGGGGGACGCGCCAGCACCGCCGCAGTGGTCAGCAGGGCCAGCACCAGCACCGCCCGCGCCGGGGTGAACCAGCCGCCCAGGTAGAGCGCCACCGCGACCAGGGTCTCCACCGCGAGCCCGAGGGCCCCGGCCAGCACCACCGACCGGGTCCGCCCGCCCCGCCCGGGTGCCAGCCGGGCCAGCGCGGTGCCCGGACCGGCCAGCAGGAACAGCAGGGTGACGGGCAGTCGGACGGCCTGCGGCAGGGCGAGGGCGGCCAGCGCGGCCCAGCCCGCCAGGACGGGCAGCAGGGGAACGGCGAAGCGACGGAACACCTCTGACACCTCCTCGGACGGCCCGCCCCGGTCAGCCCGGATCGGGGACGTAGCGGTAGACCGCCGCGTCGTCGTTGCGGTCCACCACGGCGAAGCGCGGCGCCTCGTCCACCGCGGTGCCCAGCCGGGCCACCGTGTCGGCGGGCAGCACGCCGGTCAGGTAGCACTCGGCGGCCTGGCCCCGGTTGAGCACCAGGTAGAAGGGCGTGCCCGGCGGGGCGAAGGCGGTGGCCCGGGCCAGCGCGGCCAGCGGGTCGGTGGCCAGCTGGCGGCGGACGTCCTCGCTCTCCTGGTTCAGCTGGACCCGGGGGTGGACGTCGTAGTGGGAGGCCACCCCCGGAACGTTCCCGGTGACCGAGACGATCACCGCGCCGGGTGGTGCCACCTCGATCATCCTGGCCACCGCGGAGACCTCGCCGGGGGTGAAGTAGTTCATGTTCTCCTTGCTGTAGTAGCCGAAGAACAGGCCGCCGAGCAGGGTCAGCACCACCGCCACGGCCGCCGTCGCCCGCACCCCGGAGCGGGCCGTCGGGCGGAGCAGGGCGGTGACCAGGAAGGCACAGGCGGGCAGCGCGAAGAGGTAGACCCGGAAGATCATCTCGCCGCCGTAGCTGTTGGCCAGCAGCAGCGGCAGCGGGGCCGCCGCCATCAGCGGCAGGGCGGAGCGGCGCACCCAGGGCCGGCGCCAGACGGCCAGCACGGCCAGCAGGATGACGGCGGCGGAGAGCCCGCGGTCCACCCAGGCCACCACCACCTGGCCCGGCGCGGCGGCACCCAGCCCGGCCAGCCCGGAGACCACGTTGGAGTCCGGCGAGGTCAGCCCGTCCAGGAACTCCGGCAGGTTCCTGGCCAGGAAGGGCCGGGCGGCCGTGGTGTCCCAGAGCACGGTGAGCAGCACCGCCCCGGCCAGCGCGGGCAGCACCGCCCGCCGGTTGCGCCGCGGCAGCGCGAGGGCGGTCAGCACGCATATCAGCATCAGCGGGGTGAGCTGGTGCGAGACCACCACGGCGGCCTCCAGCAGCAGCACCGCCAGCAGCGGGAGCAGCCGGGGCGGGCCGGCCCGCTCCGGTGAGCCGGAGGCGTGCGCGCCTCCGCCCGGGGCGGCGCCCGGGAGTTGACGGGCCACCAGGGCCAGCACCGTCACGAAGAGCAGGAAGGCGAAGGCCTGCGGGGCGAAGTAGTCCTGGCCGACCCAGGCGCAGCAGTAGTAGACCCAGAGCGCGCCCCAGACCAGGCCCCGGTCGGTGGAGAAGGAGCGGTAGAGCAGCAGCAGCGGGCCGAGCAGCAGCGCGTTCACCACCGGCGGGGCCCAGGCCGCGTAGCCGAGGGCCGACTCCAGGCCGGTGACGCGCAGGTAGAGGGCGTTCAGCAGGAAGAAGCCGGGCCACTGGTTGTAGATGTCGAAGCCCCCGGCGTGCGGCACCTGGCCGTCGCTGCGCAGCATCGCGTCCAGCACGGCGATGTGCTTCCAGGCCCAGGAGTAGCGCAGCGTCGGGTAGAGCAGTGCCGGGGTCGCGTGGATCATCGCGACCAGTCCGAGCAGGTACCCCGTCAGCCACCGGACGGGGACGGCGCGGTCGCGCAGCGCCAGCCAGAAGCCGGCCGTCAGCAGCACCACCGCCACCCAGTACCCGGCGGGCAGCACCTGGAGCAGCCCCAGGTCGTCCATCCCGGCCAGGTCCACGGTGCGCAGCGAGAGCAGCCAGACCAGCAGCGCCAGCGGCAGCAGCAGGTACGGCGGACGCACCCACCGGTGGAGCGCCTCGGTCGTCATCCGGTGCCCTCCAGACTCCGGTGCCCTCCGGACGGCGGCTCGGGCACCCTTCAGACCAATGTGCACCGGCGCGGCGGGCCCAGCACCCCCGGGGGCGGGGCCGGGCGGGCCGGGCGAGAATGCGGACCGGGAGGTCACGCCGCCGAGGAAGGGCTGGAGCCGGATGTCCCCGATCGAGCCGGACCGCGGCACGCCCGCCCTGTTGGTGAAGGTCGGCCGCTACCCGCAGCACCACGGCGGCCTGGGCGTGGTGCGCACGCTGGGCCGCCTGGGCGTCCCGGTGCACGCGGTGGTGGAGGACCGCTGGACGCCGGTGGCCCGCTCCCGCTACCTGGGCCGGGCGTTCGTCCGGCCGACCGACGGGACGGAGGCCGCGGAGCGGCTGCTGGCCCTGCTGGCGGAGCTCGGCGCGGCGATCGGCCGGCCGGTGGTGCCGGTGGCCACCGACGACGAGGCGGCGGTGCTGCTGGCCGAGCACGCCGAGGCGCTCTCCCGCTGGTACCTGCTGCCCGCGGTGCCGCCCGGGCTGCCGAGGCGGCTGGCGGACAAGGGCGGCCTGGCCGGGCTCTGCGCCCGGCACGGGGTGGACACCCCGCGGGCGTGGGCGCCGGGCAGCTACCGGGAGCTGCTGGAGGTGGGGCGCGGGCACGGGTACCCGCTGGTGCTGAAGAACCTGGCGGCCTTCACCCGGCTGCGCGCGCCGGTGGTGGGGCACACCACAGTGGTGCACGGGGAGGAGGAGCTGCGGGCGCTGCTGCCGGACCGTCAGGAGCCGTCCGTGCTGGTGCAGGAGTACCTGCCGCCGGAGCACTGCGAGGACTGGATCACCCATCTGTACTGCGGCCCGGAGGGCACCGAGCCGCTGGTGTTCACCGGCCGCAAGCTGCGCTCCTGGCCGCCGGGGGCGGGGGTGACCACCCGGGCCCGCTCGCTGCCGGAGCCCCGGCTGGCCGCGCTGGCGGCGGATTTCTGCCGCCGGATCGGCTACCGGGGGGTGGCGGACCTCGACTGGCGGCTGGACCGGCGGGACGGCCGCTACCGGCTGGTGGACTTCAACCCGCGCGCCGGCGCGCAGTTCCGCCTGTTCGAGACCACCGCCGGGGTGGACGTGGTGCGGGCGCTGCACCTCGGCCTGACCGGGCGTCAACTGCCGCCGGGGGAGCAGCTGGTGCGCTCCTTCGGGGTGGGCCAGCTGGACCTGCCCTCGGCGCTGGCCGCCGCCCGGCGGGAGCGCCGGGTGCCGGCCGACCTGCTGCCCCGGCGCTCGACGGAGCGCGGGTGGCTCGCGGCCGACGACCCGCTGCCGGCGCTGGTCGAGGCGGTCCGCTTCTGCGGTACGGCGGCCGCCCGGCTCCGCCGGATATGACCGTTATCTCTGACCTGTGTTGGTCAGATCGCACTCGAACTGCCCCGGGCTGTCGCAGAGTTGTGACAGAAGAGAGCGAAATCCTTCCCCTGGTGCGGGGTTTGTGGACGTAGTGTTCGAACATGGCACCGAAGCGCCCCATATCCAACGGCCTGAAGTTCATAGGTTTCTCCACCCTGGCCGGCGTGCTGCTGGCCGGGATGGCCCTGCCCGCGGCCGGCGCCCTCGGCCTGACCGCCAAGAGCGGGGCCGAGAGCTTCGAGGAGGTGCCGGACGACCTGAAGACCCCGCCGCTCTCCCAGGCCAGCCACATCTACGACGCGCAGGGCGGCCTGATCGCGACCGTCTACGGGCGCTTCCGCACGGTGCTGACGGCGGAGGACATGGGCACCTTCATCCGGCAGGCGCAGGTGGACATCGAGGACGCGCGGTTCTACGAGCACGGCGCGGTCGACCTCAAGGGCGTGCTCCGGGCGGCCAGCAAGAACGCCGAGAGCGGCTCCGCCGTGCAGGGCGCCTCCACGCTGACCCAGCAGTACGTGAAGAACGTCCACGTGGAGCAGGCCGGGGACGACCGCGAGGCGGTGCTGGCGGCGCAGCGCAAGACCCTGGGCCGCAAGATCCAGGAGCTCAAGTACGCCATCAAGCTGGAGGAGGAGCTGACCAAGGACCAGATCCTCACCAACTACCTGAACATCACGTACTACGGGAACCAGGCCTACGGCATCGAGGCCGCCGCCCAGCGCTACTTCTCCAAGCACGCCAAGGAGTTGACCGTCCCGGAGGCGGCGCTGCTGGCCGGGCTGGTGCAGAACCCCAGCCAGTACGACCCCAGGCTCCACCCGCAGGCCGCCCAGAAGCGCCGCGACGTGGTCATCGACAAGATGCTGGAGCGCGGCCACCTGACGGCGGCCCAGGCCGCCGAGGCCAAGGCCGCCCAGGTCGGCCTGCGCTACCAGGCGCCGCGCAACGGCTGCATCACCGCCCAGGCCGGCATGGGCTTCTTCTGCGACTACGTCCGCCAGGTGGTCCAGCAGGACCCGGTGTTCGGCGCCAACGCGGCCGACCGCAAGCGCCTGTGGGACCTCGGCGGGCTGGACATCCGCACCACCCTGGACCCGAAGAAGCAGGCCGCCGCGCAGAAGGCGGTGACCACCAAGGTCCGGGTCAGCGACCCGGTCTCGGCGGCGGCCACCATGATGGAGCCCGGCACCGGCAGGATCCTGGCGATGGCGCAGACCCGTCCGTACGGCCTGGACAAGGCCAAGAACGAGACCGTGGTCAACCTCAACGTGGACGCCGCGATGGGCGGGGGCAACGGCTTCCAGCCCGGTTCCACCTTCAAGCCGATCGTGGCCGCGGCCGCCCTGGAGTCCGGGCTCCGGGCCACCCAGGCCTTCCCCTCGCCGGCCAGGATGGACTGGCCGACCATGACCACCTGCGCGGGCACCTGGAAGAACCAGTCGAAGGGGAAGAAGGAGGGATCCGTCCCGAACGACGACCCGTCGGAGGTCGGCCCCTACGAGCTGAAGCAGGCGATGGCGATGTCCATCAACACCTACTTCGTGCAGATGGAGCAGGAGATCGGCCTCTGCGCCGTCAAGCAGATGGCCAACAAGCTCGGCATCAAGGGCCGGGCCAGCGGTGCCCAGTTGGACGAGGTCCCGGCCATGGGCCTGGGCACCCAGGAGGTGGCGCCGATGACCATGGCCAACGTCTACGCGACCTTCGCCGCCCGGGGCACCTACTGCGCGCCGGTGGCCATCGAGAAGATCACCAATGCCGAGGGCAAGGCCGTCCCGGTGCCGGAGCGCCGCTGCTCGCGGGTGATGTCCGAGGAGACCGCCGACGTCCTCAACACCGTGCTGCTCGGGGTCACCGAGAAGGGCACCGGCCGCCAGCTCGGCCTGGAGGACGACCGCCAGATCGCGGGCAAGACCGGTACCACCGACCAGAAGAAGTCCGCCTGGTTCACCGGCTACACCGCCGACCTGGCCACCTCCGTCTGGCTGGGCGGCCCGACCGGCGGCGTCCCGATGCGCAACATCAGGATCGGTGGCGTCCTCTTCGACGAGGTCTACGGCGCCACCGGCCCGGGGCCGATCTGGAAGATGGCGATGGACCTGGCGGTCGAGGGCACCCGGGAGCGGGAGTTCGAGACCGTGCACATCCCGGACCCGGTCCGCCAGCCCGGCCCGAGCGCCTCGCCGAGCACCTCCGGCAGCGCCTCGCCCGGTGCCCCGGCGACCCCCGGCTCCCCCGCCCAGCCGGGCACCCGCCCCGGGGCCCCCTCGAACGGGGCGCCCCGGCGCTGACCCGGCGTCAGCCGGCCAGTTCGGCGAGGGGGATGGCGTGGTTGGTGTGCTCGACCTTGGCGCGCAGGTAGCGGAGGTTGGCCGGGGAGACGTGGACGCCGGTGGGGACGTGCTCGGTGACCTCGATGCCGTGGGCGGTCAGCTGGGCCGCCTTGTCGGGGTTGTTGCTCAGCAGGCGGATCCGGGGCGTGCCGAGGGCGGTGAGCATCTGGGCGGCGGCGGCGTAGTCGCGGCCGTCCTCGGGGAGGCCGAGCGCGGCGTTGGCGGCGTAGGTGTCGAGGCCCTGGTCCTGGAGGGCGTAGGCGTCGAGCTTGTTGTACAGGCCGATGCCGCGCCCCTCCTGGCGGAGGTACAGCAGGTAGCCGCCGTCGGTGGCGATCCGCTCGACCGCCTCGCGCAGCTGCGGGCCGCAGTCGCAGCGGTCCGAGCCGAAGACGTCGCCGGTGAGGCACTCGGAGTGCAGCCGCACCAGCGGGGCGTCGCCGGACGGCTCGCCCAGGCGCAGGGCCAGGTGCTCGGCGCCGTCGGCCAGGCCGTGGAAGGTGGTGACCTCGGCCTGGACCCGGTAGCCGTCCGGGAAGGTGAGCGGGATCCGGACGGTGGTGCGGACGGTCGCCTGGTCGAGCTGCTCGGGCATGCCCGTCCTCCTCGTGCTCTGGTGGGTGTGCTGTGCGTGCTGTCCCGGCCGACCGTACACCTGTAGTTCCAATTTGAACAACCTCCTGGGTCACTCCGGCACCGTTCGGCCCAGCAGCCTCCGGCGTGCCCGGGTCGGGGCCCGCAAGCTGGTGGGGTCGGACGAGCCACAGGTGGAGGAAGCGCGATGTCGAAGGCGTTCGGATTCGAGGCGTACGGCGGGCCGGAGAACCAGCGGTTCCTGGACCGGCGCATTCCGGTGCCGGGGCCGGGCCAACTGCTGATCGCGGTGCGGGCGGCCGGGGTCAACCCGGCCGACTGGAAGGTCCGGGAGGGCCTGTTCGGGCGGACCAAGCCGGTGCCCCGAGTGCTCGGTTCGGAGGCGGCCGGGGTGCTGCGGGTGCTGGGCGAGGGCGTCTCGGGCTTCCTGGTCGGCGACCCGGTCTTCGGCATCGCGCCCGACGGCGCCTTCGCCGACCACGTGCTGCTGGACGCCGGCGAGGCCGCCAAGGTGCCGGACGACGT
The DNA here is from genome assembly GCF_053596675.1 of Kitasatospora sp. NPDC001664. Classification (NCBI taxonomy): domain Bacteria; kingdom Bacillati; phylum Actinomycetota; class Actinomycetes; order Kitasatosporales; family Streptomycetaceae; genus Kitasatospora; species Kitasatospora sp. NPDC001664. Next base: position 344,027 of record NZ_JBSFGS010000001.1, read on the forward strand.
CACCTTCACCCAGGCCGCCACCCTCTCGGTGGCCGCCGCCACCGCCCTTGACGCGGTGGACCAGCTGGGCCTGACGCCCGGTCAGACCCTGCTGGTGCTCGGCGTGTCCGGCGGGGTCGGCAGCGCCGCCGCCCAGATCGCCCGCAGCCGGGGGATCACCGTCATCGGCACCGCGAGCGACCAGTCCCGGGAGTACGTGGCGAGCCTGGGCGCCACCCAGGTCCGGTACGGCGATGGGGTGGCCGAGCGGATCGGGGCGGTGGCGCCGGACGGTGTGGACGGGGTGCTCGACCTGGTCGGCGGCCAGGACGCGATGGCCGCCTCCGGCACGCTGCGCAAGGGTGGGCGGCTGGTCTCCACCGCCGATCCGGCCACCGCCGCCGGGCTGGGCGGGGAGTACGTGAAGCGCCGTCGCACCGGGGAGGTGCTGGCCTCGGTGGCCGCGCTGGTGGCCGGCGGCGCGCTGGACCCGCACATCTCGGAGACCTTCGCGCTGGACCGGGCGGCCGAGGCGATGCTGGCGGTGGAGTCCGGCCACGCGCGGGGCAAGTGCGTCATCGAGATCAGGGCCTGAGGGGGCGTCATGGTGCGGATCACCGAGACCCGGCCCGGTACGCCCTGCTGGTTCGAGCACGGCAGCGCCGACCCGGCGGCGGCGCAGCGGTACTACGGCGAGCTGTTCGGCTGGCGGGGCGAGACCGACCCCCGGCCGGAGGCCATGTGCTACACCGTCATGTACCAGGGGGAGGCCCCGGTGGCGGCGGTCGCCCCGCTGGTGGCCGACGGGCAGCCGACGGCCTGGTCGGTCTCGATCGCGGCCGAGGACGTGGACGCGGCGGCCGAGGCGGCGCGGGCCGGGGGCGGGCAGGTGTTGGCCGGGCCGATGGAGGCGCTGGACCTGGGCCGGTTCGCCGTGGTGGCCGACCCGGCCGGGGCGGTGTTCGGGCTCTGGCACGGCCGGGCCTTCCCGGGGGTGGCGCTGTTCGCCGAGCCGGGCGCACCGGGGTGGATCGAGCTGGCGACCCGGGACGTGGCCGGGGCGGTCGGCTTCTACTCCGGCCTGTTCGGGTGGAGCGTCAACCCCGGGGAGCAGTACACCCAGTGGGGGCTGGACGGGACCGACTTCGGCGGGGTGCTGGACATGGGGGAGCAGTTCCCGGCCGACCTGCCACCGTACTGGATGCCGTACTTCGCGGCGGCGGACGTCGACCTGGCCGCGGAGCGGGCCCTCGGGCTCGGGGGAGACGCGGTGCTCCCGCCGACCGACGTCCCGGACGGACCGCGGCTCGCGGTCCTGAAGGACCCGCTCGGCGCGGTCTTCGGGCTGTACCAGCCGGAGGCCAACCCGTGAGGGTTTAGGGGCGCGGGGAACTGCGCGAGGCGGAAGTCAGCGACCCGTCTGCCGGGTACGGAGACTCAGGTGCAGGTGGCTGTCCGTACCCGGCACACGGTCCGCGTCTCCCGCTTCGCGCAGTTCCTCGCGCCCCTGGTCGCCGATGGCTGACCGTCGCCGGAAGGCCAGGGCAGCGGACAGCAGGGTGATCAGGGCCGCCGTGTACGGGACCCAGTCGCCGAGGCGGACGTACCAGGTGGTGGCGGTGGGGGCGGCGAGGGGGAGACGGACCGTCAGGGAGCCGGTGGAGCCGGTGCCGAGGAGGGCGAGGCGTCGGCCCTGGCGGTCGTAGGCGACCGACTCGCCGGTGAGGGCGGCCTGGACCACCGGCCGGCCGGTCTCGGCGGCGCGCAGGGCGCCGAGCGAGGCGTGCTGCTGCGGGGCCCAGGAGTCCTGGAAGGTCGAGGTGGCGGACTGGAAGACGAGCATCCGGGCGCCGTCGGCGGCGGCTTCCCGGGACATGTCGGGGAAGGCCGACTCGAAGCAGATCAGTGCACCGAAGGGGAGCGGGCGGCCCTGCCGGTCGGTGGTGTGCAGAAGGTGGAAGGAGGAGCCGGGCGCGCGGTTCTCGCCCGCCGCCCGGCTGACGCCGGTGAGCCAGCCGAACAGCGGCCGCAGCGGGATGTACTCGCCGAACGGCACCAGCCGGATCTTCCGGTAGCGCTCGGCGACTCCGTCCGGGGTGACCAGCACGGCGTCCTTGGAGATCAGGCCGTCGCCCTTGCGGGCGTCCTCGCCCGCCAGCACCGGGGCGCCGACCAGGGCGGAGAGCCGGGCCACCTCCCGGCGGGCCACCTCGTCCCGGTCCAGGTCAGAGTTGGTGCTGCTCTCGCCCCAGACCACCAGGTCGGGCGCCCGGCCCGCGAGTTCGGCGGTGATCCGCCCGCTCGCGGCGAAGCGGGCGGCCGAGTCGGCCACCTCGCCGGGCTGGACCAGGGCGACGGTGGCGGTGTCGCCCGGCGTCGGTGCGGGCAGGGCGGCGAACAGCAGCGGGCCGGCCAGCAGGGTGCCGGTGACGGCGAGGGCGGCGAGCACCCGGACCCGGAGGCGGCGGCCGGTGAGCAGGATCAGCACGCCGACGTTGGCGGCCGCGACGGCGGCGCTCACCAGCCAGGCGCCGCCGACGGAGGCGAGGCCGAGCACGGCGGGGTGCTTCCACTGGCTGGCGCCGAGCAGGGCCCAGGGGCCGCCGAGCGCGTGCCAGGAGCGGACGAACTCGGTGCAGACCCAGACCGAGGGGACCACCACCAGCGCGAGCAGCGTCCGACGCACCGTCAGCGGGGGTGACAGCAGCCGCCACACCGCGTACCCGACCGCGCCGGGGAGGACGCCGAACACCACCGCGAGCGCGAGCAGGCCGGGCCCGATCGAGGGCACCAGCCAGTACATCGACACCAGGATGAACCCGGCACCGAACCACCAGCCCCGGACCACGGCCTCCCGCCCGCTGCCGGCCCGCCGCATCACCTCCAGCCCCGGCACCAGCGCCACCCAGGCGAGCCACGAGAGACCGGGCGCGGGGAACGCCAGCACGGGCAGCCCCCCGAGGACGAGCGCGGCGTACCGAGCGGGTTGGCACAGGGAGGCGGGCAGGTGCATGGTCCCAAGCTAGCCCCGTCGGCGGCGTGGGGCTCGCAGGAGCGGGGGCCGGGTCGGTACTCCGTGGCCTGACGGGGCGTCAGGTCCGGTGTGCGGAAGGGGGATGGCCCGAACTGTCAAGCGGACGACGGGAGGGTTTTGCAGAGTGGACGGTCGGTTGACGCTACTGGTTCAGACCAATACCTTCCCAGCAGCAAAGCTCCATCCAGTCCGCACAACAGGAACGAGCCCATGCGTCACGGATCCATCTCCCGGCTGACCGTCGCCACCGCCGCGGCCCTCGGCCTGCTCGTCTCGATCGCTCCCGCCGTCTCCGCGCACGACGGCCACGACGGCCACGGCGCCCCCGCCTACAAGCGGATCGGCTACTTCACCCAGTGGGGCATCTACGGCCGCAACTACCAGGTCAAGGACCTGCAGACCAGCGGCACCGCGGCCAAGCTGACCCACATCAACTACGCGTTCGGTGCCATCGGCAAGGACGGCAAGTGCCTGGTCGGCAACGTGCCCGGTGCCGACCCGTGGGCCGACTACGGGCGACCGGTGGACGCGGCCACCTCGGTCGACGGGGTGGCGGACACCGCCGAGCAGAAGCTGGCGGGCAACTTCAACCAGCTGCGCGAGCTGAAGGCGAAGAACCCGGGCCTCAAGGTGCAGATCTCGCTCGGTGGTTGGAGCGGATCGGCGCACTTCTCGGACGCCGTGCTGACCGACGCCGGCCGCAAGGCGCTGGTGGCCTCCTGCATCGACACCTACATCAAGGGGAACCTGCCGGTGGACGGCGCCCGCGGTGGCGCGGGCGCGGCGGCCGGGGTCTTCGACGGCGTGGACCTGGACTGGGAGTGGCCCGGCTCGGAGGGCAACGAGGGCAACGGCATCCGCCCCGAGGACAAGCAGAACTTCACCAAGCTGGTCCACGAGTTCCGGGTCCAGCTGGACGCCTACGCCCGCACCCAGCCGGGCCGCAAGCACTACGACCTGAGCGCGTACGTGCCGACCAACCCGGCGAAGATCGACGCGGGCTTCGAGGTCAAGAAGATCATCAAGGACTTCGACTTCGTCAACCTGCAGGGCTACGACTTCCACGTCTCCGGCGAGAAGACCACCGCCCAGCAGTCCGCGCTCTACGCCAAGCGCGGTGACTTCAGCGTCGACCAGACCGTCAACGCCTGGCTGGACCGCGGCGCCCCGGCGAACAAGCTGGTGGTCGGCATGCCGTTCTACGGCCAGGGCTGGACGGGCGTGACCGGCGGCGGCGACGGCCTCGGCCAGCCGGCCACCGGCCCGGCCCCGGCCACCTGGGTGGCGGGCACCGAGGACTACAAGGCGCTCAAGAAGCTGGCCGACTCCGGCACGTACAAGATCTACCGCAGCCGGGACAAGGGCAGCGCTTGGCTGTTCGACGGCTCCACCCTGTGGACCTACGACGACCCGACGGTGCTGCGCACCAAGGCCGCGTACATCCGCCACGAGGGCCTGGCCGGCGCGATGATCTGGGCGCTGGACGGGGACACCCCGAACGGTGAGCTGATCTCCGCCATCGACCAGGGCCTGAAGCGTCGCTGACGCTCCGCCAGGACGGCACGGGGGGACCGGCGGCCACCGGTCCCCCCGTGCGCTGTCCGCGTTCCGACTAGCTGTCGGACTCCAGGTCGCCCTCGGTCTCCAGGAACGCCGTCTTCAGCTCCTCGATCAGCGCCGGGTCCGGCTCCGCCCACAGGCCGCGGTCGGCCGCCTCCAGCAGCCGCTCGCTGATCCCGTGCAGCGCCCAGGGGTTGGCCCCGGCCAGGAACTCCCGGTTGGTCGGGTCGAGCACGTACTCCTGGGTGAGCTTCTCGTACATCCAGTCGGCGACCACGTTGGTGGTGGCGTCGTAGCCGAACAGGTAGTCCACGGTGGCGGCCATCTCGAAGGCGCCCTTGTAGCCGTGGCGGCGCATCGCCTCCATCCAGCGCGGGTTGACCACCCGGGCGCGGAAGACCCGGGCCGCCTCCTCGGTCAGGGTGCGGGTGCGGACCGTCTCCGGGCGGGTCGAGTCGCCGATGTAGGCGGTCGGGGCCTTGCCGGTCAGGGCGCGCACGGTGGCCACCATGCCGCCGTGGTACTGGAAGTAGTCGTCCGAGTCCGCGATGTCGTGCTCGCGGGTGTCGGTGTTCTTGGCCGCGACGGTGATCCGCTTGTAGGCGGTCTCCATCTCCTCCCGGGCCGGGCGGCCGTTCAGCTCGCGGCCGTAGGCGTAGCCGCCCCAGACGGTGTAGACCTCGGCGAGGTCGGCGTCGGTGCGCCAGTCCCGGCTGTCGATCAGCTGGAGCAGGCCCGCGCCGTAGGTGCCGGGGCGGGAGCCGAAGATCCGGGTGGTGGCCCTGCGCTCGTCGCCGTGCTCGGCCAGGTCCGCCTGGACGTGGGCGCGGACGAAGTTGTCCTGGGGAGTCTCCTCCTGACGGGCCGCCAGCCGGACCGCGTCGTCCAGCAGCGCGACCACGTGCGGGAAGGCGTCCCGGAAGAAGCCGGAGATCCGCAGCGTGACGTCGATCCGCGGGCGGCCCAGCTCCTCCAGGGAGATCGGCTCCAGACCGGTGACCCGGCGGGAGGCGTCGTCCCAGACCGGGCGCACGCCCAGCAGGGCGAAGGCCTCGGCGATGTCGTCGCCGGCCGTGCGCATCGCGCTGGTGCCCCAGAGCGAAAGGCCGACCGAGGGCGGGAACTGCCCGTCGTTGTCCGCCTGGTAGCGGTCCACCAGGGACTGCGCCAGCGCCTGCCCGGTCTCCCAGGCCAGCTTGGACGGGACGGCCTTCGGGTCCACCGAGTAGAAGTTGCGGCCGGTCGGCAGCACGTTCACCAGACCGCGCAGCGGCGAGCCCGAGGGCCCGGCCGGGACGAAGCCGCCGCCCAGCGCGTGCAGCACCGCGTCCAGCTCGTCGGTGGTGGCGGACAGCCGCGGGACCACCTCGCGGGCGGCGAAGTCGAGCACCTCGCGGACCGCGTCCGGGTGCCCGGCGGCCACCTTCTCCACGGCGGACGGCGCCCAGTCCTCGGCCTCCATCGCCTCGACCAGGGCACGGGCCTGTGCCTCGGCCGCGTCGGTGGCGCCCAGGGTCAGCGCCGCCTCGTCCAGGCCGAGCGCCTCGCGCAGGCCGGGCAGCGCGCTGACGCCGCCCCAGATCTGCCGGGCCCGCAGGATCGCCAGCACGATGTTGACCCGGTCCTCGCCGGCCGGGGCCTGGCCGAGCACGTGCAGGCCGTCCCGGATCTGGGCGTCCTTGATCTCGCAGAGCCAGCCGTCGACGTGCAGCAGGAAGTCGTCGAAGCCGTCGTCCTCGGGGCGCTCCTCCAGGCCGAGGTCGTGGTCCAGCTTGGCGGCCTGGATCAGGGTCCAGATCTGGGCCCGGATGGCCGGGAGCTTGGCCGGGTCCATCGCGGCGATGTTGGAGTGCTCGTCGAGCAGCTGCTCCAGGCGCGCGATGTCGCCGTAGGAGTCGGCCCGGGCCATCGGCGGCACCAGGTGGTCGACCAGGGTGGCGTGGGCACGGCGCTTGGCCTGGGTGCCCTCGCCCGGGTCGTTGACCAGGAAGGGGTAGACCAGCGGCAGGTTGCCGAGCACCGCGTCCGGCCCGCACTCGGCGGACAGCGCGGCGGTCTTGCCGGGCAGCCACTCCAGGTTGCCGTGCTTGCCGAGGTGGACCACGGCGTGGGCGCCGAAGCCGCCGTCGGCCTGCGCGGCCTCGATCCAGCGGTAGGCGGCCAGGTAGTGGTGGCTCGGCGGCAGGTCCGGGTCGTGGTAGATCGCGACCGGGTTCTCGCCGAAGCCGCGCGGCGGCTGGATCAGGACGAGCAGGTTGCCGGAGCGCAGCGCGGCCAGCACGATGTCGCCGTCCGGGTTCTGCGCGTGGTCCACGTAGAGGTTGCCGGGGGCCGGGCCCCAGTGCTCCTCGACCTGCTCGCGCAGGCCCTGCGGCAGATCGGCGTACCAGCGGCGGTAGTCGGCGGCCGGGATGCGGACCGGGTTGCGGGCGAGCTGGTCCTCCGTCAGCCAGTCCTGGTCGTAGCCGCCGGCCGCGATCAGCGCGTGGATCAGCTCGTCGCCCTCGTGCCCGTCGCCGGTGAGGTCCAGGCCGGGGACGTCGGTGCCGATGTCCATGCCCTCGGCGCGCAGCCGCGCCATCAGCCGCATCGCGGAGGCGGGGGTGTCCAGGCCGACGGCGTTGCCGACCCGGGCGTGCTTGGTCGGGTACGCGGAGAGCACCAGGGCCAACCGCCGCTCGGCGGCCGGGACGTGACGCAGCCTCGCGTGGGCGACCGCGATGCCCGCCACCCGGGCGGCCCGCTCGGCGTCGGCCGCGTAGACGGTCAGGCCGTCCGCGTCCAGCTCCTTGAAGGAGAACGGCACGGTGATCAGCCGGCCGTCGAACTCCGGCACGGCGATCTGGGTCGCGGTGTCCAGCGGAGAGAGGCCGTCGTCGCTGGCCTCCCACTGCTCGCGGGACCAGGTCAGGCAGAGCGCCTGCAGGATCGGGCGGTCCAGCGCGGCCAGCGCGCCGGCGTCCCAGGCCTCCTCGTCGCCGCCGGCCTGGGCGTCGGCCGGGCGGGTGCCGCCGGCCGCCAGCACGGTGGTGACCAGCGCGTCGGCCTGCCCCAGCTCGGCCAACAGCTCAGGCTCGGCCCCGCGCAGGGTGGCGCAGTAGACCGCCCTGGCGCGGGCGCCCTTGGCCTCGATCGCCTGGCAGAGGGTCTCCACGAAGGCGGTGTTCCCGCTCATGTGGTGGGCGCGGTAGTAGAGCACCGTCACCAGCGGGCCGTCGTTCTCGGCCGCCTGACGCTCCAACGGACCCCAGGCCGGGGCGGAGGCGGGCGCCGCGAAGCCGTGGCCGGTGAGCAGCACGGTGTCGGAGAGGAACGCGCCGAGCTCGGCCAGGTTGGCCGGGCCGCCGTGCGCCAGGTAGGCGTGCGCCTCGGCGGCCAGGCCGGCCGGGACGGTGGAGAGCTCCATCAGCTGGGCGTCCGGGGCCTGTTCGCCCGTCAGCACCACCACCGGGCGCGGCCCGGCGAGCAGCGCGTCCAGACCCTCCTGCCAGGCCCGGCGTCCGCCGAGCAGCCGGACCACCACCAGGTCGGTGCCCTCCAGCAGCGCGGGCAGGTCGTCCACCCCGAGCCGGGCCGGGTTCCCCAGCCGGTACGGGACCGGACCGTTCGAGGCGCGGGCGCTCAACAGGTCGGTGTCGGAGGTGGAGAGGAGCAGGATCATACGGAGGCCCTCCCGGCCGTGGCTTCACGCCGGGACGGCGGCGGGCACGAGGAGACGACGGCGCGACGGAGCGCTGGCGAACGGCGCACGGGCACGGCGGAGCCTTCCTCGGGGTCCGCGCCCCGGGCTGGTGTGAGGACGGCAGGAGTTCCTGGCTCCCACGGACTGGCCGTGGTCACAGTGGCGGGACCGCACCGGATTCGCACCGGTTTCCTCCCCATAGCGCCGTCGCTGGCGTTGGCTGGGCTGTGCGCCCACCCGGGGAGCATCGTACGGGGTGCGTCCGGGTTGCGGACCAGGGTCCCGAAGGTCTGTCAGGTGATCACGGTCGCGACGGGGCACGGATCGCGGGGCGGACGGAGGGCCGGGCCGCCGTGGAGGGAGGCCGGGCCGCGGTGGACGGAGGGTCGCGCGGACGTGACGCAGCGGACAGGAGCAAACCGGCGGAACGTGGGTATGCTCGCGGCCATGCCACCCACGCCACCTGTCGCCGAGCCACGCCCCGGTGCGTCCGGCCGCGACCGGGACGGTGCCTCCGCCGGCGGGCGGGACGGCGCCGCCGGGCCCGGCCGCGACCGGGGCGACGCCTGCCCCGGGGCACTGCGACTGCACCGGGCCGACGACGGCGCGCTGGCCCGGGTCCGCCTCCCCGGCGGGCTGCTGACGGCCGCTCAGGCCCTGGCGCTGGCCGACGCCGCCGAGCAACTCGGCGACGGGCGGCTGGAACTGACCTCGCGCGGCAACGTCCAGCTGCGCGGCCTGGCCGAGGACGCCGGGGCCGAGCTGGGAGCCCGGCTGCGGGCCGCCGGTCTGCTGCCCTCGGAGACCCACGAGCGGGTCCGCAACGTCATCGCCTCGCCGCTCTCCGGCCTGGACGGGCTCGGCCACGCCGACGTCCGGGCCTGGGCACGGGAGTTGGACGTCCTGCTCTGCGCCAGCCCGCTCGCCGCCGGACTGGCCGGCCTGTTCCTCTTCGTCCTGGACGACGGCCGCGGCGACGTGGCCGCCCTGGACTCCGATGTGACCTTGATCGCAACGCCCGGCGGCGGAGCGCTGCTGCGCCTCGGCCGGGCCGCCACCGCCCGCCGGATCGCCCCCGGGTCGGTACCGGCCGCCGCGCTGGCCGCCGCCGAGGAGTTCCTGACGGCGGTGCGGGCGGCCGGGGTGAAGGCCTGGTTCGTCCGGGAGGCCGCGGAGCTGCTCGACCCCGGCGCCGAGCCGCTGCCCGCCTTCGCGGGCGGGGCGCCGGAGTCGGGGCCCTTCGACGGCGGGCTGGTGGCCGGGACCGGGTTCGGCACCGTGAGCGCCGCGCAGTGGCGGACGCTGGCGGAGGCCGCGGCGGCTTCGGCCGGGGAGCTGCGGATCACCCCGTGGCGCAGCGTCGTCCTCCCCGGAGCCACGGCGGTGGGCGAACTGGCCGCCGCCGGGCTGCGCCTGACGCCCGGTTCGCCCTGGGAGCTGGCCACCGCCTGCACCGGCGCGCCCGGCTGCGCCAAGTCACTCGCGGACGTGCGGGCGGACGCCGCCCGGGCACTGGGGACGGCCGGGGTGCCCGGGCTGCCGGTGCACTGGTCCGGCTGCGAGCGGCGCTGCGGCCACCCCGCCGGGGAGTGGGTGGACGTGCTGGCCACCGGCCCGGGCGCGTACCGGGTGACGGCCCGTCGGACGTCCGGACCCACAACGACCATGCAGGACCTGACCACGGAACAGATGGCCCAGGCGGTAGCCGAAGCCCGGAGGACGAAGTGATCCAGTACGAGAAGGACGGCGCGGCCATCTACCGCGAGTCCTTTGCCACCATCCGGGCCGAGGCCGAGCTGGCCCACCTGCCGGCCGACGTGGCCCAGGTCGCGGTGCGGATGATCCACGCCTGCGGCATGACCGACCTGGTGAAGGACCTGCTCTGGTCGCCGAAGGCGGTCGCCGACGCGCGCGCCGCGCTGAACGCCGGGGCGCCGATCCTGTGCGACGTCTCCATGGTCGCCAGCGGCGTCACCCGCAAGCGGCTGCCCGCCGACAACCAGGTGATCTGCACCCTCGCCGACCCCTCGGTGCCCGGCCTCGCCAAGGAGCTCGGCAACACCCGCAGCGCCGCCGCGATGGAGCTCTGGCTGCCGCACCTGGAGGGCGCGGTGGTGGCCGTCGGCAACGCGCCGACCTCGCTGTTCCGCCTGCTGGAGATGGTCGAGGCGGGCGCCCCCCGCCCGGCCGCCGTGATCGGCGTGCCGGTCGGCTTCATCGGCGCGGCCGAGTCCAAGGAGGCGCTGGCCGCGAACGATCTGGGCCTGGAGTACCTGGTGGTCCGGGGCCGTCGGGGCGGCAGCGCGATCGCCGCCGCCGCGATCAACGCGATTGCGAGCACCGAAGAGTGACCGAGTCTCGGATCGGCAAGCTGTACGGCGTCGGGCTCGGCCCGGGCGACCCGGAGCTGGTGACCGTCAAGACCGCCCGGCTGATCGGCGAGGCGGACGTGGTCGCGTACCACAGCGCCCGGCACGGCCGGTCGATAGCGCGCTCGATCGCCGCCCCGTACTTCAAGGACGGCGTGGTCGAGGAGAAGCTGGTCTACCCGATCACGGTGGAGACCACCGACCACCCCGGCGGCTACCGGGGCGCGCTGGACGACTTCTACGAGGAGGCCGCGGGCAGGCTGGCCGCCCACCTCGACGCCGGCCTCACCGTGGTGGTGCTGGCCGAGGGTGACCCGTTCTTCTACGGCTCCTACCAGCACATGCACAAGCGCCTGGCCCACCGCTACCCGACCGAGGTGGTGCCCGGCGTCACCTCGGTGAGCGCCGCCGCCGCCCGGCTCGGCAAGCCGCTGTGCGAGGCCGAGGAGACCCTCACCATCATCCCCGGCACCCTGCCGGAGGAGGAGCTGACGGCCCGTCTGTCCGGCGCCGACTCGGCCGTGGTGATGAAGCTCGGCCGCACCTTCCCGGCCGTCCGCTCGGCCTTCGAGCGCTCCGGGCGGCTGGCGGAGGCCTCGTACGTCGAGCGGGCCACCATGGCGGGGGAGCGGACCGGTGCGCTGGCCGACATCGACCCGGAGTCGGTGCCGTACTTCGCGGTGGCCGTCCTGCCCAGCCGGCTGGGCGGCGGATCGCCCGCGCCCGTGTACGAGGGCCCCGGCGAGGTGGTCGTGGTCGGCACCGGCCCGGCCGGGCCGCTCTGGCTGACCCCCGAGGTGCGCGGCCAACTCGCCTCCGCCACCGACCTGGTGGGCTACACCACCTACCTGGACCGGGTGCCGGTACGGGCCGGGCAGGTGCGGCACGGCTCGGACAACAAGGTGGAGTCCGAGCGGGCCGAGTTCGCCCTCGACCTGGCCCTGCGCGGGCGGAAGGTCGTGGTGGTCTCCTCCGGCGACCCCGGCGTCTTCGCGATGGCCACCGCCGTGCTGGAGGTCGCCTGCGAGGAGCGGTACGCCGACGTCCCGGTGCGGATCTGCCCCGGCATGACGGCCGCCCACGCCGCCGCCTCCCGGGCCGGCGCCCCGCTCGGCCACGACTACGCGGTGGTCTCGCTCTCCGACCGGCTCAAGCCCTGGTCGGTGGTGGCCTCGCGGCTGAAGGCCGCGGCCTCCGCCGACCTGGTGCTGGCGCTGTACAACCCCGGCTCCAAGTCCCGTACCACGCAGGTCGGTTCGGCGAAGGAACTGCTGCTGGAGGTGCGGGCCGCCGACACCCCCGTGGTGATGGCCCGGGACGTCGGCGGGCCGACCGAGCGGGTACGGACGGTCCGGCTCGGCGAGCTCGACCCGGCCGAGGTCGACATGCGGACCATCCTGCTGATCGGCTCCTCGCAGACCCAGGCCGTCAGTCGTGGGGACGGTGCCGAGGTGGTCTGGACGCCGCGGCGGTACCCGGAGGCGTGACGGCCGGGGCCGGCCGGCCTCCTGGCGGACGATCCGTCAGGGGGCCGGCACGGCGATGGTGCGGGTGCCCTTGCCGGTGGTGACCGCCAGGTGACCGCGGTCGGCCCAGGCCGCGGACACGAAGGCGCCGTCCCGGCCCGACTCCGGCACGTCCGCGACCCGCCAGTGGCGCTCGGACCAGCCGCTACCGGTGTGCAGGACGAGCTCCCAGGACTGGGACTCGGCCTCCGATCCCGGGTTCCCGACGTGGGTCACCACCAGGACGTGCCCCGGGACGCCCGGCCTCGGCTGACGGCCGGTCACCTGCCGTTGCGGCAACGCGCCCTGGAGTGCCAGTGCGCCGGCGGCGTACAGCAGCGCGCAGGCGGCCAGCAGGCCGGCCACCGTCCGGCCGCCGCGGCCGCGGGCGGCCACCGCCACCACCAGGAAGGCCAACCCGGCCCCGCCCACGATCAGCGGGCGGAACAGCGCCACCGCGACCATCGTGCGCCCGCCCGAGCGGTCTTCGTACACGCCCCAGGCGTACGCGGCCAGCGCCAGCAGGCCCACCAGCACGAACAGGGCCGGCCAGCGTCGTCGTTCCGTCATGTGTGCCCCCTCCGGCGGGGATCGTAGCGTGCGGAAATAACGAGTCGTCACCGCCGTCGAAGATCCGTACGATGCGCGCTCATGACCTCCCACCACGAGATTCTCGACGCCGCGCTGGACAAGATCACCGCCGGCTACGTCTTCCCCGACCTCACCGGCCCGATCGCCGAGGCGCTGCGGGGGAAGCTCGCCGACGGCGCCTACGAGGGCCTGTCCGAGCCGGACTTCTGCGCCGCCGTGACGGCCGACCTCCAGGCCGTCTGCCCCGACAAGCACCTGCGGCTGCTCTGGAACGAGGAGGCCACTCCGGTCGAGGAGGAGGACTCCCCGGAGGAGGAGAAGGCCCGCTGGCTCGCCCACTACCGGGAGGGCAACTTCGGCATCGCCAAGGTCGAGCGGCTGGAGGGCAACGTCGGCTACCTCGACCTGCGCTTCATCCCGGACGCCGACGCGGGCGAGGCGGCGATCGGCGCCGCCATGCAACTCGTGGCCCACACCGAGAAGTTGGTGATCGACCTGCGCCAGTGCCGGGGCGGCTCGCCGAACGGCGTGGCCCTGTGGTGCAGCCACTTCTTCGGCGACGACGAGGTCCACCTCAACGACATCTACGAGCGCGCCACCGACTCCACCCGCCAGTACTGGACCTACCCGAACACCCCCGGCCCCCGCTACCTCGACCGCCCGGTCACCGTCCTCACCGCCGCCTTCACCTTCTCCGGCGGCGAGGAGCTCGCCTACAACCTCCAGGCCCTGAAGCGCGCCACCCTCGTCGGCGAGACCACCCGCGGCGGCGCCCACCCCACCGACCGCATCGCCCTCACCCCGCACATCGCGGTCACCGTCCCGGCCGCCCGCTCCATCAACCCGGTCACCGGCACCAACTGGGAGGGCGTCGGCGTCAAGCCCGACGTCGAGGCCAAGGCCGAGGACGCCCTCGACGCGGCCCTCGCGGTGCTCGCCGGCTAGGGTCCTCCCGCCGGAACGGCGGGTGTGCCGGGACCGGAGTCCGGGCACGCCCGCCGAGCTGTCACGGCCCGCGCCGGACGGCTACGCCGGAGCCTCGGCGAACACCCTGATCGCGGCACCCATGAACTCCACCATCCGCGGGTGGTAGGAGTCGTGGAACGCCTTCATGGCCCCGTCCTCGGCGTAGAAGAGCGACATGCCGACGTACGCCTCCCTGGACGGGGTGTAGAACCGGCTGACGATGTCGAAGTGCCTGCGGACGAGCTCCTGAACCCGCGGGTCCCCGGGCAGGGCGCCGCCGTCGAGGACGGCCGTGATCTCCCGGTACAGGACGTCCCAGTCCTGGTGGACCCGCTCCCTGTCCACATGTGCCCAGTTGTCGGTTCCGGCGAGGCTCTCCGCCTGCTCCCGGGCCAACGACCGGCGGCACTCGTCCTCATAGCTGTCTGCCACGCATGGTTCCCATCGTTCGTCACCTCTCCGGTCGGTCCCGGGAGGCGGCCGGCCGTCGATGATCAACTGCCGGTCCAGGCCGAACGGTTGCACACCACCACCGGGGCGGCAATCCATTTCCCGCTCCCTCCGCGACCGGCCCCCGGCCGACCGGCCCCCGGCGGGCTAGCCGCTGTGTGCGGCGGCGCGGTCGGACTCGCTGCGCAGGACGCAGAACTCGTTGCCCTCCGGGTCGTGCAGCACCGCCCAGCCCGAGCCGTCGGGGTTGCGGCGGTCGGCGGCCATGGTGGCGCCGAGGGCGAGGAGGCGTTCGACCTCGGGGTCGCGGGAGTCGGTGGGGCGCAGGCAGAGGTGGACGCGGTTCTTGACGGTCTTGGGCTCGGGGACGGTGTTGAAGTAGAGGACCGGGCCGCCGTCCAGGACCACCTGGGTCTCGTGGTCGCCGGGGCGGCAGTCCGGGTCGACCGGACAGCCCGTCACCTCGCTCCAGAACCGCGCCAGTTCGTAGGCGTCCTCACAGTCGATCGCGACGTTCTGCACCACTGAGACCATGGGTGCGAGTCTTGCGGATCTTGGTCGGGGACGCCAGCCGGACGTACGCTCCGGGGATGCTCCTGTGGATCAACGGCCCCTTCGGCGGCGGCAAGACCCAGACCGCGTACGAGCTCCGGCGGCGGTTGGCGGGCAGTGTGGTGTGCGACCCCGAGCACGTGGGGTTCGGGCTGCACCGGATGCTGCCGCCCGCGCTGCGCGGGGACTTCCAGGACCTGCCCGCCTGGCGGCAGGGGGTCTTCGAGGTGCTGGACCGGGCGCTCGGGGAGCAGAGCGGGGTGGTGATCGTGCCGATGACGGTGGTGGAGCCCGCGTACTTCGCCGAGACCGTTGGGCGGCTGCGCGAACGCGGCCACGACGTACGGCACTTCGCGCTGCTCGCGGAGCGGGGGACGGTGCTGCGACGGCTGCGGGAGCGGGGGTTCGGGCACGCGGTGCGGCTGGTCGGGGGGAAGGACGCACCGCTGCGGCGGGAGAGCTTCGCGGTGTCCAAGCTGGACCTGTGCCTGGAGCGGTTGCGGGGCGAGGAGTTCGGCGAGCACCTGTGGACCGACCGGCTGACGGTGCCCCAGGTCGCCGACCGGATCGCCGCCTCGGCCGGGCTGACCCTCGCCCCGAACACCGAGAGCCCCCTGCGGGGCCGGCTGCGCCGCGCCTGGACGGGCCTGCGGCACATCCGCTTCGACTGAGCTCAGCCCGAGCCGGGCCAGTCCGGGCCGGTCAGGGCGGCGGTGAGGCGGCCGCCCGCCAGGTGGACGGTCACGTCCGGGTCGGTGGTCACCCGGGTGGCGAAGTCCTCGGCGGGGAGGTGGTCGAGGAGGAACACGAAGTGCAGGGGGAAGGCCGGCATGTCGTCCGGGAAGCCGTCGGAGTCCAGGCGGAGGTTGGCCCGCCAGGCCGCCTGGCAGAGCACCGAGACGAACAGGCCGAGGTGCTCCGACGTCAGTAGGTGATCGGCCCGGTCGACCAGCACCGCGACCGCCCGGTTGCCGTGCCAGGGCCCGTGCAGGTCGTGCAGGCAGTCCACCAGGGCCGCCCAGTTGTGGCCGAAGTACCCGGGGAAGGGCAGCTCCCGCGCGAACGCCCGGAACAGCGAGGCCGGCTCCAGCAGCTCCCGCCCGTCCAGCCGGAAGGCGAAGCCCCCCGCCGCCTCCAGCGCGGCCAGCCCCGCCGCCACCCAGGGATCCCGACGGGACGTCAGCACGACCCACGGTGAGCGGGTCTCGACCAGGGTGGGGGCGTCAACCATGGAGCTCATCCTCGCAGCCCGGACCGTGTTCCGTACCCGATCGGTCAGGCGGCGGCGAAGGCTGCCCGAGCCTGTTCGACAGTGGCGATGAGTTCTTCCAGGGGGCACTCCTGGCGGCCCATCACGATCGGCCTGAAGTCCTTGATCCGCCGTGCGGAGGAGAGGTACGCCAACGGGCGGACCGAGTAGCCGTCCACGGCGCTCCAGCCTGCTTCCAGGGGCGGCGTGCTCACAGGCCGGCCAGCCAGGTGAGGGCTGACGGGACGTCGGGGGCGGTGGGGAGGCCGGCCGGGGGGGCGGGGCGGCGGACGATCACGACGGGGAGGGAGAGTTCGCGGGCGGCGGCGAGTTTGGGGGCGGTGGCGGCGCCGCCGCTGTCCTTGGTGACCAGAACGTCGATGCGGTGGTCGCGGAGGATGCGGAGTTCGCCGTCGAGGGTGAAGGGGCCGCGGTCGAGGAGGACCTCGGTGGAGGCGGGGAGCGGGGGCTCGGGGGCGTCCACGGAGCGGGCCAGGAAGTGCAGGGGGGAGCCGGCGAAGGCGGCCAGGCCCTGGCGGCCGGTGGTGAGGAAGACCCGTCGGCCGAGCGAGGGGAGCAGGGCGGCGGCCTCGGCGAGGGAGCCGACCGGGTGCCAGTGGTCGCCGGGGACGGGGACCCAGCCGGGGCGGCGGAGGGCGAGCAGGGGAGTATGGACCTCGGCGGCCGCCTCGGCCGCGTTCCGGCTGATGGCCCCGGCGAAGGGATGGGTGGCGTCGATGACCGCGTCCACGTGTTCCGCCCGGAGCCAGGCGGCGAGCCCGGCGGGGCCGCCGAAGCCGCCGATCCGCACCTCTCCGGCGGGCAGCCGGGGCTGCGCGACCCGCCCGGCCAGGGAACTGGTCACGCGCAGGTCGGGCCGGGTGGCGGCGAGAGCGGCGGCCAGTTCGCGGGCCTCGGTGGTGCCGCCGAGGATCAAGATGTGCAACAGGACTCCAGGGGAACGTACGTGACTGGTGAGCGTAGTGGGAACGCCGAGGCCAAGGGCGGCCGGGAGGCGCAGCTGAAGAGCAGCGGGCTGCGGCACGGCTGGACCACCGGTGCCTGCGCCACGGCCGCCACCACCGCCGCGTACACCGCGCTGCTCACCGGTGAGTTCCCCGACCCGGTGACCATCACGCTGCCCAAGGGCCAGCGGCCCGCCTTCGCGCTGGCGGCGGAGCTGCTGACGCCGGGTCAGCGCGCGATGGCGGGGGTGGTGAAGGACGCGGGCGACGACCCGGACGTCACGCACGGCGCGCTGATCCGTTCCACGGTGCGGCACGGGGCACCCGGCAGCGGGGTGGTGTTCGAGGCCGGGCCCGGGGTCGGGACGGTCACCAAGGCCGGGCTGCCGATCCCGCCCGGGGAGCCGGCCATCAATCCGGTGCCGCGTCAGCTGATGCGCGATCACGTGGCGGAGGTGGCGGGCCGGTTCGGGGGCAGCGGGGACGTGGTGGTGCGGATCTCCGTCGACCACGGCGAGGAGATCGCCCGCTCCACCTGGAACCCTCGGCTCGGGATCCTCGGCGGGCTCTCCATCCTGGGGACGACGGGGATCGTGGTCCCGTACTCCTGCTCGGCCTGGATCGACTCCATCCGGCGCGGCGTGGACGTCGCCCGGGCGGCCGGCCGCACCCACGTGGCCGGGTGCACCGGCTCCACCTCCGAGAAGGTGGCGGTGGCGGTGCACGGCCTGCCCGAGGACGCCCTGCTCGACATGGGCGACTTCGCCGGGGCCGTCCTCAAGTACCTCAAGCGCCACCCCGTCCCCCGCCTCACCATCGCCGGCGGTTTCGCCAAGCTCTCCAAGCTCGCGGCCGGCCACCTCGACCTCCACTCCGGCCGCTCCCAGGTCGACAAGTCCTTCCTCGCCGACCTCGCCCGCCAGGGCGGCGCCGACCCGGCCCTGGTCACGGCCGTCGCCGAGGCCAACACCGGCCTCGAAGCCGTGCAGCTGTGCACCGCCGCCGGCGTCCCCCTCGGCGACCTGGTCGCCGCCCGCGCCCGCCGCACCGCCCTCGACGTCCTGGCCGGAGCCCCCATCGAGGTCGACGTCATCTGCATCGACCGCGCGGGCACCATCGTCGGCACGGCCTGAGGAGGCGTCAGGCCCCGGGCCGCCCGTGCTCTTCGGTCCACCGGCGGAGGTGCTCCAGCCGGGGGTTCCACCCGCCGTCCGCCTCGGAGTACGGGCCGAGGCGGCGGTACGCCTCGAAGGCCCGGTCGTCCTGGCGCATGGCGAGGCCGTAGCCGGCGCTCTCCCGGAGCTCGCGCTCGTCCTCGTCCAGCAGGGTCCAGAGGAGGTCGTTGATCTCCGGCCGGGGGTCCTCGGAGTGGGCGAGGGTCCAGGCGGCGGAGAGCCGGACCCGGAGGACCTGGTCGTGAAGCAGGGTCAGCAGGGGGGCCCAGTACTCCGGTGCGTGCTCCGGCCGGAGCCGGTACGCGGCGGCGTTGCGGACCCTCCAGTCGACGTCTCCGGCCAGGGTGAGCATTGCGGAAACCTCGGCAGGGGAGTCGGCATCGAGCAGGTCGGGCACCTGGCAGCGGACCCGCGCGTCCGGGTGCCCGGCGTACCGGAGGCCGATCGCTCCGAGCTCCTCGTGGGTCATGAGGCCGCAGACGAACAGGACGTCGGAGAGCACGCGGGGGTCGGCCTCCTCGCGCGCCCAGGCCACCAGCATCGCCGGGTCGTCCACGTCGTCGGCGACCGCCCGGTAGCCGAGCACCACCGCGAGGACCCGCCGCCGGGCGGGATCGGGGTCGGGGCGCAGCGCCAGCAGGTCCGCCCCGGTCTCCGGGTCCTGACGGCGGCTCAGCACGCCGCAGACGTTGACCAGGTCAGGGTGGTCGTCGCCCGGCTGCCGGACCGCGCGGGTGAGCAGTTCCTCGAACGGCGTGCGGACGTCGAACTCCTGCTCCAACCACGTCAGCACGGCCCCGTGCCCGGCCCGGACGGTCCGCCCGTCGAGCACGAGCTGCTGCACCTGCGAGCCCTGCTCGTCCTCGACCCAGGTGAACGCGCCGAGCGTGGCCACGTCCCGCGAGTACCAGCTCCGGGCCACGGCCAGCAGGTGCTCGCGCTGCTCCGGCGACAAGCGGTCGCGGGTCGCGCCGTCGAGCAGGGCGGACACCAGCAGCAGGGACCCCGATTCCACGGCGAGCCGTAGCGGGGTGACCCCGTCGGGGCCCGGAGTGAGCGGGTCGGCGCCCGCGTTCAGGGCGGCCTCGACGGCCGGGGCGTCGAAGGTGGTGATCGCGCTGGTCAGGTCGGGCAAGCGGAGTCCTTCGGAAGGGGCGTCAGTCGCAGGTGTGGGTGCGGTCGCGGTCGCTGGAGTAGAGGTGGCTGTCGCGGAACTGTTCGGCGCCGAGGGTGCGGCCGACCAGGATGACGGCGGTGCGGAGGAGGCCGGCCTCCTTGGTCTGGGTGGCGATGGTGGAGAGGGTGCCGCGCAGGACGAGCTCGTCGGGGCGGCTGGCCATGGCGACCACGGCGGCGGGGCAGTCGGGGCCGTAGTGGGGGAGGAGCTCCTCGACCACGGAGTCGACGTAGCGGGTGGCGAGGTGGAGGACGAGCAGGGCGCCGCTGCGGCCGAGGGTGGCGAGGTCCTCGCCCTCGGGCATGGGGGTGGCCTGGCGGGCGACCCGGGTGAGGATGACGGTCTGGCCGACCGTCGGGACGGTGAGCTCGCGCTTGAGGGCGGCGGCCGCGGCGGCGAAGGCGGGGACGCCGGGGACCACCTCGTACGGGACGCCGGCCGCGTCCAGGCGCCGCATCTGCTCGGCGACGGCGGAGAAGACGGAGGGGTCGCCGGAGTGCAGGCGGGCCACGTCCTGGCCGGCCTCGTGGGCGCGGACCAGTTCGGCGACGATCTGGTCGAGGTCGAGGTCGGCGGTGTCGACCAGGCGGGCGTCCGCAGGGCACTCGGCGAGGAGTTCGCGCGGGACCAGGCTGCCGGCGTAGAGGCAGACCGGGCTGGCGGCGAGCAGGCGCTGGCCGCGCAGGGTGATCAGGTCGGCGGCGCCGGGGCCCGCTCCGATGAAGTAGACGGTCATGCGGGGGCGTCCTCTCGGGAGACGGGCTTGACGACGGACCACTGGGTGACGGGCATGGCCTGGCGCCAGCCGGTGAAGCCGCCGACCGGGACGGCGTGGGCGACGGCGAGCTTGAGCAGTTCGCCGCCGTGGCGGCGGTACCACTCGGTGAGCAGGGCCTCGGATTCGAGGGTGACGGTGTTGGCGACCAGGCGGCCGCCGGGGGCCAGGGCGGCCCAGCAGGCGTCGAGCAGGCCGGGCGCGGTGAGGCCGCCGCCGATGAAGACCGCGTCCGGGGTGGGGAGTCCGGCCAGCGCGTCCGGGGCGGGGCCGGTGACCACCCTCAGGCGCGGGACGCCGAGGGCGGCCGCGTTGCGGGTGATCCGGCCGGAGCGGACCGGGTCGCGCTCGATGGTGACGGCCCGGCAGTCGCGGTGGGCGCGCAGCCATTCGACGGCGATCGAGCCGGAGCCGCCGCCGACGTCCCAGAGCAGCTCGCCGGGTGCCGGGGCGAGGGTGGCCAGGGTGACGGCCCGGACGTGACGCTTGGTCAGCTGGCCGTCGGTCTCGAAGGAGTCGTCGGGCAGGCCGGGGGTGAGGGTGGTGCGGGGGCCGTCGGGGGCGCAGTCGACGGCGATCACGTTGAGCGGGTCACCCGCCGGGTGCGGCCAGGCGGCGGCGGTGCCGTCGAGGTGGTGCTCGGCCGGGCCGCCGAGCTGCTCCAGGACGCGCAGGCGGCTGGCGCCGAAGCCGCGTTCGGTGAGCAGGGCGGCGACGGCGGCCGGGGTGGCGGCGTCGGCGCTGAGGACGAGGACCCGGCGGCCGGGGTGGAGGGCGAGGGTGAGCGAGTCGAGGGGGCGTCCGACCAGGCTGACCACCTCGGTGGACTCCAGCGGCCAGCCCAGGCGGGCGCAGGCGAGGGAGAGCGAGGAGGGGTGGGGGTGCACGGCGAGCCGCTCGGGGCCGGCCAGTTCGGCCAGGGTGCGGCCGATGCCGTAGTACATCGGGTCGCCGCTGGCCAGGACGGCCAGGCTTCCGGGGGCGTGCTCGGCCAGCAGGGCCGGGACGGCGGAGCGCAGCGGGGAGGGCCAGGCGATCCGGGCGGCGGTCACCGAGGCGGGGAGGAGGGCGAGTTGGCGCGGGCCGCCGAGCACGGTGCGGGCCTCGGTGAGGGCCGTGCGGGCGGCGGTGGTGAGGCCGTCCCAGCCGTCGGCACCGATCCCGACGACGGAGATCGGCGGCCCGGGGAGCGGGGCGGTGCTCAAGAGGTACTCCTCGGGGCTTCGGAGGCGGACGCGCCGAGGCGCGTCACGATCGGCCCGGGCACCCGGCAGCCTACCCGGGGCGTCGGGCGGGACGGCGGGGCGGTCGTCGCCAGGGCGCATGGCACCCGGCGCGGTCGCAGGTGTCGTGACCGGCCCCGTCGCGGAGCCACCCTCGGGGAGAGGCGGTGGGGCGGTGAGGTGAGGGGCCGGGGGAGAGTGCCGAGGTCGCGTGCCAAGGGTCGGTAAAGGATTGCCTGACGGGCCATCAGCGCCCTTGACGGGCCACTGGTCTAGTCCAACTATGGGCGATGTCCATCCGACCGGGACGCACTGTGGGGGTGTCAGATCCGGGCGGCGGGCGCGCACTGCCCTGCCCTTTTCCCCCGGACGCCCCCACACCCGCGTACGGCGACCGTGCCTCCCTGCACCGCCGTCCCGCCTCCCTTTCCGATGACCACACGTCTGCTGGAGAACCCCCATGCGCCCAGGTAGACCACTCCGTGCCCTGGTGGCCGCCTTCGCCACGCTGGCCGCCTCGGCCGGCCTGATGACGGCCGGCACCACCACCGCCCAGGCGGCCGCCACCCCACTGCCGGCCCGCGTCTTCGCCCCGTACTTCGAGGCCTGGACCGGGCAGAGCCCGGCCACCCTGGCCGCGCAGTCCGGCGCCAAGCACCTCACCATGGCGTTCCTGCAGACCGCCACCAAGGGGTCCTGCACGCCGCTGTGGAACGGCGACACCTCGATGCCGGTCTCGCAGTCCGTCTTCGGGGCCGACATCGCCACCATCCGCGCCAACGGCGGCGACGTGATCCCGTCCTTCGGCGGTTACACGGCCGACAACACCGGCACCGAACTGGCCGACAGCTGCACCGACGTCAACCAGATCGCGGCCGCCTTCGAGTCGGTGATCACCACCTACGACGTCAGCCGGATCGACCTCGACATCGAGGACAACTCGCTGACCAACACGGCCGGCATCGACCGCCGCAACAAGGCGATCAAGCTGGTCCAGGACTGGGCCGCCGCCAACGGCCGCTCCATCCAGTTCTCCTACACCCTGCCGACCACCACCAGCGGTCTGGCGGCCAGCGGCCTCAAGGTGCTGCGCAACGCGATCACCAACAACGCGCGGATCGACGTCGTCAACCAGATGACCTTCGACTACTACGACAACGCCGCGCACGACATGGCCGCGGACACCAAGACCGCCACCACCGGCCTCTACAACCAGCTGGCCTCGCTCTACCCGTCGAAGACCCCGGCCCAGCTCTGGGCGTCGATCGGCATCATCGAGATGCTCGGCATCGACGACTTCGGCCCGGCCGAGACCTTCACCGTGGCCAACGCCACCGAGGTCTACAACTGGGCGCTCTCCAAGGGCGTCAACACGCTCTCCTTCTGGGCGCTGCAGCGCGACAACGGCGGCTGCCCCGGCACGGCGGGCTCGGACAGCTGCTCCGGCATCCAGCAGGGCACCTGGGACTTCACCCGGATCTTCGCGCCCTACACCAGCGGCGGTACCACCCCGGCCAACGACTTCTCGGTGACCGCCTCGCCGGCCGCCGGTTCGGTGCAGGCCGGCTCGTCCACCACGGCGAGCATCGCCACCGCCGTCACCTCCGGCTCGGCGCAGAGCGTCGCGCTGACCGTGGCCGGTGCCCCGGCCGGCGTCACCGCGAGCGTCAGCCCGTCCTCGGTCACGGCCGGCGGCAGCGCCACGCTCTCGGTCTCCACCACGGCGGCCACCGCCCCGGGCACCTACCCGCTCACGGTCACCGGCACCGGCGCCTCCGGCACCCACAGCGCCACCTACACCCTGACGGTGACGGGCGGTCAGCCCGGCAACGACTTCTCGCTCGCGGTCAGCCCGGCGGCGGGCTCGGTGCAGGCGGGCTCGTCCACCACGGCCGCGCTCTCCACCGCCGTGACCTCCGGCTCGGCGCAGAGCCTGGCGCTGACGGTCACCGGCGCTCCGGCCGGGGTGACCGCCACCGTCAACCCCGGTACGGTGACCGCCGGTTCGGGCGCGACGCTGTCGATCGCCACCACCGCCGCGACCGTGCCGGGCAGCTACCCGCTGACCGTCAAGGCCACCGGCGCCTCCGGCAGCCACACCGCCACCTACACCCTGACGGTCACCGGCACCGCCCCGACCGGTCTGGTCAACGGCGGCCTGGAGACCGGCAGCCTGGCCCCGTGGAGCTGCCAGCCCGGCGGCGCGGTGGTCTCCACCCCGGCCCACAGCGGCTCGTACGCGCTGCAGGCCGCGGCCACCGGCTCGCAGAACGGCCAGTGCTCGCAGACCGTCACCCTGGCTCCCAACACCAAGTACACGCTGACCGGTTGGGTCCAGGGCAACTACTCCTACATCGGCGTCAGCGGCGGTGCCACCGCCTCCACCTGGACCCCGGGCTCGTCCTCCTGGACCAAGCTCTCCGTCCCCTTCACCACCGGCGCCAACGGCACCGTCACCGTTTACCTGCACGGCTGGTACGGCCAGGGCAGCGTCTACGGCGACGACTTCTCGATCGCCTGATCCACGGCACGGTCCCACGGGCCCGGTCCTCGGCAGCCAGCCGGGGCCGGGCCCTCCGTGTGCCTCAGGGCTTCTGAGTGGTGGGCACGAAGGGCGGCGGGTCCGAGGGGAGCAGGTGGTCCGTCGGGAAGGTCTGGGCCGGGCCCAGGGGCTGGCAACCGTTCCAGGTGGGGTACTGCCACGGCGGGCAGCTCGCGGGCCGGGTGCCGGCCACGGAGGGAGGCGGCAGCGGGGCCGGGGTGTGGGGCGGATGGGACTTCGAACCGCCGCCCGGGGTGGGAGCCGTGGTGCGCTTCGTCGTCGCGGACGGCGTGGCCGGGTGCGGGGTGGTGGTCGCCGGTGCCGGTGACGGGGCCTCGGCCTGGGGGGTGGGGGCGGCCGTCGGGCTCGGCGGGGGCTCGGCGGGGGGCGTCTCCGCCGGGGGCGGGGTGGCCGGGGCCGAGGGCGGGGCGGACGGAGCGCCGGCGGGGGCCGGTTCGGCGGCCGGCCCGGTGCCGTCCGGCCCGGAGAGCAGGAGGGCGGTGGTCAGCCCGATCAGGGCCGCCCCGGCCGCGGCGCCGAGCGCGAGCCGTCCGCGCCGGGCGCCCTCCGCCGTCGCCGGTGCCGCCGGTGCCCCGGTGTCCTCGTGCACGTGCTCCCCGCCCTCTGCCGGCCCCGCTGTTCGAATCGGCGGATGCTAGCAGGGGCGGGTGCCGGCGGTCAGGCGAGGGTGAGGAAGAGCTTCTCGAGCTCGGCCTCGGTCAGGGGCTGGGAGCCGTCCTCGGACTCGCCGTTGAGGCACTGGCGCATGCCGCTGGCCACGATCTTGAACCCGGCCCGGTCCAGGGCGCGGGAGACGGCGGCGAGCTGGGTGACCACGTCCTTGCAGTCGCGGCCGGCCTCGATCATCGCGATGACGCCGGAGAGCTGGCCCTGGGCGCGGCGCAGCCGGTTCAGCACGGCCGCCTGGGCCTCTTCTTCCACCTTCACCGGGCTCCTCCTCCGTGCGGCGGCGTGGACCGCCCAGGATACCCCAGCGGGTATGGCGGGAAGGCGGACGCCCGCCCACCCGGACGGGGGTGGACGGGCGCCGCGGCGACGGAGCGACTCAGTCGCCGATCCCCGGGAAGAGGTCGAGGAAGGGCTGCGCGGTGACGGACAGGCCCCGGCCGAAGGGGTTGTCGAAGTCCCAGATCAGGAAGAGCAGGAAGGCGATCAGCGCGCTGAACGCGGCCGCCAGGAACAACTCCCGCCCGGAGCGCCGGATCTGGAGGGTGAAGAGCAGGCCGACGGTGACCACGGCGCCCGCCACCAGGCCGAACCAGACCACGCCCGGCATGGTCGGCCCGGCGTTCTGGCCACGGGAGTTGCGCGCCTCGTCGGCGGCGGCGATCCGGTCCACCATCGGCTGGTAGTTCTGGTTCTCGATCTCGGTCTGCGGGGCGCGTTCGGTGACGGTGCGGCGCAGCTGGGCCAGCTTCTCGGTGCCCTCGGGGGAGAGGCTCTCGTGCTTCTCCATGTAGGACCACTCGGTGTCCACGATGAACGAGACGTAGCCGTTCACCTCGGCGCGCACCTTGTCGCGGTCGGCGGCCGGCAGCACCTCGGCCCGGGCGCTGACCTCGTGCAGCGCCTGGGCCTCGCGCAGCGCGTCGGCCTGGGCGGAGCCGCGGGCCTCCCAGACGCCCGCGATGGCCAGGCCGAGCACGATCGCGTAGACCACGCCGATCATCATCGTCATGTACTCGATGACGTCCGGCGTCTCGGACGGGTCGTCGTCCTCGCCGACCCGGCGTTGTCGCAGGACCACGACGGCCAGCACCACGGCGCAGACCGCGGCCATGGCGATGACGAGGGCCACCCACTCGGACATGAGGGAACTCCACTTCGGTGACCGGGACGGCTGTCCCGGTTGGGGACGGTCAGGGGGCTGTGGGGTGACGCTGGGTCAGCGGCGGCCTCGGCCGCCGCCACTGCCGCCGCGCGGGCGCAGGGCGCCGGCCGCCAGGACGGCCGGGACGGTGACCAGCAGCACCGTCCGGGTGGTCGGCATGCTGTTCCGCTCGGGCGGCTTGGCCGCCGCCACGGGCGCCGGCTTCCAGAACGACACCGTGGGCCGGGGGGCCGGTGGCGGTGCGGGCGGCGGCGGGGTGGTGGCCGGGGGCGGTGGCGGCGGGGGGACGACCGGCGGGGGCACGACCGCGCGGGACGGGGTCGGCTTCGGCGTCGGCTTGGGAGGCGGGGGCGGTGGAGGGGTGGGCTTCGGTGGCGGTGGCGGTGGCGGCGGAGGTGTGGGGGTCGGCGTCGGGGTGGGGGTCGGTTTGGGGGTCGGGGTCGGGGTCGGAGTGGGCTTCGGGGTGGGGCTGGGGCTCGGCTTGGGGGTGGGCTTGGGGCACGGGTGGTGGTGATGGTGGTCGTGGCCCTTGCCGTTGCCGGTGCCGAACTCGTACTCGAAGCCGACCTCCACCCCGACCGGGGCGAGGCCGACCCCGACCCAGTGGCACCAGCCGAGGTGCAGTCCGTTGTCGTGGGGGTCCCCGCCGCGGGAGGCGCCCGGGGCGGCCCCCGCCAGGGTGAAGCAGAGCGCGGTCGCGCCCAGCACGGTGGCGGCCCGTCGGAGCAGCCGGCTGCGGGGTGCCGTAGGGGAAGAGTCGCTCACGTGGAAGATCACCGAGCGACCTGGCGGACAGGTTCTCCGGTTGGCCACTGAATACCTCGAAAGGGCTAACGTATGGTCAGAATGTCCGACCACGAACCGATGGCGGCAACGCCGCGGAGGGGCCCGGACGGCGACGGCCGTCCGGACCCCTCCGCGGGCGAGGGGGTTCAGCTCCTGCGCAGCAGCTCCACCACCCGGGCCGCCGAGGTGCCCAGTCCGGTCGGGGCGCCGAACGGGGGCGGGGGAGGGGTGGGGAGGGGTTCGGGCGCCGGCGCCGGCGCGAAGTGCCGCAGCAGCGAGGGCTCGTCGTAGCGGTGGCACTCCCGGTGCCAGAGCAGGATGCCGTACATCCAGTGCCGGAGCTCCTGGACGTAGCCGTCCAGCGCCGCCCTGGTCTCCTGGGGGAGAGCCAACTGCTCGTACAGCTGCGGGAGTTCGACGGTGCTCAGGTGCTCGAACTGGCGCATCCGCTCGGTGTTCAGGTCGTGCACGACGGCGATCGCCTGCTCCGGGTCGCAGTCCAGGAAGTTCCGCACCACCACCACGGCGTTGTGCAGCTCACCCTCGAACTGGACCTCCTTCTGGTACGAGAACAGGTCGTTGACCAGCGTCGCGTAGTCGAAGGCCGCCGCCTCCAGCTCGGTCAGCGGCGAGGCCGCGAACACCTCGGCGGGGACGTCCTCGGTGCGGCCGAGCCGCAGCAGGCCGCGGGTCAGGTCGGAGCCGAAGGTGAGGCGGCGCATCTCGAGGTAGTCCACCGGATCCGGTACGTGGTTCTGGATCTGGTTGGTCAGCTCCCAGAGCCAGCTCTCCAGCATCCGGACCACGCCGGTGCGGAAGGAGCGGCGCTGTTCGGGGGCCATCGGCGCGGCGGTGCGGTGCCAGAGGTCCGCCAGGGCGACCTCCGCCGGGTGCGGGCCGGGCGTCGCGGCCCCGCCCTCCACCGGCATCGCCGCCAGCAGCCGCTCGTGCATCAGCCGGGCCCCGGCCAGGTCGTGGGTCCGGCCGTAGACCAGCGGGTAGTAGTCGTCCACCCAGGTGCCCCAGGTCAGCCAGGCGCTGGTGAGGTCCAGCTCCTCGGCGGTGGCCCTCGGCTGCATGCCGGCCGAGCAGAGCGGGAAGTCGAAGTCGCGCAGGTCGGCCTCGGTCCACAGTCCGCTGCCGGGCACTCCGGGCACGGCGTCGAGCAGGCCCGTCCGGTGCGCCCAGGCGACGGTGGCCTCCCGGGAGTGCTGGAGGTGCGGGTTGAGCCCGTTGCCGAACGGCATCCGGAACTCCGGGAGTTGGACCGCGCCGACCTGCTCGAAGGGGGTGTAGGAGAAGGACCGCAGCCGGGCCGGCATGGTCCGGGCCACCGAGGCGAAGAGCCGGGCGGCCGAGGTCCCGATCCCGGCCGGGCCGCCGAGCGGGCCCTCGCCCAGGTCCGCCTCGGCGTTCATGTAGCGGCTGGAGCGCATGTGCCACTCGTGGCCGCCGGACTGCCAGTCCTGGAGGCCCTTGACGTAGGCGAAGACGTCGGCGGCGGCCCGCGCGTCCATCCCGCGGTCGGCCAGCAGGGCCGGGACCTCGGTCAGCGCGGTGTGCTCGAACTGCTGGAGCCGGGAGGTCAGCAGGTCGTTCAGCCGCTCGGCCGCCTCCTGGGTGGAGCAGCCCAGGAAGGTCTCCAACACCAGGACGCCGTTGGAGAGTTCGCCTTCCTCCTCGACCTCGCGCTGGTACGAGAAGAGGTCGTTGCGCAGGTGCACCGCATCCGAGAAGGCGTCCCGGAGCACCTCCATCGGCCTGGTGGCGGCGATCTCCGCGGGGACCTCGGCGCCGGCCGCGTGCTCGACCAGCCCGGCCGACCAGGGGGCGCCGCCGACCTTGCGGCGCATCGCGATGTACTCGACCGGGTTGGAGACCCGGCCCTTCTCGATGTTGGACAGCTCCCACATGGACTCGTTCAGCAGCGCCTCGGTGGCGGTGGCGAAGCGTCTCCGCCAACCGGCCGACATGGCCGGGACGGAGCGGGCCCAGAGGTCGGCCAGCCCGGCCTCCACCGCGTTGGTCGGCTCGGGGTACCCCCGGGAGTCGTCCAGCGGCATGAAGGCGGCCAGCCGGTCGAGGTAGGCCTTGCCACCGGCCAGGTCGCGGGTGCGCTTGAAGATGTCGAGGAAGTGGTCGTCGAAGAAGAAGACCCAGACGTACCAGTCGGTGATCAGCCCCAACTCGGCCGCGTCGCAGTCGGGGTGGGTGTACGCGCAGAGCAGCGCGTAGTCGTGCCGGTCGAAGTCGTCCTCGTCCCAGATCCCGGAGCCCTCGATCATCGCCATCTCGCGGGCCCAGGCCTTGGAGTGCGTCCGGGCGCTCTCCAGGTGCGGGTTGAGCCTGGCCGGGTACGGCATGTAGAAGTCCGGCAGTCGGAAGGGTTGCGCCGCCATCGGTGCCAAGCCTTTCGGGGGATACGGTGCTGGGCGGGCCGGAGGATTCCGGCCCGCCCAGCACCCCGCTCACTGAGGGTCAGTCACGGCCGTTCGAGATCTGGACGTTCTCCAGGACGCCGAGGGCGTCCGGCACCAGGACGGCGGCGGAGTAGTAGGCGGTCACCAGGTAGTTGATGATCGCCTTCTCGTCGATGCCCATGAAGCGGACCGACAGGCTCGGCTGGTACTCGTCCGGGATGCCGGTCTGGTGCAGGCCGATGACGCCCTGCTCGGCCTCGCCGACGCGCAGCGCGATGATCGAGCTGGTGCGCTCCTTGGTGACCGGGATCTTGTTGACCGGCAGGATCGGGACGCCGCGCCAGGCCGGCACCTTGGAGCCGTGCAGGTCGACGTGGTCCGGGTACAGGCCGCGGGAGTTGAACTCGCGGCCGATCGCGGCGATGGTCCGCGGGTGGGCCAGCAGGAAGTGGGTGTCGCGGCGCATCGAGAGCAGCTCGTCCAGGTCGTCCGGGGTCGGGGCGCCGGTCTGGGCCTGGATGCGCTGCTTGAAGTCGGCGTTGTGGAGCAGGCCGAACTCCGGGTTGTTGACGAGCTCGTGCTCCTGACGCTCCTTCAGCGCCTCGATGGTCAGGCGGAGCTGCTGCTCGGTCTGGTTCATCGGCTGGTTGTAGAGGTCGGCGACCCGGGTGTGCACCCGCAGCACGGTCTGGGCGACGCTCAGCTCGTACTCGCGCGGCTTGAGGTCGTAGTCCACGTAGGTGCCGGGGAGCTCGACCTCGCCCCAGTGGCCGGCCGAGAGGGCGATCTCGGCCTCGCCGAGCTCGTTCTGCCGCTGCTGCGGGAGGGTGAGGAACTCGGCCAGGTGGGCCTGGAGTCCGGGGGACTGGTCGAGCACCGCCTGGAAGTCGGAGCGGCTCAGGGTGAGCAGCGTGCCGTTGGTGGCGGCGGTGACGGTGTAGTCCCACAGGGCGTCGGACTCGGTCAGTGCCTGCTCGCCGAAGCGGGAGCCGTCGGCCAGCACGCCGAGCTGGGTGGGCGCGTCGTAGGCGTCCAGGCCGGCCCGGTTCACCTTGCCGTGCGCCAGCAGGTGCAGCTGGTCGATCGGCTCGCCGAGCTCGGCCAGCACCTCGCCGGCCCGGAACTCGCGCTGCACGCAGCGGTCGGCCAGCGCGGTCAGCACGTCGTTGTCCTCGAAGCCGCGCAGCAGGGCGAGCTCGCCGAGCTCGCCGGGGATCACCCGCACCTCGGAGCCGGTCTTCACGAAGTCGATGCGGCCGTCGCCGACGGTGTACGTCAGACGGCGGTTGACGCGGAACGCGCCGCCCGAGGTCTGGACCCAGGGGAGCACCTTGAGCAGCCAGCGGGAGGTGATCTCCTGCATCTGCGGGGCGGACTTGGTCGTGGTGGCGAGGTTGCGAGCGGCGGCGGTACCGAGACTGAGCTGCTTCTCCGGTGCCTGGGAGTTCGTGTTCTCCAGGCCTGCGTCCACGGACATCTGCCGGGTCTCCTTCATAGTGGCTCGGCGAGCGCCCTGCCAGCACTGACAGGTCGTCAAAATATGTGAATAACACCGGGCTTGGAGCCGACGGCCGATCCTCCGGCCTGCCCCCTCCCCGACCTCTGACGACCCTAGATCCACATCGCCCCGCCGGATCGGAGAGTGTCCCTCCACTCCCCCGAACGAGTGAATCAGCGGGCGGGCCCGATCATGGATGGGTCCGATCTGCTCAAGGCCGTACCCGAACGGAAGCCGCCCGCCCCCGTGGACACGGGGGCGGGCGGCGGGCCGGGACGAGGTGGGACGGGGCGGTCAGGAGCCGATGTGGAGCCAGCCGTCCGGGTCGGCGGCGAGGCCGTGGTGGAGGTCGGTGAGGGCGGTGCGCAGGGCGCGGGTGACGGGGCCGGCGGTGCCGTCGCCGACGGTCCAGTCCCCGTCCCGGTCGCGGACCAGGCCGACCGGGGTGACCACGGCGGCGGTGCCGCAGGCGAAGACCTCGGTGACGGTGCCCTCGGCGCACTCGCGGCGCCACTGCTCCAGCGAGATCCGCTCCTCGCCGGTGCGGTAGCCGAGCCGCTCGGCCAGCGCCAGCAGGGAGTTGCGGGTGACGCCGGGGAGCAGGGTGCCGGTCAGCTGCGGGGTGATCACCTGGGCGTCGGCACCGCTGCCGCGGACCAGGAACATGTTCATCCCGCCCATCTCCTCGATGTACGTGCGCTCCAGCGCGTCCAGCCAGACCACCTGCTGGCAGCCGAGCGCCTCGGCCTCGCGCTGGGCCACGAAGGACGGCGCGTAGTTCCCGGCGATCTTCACGTTGCCGGTGCCGCCCGGGAAGGCCCGGACGTAGTCGTGGCTGACGTGCACCGAGACGGTCGAGGTGTTGTCGCCGAAGAAGCCGCCGGCCACGAAGGCCATCAGCAGGAAGCGGTAGGTGCGGGACGGGCGGAGCATCAGCGAGGTGTCCGTGCCGAAGATCATCGGGCGGATGTAGATGCTGTGCGCCGGGTCGTCGGAGAGCTGGCCCTGGTCGGCCTCGATCAGCCGGTCGATGACGGAGACGAAGGTCTCCACCGGGAGCTCGGGGATCGCGAGCCGGGCGCAGGAGCGCTGGAAGCGGAGCGCGTGGTCGCGGGAGCGCCAGGTGCCGACGGTGCCGTCGGCCCGGCGGTGCGCCTTGAGGCCCTCGAACGCGACCTGGCCGTAGTGCAGGCCGATCATCGCGGGGTGGATCGAGAGGTTCTCCAGCGGGCCGAGCACCGGCTCGGACCAGCCGTCCAGCTCGTTCCAGTCCATCGAGATCATGTGCGCGGTGAAGGACTCGCCGTGGCCCGGGTTGGTGATGACCTGGGCGGCGGGCTCGATGGTGGTGGTCATGGTGGTCTCCTCAGCGGTGGGGTCGGGCCGGTCAGACGAGCGGGGCGAAGAAGTAGGTGTCACGGGTGGCGAAGAGGCCGTCGGGGCGGACGGTGAAGGAGTCGGCGAAGCGCAGGTCCACCGGGGCGCCGGAGTGCAGCACGCCGTGGAACTCGCCGAACACGCCGACCGTCGCGCCGTCCGCGAGCACCGTGGTCAGGGTGTGGTTGCCGGAGGCGATGGTGCGGTCGCGGCCGTAGAAGCCGAGCAGGCCCTCGGGGCCGGTCATCAGGCCGTAGCCGGGGCGCCGGTACTCGGCGTCGGGGGCGAACAGCGCGGCCAGGCCGGGGGCGTCGCCGGTGTCGACCAGGTGGTAGAAGCGGCGGACCACGGAGACGGCGAAGTCGGCGTCGACGGTGGTGAGTTCGAGGTCGGGGGAGGTGGTCATCATTCCTCGTTCCGGAGCAGGGCGGCGGTCAGGGTGGGCCGGATCGCGGCGAGCGGCTCCGGACGGGTCATCAGGGCGTGGGCGGTGTCGACCGCGTGGACGGTGAGCCGGCCGCCGACGTGCGGCAGCCAGAGCGACGGGTCGGCCGAGTCGGCGGTGCGACCCTCGGCGGCCAGGTAGAACAGCACGTCCCCGTCGAAGCGGCCGGGCCGGTGGCCGGACAGCAGGTTGAGGTTGGCGGCGAAGACCCGGGGCAGGGCGGTGGTCAGCTCGCGGTCCAGTCCGGCCAGCGGGCCGTCGGGGTGCCGGACGGCGGCCCGGTACTCCTCCGGCGTCGGGCGGCCGTTCCGGTACCCGTCCAAGGGGTAGCCGAGGGTGCCGAGCAGGGCGGCCAGCGTGGTGCCGTCCTCGGGAGACCACTCGCGCAGCTGGTCCGGGATCGGCGGGTAGCCGTCCAGCATCGCCAGCAGCGCCACCTCCTCGCCGGCGGAGCGCAGCTGACAGGCCATCTCGTGGGCGACGGCCCCGCCGTAGGACCAGCCGAGCAGCTGGTAGGGGCCCTCGGGCTGGACCCGGCGCAGCTGCTCCAGGTAGTCCTTGGCCATCTCCTCGATCGAGGCCGGTGCGCCCGAGGGTTCGGCGAAGGCCCGGGACTGCAGGCCGTACACCGGCTGCTCGGGGTCGAGGGTGCGGAGCAGGCCGGAGAACACCCAGCTGATCCCGGCGGCCGGGTGGACGCAGAACAGCGGGGTCCGGGAGCCGCGCGGCCGCAGCGGCAGCAGGACGGCCAGCGAGTCCGACTCGGCGCCGGAGTCCAGGAGTTCGGCCAGCTCGGCCACGGTCGGCGCCTCGAAGAGCGAGCGCAGGCCGAGCCGGACGCCGAGCGCGGTGCGGATCCGGCTGACCAGGCGGGTGGCCAGCAGGGAGTGGCCGCCGAGGGCGAAGAAGTCGTCGTCGACGGTGAGGTCGGGCTGGGCCAGGGCCTCGGCGAAGAGCGTGAGCAGCAGCTCCTCACGGGGGGTACGGGGGGCGCGTCCTTCGGCGCGCTCGGGGAGGTCGGGGGCGGGCAGGGCGCGGCGGTCGAGCTTGCCGTTGGGGGTGAGCGGGAGGGCGTCGAGGCGGACGAAGGCACTGGGCACCATGTACTCGGGCAGCTGCCCGGCCGCGTGGCGGCGCAGCTCGGCCTCCTCCAGCGGGCCGGTGGTGGTGAGGTAGGCGACCAGCCGTCCGTCGCGGACGTCCAGGGCGGCCTGGACGACCGCCGGGTGGCGGGTCAACTGGGCCTCGATCTCGCCGAGTTCGATCCGCAGGCCGCGGATCTTGACCTGCTGGTCGGCGCGGCCGGCGAAGGCCAGCTGTCCGTCGGGGCGGCGGCGGACCAGGTCGCCGGTGCGGTACATCCGGCCGCCGGGCGGGCCGTACGGGTCGGCGGGGAAGCGTTCGGCGGTGAGGCCGGGGCGGTTGAGGTAGCCGCGGGTGATGCCGGCTCCGGCGAGGTAGAGCTCGCCGGTGGCGCCGACGGGGACGGGCCGCAGGTGGGCGTCGAGGACGTAGGTGCGGGTGTTGTCGACGGCGGTGCCGATCGGGGGCAGCGCGCCGGGGGAGGGCTCGGGGCCGAGGTCGGCGGCGGTGGCCGCCACGGTGAACTCGGTCGGGCCGTACATGTTGACCATGCGGAACGGCACGCCGGGGGCGGGCCAGCGGCGCAGGGTGTCGCCGCCGAGGTAGAGCAGGCGCAGGGCGCCGGGGCGGGCGGTCAGGTCGTCGAGGGAGGCCTCCAGTCGGGGGGTGGGCATGAAGCAGGCGGTGATCCCGGCCTCGGCCACCCAGCGGGTGAGCGCCTCGGCGTCCTCCAGCAGGGTCGGGTCGGGGAGGCAGGCGGTGCCGCCGGCGGTGAGCACCGGCCAGAGCTCCATCACCGAGGCGTCGAAGCCGGGGGTGGCGATCTGGCTGGCCCGGTCGGTGGCGGCCACGCCGTAGGCGCGGCGCATCCAGGCGCACAGGTCGCTCAGCCCGGCGTGCTCGACCACCACGCCCTTGGGGCGTCCGGTGGAGCCGGAGGTGTAGATCACGTACGCGGCGTCCTGCGGGCCGACGGTCACCCCCGGGTCGGTGGCCGGGGAGCCGGACTGCTCACCGTGGAGCACGAGTTCGGCCCCCGGGAGGCGTCCGGCCAGGGCGGGTTCGGTGACCACCAGGCGCAGCCCGGCGTCCTCGGCCAGGAAGGCGAGGCGGTCGGCGGGGTAGGAGGCGTCCAGTGGGACGTAGGCCGCGCCGGCCTTGAGCACGGCCAGCAGGGTGACCACCAGCTCCGGGCCGCGTCCCAGGCAGACCCCGACCAGGTCGCCCCGGCGGACCCCGCGGGCGATCAGTCGGTGCGCCAACTCGTTGGCAGAGGCGTCGAGTTGCCGGTAGCTGAGCAGGCCGTCCGGGTGGTCCAGGGCGAGCGCGTCCGGGCTGCGCCTGGCGTGCTCGGCGATCAGCTCGTGCACGGGTACGGTGGCCGGGCCGGTGGTGACGCCGGGGGCCAGGGCGGCGGCCTGCTCCTCCTCGGTGAGCAGGGGCAGCGCGCCGATCGGCCGGTCCGGGTCGGCGAGCGCCGCGTCCAGCAGGCGGAGCAGCTGGGCCAGCAGGCGCTCCACCGAGGAGTGGTCCAACAGGTCGGTGGCGTAGTCGGCGGTCAGCCGCAGCCCGTCCTCGGTCTCGGCCACCGCCAGGGTGAGGTCGAACTTGGCGGAGCCGGTGCCGATCGCCACCGGGGTGGTGGTCAGGCCCGGGTAGGAGGCGGCGTGCCCGGCGCCGGGCGGCTGGGTGAGCAGCATGATCTGGAACAGCGGGTGCCGGGAGAGCGAGCGGGCCGGGTTGGCCTCCTCCACCAGGCGCTCGAAGGGGACGTCCTGGTTGGCGTAGGCGGCCAGCGCCGTCTCCCGGGCCCGGTGCAGCAGTTGACGGAAGCTCGGGTCGCCGGAGGCGTCGGTGCGCAGCACCAGGGTGTTGACGAAGAAGCCGACCAGGTCGTCCAGCGCCTCGTCGGTGCGCCCGGCGGTGGCGGTGCCGATCGGGACGTCGGCGCCCACCCCGAGCCGGGCCAGCAGCGCTGCCAGGGCGGCCTGCACCACCATGTAGGGGGTGGCGTGCTGGGCGCGGGCGAAGCCGAGCAGCCTCGCCTGGAGCTCCGGGCTGCCGGTGGCGGTGGCGGCCGCGCCCCGGAAGGTCGGCCGGGCCGGTCGCGGTCGGTCCAGCGGGACGGTGACCTCGTCCGGCAGGCCGGTCAGGGTCTCGCGCCAGTGGGCGAGTTGGGCGGAGAGCAGGCTCTGCGGGTCCTGGTCGGAGCCGAGGAGTGCCTGCTGCCAGAGGGTGTAGTCGGCGTACTGGACGGGCAGCGGTTCCCGGGCGGGGGCCGGGCCGCCGGTCCGGGCGGCGTAGCCGGTGGCCAGGTCGCGCAGCAGCGGGCCGAGCGACCAGCCGTCGGTCGCGATGTGGTGGGTGACCAGCAGCAGCACGTGCTCGGCCGGACCGGTCCGGAACAGCACTGCGCGCAGCGGGAGTTCGGCCGTGAGGTCGAAGACGTGGCCGCAGGAGGCGGCCAGCGCGGCGTCGAGCTCCTCCTCGGTGAGCTCGGTCTCGGTCCACTCGGGGGCGGTGCCGGCGGGCAGCACCCGCTGGAGCGGTCCGTCCGCGCCCTCCAGGTAGGTGGTGCGCAGGATCTCGTGACGGTCGGTCAGGTCGGTGAGGGCGCGGCGCAGCGCCGTGGTGTCCAGCTCCCCGCTCAGGCGCAGGGCGTACGGGAGGTTGTAGGCCGCGCTCGGCCCCTGCACCTGCTCGTGGAACCAGAGCCGGGCCTGGGCGGGGGAGAGCGGGGCGGTGGCCCCGCGCTCGGCGGGCGTCAGCGCGGGGCGGAGCTCGCCGTCGGTGCCGAGGCGGCCGACCAGTTCGGCCACGGTGGGGGCCTCGAAGACGGCCCGGACGGTGAGTTCGGCGCCGAGTGCGGTGCGGACCCGGCTGATCAGGCGGGTGACCAGCAGGGAGTGGCCGCCGAGGTCGAAGAAGGAGTCGTCGATGGAGACCCCGTCCGCACCGAGCAGCTCCGCGTAGACCTCGCAGAGCAGCCGCTCGGTGGTGGTCCGGGGCGCGCGCCCCTCGCCGCGCTCGGGGAGTTCGGGGGCGGGCAGGGCGCGGCGGTCGAGCTTGCCGTTGGGGGTGAGCGGGAGGGCGTCGAGCTGCACGAAGGCGGCCGGCACCATGTAGGCGGGGAGCCACTCGGCGGCGTAGGCGGCCAATTCGCCCGCCTCCAGCGGGCGGTGGCCGGTCAGGTAGGCGACCAGGCGCCTGTCGCCGGGCCGGTCCTCACGGACCAGCAGGGCGGTCTGCGCCACGTCGGGGTGCCTGGTCAGCAGGGCCTCGATCTCGCCGAGTTCGATCCGCAGGCCGCGGATCTTGACCTGCTGGTCGGCCCGGCCGAGGAAGGCCAGCTGCCCGTCCGGCCGCCACCGCACCAAGTCGCCGGTGCGGTACATGCGTTCGCCCGCCGGGCCGTACGGGCAGGCCGGGAAGCGTTCGGCGGTGAGGCCGGGGCGGCCCAGGTAGCCGCGGGTGATGCCGGCTCCGGCGAGGTAGAGCTCGCCGGTGGCGCCGACCGGGACGGGGCGCAGGTACGCGTCCAGCACGTAGGCCCGGTTGTTGGCGGCCGGGCGGCCGATCGGGGGAAGGGCGCCGGGGGAGGGCTCGGGGCCGAGGTCGGCCGAGGTGGTGGTGACGGAGAACTCGGTGGGGCCGTACTGGTTGGACATCCGGAACGGGACGCCCGGCTCGGGCCAACGGCGCAGGGTGTCGCCGCCCAGGTAGATCAGCCGCAGGGCGCCGGGGCGGGCGGTCAGGTCGTCGAGGGCGGCCTCCATCCGGGGCGTGGGCATGTAGCAGGCGGTGATGCCGGCTTCGGCCACCCAGCGGGTGAGGGCCTCGGCGTCGTCCAGGAGTCGCGGGGTGGGCAGGCAGGCGGTGCCGCCGGCCACCAGGATCGACCAGAGCTCCATCACCGAGGAGTCGAAGCCGGGGGTGGCGATCTGGCTGGCCCGGTCGGCGCTGGTGAGTCCGTACTCGTGGACCATCCACTCGGTGAGGTTGGTCAGCCCGGCGTGCTCGCAGACCACGCCCTTGGGGCGTCCGGTGGAGCCGGAGGTGTAGATCACGTAGGCGGCGTCGCGCGGGTGCACGGTCACGCCCGGGTCGGTGGTGGGGGAGCCCGACTGCTCGCCGTGGAGCAGGAGTTCGGGCCCTGAGAGGCGCCCGGCCAGGGCGGGTTCGGTGACCACCAGGCGGAGCCCGGCGTCCTCGGCGATGTAGGCGAGGCGGTCGGCGGGGTAGGAGGCGTCGAGCGGGACGTAGGCCGCGCCGGCCTTCAGCACGGCCAGCAGGGTGACCACCTGCTCGGTGCCGCGACCCAGGCAGACCCCGACCAGGTCGCCCCGGCGCACTCCCCGGGCGATCAGGTGGTGGGCCAACTCATTCGCGGAGGTGTCGAGTTCGCGGTAGGAGAGGATGCGGTCGCCGCACTCCAGGGCCGGTGCGTCCGGCGTCAGCCGGGCGTGCTCGGCGATCACCTCGGGCACCCGGCGGTCGGTGCGGAAGCGCACGGCGGTGTCGTTCCAGCCGTGCAGCACGGTCCGGAGCTCCTCCTCGCCGAGCAGGTCGAGCCGGCCGACCGGCACCTCCGGGGCGTCGAGGGCGGCCTCCAGCAGGCGCAGGAAGCGTTCCAGCAGGCGCTCCACCGTCCCGGCGTCCAGCAGTTCGGTGGCGTAGTCGGCGTTGAGCCGCAGCCCCTCCGGGGTCTCGGTGACGGCCAGGGTGAGGTCGAACTTGACGGTGCTGGTGCCGACCGGGACCGGACGGGCCGTCAGGTCGGCGAAGCCCTCTCCGCCGCCGGTGGCGGAGACCGGGGGCTGGGCGAGCAGCATGACCTGGAACAGCGGGTGGCGGGCCAGGCTGCGGGCCGGGTTGAGCTCCTCCACCAGGCGCTCGAAGGGCACGTCCTGGTGGGCGAAGGCGGCCAGGTCGGTCTCCCGGACCCGGTCCACCAGCTCGGCGAAGCCCGGCTCGCCGGAGACGTCGGTGCGCAGCACCAGGGTGTTGACGAAGAAGCCGATCAGGTCGTCCAGCGCGTCGTCGGTGCGCCCGGCGGTGGCGGTGCCGATCGGGACGTCGGTGCCGGCGCCGAGCCGGGAGAGCAGCGCGGCCAGCACGGCCTGCGCGGCCATGTAGAGGGTGACGTGCCGCTCCCGGGTGAAGGCGAGCAGCCGGGCCTGGAGCTCGGGGGTGCTGGTCAGGCTGACCGCCGCGCCCTGCTGGGTGGGCGCCGCCGGGCGGGGCCGGTCCAGCGGCAGGGTGACCTCGTCCGGCAGGCCGGCCAGGGTCTCGCGCCAGTGGGCGAGTTGACGGCTGAGCAGGCTCTCCGGGTCCTCGTCGGCGCCCAGCAGCGCCTGCTGCCAGCGGGTGTAGTCGGTGTACTGCACCGGCAGCGGCTTCCAACCGGGTGCCGCGCCGTCCCGGCGGGCCCGGTAGGCCGTGGCCAGGTCCCGGCTGAACGGGCCGAGCGACCAGCCGTCGGTGGCGATGTGGTGCAGCACCAGCAGCAGCACGTGCTCCTGCTCGCCGAGCCGGTAGAGGTACGGCCGCAGCGGAAGGTCGGCGGCCAGGTCGAACGGCAGGTCGCCGGCCCGGGCGAGTTCGGCCCGCAGGCCGTCCTGGTCGAGCTCCGCGAAGGTCCAGACGGGGCGGGCGAGTTCGGCCTCCCGGACGACCTGCCGCGGCTCGCCGCCGACCTCCTGGTACCCGGTGCGGAGCACCTCGTGCCGGGCGATCACGTCGTCCAGGGCCTGCTCCAGCGCGGCCCGGTCCAGCTCCCCGGCCAGCCGGATCGCGTACGGGAAGTTGTACGCGGTGCTTGCGGTGCCCTGGGCCTGCTGGTGGAACCAGAGCCGGGCCTGGGCGGGGGAGAGCGGGGCGCTCGGGCCCTGGTCGGCGGAGCGGCGCAGGACGGGGCGGGAGGTGTCGGTGGTGGAGAGGTGGTGGACCAGCTCGGCCACGGTCGGGGCCTCGAACACCGCCTTGACGGTGAGTTCGGCACCGAGCGCGGTGCGGACCCGGCTGATCAGGCGGGTGACCAGCAGGGAGTGGCCGCCGAGGTCGAAGAAGGAGTCGTCGATGGTGACGGCCTCCTCGCCGAGCAGCTCGGCGTAGATGCCGCAGAGCAGCTCCTCGCGGGCGTTGCGCGGCGCCCGTCCGCCCTCCCGGCCCGGCAGTTCGACGGCGGGCAGGGCGCGCCGGTCCAGCTTGCCGTTGGGGGTGAGCGGCAGGGCGTCCAGCTGCACGAAGGCGGCGGGCACCATGTAGTCCGGGAGCCACTCGGCGGCGTGCCGGCGCAGCTCGGCCGGGTCCAGCGCCTCGGTGGCGGTCAGGTAGGCGACCAGCCGGTCGTGCTGGACGTCCAGCACGCTCTGGGTGACGGCCGGGTACTTCGTCAGCAGGGCTTCGATCTCGCCGAGTTCGATCCGCAGGCCGCGGATCTTGACCTGCTGGTCGGCGCGGCCGGCGAAGGCCAGCTGTCCGTCGGGGCGGCGGCGGACCAGGTCGCCGGTGCGGTACATCCGGCCGCCCTCGTCGCCGTGCGGGTCCGCGACGAAGCGTTCGGCGGTGAGGCCGGGGCGGTTGAGGTAGCCGCGGGTGATGCCGGCTCCGGCGAGGTAGAGCTCGCCGGTGGCGCCGACCGGGACGGGCCGCAGATGCGCGTCCAGGACGTAGGTGCGGGTGTTGTCGACGGCGGTGCCGATCGGGGGCAGCGCGCCGGGGGAGGGCTCCGGGCCCAGCTCGGCGGCGGTGGCCGCCACCGTGTACTCGGTGGGCCCGTACTGGTTGGACATCCGGAACGGCACGCCGGGGGCGGGCCAGCGGCGCAGGGTGTCGCCGCCGAGGTAGAGCAGGCGCAGCGCGCCCGGCTCGGCCGTCAGGTCGTCGAGGGAGGCCTCCAGCCGGGGGGTGGGCATGAAACAGACGGTGATCCGCTGCTCGGCGATCCAGCCGGTCAGTGCCTCGGCGTCCTCCAGCAGCTTCTCGTCCGGCAGGCAGGCGGTGCCGCCGGCCACCAGCACGGGCCAGAGCTCGATCACCGAGGAGTCGAAGCCGGGCGTGGAGACCTGGCTGGCCCGGTCGGAGGGGGAGTGGCCGAACTCGCGCAGCATCCAGGCGCACAGGTCGCTCAGCCCGGCGTGCTCGACCACCACGCCCTTGGGGCGGCCGGTGGAGCCGGAGGTGTAGATCACGTACGCGGCCTCGCGCGGATGGACCGTCACCCCCGGGTCGGTGCTGGGGGCTCCGGACTGCTCGCCGTAGAGCACCGGCACGGCCGCGCTCTCCGGGAGGCGCTCCAGCAGCCCGGGTGAGGTGACCACCAGCGGCAGGGCGGCGTCCTCGGCGATCCAGGCCAGCCGCTCGGCCGGGTAGGAGGCGTCCAGGGTGACGTAGGCGGCACCGGTCTTGAGGATCGCCAGCAGGGTGACGATCCGTTCGACGGAGCGCTCCAGGCAGATCCCGACCAGCCGGCCGGGCGCCGCGCCCAGCGGGATCAGGTGGTGGGCCAACTGGTTGGCCCGGGCGTCGAGTTCGGCGTAGCTCAGGCGGGCCTCGCCCGCCTCGACCGCGACCGCCAGCGGGGCGGTGCGGGCCCGCTCGGCGATCAGCTCGTGCACCGGCACGGTGGCCGGGGCGGTGACCAGGGCCGGGGCCAGGGCGGCCCGCTCCTCCTCCTCGGTGAGCAGCGGCAGCCGGCTGACCGGCAGCGCCGGGTCGGCCAGCCCGGCGTCCAGCAGGCGCAGCAGCTGGGCCAGCAGCCGGCGGACGGTGGTGGCGTCCAGCACCTCGGTGGCGAAGTCGGCGTTCAGCTTCAGCCCCTGGGCGGACTCGCCCACGGCCAGCGTGAGGTCGAACTTCACCGCGTCGGTGCCGACCGGCAGCGCGGCCGTCTCCAGCCCGCCGAACTCCGGCCCGCCGCCGGCCCCTTCGCCGGCCTGCTGGGCCAGCAGCATCAGCTGGAACAGCGGATGACGGGAGAGCGAGCGGGCCGGGTTGAGCTCCTCCACCAGGCGCTCGAAGGGCACGTCCTGGTGGGCGAAGGCGGTCAGGTCCGCCTCCTTGACCCGGTCCACCAGCTCGGCGAAGCCCGGGTCCCCGGAGGCGTCGGTGCGCAGCACCAGGGTGTTGACGAAGAAGCCGACCAGCTCGTCCAGGGCCTCGTCGCCGCGCCCGGCGGTGGCGGTGCCGATCGGGACGTCCGTCCCGGCGCCGAGCCGGGTCATCAGGGTGACCAGGGCGGCCTGCACCACCATGAAGACGGTGGCGCCGCGCTCCCGGGCGAAGGCGGTCAGCCGGGCGTGCAGCTCCGGGGAGCCGACGGCGGAGACCGCGGTGCCCTTGTGGGCCGGGACGGCCGGGCGGGGCCGGTCCAGCGGGAGCGCCACCTCGTCCGGCAGGCCGGCCAGGGTCTCGCGCCAGTGGGCGAGTTGGGCCGAGATCAGGCTCTCGGGGTCGTCCTCCTCGCCGAGCAGCTCCTGCTGCCAGAGCGTGTAGTCGGCGTACTGGACCGGCAGCGGCTCCCAGGCCGGGGCCGCCCCGCCCCGCCGGGCGGTGTAGGCGGCGGCCAGGTCGCGGACCAGCGGGCCGAGCGACCAGCCGTCGGTGGCGATGTGGTGCATCACCAGCAGCAGCACGTGCTCCCGCTCGGCGAGCCGGTAGAGGAAGGGGCGGATCGGCAGGTCGGCGGTGAGGTCGAAGGAGAGGTTGCAGGCCCGGTCCAGTTCGGCGGCCAGCTCATGCTCGGTGGTGGTGCCCTCCGTCCAGACCGGGCGGGCGAGTTCGGCGTCCAGCACCCGCTGGTACGGGCGACCGTCCTGCTCGCCGTAGGTGGTGCGCAGCGCCTCGTGCCGGGTGAGCACGTCGGCCAGGGCCAGCTGCAGCGCCTCGGTGTCCAACTCGCCGCGCAGGCGCAGCGCGTGGGGCAGGTTGTAGGCGGAGCTGGTGCCGGTGATCTGCTCGTAGAACCAGAGTCTGGCCTGGGCGTAGGAGAGCGGGATCACGAGGTGACCTCCTTGGACCGGGCCCGCAGGGCCGGACGGGCGCGGACGGCGGTGGTCAGGCGGCCGGTGAGGTCGGCCACCGTCGGCGCCTCGAAGACGGCCTTGATGGTGAGTTCGGCGCCGAGCACCGAGCGGACCCGGCTGATCAGGCGGGTGACCAGCAGGGAGTGGCCGCCGAGCTCGAAGAAGTTGTCGTCGATGCCGACCGTCTCCAGGCAGAGGATCTCGGCGAACAGGCCGCAGAGCTTCTCCTCCTTCTCGTCCCGCGGGCCCCGGCCGGCCGGACGCTGCGTCAGGTCGGGGGCCGGGAGGGCGCGCCGGTCGAGCTTGCCGGTGGGCGTCATCGGCAGCGCGTCCAGCTGGACGAAGGCGGAGGGCACCATGTACTCCGGCAGCCGCTCCGCCACGTGGGCCCGCAGGGCGGCGGTGTCCACCGGGCGGTCGGCGGTCAGGTAGGCCACCAGGCGCCTGTCGCCCGGGCGGTCCTCCCGGACCACCACCGCCGTCTGGCCGATCTCGCCGTAGGAGGCGACGGCGGCGCGCACCTCGCCGGGCTCGACCCGGAAGCCGCGGATCTTGACCTGGTCGTCGGCCCGGCCGAGGAACTCCAGCGAGCCGTCCGGGAGCCAGCGGACCAGGTCGCCGGTGCGGTACATCCGGCTGCCGGGAGGGCCGTAGGGGTTGGCGACGAAGCGTTCGGCGGTCAGGCCGGGCTGGCCGGTGTAGCCGTTCGCCAGGCCGAGGCCGGCCATGTGCAGCTCGCCGACCACACCGGGGGCGACCAGGTCGAGGTGCCGGTCCAGCACCCAGAGCTGCTTGCCGTTGAGCGCGCGGCCGACCGGGATCGAGGGGCGCCCGGCGTCCGCCGGGGTGATGTGGTGGGCGACGGTGAAGATCATCGACTCGGCGGGCGAGTAGCCGTTCACCAGCCGGATCTGCGGGAAGTCCTCGACAAGGCGCATCACGTGCGGGATGGAGGCGGCCTCGCCGCCGGTCATCACCTGGCGCAGCTTCGCGAAGGTGGCCGGGTACTCGTCCAGCAGGAAGTTCAGCAGGCTGGCCGAGACGTGCAGGGTGGTCACCGCGTGCTCGGCGGCCAGCGCGGCGATCACCGTGGGCTCCGGGCGCTGGCCCGGCTGGAGCACGCAGGTGCCGCCGGAGAGCAGCGGGGAGAACAGCTCCAGGGCGAAGGCGTCCCAGGAGACCGGCGAGCACTGGAGCCAGACCTGATCGGGGCTCAGCTCCGCGAAGTCCTGGCCGAGCAGGGTGCCGACGATCGCCCGGTGCGGGGAGACCACGCCCTTGGGCGTGCCGGTGGAGCCCGAGGTGAACATCACGCAGGCGGCGTCCAGCGGGCCGGCCAGCTCGGGCGGGGCGGTCGCGGGGTGCCCGGCGGCGCCCTCCACCAGAAGCTGCGGGGCGTCGATCCGGCCCGCGTGGGCTGTGTCGGTCACCACCCAATCGGCCGTCCTGGCCAGGGCGTTGAGCCGCTCGACCGGGAACTCCGGGTCCAGCACGGTGTAGGTGCCGCCGGCCTTGAGGACGGCCAGCACCGCCACCACCAGCTCGGGGGTGCGCTCCAGGTGCAGGCCGGCGACCTCGCCGCGCTTCAGGCCGCCGGCGATCAGGTGGTGGGCGAGGCGGTTGGAGCGCTCCTCCAACTCCCGGTAGCTGACGGTGGTTCCGCCGAAGACCAGGGCGGTGGCCTCCGGGCGGGCGGCGGCCTGCCCGGCGAAGACGCCGTGCACGGTGCGCTCCGGGTCCACCGTGGACGGCTGCCCGCTGAGCTCCTCGGTCAGCAGCAGGCGCTCCGCCGGGGAGAGCACGTCCACCCGGCCGACCGGCAGCTCCGGCGCGGCCAGCGCGCCCTCCAGCAGGCGGACCAGGCGGGCCGCCAACTCCTCGACGGTGGCGCGGTCGTAGAGGTCGGAGGCGTAGTCGATGTTGATCTTCAGCCCGGCCGGGGCACCGGCCTCGCGGCGCTCGGTGACGGCCACGGTGAGGTCGAACTTCACCGTGTCCACCCCGGCCGGGACGATCGAGGCCTCCAGGCCCGGGATG
The DNA here is from genome assembly GCF_053596675.1 of Kitasatospora sp. NPDC001664. Classification (NCBI taxonomy): domain Bacteria; kingdom Bacillati; phylum Actinomycetota; class Actinomycetes; order Kitasatosporales; family Streptomycetaceae; genus Kitasatospora; species Kitasatospora sp. NPDC001664. Next base: position 388,345 of record NZ_JBSFGS010000001.1, read on the forward strand.
CTCAGCTCGGCCGAGCTGTTGTTCTGCACCACCAGCATGATCTGGAAGAGCGGGTGCCGGGAGAGGGTGCGGACGGGGTTGAGCTCCTCCACCAGGCGCTCGAAGGGGACGTCCTGGTGGGCGTAGGCGTCCAGGTCCGACTCCCGGACCCGCTCGACCAGCTGACGGAAGCTCGGGTCGCCGGAGAGGTCGGTGCGCAGCAGCAGGGTGTTGACGAAGAAGCCGACCAGGTCGTCCGCCGCCTCGTCCACCCGGCCGGCCACCGGGGTGCCGAGCGGGATGTCGGTGCCGCCGCCGAGTCGGGAGAGCAGCGCGGCCAGCCCGGCCTGGAGCACCATGAAGAGGGTGGCCTGGTGCTCCCGGGCGAAGCTCAGCAGCCGCCCGTGCAGCTCGGCGTCGGTGCTCACCCAGACCGCGTCGCCCAGGTTGCTCGGGGTGGCCGGGCGGGGCCGGTCGGTCGGGACGTTCAGCTCCTCCGGCAGCTCGGCCAGCGCGCCGCGCCAGTAGGCGAGTTGACGGGAGACCAGGCTGGAGGGGTCGTCGTCCGCGCCGAGCAGCGCCTGCTGCCAGAGGGTGTAGTCGGCGTACTGCACCGGCAGCGGGGCCCAGTCGGGGGCCTCGCCCGCGGTGGAGCGGGCCGCGTAGGCGGCGCCCAGGTCGCGGATCAGCGGGCCCATCGACCAGCCGTCGCTGGCGATGTGGTGCATCACCAGCAGCAGCACGTGCTCCTGCGGGCCGAGGTCGAACAGGTGCACCCGCAGCGGCACCTGGGTGGCCAGGTCGAAGCCGCGGTTGGCGGCCCGGGCGACCGCCCCGGCCAGCCCCTGCTCCGTCACCGGTGCCTCGTCCCAGGGGATCTCGGCCTGGTCGGGGGCCAGCACCCGCTGGTACGGGCGGCCGGCGAACTCCTCGAAGACGGTGCGCAGCACCTCGTGCCGGGCCACCACGTCGTCCACCGCGGCGCGCAGCGCGCGGGTGTCCAGGGCGCCGCGCAGCCGGACCGTCACCGGCACGTTGTAGGCCGAGCCCTGCTCCTCCAACTGGCCGAGGAACCACAGTCGTTGCTGGGCGAAGGAGAGCGGCAGGCGCTCCGGCCGGGCCACCGCGCGCAGCGCCGGGCGGGCGTGCTGGGCGCGGTCCACCCGCTTGCCGAGCCGGGCCACGGTGGGGGCCTGGAAGAGGTCGCGGATGCCGATCTCCACGCCGAGCACCGAGCGCAGCCGGCTGACCAGGCGGGTGACCAGCAGCGAGTGGCCGCCGAGGTCGAAGAAGTCGTCGTCGATGCCGACCGACTCCAGGCCGAGGATCTCCGCGAACAGGCCGCAGAGCAGCTCCTCCTGGGCGTTGCGCGGCTCGCGGCCCAGCTCGCCGCGGTTGTGGTCCGGGGCGGGCAGGGCCCGGCGGTCCAGCTTGCCGGTCGGGGTGATCGGCAGGGCCTCCAGGAAGACCACGGCCGAGGGCACCATGTACTCGGGCAGCAGCGCGGCCACGTGGGTGCGCAGCGCGGCGGCGTCCACCGCGGCGGCGTCGGGCGAGCCGTCGGTCACCACGTAGGCCACCAGGCGCTTGTCGCCCGGGCGGTCCTCGCGGACCACCACGGCGGCCTGGCCGACCCCGGGGAAGGCGGCCAGGGTGGCCCGGACCTCGCCGGGTTCGACCCGGAAGCCGCGGATCTTGACCTGGTCGTCGGCGCGGCCGAGGAACTCCAGCACGCCGTCGCCGCGCCAGCGCACCAGGTCGCCGGTGCGGTACATCCGGGCCCCCGGCTCGCCGAACGGGCAGGCCACGAAGCGCTCGGCGGTCAGCCCGGCCTGGCCGGCGTAGCCGTGGGCCAGGCCGACGCCGGACATGTAGAGCTCGCCGGTGACGCCGGGGGCGACCAGGCCGAGGCCGTCGTCCAGCACGTAGAGCCGCTTGTTGCCGAGCGGGCGGCCGACCGGGATGGAGGGGCGGGAGCCGTCGGCGGCGGTGATCTCGTGCGAGACGGTGAAGATCATCGACTCGGCGGGGGAGTAGCCGTTCACCAGCTTGATCTGCGGGAAGCCGTGCACCAGCTTCATCACGTGCGGGATGGAGGCGGCCTCGCCGCCGGTCATCACCTGCTGGAGGTGGGTGAAGGTGGCCGGGTACTCGTCCAGCAGGAAGTTCAGCAGGCTGGCCGAGACGTGCAGGGTGGTGACCCGGTGGCGCGTCACCAGCTCGGCGATGACGGCGGGTTCGGGCCGCTGGCCGGGCTGGAGGACGCAGGTGCCGCCGGAGAGCAGCGGGCCGAACAGCTCCAGCGCGAAGGCGTCCCAGGAGACCGGGGCGCACTGCAGCCAGACCTGGGCCCGGTCGAAGTCCACGAAGCCCTGGCCGACCAGGGTGCCGACGATCGCCCGGTGCGGGGAGACCACGCCCTTGGGCACGCCGGTGGAGCCGGAGGTGAACATCACGCAGGCCGCGTCGCCCGGGCCGGCCGGGACGCCGGGCGCGGTGGCCGGGTGGCGGGCGATCGACCCGGCGTCCCGGTCGAGGTGGAGCTCCCGCGGGCCGTCGGTCAGCCTGCCCCCCAGCTCCGAGACGGTGAGCAGCAGGGCGGCCTCGGTGTGGCCAAGCACGGCGGCGATCCGGTCGGCCGGGAAGTCCGGGTCGAGCATGGTGTAGGTGCCGCCGGCCTTGAGCACCGCCAGCACGGCGGTGACCAGCTCGGTGGAGCGCTCCAGGTAGACGCCGACCACGTCGCCCCGGCGCAGGCCGCTCGCCACCAGGTGACGGGCCAGCCGGTTCGCCCGCTCGTCCAACTCCCGGTAGCCGACGGTCTCCTCGCCGAAGACCAGCGCGGTGTCCAGCGGCCGGCGGGCGGCCTGCTGCTCGAACAGCTGGTGCACGCAGGCCTCGGCCGGGTACTCGGTGGTGGTGTCGTTCCAGTCCACCAGCAGGGCGCGGCGCTCCTCGCCGGAGAGGATCTCCAGCCGGCCCACCGGCACGTCGGGCTCGGAGAGCTGACCCTCCAGCAGCCGGACCAGGCGGTCCAGGATGACCTCGACCGAGGCCCGGTCGAACAGGTCGGTGGCGTACTCGGCCATCGCCCGGATCCCGGCCGGCTCGCGGTCCGTGCCGAAGGTCTCGGTGAAGCCCAGGGTGAGGTCGAACTTGGCGGTGTCGGTGGTCACGGGCGCCATCTCGGCGTCCAGGCCGGGCAGCCGGAGCTTGGCCTCGGCGTTGTTCTGCACCACCAGCATCACCTGGAACAGCGGGTGCCGGGAGAGGGTGCGGACGGGGTTGAGCTCCTCCACCAGGCGCTCGAAGGGGACGTCCTGGTGGGCGTAGGCGTCGAGGTCGGTCTCCTTGACCCGGGCCACCAGCTGACGGAAGGTCGGGTCCCCGGAGAGGTCGGTGCGCAGCACCAGGGTGTTGACGAAGAACCCGACCAGGTCCTCCAGCGCGTCGTCGGTGCGCCCGGCGGTGGGCGTGCCCAGCGGGATGTCGGTGCCGGCGCCCAGCCTGGTCAGCAGCCCGGCCAGGGCGGCCTGCATCACCATGAAGAGGGTGGCGTTGTTCTCCCGGGCGAAGGCCAGCAGGCGGCGGTGCAGGTCCTGGTCCAGGTGCGCGGTGGTCACCTGGCCCTGGTTGGAGGGCAGCGCCGGGCGCGAGCGGTCGGCCGGCAGTGCGATCTCCTCCGGCAGGTCGGCCAGCGCCTCGCGCCAGTAGGCGAGTTGCTGGGAGAGCAGGCTCTCCGGGTCGTCGGCCGAGCCGAGCAGGTCCTGCTGCCAGAGGGTGTAGTCCACGTACTGCACCGGCAGCGGCTCCCACTGCGGGGCGGCGCCGTCGCAGCGGGCGGCGTAGGCGGTGGCCAGGTCGCGCATCACCGGGCCGAGCGACCAGCCGTCGCTGGCGATGTGGTGCATCACCAGCAGCAGCACGTGCTCCTCGGGGCCGACCGCGAAGATGTGCGCCCGGATGGGGAGTTCGACCATCAGGTCGAAGGCGTGCCGGGAGGCGAAGTCCAGCTCCAGCGGCAGCTCCTCGGCGTCGGTGTCCAGCACCGTCACCATCGGCCGGGCCACGCCCGGGGCGACCACCCGCTGGTAGGGCTCGCCGTCCACCTCCAGGAAGACGGTGCGCAGCGCCTCGTGCCGGCCGACCACGTCGGAGACGGCGGTGTGCAGGGCGTCCACGTCCAGCACGCCGCGCAGCCGGATGGTGTGCGCCACGTTGTACGTGCTGTTCGGCCCCTCCAGCTTGTTGAGGAACCAGAGGCGGCGCTGCGCGTACGACAGCGGGATCTCCTCGGGACGCTCTTCCATGACGTAGGACCCCTTCCGCGCCCCTCGGGCGCCACGGATTCGCTCGGCGAGGCGCAGCACGGTGGGCGCCTCGAACAGGTCTCGGACGGTCAGCTCGACGCCTGCGGCGGAGCGGATGCGGGCGATCAGCTTGGCGGCCAGCAGGGAGTGGCCGCCCAGTTCGAAGAAGTCGTCGTCGATCCCGGCCCGGTCCTGGCCGAGCAGCTCGGCGTAGAGGTCGCAGAGCACGGCCTCCTGCCGGGTGCGCGGCGGGCGGGACTCCTGACGGGGCGTGAGGTCGGGGACGGGCAGGGCGCGGCGGTCGAGCTTGCCGGTGGGGGTGAGCGGCAGCGCGTCCAGCCGGACGAAGGCGGCGGGCACCAGGTGCTCGGGCAGCAGCCTGGCCACGTGGGCGCGCAGCTCGGTGGTGTCCACCGGCCGGTCGGCCGTCAGGTAGGCCACCAGGCGCTTCTGGCCGGGCCGGTCCTCGCGGACGGTGACGGCCGTCTGGACGACGCCCGGGAAGCCGGCCAGCGCGGCCCGGACCTCGCCGGGCTCGACCCGGAAGCCGCGGATCTTGACCTGGTCGTCGGCCCGGCCGAGGAACTCCAGGGCGCCGTCGGGCAGCCAGCGGACCAGGTCGCCGGTGCGGTACATCCGCTCGCCGGGCGCGCAGTGGGGGTTGGCGACGAAGCGTTCGGCGGTCAGGCCGGGCTGGCCGGTGTAGCCGTGGGCCAGGCCGAGGCCGGACATGTAGAGCTCGCCGGGCGTGCCGGGGGGCAGCAGCGCCAGGTGGTCGTCCAGGACCCAGAGCTGCTTGCCGTTGAGCGCGCGGCCGACCGGGATCGAGGGGCGCCCGGCGTCCGCCGCGGTGATGTGGTGGGCGACGGTGAAGATCATCGACTCGGCGGGGGAGTAGCCGTTGACCAGGGTCAGCCCGGGGTGGTCCCGGACCAGTCGCATCACGTGCGGGACGGAGGCGGCCTCGCCGCCGGTCATCACCTGGCGGAGGTGGGTGAAGGTGTCCGGGTACTCGTCCAGCAGGAAGTTCAGCAGGCTCGCGGAGGCGTGCAGGGTGGTGACCCGGTGGCGGGCCACCAGCTCGGAGATCAGGGCGGGTTCGGGCCGCTGGCCGGGCTGGAGGACGCAGGTGCCGCCGGAGAGCAGCGGGCCGAACAGCTCCAGGGCGAAGGCGTCCCAGGAGACGGGGGAGCACTGGAGCCAGGTCTGCGCGGGGTCGAGGGAGGCGAAGTCCTGGCCGAGCAGGGTGCCGACGACCGCCCGGTGCGGGGAGAGCACGCCCTTGGGGGCGCCGGTGGAGCCGGAGGTGAACATCAGGCAGGCGGCGTCCAGGGGGCGGGCCAGCTCGGGCAGGGCGGTGGCGGGGTGCTCCGTGGCGGGGTGCTCCGGGGTGCCCTCGACCAGCAGCTGCGGGGCGTCGATCCGGTCGGCCAGCGCGGCCCGGGTGAGGATCCGGTCGGTGCTCGCGGCCAGGGTGTTGAGCCGCTCCACCGGGAACTCCGGGTCCAGCACGGTGTAGGCGGCGCCGGCCTTCAGCACGGCCAGGACGGCGGTCACCAGCTCGGGGGAGCGCTCCAGGTGGATGCCCAGGACCTCGCCGGGCCGCACACCGCTCGCCCGCAGGTGGTGCGCCAGGCGGTTGGAGAGCTCGTCCAACTCCCGGTAGCTGACGGTGTGTTCGCCGAAGACCAGGGCGGTGGCGGTGGGGCGGGCGGCGGCCTGTTCGGCGAAGACTCCGTGCACGGTGTGCTCGGGGTCGACGGTGGACGGGCCGCCGCTCCACCGCCCGGCGAGAATGCCGCGCTCCTCGGCGGAGAGCAGGTCCAGCTGCCCGACCGGGAGTTCGGGGCCGGTCAGGGCGGCCTCGACCAACCGCAGCAGCCGCTCGCCGAAGGTCTCGACGGTGGCGCGGTCCAGCAGGTCGGTGGCGTACTTGAGCAGCACGCCGATGCCCTCGGCGTCCTCGGCCAGCTCCACGATCAGGTCGAACTTGGCCACGTCCAGGTCGATGACCTCGGCCTCGGCGGCCAGGCCGGCGAAGTCGGGCCGGGCGTCCGGGCTGTTCTGCAGCACCAGCATGACCTGGAAGAGCGGGTGGCGGGCGAGCGAGCGGGCCGGGTTGAGCTCCTCCACCAGGCGCTCGAAGGGCAGGTCCTGGTGGGCGTAGGCGTCCAGGTCGGCGTCCCGGACCCGGGCGACCAGCTCGCGGAAGCCGGGGTCGCGGGAGAGGTCGGTGCGCAGCACCAGGGTGTTGACGAAGAACCCGACCAGGTCCTCCAGCGCACTGTCGGTCCGGCCGGCCACCGGGGTGCCCAGCGGGACGTCGGTGGCACCGGTGAGCCGGGAGAGCAGGGCGGCCAGGGCGGCCTGCACCACCATGAACAGGGTGGCGTCGTTGCTCCGGGCGAACTCCTGGATCCGGTCGCGCAGCTGTCCGTCGATCCGGGTGGTCAGCACCTGGCCGTGGAAGGACGGGGAGGCCGGGCGGGGCCGGTCGGCCGGGAGGGTCAGCTCCTCCGGGAGGTCGGCCAGGGCCCGCCGCCAGTGGGCCAGTTGGGTGGCCAGCAGGCTCTCCGGGTCCTCGGCCCCGCCCAGCAGCTCCTGCTGCCAGAGGGTGTAGTCGGTGTACTGCACCGGCAGTGGCTCCCACTGCGGGGCGGCGCCCTCGCAGCGGGCCCGGTAGGCGGTGGCCAGGTCCCGCAGCAGCGGGGCCAGCGACCAGCCGTCGGCGGCGATGTGGTGCAGGGTCAGCAGGAGGGTGTGCCGCTCGCGGCCCTGCTCGGCGGGTGCCTCGAACAGGTCGGCGCGGAGCGGGAGCTCGGTGGCGAGGTCGAAGCCGTGCGCGGCGGCGGCGCGGACGGCCCCGACCAGCTCGCCCTCGGCGGGGCGGGAGACGGACCAGGGGATCTCGGGCCGCTCCAGCACCTGCTGGTACGGGATGCCGTCCCGCTCGGTGAAGACCGTGCGCAGGGCCTCGTGCCGCTCGGCCAGGTCGGTGACCGCGGCCCGCAGGGCCGCCCGGTCGAGCGGGCCGGTGAGGCGGACGGTCAGGGGGACGTTGTAGGTGGGGCTGGGGCCCTCGACCTGGTTGAGGAACCAGAGGCGGGCCTGTGCGAAGGACAGCGGAGTCATCGGGCCTCCCGGTGCCAGGGCATTCGACCTCTCGTGGGCCCGCCCCAATGGATGGTGGTCAGGAGGCCTGGGCGACCAGGCTGGCGGGGCGCAGATCGGTCCAGTGCTCCTCGATGTAGCCGAGGGCCTCGGCCCGGGTGGCCCCGGACTTGACGGTCTCCCAGCCGGCCGGGACCTCGATGGCGGCGGGCCAGAGCGAGTGCTGGTTCTCGTGGTTCACCAGCACCAGGAAGGTGCCGTCCTCGTTCTCGAAGGGGTTGCTCATCGGGTCCTCCTGGGGAGTCGTTGTGGGGCTTACGCTATGAGCTCCGTGCTTCCCAACTGGGCAGTCATGCACGGCAGTTGAGCGGCAGTTGAGCGGCAGTTAGGGCAGCAGTGCGGGGGTGCGGCGGACCGCGCAGGCCTCGGCCACCCGCAGCGCGACCGGCAGCAGCCGGGCCAGCGTGGGCGGGCCGAAGACCGAGACGCCGAGCGGGAGTTCGCGGAACTGCCCGACCGGCAGCGAGACGTTCGGGTACCCGGCCAGCGCGGCCGGGGTGGAGCTGCCGGGGGTGCCCGGGTCGCCGAGCTCGTAGTCCAGCACCGGGGCCGGCTCGTTGGTGGGTGCCAGCAGCGCCTGGACGCCGTAGCGGCGCATGGTGCGGTCCAGCAGCCTGCGCGCCGCGTCCCGGGAACGCTGCCGGGCGGGCACGGCCCGTTCCCGCTCGCCGGGCCCGATCAGCTGGGCCTGCTCGAAGAGGTCCTGGCCGAAGAGCGAGAGCTCGACCGGATCGCTCCGGTTGCCCTCGATCAGCTCGGCCAGCGTGCGCGGGCCGCCGGGCCGCCCGGCCAGGTACTGCTCCAGCGCCGGGCGGAACTCGGCGTACATCGCCAACAGCCCGTCCTCGACGGTCTGCTGGTCCAGCGCCAGCTCCACCGGCACCACCGCGATCCCGGCGGAGCGCAGCGCCTGGGTGGCCGAGTCCAGCACGGCGTCCACCACCCCCGGCATCCGCGGCACCCGCCAGACGCCGACCCGGAGCATCCCCGGATCGGGCTCGGGGGCGGTCTGCCCGCCGAGCACCGACAGGGCCAGCGCGGCGTCGGAGAGCCGGGAGGCCAGCACGCCGACGCTGTCCAGTTCGGGAGTGATCGGCACCACCCCGTCCAGCGGCAGCAGACCGGTCTCCGGCTTCACCCCGACCACCCCGCACAGCCCCGCCGGGCCGACGATCGAGCCGTCGGTCTCGGTGCCCAGCGCCAGCGGGGCCATCCCGGTGGCCACCGCCACCGCCGAGCCGGCCGAGGAGCCGCCCGGGCTGCGGTCCAGCCGGTACGGGTTGCGGGTCTGCCCGCCGACCCCGGACCAGCCCTCGGTGGCCTGCGTGGAGCGGAAGTTGGACCACTCGGAGAGGTTGGTCTTGCCGAGCACCACCGCCCCCGCCGCGCGCAGCCCGGCCACCACCCGGGCGTCCCGGGCCGGCGGGTGGCCGGCCAGCAGGCGCGAGCCCGCCGAGCCGGCCAGACCGGCGGTGTCGATGTTGTCCTTCACCAGCACCGGGATGCCGTCCAGCGGCCCGCGTTCGGCTCCGGCCGCGTACCGGCGGTCGGCCCGGGCGGCCTGCTCCAGCGCCGACTCGTCCACCGCCAGCACCGCGTTCACCAGCGGGTCCACCAGCTCGATCCGCTCCAGGCAGCGCCGGGTGAGCGAGACGCTGGTCAGCCGCCCGTCGCGCAACTGGGCCTGCAGCTCCGGGAGTCCGGGGAAGCCGGCGGCTCCGTGGTCCAGGCCGGCCGGGCCCAGGTGCGAGGTGTCAGTCAAGGCGCACCCCGCGCAGTCCGGGGGAGGCCAGGGTGACCAGCGCGGCGGCCACCGCGAAGACCGCGAAGACGCCCATCGCGGCGGTGAAGCCCAGCAGGCTCACCATCGCGCCGACCGCCAGGTTGGCCAGCGGGGCGGCGGCGAAGATGACCAGCGAGAGCACCGACATCACCCGGCCGCGCATCGGCGCCTCGGTCCAGCGCTGCAGCATCGAGACCAGCACCAGGCCGGACTGGCCGGTCACCATGCCGAGCACCGCGTAGCAGGCCATCGCCAGCGGCAGCGAGTCGGTGAAGGCGATCGCGGTCAGCGCCAGCGCCGCCGCCCAGACGGTGGAGACCAGCACCCGGCCGCCGTGCTTCCCGGGCGGCCAGGCCATGGTGACCAGCGAACTGGCCACCGCGCCCACGGTGTAGGCGGTGAGCAGCAGACCGGCGCCGGTGGCCCCGGTGCCCAGCCGCTCGGAGAGCAGCACCAGGCCGAGGTTGACCGGCGGGGCGCAGGCCAGCTCGGTCAGGCCGATCACCAGCAGCACCAGCATGATCCGGCGCTGGCCGCCGACGTAGCGCAGCCCGTCCATCAGCATCTGCTTGAACGGCGGCTTGGGCGGGGCGGGTTCGGTGCTCGGCTGCGGATGTGGCTGTGGCTGCGCCGGGGCCCGGGTGTACTTCACCCGGCCGGAGGCGAAGGCGGAGAGCAGGAAGCTGGCCGCGTTGGCCAGCGCCACCAGCGGGACGCCGCCGGCCGCCACCAGCCAGGCGCCGACCGGGCCGCCGGCGGCCTGCCCGCCCCGGATGCCGAAGACGAACAGCGCGTTGCCCCGGACCAGGTCCTTGTCCTCCAGGATCAGCGGCTTGACCGCACCGGAGGCCGGGATGAAGAAGGCGCTGATCAGCGCGAGCAGCAGGGCCGCGCCGAGCAGGACCGGCACCGAGGGGCTGCTCACCGCGATCAGGCCGGCCGCGGCCAGCATCACCGCGCCGCGCAGCAGGTCGGTGACCACCATCACCCGGCGCGGGCCGCTGCGGTCGGCGATCACGCCGCCGCCGAGCAGGCCGATCAGCCGGGGCAGGCTGGCCGCGGTGAGCACCGCGCCGGCCGTGGCCGGGCTGAAGTCCCGCACCAGGGTCCAGGTGAGCGCCACGTACCAGGCGGAGTCGCCGAGTTGGGACAGGCTCATGGCCCCGGTGAAGGAGAGGTAGTTCAGGCCGAGCGGGCCGTGGCGGCGCGAGGGCGCGGCGGTCTCCTCCTCGGTCCTGGGGAGCGTGTCAGCCATGGTGCAGCACCTCCGGAACGCGCAGGACAGGGGACGGCGAGGGCAGGCCGGCGGGCTGCGGCCAGACGTCCTCGGGGGAGAGGGCGGAGGGCGTGTACTTGCCCACCGCGCTGATCAGCAGCCGCAGTTCGAGCGCCAGGGCCTCCACCAGCCTGGTCAGGCCGGCCTCCGGGTCCTCGTCGGTGGCCACCAGGGCGGCCCGGCCGAGCCCGGCGGCGGTGGCGCCGAGCGCCAGGCTCTTCACCACCCGGCTGCCCTCCCACATCCGGCCGGAGACCAGCAGGCAGTCCGGCCGGGCGCCGATCCGGGCCAGGCACTCGCCGAGCGGCAGCCCGGAGTGCGCGATCGAGGCCACCGGAGCCCAGCCGGTGCCGCCCTCGGCACCGTCCACGGTCACCGAGTCGGCGCCGGCGGCCCAGGCGGTGGCGGCGGCGTGCGCCACGTCCCGGCCGGGGTGGAGCTTCACCCAGACCCTCGCCCGGGGGTAGTTGTTGCGCATCAGCCGGATCTGCTGACGGAGGATCTCCTCGGTGAAGGTGCCCGGGCTGCTGCACCGCAGCACCCGGTCGGCCTCCGGGCCGAAGACCTCGTCCAGGGCGAACTGCTCGTCCACCGCGGCGGCCGCCGCCCGGTCCAGCACCGTCATCCCGCCCAGGCCCGGCTTGGCGCCCTGACCCACCTTCAGCTCGAAGGCCAGCCGGCCGCTCTCCAGCAGCGGCTGGGTGCTCGGGTCGCTGTAGACCAGGTTCCACACCTCCGCGTCGGCGTCCTCGGTGGACTGCTGGACCGCCACCCCGCCCAGCCCGTACGGGAGTTCCTCCAGGTAGGCGGCGATCCGGGCCAGCGCGGTGCGCCTGGTCTGCTCCCCGGTGCGGCCGTAGCCGCTCATCGGCACGATGTTCTCGCCGATCACCATCGGGATGCCGAGGCGCCCGGCCTGCCGGCTCGCGGCCAGCACCTGGTCGGTGCCGGCCGCCTTGGTGGAGCCGAAGGCGGAGAGGTAGAGCGGGAGGGCGGAGCGCAGGCCGCCGATCACGGTGGCGAGCTCCACGTCGGTGTGCAGCGGCTCCCGGCCGAGCTCGATCAGCTTCTCCAGCCGCTGCGGCATGAAGACCGGCGGGGTGATCCGCAGCTGCTCCAACGGGTCGGTGGAGACGCTCTGTTCGGCTCCGAAGAGGGTGTGGCCGTAGTGCGCCTCGCCGGGGAAGGCGGCGGCCGCGCCGAGCCGGGCCCGCTCGCGGATCGCCTGCTCCGGCAGGCCCCGGGTGTGCAGACCGGGGGTCTGCGGGCCGGTCACGGGGACACCACCCCGGGCAGCTTCGGGAAGGCGTTGGCCTGCCAGGCGGAGTCCAGGCCGGTCACGTAGCGGGTGAAGCGCTCCACCCCGATGCCGAAGCCGGCCGAGGCGGGGATGCCCTCGCGGACCAGCTGGAGGTACCAGCCGTACTTGGCCGGGTTCTCCCCGGTCTCCCGCATCCGGGTGACGATCCTGGCGTAGTCGAACTCCCGCTCGCTGCCGCTGCACAGCTCGCCGTAGCCCTCCGGGGCCAGCAGGTCGAAGTTGCGCAGCACGCCCGCGGTCTCGGCGCTCTCCCGGTCGTAGAAGCCGCGCGAGCCCTTGGGGTAGTCGGTGACGAAGAAGGGCTTCTCGGCGCGTTCGGAGATCAGCGCCTCGCCGGTCCAGTCGATCTCGGCGTCCGGGCTCTGCGGGTGACCGCCCTCGCGCAGCTCCGCGACCGCCTCGGCGTGCGTCATCCGGCCGAAGGCCTCGCCGAGCAGCCCGGCGAAGGCGCCCACGTCCCGGCCCAGCTCCTCGAACTCGCCCGGGAGCCGGGTGACGGCGCGGGAGACCATGTGCCGCACCAGGCCCTCGACCACGGCGGTGATCTCGTCCCGGGAGGCGCCGGCCATCTCCACGTCGATCTGGTGGAACTCGGCCAGGTGGCGGTTGGTGTTGCAGGTCTCCAGCGGCTCCAGGCGGACGTTGGGCGCGATGCAGAAGATCTTCGGGAAGGCCAGCAGCGAGGCCTGCTTGTAGAGGATGGCACTGGTCATCAGCTTGTACTGGTGGCCGTAGTAGTCCACGTCCACCTGCTTGGCGCCGCGCGCGCCCGGGTCGGTGACCGGGCCGATCACCGGCGGCAGCATCTCGTGGAAGCCGAGGCCGGTGAGGTACTCGCGGGCACCCGCCAGCAGCTCCTGCTGGATCCGCAGCACGGTGCGGGTGGTGGCCGAGGTCAGGTGGGCGCGCGGGTCGGCCGGGGGCAGCAGCTGCTCCCAGGTGCGCGCGGTGGGCTCGACGGTGCTGGTCATCGGACGGACTCCTTGGTCTGGGAGGGGAGTTGACGGGTGGTGGCGAGATCGAGGGCGAGCCGGTCGAAGCGCTGCTGGACGTAGGAGAGGGAGCTGATCAGCCCCGAGGAGGTCATCCGGGCGGTGGAGCGGGTGCTGCCGCGCACCGGCATCGCGCCGGTGTCGGACCAGTGCAGCCGTCCGGCCGAGTCCAGGTAGCTGCGGGAGCGCCCGGCGTTGTCCGGGTGCAGGCAGTACGGGACGTCCAGCACCCCGCGGGCGAAGGCCCGGGTCAGCGCGCGGCCGAGGTCGGGGTCGAGGTCGAGCACGGCGTGCACCAGGTCGAGCGCCTCGGCGTGGATGCCGGTGTCGCCCACCTCGGGCGGCGTCCCCGCGCTCTCGGAGGCGCGGGCGGCGGCCTCCAGCGCCAGGACGTTCTCCTCGACGGTGGGGATCCGGTGCGCCTCGGCGGTGGTCTTGACGATCAGCCGGGCGGCGCCGGTGTGCACCGCGAGCCGGGCGGCCTCCTCCAGCAGCAGGGTCGCGCCGCCGGGGGTGCGCGGGTAGACGCCCATGTAGGCGTAGACCACCAGGTGCCAGTCGGTGTCCCCGAGCAGCTCGGCGGCGATCCGGCCGAGCGCGGTGACGGCCTCCAGGTCCTGCCCGGGGTGGGTCTGCTGGGCGTAGCTGAGCGAGACGGAGCGCAGGCCGTGGGCGCGGAAGAACAGCGCCTCCAGCACGCTGATCGCCACCAGCAGGCTCGGCGGGGCGAGTTGGCCCATCATGCAGCCGCCGAAGGTCTCCAGGTGCGGCTCCAGCCCCTGGTCGCGCAGCCGGGCCAGCACGGCCACGCTCGCCTCCCAGTTGGCCACCGACCGCTCGACCGGGGTCCGGCTGTAGGGCAGGCAGTAGGAGATCGGGCCGCCCTCACTGGCCGTCAGACCGGCCGCCACCGCCGCCTCGAAGATCTCCTGCGGGGCGGCCGAACCGTGCCGGACCTGCACCGGGAAGGAGGGGCCGGCGATGCCCTCGGTGACGCCGAGGGTGGTCGCGGTGGAGTAGGCGACGATCGGGTAGCCGTTCAGCGGCACGCCCTCGGCCAGTGCCCGGCGGGCGGCCCGGTGGTCGCCGACCCGGGTGTAGCTGTCCAGGGTGAGGGTGCCGACGGTGGTGGCGTCGGCCTGACGGGTCGCCAGCAGTCCGGCCCGCATCCGGGCCGGGTCGCTCATGCCCATCCGGGGCTGCACCACCAGGCGGCCGGAGTTGCGGGCGGCGCGGACGTAGCCGCCGAAGGAGCCGGCCGGCGGTGCAGCGGTTCCGGGGGCCGGGGCGGTGCCGTCGGGGCGTCGTGCGGGGGCGCTCACCGGGCACCGGCCAGCGGGACGGCGACGGCGCGCCTGGCGGGGATGGCCCGCACGTAGTCGTGGAAGCGGGCGATCCCGGTGCCGTCCTGGAACACCGCGTCGAACCCGGCCTCGGTCAACTCGGCCACCTGGCCGTCCTGTTCGGCTCCGGCGATGCCGAGCTTGCCGCCGATCACCACCCGGGTGGCGCGCAGCTCGGGTCGGGCCCGGAGCTGCCGGATCACCCGGCGGCCGTCGTTCAGGCCGTGCCCGTTGACGGTGGAGACCACCACCAGGTCGGGGCGGCGGGCCAGGCACTCGTCGATCAGCAGCTGGTCCGGCACGCAGGCACCGAGGTTGGTGACCCGGTGGCCCGACTCCTCCAGCAGGAGCTGGAGGTAGATGAGGTTCCAGGTGTGGGCGTCGGAGGCCACGCTGGTGACCAGCACGTCCAGGCCGGTGCGGTCGGCCCGGGCGGTGCGGGGGCGCGGCTGGGCAGGGCGGTGCTTCAACTCCATGGTCGTCTCACAGGGTGGTCGAGGGCACGCCGGACCACGGGGGTCGGTACGGCGGAGGGGCCCGGTGGGCTGCGGCGCTGCGGTGATCGGCGCCGACAGCCGAACGCTAGGCGGCGGCGCGGCGCTCGCCCGGCAGTTCGCACCGGCAGGCGGGCGGCGGTTCGGTGGCGCGCGCGGGTAGGTAGGTGGTCACCCCGGGGGCGCGAGGAACTGCGCGAGGCGGAAGAAGCGGAGCCGATCGTCGGGTGCGGGGAATGAGCTGCAACTGGGAGTCCGTACCCGGCAGTCGGGTCGTCGTCTCCCGCTTCGCGCAGTTCCTCGCGCCCCTGGCGGTTCACCCCGTGGCGGCGAGGACTCGCAGGGGGCGTGCGGCCGGGGCCGGGGTGGTCGCCTCGAGGAGGGCGTGGCGGACCAGGTAGGGGACGGTGAAGCGTTCGCCGGAGTCCAGGTCATCGGCGGTGGCGCCGGGCGTGGCCCGCACCAGCCCGCGCACCAGCAGGGCGTGCACGGCGGTGGCCAGTTCGGCGGCCGGGGTGCGGGTCCGCGCGAGCAGCTGCTCGAAGGAGCGCCCGGGGCCTCGGCCGGGACCGGCCAGGTGGCGGAGCAACTCGCGTTCGGCATAGGCCAGTTCGCCGATGCTCTGGTGCAGCGCGGCGCGCAGCACCGGCCCGGCGGCGGGGGAGTCGGCGGGCTCCAGCGGGCTCTGCCTGGCCCAGAGCAGCAGGCGGCGCGGCGGCTGGATCAGGCACCACTCGGCGGCGTGCTCGATGGCGGCCGGCAGCCCGTCGAGGCGGCGGCAGAGCTCGGCCACGGTGGCGGCCTCCGCCGGATCCAGCCGGTGGCCGGGGCGGACGTGCTGGAGTCGGGCGAGGAAGAGCCGGACGGCGTCCTGGCGCAGCAGGTCGGCCGGGTCGGCGCCGGGTGCGGGGCGCGGGGCGGGCAGCGGGGCCAGCGGCAGCACCCGTTCGCCGGGCAGCCGCAGCGGTGCCGCGGCGGTGGTCAGGACGCGCAACCCCGGGTGGCGGGCGAGGAGTTCGGCGATCGGCGGACCGTCCTGGAGGCAGTCGACCAGCAGGAGGGCGTCCGGGGCGGCGAGGGCGCCGTTCACGGTCCAGCCGCTGCGGTGCAGGCGGTCCGCGGCGGCGCCGGCCAGCCGGGTCTTGCCCACCCCGGGCAGGCCGGTGACGGTGACCAGCCGGCGTCCGCCCTCGCGGAGCAGGCCGAGCAGGGCGGCGAGTTCGGCCTCGCGGCCGATCAGCGCGGGGTCGGGCGGGGCCTCGCGGCCCTCGGTGTTCTCGGTGGCGGCCCGCTCGAACGCGGCACGTCTGGCGCCCTCCAGGCGGAGGGTGGCGACCAGCAGCCGGACGGTCTCCCGGCGGGGCCGGTGCACCCGGCCGGACTCGAGATCGCGGACGGCGCGGACGCTGAGCGCGGAGAGGTCGGCCAGTTCCTGCTGGGTGAGTCCGGCGTGCCGGCGGAATTCCCTGAGGAGGCCGGAGAATCGGACAGAATTCAACGCTTCGTCCACGGTCTGATTTCCCCACGTCTCTCTGTCCGTATTGGATGTCTGTCGCGTTCCGGCGGCATATCCGGACTTCTTGTCATGTCCGCGCTTCGCCGATTCGGGCCGGTCGCCCGCTCGCGCCCGGGTGCTCCGTCGCCGTGCGGCCGGGGTGGCCGTCCGCGGGGTGCGGGCCCGGGGATGCGGTCAGCCCCAGCCCAGGTCAGAACCGGTGGACGGGCTCGGGGAGGGGACCACGGTCACGTTGGTGGTCTGCGAGCCGGTGTCGGCGACGGTGTCGGCGGAGGCCGGGGAGGCGGCGAGGGTGGCGAGGAGGGCCGTGGCGGTGGCGGCGAAGAATACAGCAGCGGTGGTGAAGAGCTTGCGGTCCATGGTGGTTTCCCCTCGACTTCCCGATGTTCGCCGGGTGTTTCCCGGCAACGACGAGTCTGCCGGGGCCCCGAAGGCCGGGTAAGGGCCCTCCAGGGGCCGTGAGTACGCCATGACGCAGATACGAGGGGGTCATACCGGACAAGCCCGGACATGACGGACCGTCATGTGGTTGCTCCGTGAAGGAACTGCGGCCGGATCAGGTGCCCTTGTCGTCCATTCGGCGATAACATGACATACGACTCCCCTTCGTATGTACATTCGACCATGGCGGGATGTGTGGCCGTGCGCTCCGTCGGACCTGGCACAACCTTTGTGATGGCAGAACTGGGCCCGGAAGAGCTGGAGTTGTTCCAGTACGTGGCCGAGCGGCAGCAGGTGGACGGAGACGAGTTACGTCAGGATCCGGACCGCGCCCGGACGGTGGACCGGCTGCTGGAGCTCCGACTCCTCAAGCGCTCGGCGACCCGGCCCGGGATGCTGCTGGCCGGCCTGCCGGAGGCCGCCGCCGCCGAGCTGCTGGCCCCGGCGGAGCGGGAGATCGAGCAGCGCAGACGGGAGATCGAGACCACTCGGCAGCGCCTCGCCGCCTTCCAATTCGCCTACGAGCAGGCCAAGTTCACCTCAGGGTCGGTCGGCGGCGGGGTCCAGCGGCTGACCGACCTGGACGAGGTCCGGGCCGTCATCACCGAGCTGGCGGACGGGGCCGCCGAGGAGATCCTGACCTCGCAGCCGGGCGGCGCCCGCAAGGACGACGTGCTCAAGGAGTCGCTGGCCCGCACCGAGCGGGTGCTCGCCCGCGGCGTGCGGATGCGCACGCTCTACCAGCACACCGCCCAGTTCTCCACGGTGACGGTGGAGTACGTGGATCACGTCTCCCGCCTCGGCGCCGAGATCCGCACCCTGGGCGACGGCTTCATGCGGATGCTGGCCTTCGACCAGACCGCCGCCGTGATCGCCATGCGCGACAGCGACGCCGGCTGCATGCTGCTGCGTGACCCGAGCCTGGTCGACTTCGCCATCGGTGCCTTCGAGCGGGCCTGGACCTCGGCCACCCCGTTCCCCGAGAACTACAGCCAGGAGCGGGTGCTGGCCATCTCCGAGGACATGAAGCTCTCCATCGTCCGGCTGCTGGTGCAGGGGCTGGAGGACCGGGCGATCGCCCGCCGGATGGGCATGTCGCTGCGCACCTGCCAGCGCCACGTGTCCGACATCATGGACAAGCTCGGCGCCCGCAGCCGGCTCCACGCGGGTTTCCTGATCCACGAGTTGGGCCTCGACCTCGGCCCGGGCGGGCCGTCCGGCGAGCGTACGGAGATCTGAACGACGGTGCCCCGCAGGCCGAACCGGCCTGCGGGGCACCGTCGTTCAGGGGGTGCTCAGTACCGCGTGGTGACGCTGACGCCGTCGAAGCCCTGCTGGGCGTAGAGGCTGAAGAACACCCAGCCGGAGGGCGGGTCGCTGATGGTGAGCGTCTCGCCGTTGCCGGTGTTCACGGACTTGGCCAGGTAGGACGAGGTGGTCGCCCAGCTGGAGCCGTTGTAGTAGAGGTCGCCGTTGCCGGTGCCGCCGCTGCTGGTGACGGTGAGCTGCCGCACGCCGGCCGGCAGGTAGACGAACATGTAGCTGTAGTTGCCGGTGGTGGCCGCGACGCCGTCCCGGCGGCAGTCCTTGTCGTACTGCCGGGTGTCGGCCTGGGTGCAGAGCGGGGCCGGGGGCTGCTGGAGGCTGCCGCACTGGCCGGCGCCGCAGGCGGTCAGCCAGGCGGCGAAGTCGGCGTCGTAGCGGGTGCCGATGGTCGAGGTCAGCAGGGTGCGGGCACCCGCCCAGTCGCCGGCCCGGTACTTGGCCAGCAGCGTGGCCATGTCCTGCGGGTGCGACTGGAGCATGTAACGGACCGCCAGGTAGCCCCAGTTGTAGACCCGGGTGGAGTCGGCGTTGTCGTAGGTGGTGTCGAAGAGGGTGCTCAGCTTGTAGGTGCCCTTGGCCGCCTGCGCGATGGCGTCGTCGTAGCGGACGTTCCGGTAGGTGTAGGAGACGTACTCGGCGACGCCCTCGACCCACCAGACGGTCGGGGTGGACATCCCGGCCTCGAAGTCGCCGGCCATGTCGAAGCGGCCGTCCAGGTAGTGGGTGTACTCGTGGTTCAGGTTCCAGATCTGGAAGGCCGGGCGCTCCCAGGTGGCCTCGTGGGCGATGAAGCGGGCCTGGTTGCCGGCCTTGGACGGGTCGCCCTCCAGGTACATCCCGCCGTTGTCGACCTCGATGTCGTAGATCGACCAGGCGTAGAGGCTGTAGTCGTAGTAGGAGTCGAAGACCACCACCTCGAGGCGCTGGTTCTGGTCGCCCGCGACCGGGCCGCCGTCCTTCACCAGGGAGTGGAAGAAGGCGTCCTGGTTGGCCAGGCTGGTGCAGGTGCCGGCCAGTTCGGCGGCGCTCATGTCCTGGGCGCGGATGCGCAGCGTGGGGCCGCAGGTGTGGTCCACGGTGAGCACCAGCGGGATCAGCCGGGTGGGCAGGTCGCAGATGCCGTAGAGGGCGCAGTTGCCCTTGTCCTTGTTCTCCGCGAACCAGGCCAGGTTCATGGTCAGCGGGCCGGTGGCGCCGACCAGCGGGTAGCGGGCGATCAGGTCCTTGACCAGCGGGCGGGCCTGGGGCCGCAGTTCGGGGAAGGAGACCAGCGAGCCGAGCTGGATGCCGATCGAGGTGGCCAGGTCGCCGCCGGTCAGGCCGGCCGCGTTGCGGGTGACCAGGTCGGCCATCGCGGTGGCGAAGGACGGGTCGGCCTGCAGGGCCGCGATGAACTCGGGCAGCTCGGTGCCGCGCTCGATGACGGTGCGGGTGTTGTCCACCGCGCTCCACATGGCGCCGCCGGTGGACGGGTTGAAGCCGTTGAGCAGCCACTTGACCACGCCGGTGTAGCGGGCGTTCTCCTGGGCGCTGTCGATCAGGGTGACGGCCTCGGCCAGGGTCTCGCCGTTGGCCTGGCTGACGTCCTTGGAGCGCGGGGCGCCGAAGAAGGCGTCCAGGGCGCCGCGGGTGGCGCCCTTCAGCGGGGTGCCGTAGGTGCCGACCTCGTTCGGGAAGCGCCACTGCACGTAGTAGCCGACCCGCAGGAAGAGCACCAGCTGGCCGATGGCGGAGCTGTTGGTGCCGTCGTAGGTGGCCGAGGCGGTGCGCAGCGCGTCGGCGACGGTGGCCATCTGGGCCTCGCGGAAGACCTTGGCGGCGCCGGCGGCGTCCAGGCTGAAGAGCGAGTTCATGCAGGCCACGTCGACCGACCTGACCTGCTGGACCAGGGCGGCGCCGGTCCTGGCGAAGTCGGCGGGGGTGCAGCTCGCGGCGGCGAGCGCGCTCGGCGCGGAGCGCAGCGCCTTGCCCTGCTTCTGCTCGTGGGGGGTGCCGGCCCTGGGGGAGTCCTGAGCGTCCGTCAGGGTCTCGCCCGGGACGGGCCGGTGGTCGTCCGGCACCTGGGGGGACTTGGGCAGCGGGAAGCTGCGGGGGGCCGGGTGGCCCTGGGGCTGCGGGGCGGGGGTGGCGGCGCGGCTCTGCGGGGCGAACAGGCCCAGGGTGAGCAGGAACGCGAACGCCAGGGTGAGCAGACGGCCCAGCTGGGCCGTCGGTATCCGGGAGGGTCGCACGGTGGGGGCCTCCGGGCCGAGTAGTGGCCGTGCGGTGGGGGGCGCGGCCGACTCAATGTGTGACATGTAAAATGGCACACCTCGGACCGGGTACGGAAGGCCCGTCAGATCTCGGATGGGTATCGGAGGGGAAGGTTCCGGAAGGGTCGGCTCAGGGGATCGGCGGCCGGGTCGGGCCGGGGCCCAGCGTGGTGGTGCCGGGTGCGGCACGGTGGCCGAGGCCGGTGCGGTAGACGTCCAGTGCCTGTTCGGTGCGGCCGCTGCGCCGCAGCAGGTCGCCGAGCAGACGGCAGAGGTCCGCCAAGTCACCCGCCGCGCCGGTCCGTTCGAGCAGGGACAGCGCGTTGACGTAGTGCTCCTCGGCGGTCTCGGTCTCGCCCGCCTCCTCCGCCACCAGGCCGAGCAGCCGGTGCGCCCCGGCCGCGTGCACCGCGCCGCGCCCCGGGCCCAGCCGGTCCAGCAGGGCGTGCAGCAGCTCGGCCGCCTCCCGCCTCCGCCCCCGGCGGCGCAGGACGTCGGCCAGCTCCACGTCCACCTGCTCGGTGAACAGCTCCGCCCCGTGCGCGGCCAGCATCGACCGGGCCGTGCGCAACTCGGCTTCGGCCCGGTCGAGTTCACCGTCCTGTGCCAGCACGTAGCCGCGCATCCAGTGGCACTTGGCCAGGTCGGTGCCGAGCCGGAGGTGCCGGTAGAGCTCCTGCGCCCTGGCCAGTGAGGCGTCCGCCTCGGCGGCCCGGCCCTCGGCGATCAGCGTCCGGGCCACGCTGCGGTGCAGCCCCGCCACCAGGGCCGGGTCGGTGGCGGCGGGGGCCAGCGCGAGGGCCAGTTCGGCGGCCTGGGCGGCCCGGGCGTGCGCGCCCATGTCCATGTACGGGCCGATCACGGCGGAGTAGAGCAGCAGCAGCGCGTCCGGGTCCGGCAGCCCGGCCGCGTTCAGCCGGTCGATCGCGCTCTCCAGCAGGTAGCAGGCGTAGCGGAGTTCGCCCGCCAGCAGGTGGGCCACCGCCCGGCCCCGGACGGCGGCCGCCCGGCGCGGCGGCGGTTCGTCGGCCAACAGCTTCTCGGCCGTCTCGAACTGCTCCCGGGCCAGCTCCAGCTCCCCGCTCTCCAGCGCGCACTCGCCGAGCCCCAGGCGGGCGTCCGGGAGCAGCTCGGCCAGGCCGTGCCGCTCGGCCCGCTCCAGCACGGCGGCGAACCGGGCGGCGGCCGCGGCCCGGTCACCGGTGGCCAGTGCGGCCTGCGCCTCGGTGAGGTCCAGCCGCAGCTCGGTGGCCAGGTGGGCGGGCCGGCCGGTGGCCAGCTCGTCCTGGGTCACCCCGAGCCGCTCGGCCAGGTAGTGCAGCGCGGCCTCGGAGGGCCGGACCCGGCCGGCCTCCAGGGTGGAGACGTAGGCGGCGGTGTAGCCCTCGCCGGCGAGTGCGCGCTGGGTCAGGCCCCGTTCGCGGCGCAGCTGTTGGAGACGCTGCCCGATCGCCGTCGGTTCGTCCTGGTCCGTCACGTCCGTCTCCCCTCCGGTGCTGGGCCGCCCGGTCCTGCCCGTCTCACCGCCCCATTGTCGGGGGCGGGACGGGTGCCCTACATTAACTCACCGCTTAAGTGTGATTAACCCTCAACTTACTCCCATCGGAGGTCCGTTCGTGCCCTCGTCCAGGATCGTCCCGTCCGCGCTGGCCACCGCCCTGCTGGCCGGCCTCGCCCTCGCCTCGCCCGCCACGGCGGCCCCGGCGCCGGCCCCGACCGCCCGCCACCAGGTGGAGACCTTCGCCGAGGACGGCACCATAGGCCGCGCCGAGGTCCCCGTCACCAACGCCAAGGCCGCCCCGCAGCGCCTCGCCGCCCCCGTCCAGGGCGACGGCGACGTCTCGGCCGTCGTCCACAACGGCTCCACCGCCGCCAAGCTCGACGTGGTGGTGATCGGCGACGGCTACACCGCCGCCGAGCAGGCCAAGTTCCACAGCGACGCGGCCACCAAGTGGCAGGAGATCACCGCGGTCGAGCCCTACGCGAGCTACCGGTCGCTCTTCAACGTCTGGGCGGTGGACGCCGTCTCGCCCGAGTCCGGCGTCACCGGCGACCCGGACCGCGCCACCACCCGCAGGACCGCCCTCGGCTCCTACTTCTGGTGCGGCGACGTCGAGCGGCTGCTGTGCGTCGACACCGACGCGGTCGAGCGCTACGCGGCCAAGGCCCCCGCCGCCGACCTGGTCATCGTGGTCGCCAACAGCGCCAAGTACGGCGGCGCCGGCTACAACGACGTCTCCTCGGAGCTCGGCTACTCCGGTATCGCCACCGTGGCCGGCGGCAACGCCAAGTCCGGCCAGGTGGCCGTGCACGAGACCGGGCACTCGCTCGGCAAGCTCGCCGACGAGTACTGGTACGACGGCCAGGGCGGCTACACCGGCAAGGAGCCGGCCGAGAGCAACCTCAGCAAGCAGACCCTCGCCCAGATGAAGCGCACCAAGACCAAGTGGTACCGCTGGCTCGGCCAGACCTCGCCCGACGGCGGCACCGTCGGCGCCTACCAGGGCGGCGGGTACTACCCCACGGGCCTGTACCGGCCCACCGACAACTCGATCATGCGATCGCTCGGCCGCGAGTTCAACCTCCCGGGCCGGGAGGCGATGATCGCCGGCTTCCACCGCTACGCCACCACCCTGGCCAGCGACACCCCCACCGCCGCTCCGCTGGGCGCCTCGGCCGTGGTCACCGTCGAACTCCCCACCCCCGGAACGCGGTTGCGCTGGTACCTGGACGGGCGCGAGCTCGTCGGGCTGCGCGACCGCACCACCGTCCGCACCGCCGACCTGCACCTCGGCAAGGGGCAGACCCGCGAGCTCACCGCCCGCGCCACCGACCCCACCCCGGCGGTGCTCGACCCCGACCTCAAGCTCCTGCTCACCGACACCCTCACCTGGCAGGTCACCCGCTGACCTCCGCCGCCCGGCCCGGTGCCGCGCGGCGCTCCCCGCCGCGCGGCACCGGCCGACGCCTGGTGCGAACGTACGGGCACCGTGCTCCCGGCACTCCGCGATCTGGTCAACTCGCCCCATTCCGGCGGGTGCTGACGTCTCGTTAGCGTCCGTCCCCATGACCACCATCGAAGAGGCGCGGACGGCGCGGCGGGCGGGCGGGGTGCCCCAGGTCCTGGGGGCCGCCGTGCTCTGGGGGACGGTCGGCCCGGCCCAGGTGCTGGCCGGCTCCGCCGCCGCCCCGGCCGCGATCGGCGCCGCGCGGATGCTGCTCGGCGGCCTGGTGCTGGCCCTGTGCACCGTCCGCCCGAAGGCCCTGCGCACGCTCGCCCTCCCGGGTGTGCGCCGCTGGCTGCTGCTCAGCGTCCTGGTGACCGCCGCCTTCCAGCTCTGCTTCCTGGAAGCCGTCGACCGCACCGGCGCCGCCCTCGCCACCGCCGCCGCCTTCGGCACCACCCCGGTGGCGGCCGGCCTCTGCGCCCGCGCGCTCCGGGCCGAGCGGCTCACCCCGGCCTGGTGGCGCGGCACCGCCCTCGCCGTGGCGGGCATCGCCCTGCTGCTCGTCCCGGGCGGCGGGCCCCGGGCCGACCTCGCCGGCATCCTGCTCGCGGTGGCGGCCGGTGCGAGCTTCGCCGTCTACATCGCGGCCACCGGCCCGCTGACCCGGCACGGCGGGGACCCGTCCGCCGCCGCGCCGGTCAGCGTGCTCGGTGCGGGCCTGCTGGTGCTCCCCGCCCTGCTGGCCGCCCCCGAGGGGTTGGCCACCCCCCGCACCGCGGCCCTGATCGCCTGGCTCGCGCTCGGCACCACCGCCCTCGGCTACCTGCTCTTCACCCGGGGCGTCGGCCGGGTCGGCGCCGCCACCACCGCGACGCTCAGCCTGGCCGAACCGCTGGTCGCCGCCCTGCTCGGCCTGCTGCTCGGCGAACGCCCCGGCCCCTCCGCCGCCCTCGGGCTGGCCCTGCTGCTCGGCGGCCTGGCGCTGGTCGCGCTGCCGGGCCGCGGCGGCGGAGGCCCTCAACGGTCCTGATAGCCCGCCATGGTCGCCCGCACCCGGTCCGAGAAGAACAGCGGCCCGACCGCGTCCGCGTGCGCCATCCCCTCGGAGGTGAGGCGCAGCACCGCACCGTCCACCAGCCACGCCCACCCCCGCTCGGCCAGCAGCGCGAACTCCGCCGCGAAGTCCGCCTCCGGCTCGGTGCCGAACAGCTCCCGGTAGCCGCCGACCGACAGGCCCTCCACGTCCAGCAGGCGTTGGAGCACGTGCATCCGGCGCCGCTCCCCGCCGTCCATCCGGTACGCCCACTGCGCCCGGCGGAACTCCTCGGTGGGCGTGGCGATGTACTCGTCGATGATCCGCCGCACCTCCGGCACGGCCACCGCGTAGTCCGTGGTGTAGTGCAGGTCGGTGGTGAACGACCGTGCGCCGACGCCCAGTCCGACCATCCCGGCCTGCTGGTTGTACTCGGCGATGCCGGCCTCGCCGGCCCCCTCCACCGCCGCCGCGCCGATCCGCTGGAAGACCCGCATCGAGGTCTGCCGGTACCCGGCCGCCAGCAGGTGGTCCCGGCCGAAGCGGTAGAGCCGCAGCCGCTGCTCGTCCCAGCGCCGCCCGTCCCGGTCGTGCCGGGCCATCAGGCCGGTCAACGGCCGCACGTACAGCGGGTAGAGGTAGACCTCCTCCGGCTCCCAGGCCAGCGCCGCGTCCAGCGAGACCCGGAAGGACTCCTCGGTCTGCCCGTCGATCCCGTAGATCAGGTCGATGTTGAGGATCGGGAAGGCCGCCTCCTTCAACCGGCCCAGCGCCTCCTCCACCTCGGCCCGCTTCTGCGGCCGCACCGCCGCCCGCGCCTCCTCGTCCAGGAAGCTCTGCACCCCGATGCTCAGCCTGGTCGCGCCGCGCTCCCGCAGCACCGCCAGCCGGTCCGGCGTCGCGGTGGCCGGGGAGGTCTCCACCGACCACGGCACTGCGCGCAGGTCGGCGCCCATCACGTCCTCGCAGACGTCCGCCAGCCGGCTGAGCTCACCCGCCGTCAGGTACGTCGGCGTCCCGCCGCCGAACGCCGCCAGCGCGAACCGCACCGGCTCGCCCTTGGCCTCCAGCGCCTCCCTGGTCACCCGGGCCTGCCGCTCCAGGGTGGAGAGGAAGGCACCGGTCACCTCCTCCGGCGCCCCGGTGCGGGTGAAGAGGTTGCAGAAGCCGCAGCGCATCTCGCAGAACGGCACGTGCACGTAGAGCGAGAGCGCGTCCAGCCGCTCCTTCGCCCACAGCTCGCTGAGCAGCGGCCGCTCCTCCAGCAGCCGGTAGGACTTCTGGTGCGGGTAGGCGTAGACGTACTGCTGGTACGGCGAATCGGCGGCGGGCTCCGGCCCCGGGTCCGGCTCCGATCCGAGCGCGACGAGCGGCAGGGGGATGGTGGTATCCGTCATGCCGGTAACGGTATTGACGGTCCGTCAGATCTGATCATCGGGCGATCCTTCAGAATCCGCCCGCTCCGGGTGCGCCCTCCTCGGTGCTTTCACAACCTTGTCGGCCGCCGCCGCGCCGGGATAACCCTCGTACCCATGACCCGACTCCTGATCGCCGCCGGCGGTGGCGGCGACGCCATCGCCACCGCCCTGGTGCACGCCGCCCTGCACGGCCCCGACGCCCCGGCCCTGGTCCTCACCTACGCCTGGGAGCGTCTGGTGGTCGACCCGCTCCCCGGCCCGCGCCGGGCCGCCGACTTCACCGGCCTGGCCACCGGCGGCGGCGCCCTGCGGCTGGTCACCCCCGCCACCGCGCCGCGCCCGCCCGCCGGATCGCTGCTGCCCCGCCTGGCCGCCGAACTCCGTCCCGAACTCGGCCTGTTGGACCCGTACGAGGGCGCCGTCGGCCTGGCCCGCCAGCTCCGCGACGCCGCCGCGCACTGCGGGGCCGACCGGATCGACCTGGTCGACGTCGGCGGGGACGTGGTCGCCGACGGCACCGAACCCACCCTGCGCAGCCCCCTCGGCGACGCCCTCGCCCTCGCCGCCTGCGCCCGCAGCGGCCTGCCGACCACCGTCCACGTGGCCGGCCCCGGCCTCGACAACGAGGTGCCGCTCCCCGACCTGCTGCCCCGCCTCGGCCCGCCCGCGCTGCGGCTGACGGCCGTTCACACCAGCGCCGTCGACCGGGTCTTCGACTGGCACCCCTCCGAGGCCGGCGCCCTGCTGGTCGCCGCCGCCCGCGGCGTGCGCGGCGTCTGCGGCACCCGGGACGCACCGCAGCCGCTCACCCTCACCGCCGCGAGCGCCGACGTCCACCGGCTCACCCTGGGCCGGGCCCTGGAGCTCAACCCGCTGGCCCGCGCGCTGGACGGCTGCACCACGCTGGCCGAGGCCGAGGAGGCGAGCACCGAGGTCTGCGGCTTCTCCGAGGTCGCCCGCGAACGCGCCCGCGCCGCCCGCGGCGAGGGCGCGGTGCCGCCCGCCCTCCCCTTCGACCCGGCCGCCTTCGCCACCTGGGAGGACGGCACCGCCGCCCTCGGCGTGGAGTACGTCACCACCCGCCGGATCACCGAGGAGCTCGACCTCACCCCGGCCGCCACCCGCCACCTGCGCGCCTGGCTGTCCACCGCCCGCCCCGACCGCTCGGCCCCACCGCTGTGGCGGCTGCGCCCGCGGCGGTCCCGCTGAGGGGGCGGTGGCGAGGAGACGCCGCTCCAGGGGTCGGGTGCGGGCGCGGGTCGTCGGAGGAGGGTGTCCCTGCCCCGTCGCGGCGGCAACTGCTCGGCCGCCCGGCTGCTCGGCCGGGCGGCCGGGCGGCCGCGGGGCGTCAGGAGCGGCGCTTGGGCTTGGCCCGCTTGGCCGGTGCGGCCTTCTTGGCGCCGGCCCGGCCGGGCTGGCCGCCCTTGCCGCCCTTGGCGGTGGGCTTGCCGCCCTGCTGCGGCCTGGCCCCGCCCGGCTTCTTCTTCGGCTGCTGCTTGGCCTGCTGCTGCTCCTTGGACTGCGCCGCCATGCCGCGCGAGCTGTTCACCGTCCGGCCCCGGACGATGCCGATGAACTCCTCCACCAGATCGGTGGTGTGCTCCTCGGGCCAGGCCAGCGCGATCTGCGACTGCGGGGCCTCCGGCACCGGACGGAACGTCAGGTCCTTGCGGTGGTGCAGCCGCGCCAGCGACTGCGGCACCAGCAGCACGCCGATCCCGGCCGCCACCAGCTCGATCGCGTCCGCGGTGGTGGCCGGGCGCTCGAAGGCCGGGCGGCCCGGCAGCTCCTGCCAGCCGAGGGTGTCGTCCAGCGGGTGCAGCACGATCTCTTCGGTCAGCTCGCCGAGCTCCACCTCGTCGAGCGCCGTCAGCATGTGGTCCTTGGGGACCACCACCACGGTGGTCTCGGTGTAGAGCGGGATCGCACTCAGCACCGAGCGGTCCACCGGCTGGCGCACCAGCCCGGCGTCCGCGAGCCCGTCCCGCAGGGTCGCCGACCCCTCCGGCGCGTCCACCTGCACCAGCGTCAGCGGCACCAGCGGGAGCCGCTCGGCCCAGACCCGCACCCACTTGGTCGGGATCACGCCCGGAACGTACGCGAGCCGGAAGGAAGGGGAGGGAACCACCTGCGAGTCAGTCACCCCGCCAGGCTACCGACCCCCGCGCCCGTCACCGACCACCGCCGTGACCGGGGCGTGTGCCCGATTCCCTTACCCTTGTCCCCATGACATCGCTCAATTCCTCCCAGCAGATGAAGCCGGCCACCGCGGCCAAGAAGCTCGGTGTGTACCTTCCGGCCACCCCTGCCGAGTTCCAGGAGGGCGTCGTCACCCGCGACGAGCTGAACGCGCTCCAGACCAACCCGCCGGCCTGGCTCACCGAGCTGCGCCAGAACGGCCCGCACCCGCGCCCCGTGGTCGCCGCCAAGCTCACCGTCTCGATCGCCGGCCTCGCCCGGGGCGGCGTCACGGACGCCCTCACCACCGAGCAGATCGAGGCCATCAAGGCCGAGAACCCGCTCTGGCTCCAGCACGAGCGCGCCTCCCTGGTCGACGTCCGCAAGGAGACCAAGCGCATCAAGGAGAAGAACGAGCAGAAGGCCGCCGACAAGAAGGCCTGACGCCCTGACGCTCCACCAGCAGTACACCGGCCCGGGACACTTCGGCGTCCCGGGCCGCTCCGCGTCCCGCACTCCGCGCGCCCTAGGCTCCTGCCATGGACGCACACCTCAGCCAGGTCGTGGTGGACTGCCGCGACCCGCGCGGCCTCTCCCGCTTCTGGGCCGCCCTGTTCGGCACCGCCCCCGTGGACCGTGCCCGGGGCTGGTCGCACGTCGACCTCCCCGCCGGCGGGCGGCTGGCCTTCCAGCCCGTCCCCGAGCCGCGGACCGCCAAGAACCGGCTGCACCTCGACATCGCCGTCGGCGACCTCTCCGCCGCGGTCGAGCTGGCCGTCTCCCTGGGGGCCGCCACCACCGGCGAGACCGTCACCGACGACCAGGGGTCCTTCCGCACGATGGCCGACCCCGAGGGCAACGAGTTCTGCTTCGTCACCTCCTGATCCGGCTACCCGTTCCAGTGCCGGGCGGCGTGGGCGAGGGCCGGGCCGTCCAGCTCCGCGACCAGCCGTTCGAAGAGGCGGACGGCGGCGGGGCCG
Organism: Kitasatospora sp. NPDC001664; assembly: GCF_053596675.1. Taxonomy (NCBI): domain Bacteria; kingdom Bacillati; phylum Actinomycetota; class Actinomycetes; order Kitasatosporales; family Streptomycetaceae; genus Kitasatospora; species Kitasatospora sp. NPDC001664. The sequence goes on from NZ_JBSFGS010000001.1 coordinate 417,106, forward strand.
CTCCAGTCCTCGGTCAGCACCTCGGGCGGCAGGCCGGGGTCGCGGAACGGCAGCTTCCGCCAGTGGTCGACCACCGCGAGGTAGGTGGTGAAGGCCTGCTCCCCGTCGGCGGCGGAGCCGGTCGGCAGGCCGCCGTACTCCTCGATGAAGTCGCGGTAGCGCCGGTCGATCCCGGCGAGGTCCCAGCCGCCGGCGACCATGGCGGAGAGCTGCTGGCCGCCCACCTGGTCGCCGACGAAGACGGCGCACTGCGCGGTGAGGTCCAGCTCGGCGATGGCGCGCCGGGCGGCGGGGAGCATCCGGGCCGGCGCGATCCACACCGCCGCGCCGATGTTGCCGAAGCCGAGCGAGGCCAGGTGCGCGGTCAGCTTGTGGCGCACCGCGCGCGCGGACTCCGGCACCGAGAAGTTGACGAGGCACCAGCCGTCACCCAGGTCGGCGGGCTGCCGCGCGTGCCAGATCACCTCGTCACCGGCGGCGAGCGCCTCCAGCGCGAGGGGGGTCAGCGCGTAGCCGCGCAGGCCGGAGCGGGCTTCGGACTCCAGCCAGCCGCGCTTCTTGAGCCGGAAGACCGCCGTCCGGACGCCGGAGGCGTCGAGGCCCGCCTGGGTGAGGAGCTCCACGGTGCCCGCGATCGGCATCCAGTCGCCCAGCGGACGGACCACCGCGCCGAGGAAGCTCACGAGCAGGGTCCGGGAACGGCGGGCGGCCGCCGGGGGCGGGGGCGGGGCGCTCTTCGTCTCGCTCATCCGGTTCAGTATCACCGACGGCGCCGTTCATGATTTCATCGGCCCGCTCCGGCCCGCCCCGGCCCCGGTCCCGGGCGTCCACCGCTGGTGCACCCGGTCCACGGACCCCTCGCGCAGCAGCTCCAGCCGTGGCGGGATCCGGTCGGTCCGCGAGGTCGGCGGCCTGCGGCGGCCCGCGTCCCACTGGACCGGCCAGTCGGCGCCTTCGCCCCGGTACTCCTGCTCGGCCGCGGCCTGCAAGGTCCACTGCGGGTTGTAGAGGTGGGTGCGGCCCAGCGCGCACAGGTCCGCCCGGCCGGCCAGCAGGATGGAGTTGACGTCGTCGTAGGAGGAGATGGCCCCGACCGCGATCACCTTGACGCCGGCCGGCCCGGCCACCTCGTGGCGGATCCTGTCGGCGAACGGGGTCTGGTACGAGCGGCCGTAGGCGGGCCGCTCGTCCGCGGTGACCTGCCCGGAGGAGACGTCGATCGCGGCGGCGCCGTGCTCGATGAAGGCGCGGGCGATCTCCACGGCGTCGTCCCCGGTGTTCCCGTCCGGGACCCAGTCGGTCGCCGAGATGCGCACGGTCACCGGGACCTCTGGCGGTGCGGACCGGCGCACGGCGTCGAAGACCTCCAGCGGGAACCGCAGCCGGTTCGCCAGCGGGCCGCCGTACTCGTCGGTGCGCCGGTTGGCCACGGGGGAGAGGAAGGACGAGAGCAGGTAGCCGTGGGCGGCGTGCACCTCGATCAGGTCGAAGCCGGCCTCCACCCCGCGCCGGGCGGCCGCGGCGAAGTCGGCGACCACCTTGTCCAGGTCCGCGCGAGTGGCCTCCCGGGGGAGGTGGCAACCGGGGCCGTAGGGCAGGGCGGACGGGCCGATCACCTCCCAGTTGCCCTCGTCGAGCGGCTGGTCGATGCCCTCCCACATCAGCCTGGTCGAGCCCTTGCGGCCGGAGTGGCCGAGCTGCAGGCCGATCCGGCCGGTGGTCCGCTCGTGGACGAAGCCCGTGACGCGGCGCCAGGCGTCGCGCTGCTCCCCGTTCCACAGGCCCGGGCAGCCCGGGGTGATCCGGCCCTCGGGCGAGACGCAGACCATCTCGCTCATCACCAGCCCCGCCCCGCCGAGCGCCTTGGAGCCCAGGTGCACCAGGTGGAAGTCCCCGGGGACCCCGTCCACCGAGGAGTACATGTCCATCGGGGAGAGCACCACGCGGTTCTTCAAGCGGAGCTGACCGATCGTCACCGGCTGGAACATCGCCGGCGCGGCCCCGTCCGCCCGCTCGTGGCGGGCGAACTCGCTCTCCATCAGGGCGGCGAACCCGGCGTCCCGCTCCCTGAGGTTCTCGAAGGTGATCCGCCGGGACCGGGTCAGCAGGTTGAACGCGAACTGGGCCGGGGCCTGGTCCGCGTACATCCCGATGTTCTCGAACCACTCCAGCGAGGCCTGCGCGGCCCGCTGGGTCGACTCGACCACCGGCTTGCGCTCGGCCTGGTACGCCGTCAGGGCCTGCTCCACCGTCGGCTGTTCGTGCAGGCAGGCGGCCAGGGCGAGGGCGTCCTCCATGGCGAGCTTGGTGCCCGAGCCGATCGAGAAGTGCGCGGTGTGGGCGGCGTCGCCGAGCAGCACCACGTTGCCGTCGTACCAGCGCTCGTTGCGGACCGTGGTGAAGTTCAGCCACCGCGAGTTGTTGGTCAGGATCCGGCGGCCCCCCAGTTCTTCGGCGAACAGCTCGCGGATCCGCTCGACCGCGTACTCGTCCGAGGCCCCCGGCGGGAGCTCCCGCTCCTCGGTCCGGTCGAGGCCGGCCCGGCGCCAGACCTCCTCGTGCATCTCGACGATGACGGTGGAGCCGGCCTCGGAGTACGGGTAGCCGTGGATCTGCACGGTGCCCCACTCCGTCTGCTTGACGAAGAACTGGAACGCCTCGAAGACCAGGTCGGTGCCGAGCCAGATGTACTTGTTGCGCCGCCGGTCCAGCTCCGGCCGGAAGACGTCGGCGTACTTGGTGCGGATCGCGGAGTTCACCCCGTCGGCGGCGACCACCAGGTCGTACGAGGCCCGCAGCCCGTCCACGTCGGGCACCGGGGTGCGGTAGTGGACGGCGACGCCGAGCTCGGCCGCCCGCCGCTGCAGGATCCCGAGCAGGTCCCGGCGGCTCATCGCGGCGAAGCCCTGGCCGCCGACGGTGAACCGGTGGCCGTCGAACTCGATGTCCACGTCGGTCCAGCGGGCGAACCGGTCCTCCATCGCGGCGTGCACGACCTCGTCGGCGTTGTCGATGCCGCTCAGGGTCTCGTCCGAGAAGACCACGCCGAACCCGAAGGTGTCGTCCGGCGCGTTGCGCTCCCAGACGGTGATCTCGTGCGCCGGGTCCAGCCGCTTCATCAGGGAGGCGAAGTACAGGCCCCCCGGGCCGCCGCCGGCGATGGCGATCCTCATGACCGGTCCTCCGCTGCCTGCCCGCGCACGATCCGGCGGAGCTTGAAGTGCTGGAGCTTGCCGCTGGCGTTGCGCGGCAGCGCGTCGACGAAGCGCACGTCGCGCGGGTACTTGTAGGGGGCGATCAGCCCCTTGACGTGGTCCTGGATCTCGCGGGCCTTCGCCGCGTCGCCGACCACCCCGTCCCGGAGGACCACGAACGCGCAGACCACCGAGCCCCGGGCGGCGTCCGGTGCGGCGACCACCGCCGTCTCGGTCACGTCCGGGTGGGTGACGACGGCGGCCTCGACCTCGGGGCCGGCGATGTTGTAGCCGGAGGAGACGATCATGTCGTCGCTGCGCGCCTGGTACCAGAAGTAGCCGTCCTCGTCGCGGACGAAGGTGTCGCCGGTGACGTTCCACCCGTTCACCACGTAGTCGGCCTGCCGCTCGTCGTCGAGGTAGCGGCAGCCCACCGGGCCGATCACGCCCAGGCGCCCCGGCACCCCGGGGGCGGCCTCCGCGCCGTCCGGGCCCAGCACGGTCGCTCGGTACCCGGCGACCGGCCGGCCGGTCGCCCCCGGGCGGATGTCCGCGCCCTCGGCCGAGATGAAGATGTGCAGCAGCTCGGTGGCGCCGATCCCGTCGATCACCTCCAGACCGAGCTCCTCGCGCAGCCGCTCCCACAGCGCCAGCGGGATGTGCTCGCCCGCGCTGACCGCCCGCCGCAGGCCCGAGAGCCGCTGCACCGCACCGGACTTGACGATCTGTTGGTAAGCGGTCGGCGCGGTGGCCAGCACCGTCACACGGTGCTCAGCGACCAGCCCGGCGAGCTGCACCGGGGTGGTGGTCTCGGTGAGGAAGGCGCAGGCGCCGGCCCGGAGCGTGAAGACCACCAGCATGCCCAGGCCGAAGGTGAAGGCGAACGGCGCGGTGCAGGCGACCAGGTCGTCCGGGCGCAGCCGCAGCGTGTGCCTGCCGAAGGTGTTGTCGATCGACAGAACGTCCCGGTGGAAGTGCACGGTGATCTTCGGGACACCGGTGGTGCCCGAGGTCGGCCCGAACAGCGCCACGTCCGCCGCCGCAGTGTCCACCGCGGCGAACCGCCCCGGCTTCCGCCCGGCCCGGGCACTCAGGTCCCCGTCCGCGCCGCCGCCGTGGGCCACCACCGTCAGCTCCGGCGCCCCGGTCTCCCGGAGGGCGAGCACCTCGTCGAGGAAGCGGTGGTCGACCAGCGCCACCACCGGCCGGGTCTTGGCCACGATCGGCGCCAGCTCGCCGGCCCGCAGGGCGGCCATCGTGGAGACGGCGATGCCGCCCGCCTTCAGCACGCCCAGCCAGGCGGCGACCGCCCAGGGGTTGTTGGGGGAGCGCAGCAGCACCCGGTTCCCCGGCACCAGGCCGAGGTCCTCGGTGAGCACCTGGGCGATCTGGTCGGACCGCAGCCGGAGCTCGCCGTACGTCCAGACCTCGCCGTCCGGGGTGCGCAGCGCGGGCCGGTCCGCGCCGTGCTCCGCCGTCGGACGGTCGATCAACTCGACGGCGGCGTTGAGGCGTTCGGGGTACTGGAGCAGTTCGGTGGTGAACTCCAGGACCGGCCAGCGGTCGGCCGGGGGGAGGTGGTCGCGGGCGAAGGTGTCCCGGTGGGCCGAGGCCGGATCGGTCATGGCCGACCCGTCCCCTCGGCTCTGCCGGTCCCGTCCGTGTCGGCCGCCCCGGCCGCCCCGGTCGTCGCGGTCGCCTCGGACGTCGCGGTCGGCCTCGGTGCGCGGATCATCCCCTCCTGGAGCACGGTGGCCAGGTGGGTGCCGTCCGGGGCGAAGAAGCGGCCCGAGCCGAGCCCGCGCCCGGCCCCGGCCGCCTCGGCCTGCTGCGCGTAGAGCAGCCAGCCGTCCGCCGCTCCCGGCGGCAGGGCGCGGTGGAACCACATCGCGTGGTCGAGGCTGGCGGTGACCAGCCCCTCCTGCGCCCAGTGCAGGCCCAGCACCCGGAGCACCGGCTCCAGGATCGTGTAGTCGCAGACGTAGGCGATCGCCGCCGCGTCCCGCTGGGCGTCGGTCAGCCCCTCGACCGGCCGCAGCGCGTCGAACGGCCTGACCCAGACGGCCTGGTGGGGCACCCGCGCGCCCTCCACGCCCAGGTAGACCGGGCCCGGGACGTGCCGCATGTCGAAGCTGCGCCCGGTGGACCAGTACTCCTTGGAGGCGGCCGTCATCGTCCCGCCGCTGCGGTCCGCGAGGTGCTCGGCGGAGCTGGGCAGCTCGTGCGGGCCGGGCAGGTCCGGGAGTTCGGCGTGGTGGCTCGCACCGGGCTCGCCGGCGGCGAAGTTGGCCAGGCAGACGTAGAGCGGCTTGCCGTTCTGGTAGCCGCGCACCTGCCGGGTCGCGTAGCCGCGGCCGTCGCGCAGCCGCTCCACCTCGTAGCGCACCTCCTTGCCGATCTCGGCGGGGCGCATGAAGTAGGAGTGCACCGAGTGCAGCGCCTTGCCGTCCTCGACGGACCGCATGGCGGCCGCGGCGGCCTGGGCGACCAGGTCGCCGCCGTAGGCCTTGGGCCACGGGCAGGGCTGGGTGACGGCGGTGAACGCGAGGTCGAAGTGCTCGGGCTCCGCCGGGGTCAGGGTGACGGCGGCGGTGAAGGTCTCCGAGGTGGTGTCGGTCATCAGGGCCGCTCCAGCCAGTCGCGCAGGTCCGCGTCGGGGACCTCGGGGAGGTTGACCACGATGTTCTCCGGGGTGCGGGTGGTCATCCAGGTCAGCGGGTTGTCGCGGTCGAGGTTGCACTCGACGTGGGGCATGAACGGCGGGACGAAGACCCAGTCGCCCTCGGCCAGGTCGACGTAGTCCTCGAACTTCCGCCCGAAGTAGATCCGGCCCCGGCCCAGCAGCACGTAGCCGCCGGTCTCGGCCTCGCCGTGGTGGTGCGGCACCGAGCGGTAGCCGGGATCGTTGCTGACCTTGCCGAACCAGAGCCTGGTGGCCGGGGTGTGCTGGATGCTGATGCCCGAGATCCGGGTGGCACCGGCGGACTGGCCGGTGTCCCCGGGCTCGGTGCCGGCCCGGGTCACCACCGGGACCACCAGGCCGCTCTCCGTGGCGTACATCGAGTTGTCGCCCTCGAGGACGTAGTCCCCGGGTGTGGGGTCCATCGAAGCTCCTTGCTCCTGGGTCTCAGGGGTCTCGGGACGTGACGGAGGATCAGTCGGTGAAGCGCACGGTGTTGCGCAGCGTGCCGATGCCGGGGACCTCGGTCTCCAGCACGTCGCCGTCGGCGAGGAAGCGGCGCGGTTCGCGGGCCGCCCCGATGCCGCCCGGCGTGCCGGTCAGCACCAGGTCACCGGGGCGCAGCACGGTGAAGGCGGAGATGTACGCGAGCAGGTCGGCCGGGTCGAAGACCAGCGTCCGGGTGGAGTCGCGCTGGACCTGCTCGCCGTTGACCCGGCAGATCACCTCCACGCCCGCCGCCGGGTCGAGCTCGTCGGGCGTCACCACCACCGGGCCCACGGGGGTGGAGGCGTCCCAGGCCTTGCCCTGGAACCACTGCAGCGTCCGGTACTGCCAGTCGCGCACCGAGACGTCGTTCGCCACGGTGTAGCCGGCGATCCCGGCCAGCGCCGCGGCCCGGTCGGCCCGGCGCAGGGTCGCGCCCACCACCACGGCGAGCTCCGCCTCCCAGTCGACCTCCAGGCCCTTCGGCAGCACCAGCTCGTCCGCCGGGCCGGTGAGGGTGTCGGCGTGCTTGGCGAACAGCGTGGGGTGGGACGGGAGTTCGCGCCCGGTCTCCCGGATGTGGTCGGCGTAGTTGAGGCCGCAGCAGATCACCTTCCGGGGCGCGGGGAGCGGCAGCACCGGGACGGCGCCGTCGATCACCGCCCCTGCCCGCAGCGCCCCTGCCCGCAGCGCACCGGCCCGGTCCGGCCCGCCCGCCGCGAGGAACGCCGACAGGTCGGTGGCGGGCAGCGCCCGCCAGGCGCCGCCGTCGAGCACCGCGGCGCTGGTGCCTGCCGGGTGGGCCACTGTCGCGAGGTGCATGAGCCGTGCTCCTCCTTCGTACCGCCGAGCGATCCGGTATTTCATTATTTCTGCGACCGTCACGAGACTGTCAATAGATGCTACGGTGACGGCGCCCAAGTTCCCGTCACGCAGGAGCTCGCCATGGCAATCGATCTGACGCCCCGTCCGGTGAACCCCCCGTCCCTGCCCGAGCCCAGCGGCTACTCGCACGGGACGCTCAGCGGCAACACGCTCCACCTGGGCGGCCAGACCGCCCTCGACCGGGACATGAAGATCGTCCCGGGCGGCATCGTCGAACAGTTCCGGCAGGCCTTCGGCAACGTCCTGGCCACCCTGGCCGCGGCGGGCGGCATCCCGCAGGACCTGGTGAGCGTGACCCTCTACCTCACCGACATCCCCGACTACCAGGCGCACGGCCGGGAGATCGGCGCGGTCTGGCGCGAACTGGCCGGGCCGGTCTACCCCGCGATGGCCGGCATCGGCACCACGGCGCTGTGGCAGCCGGAGGCCCTGATCGAGATCCTCGGCGTCGCGGTCATCCCGGACGAGCGCCTGATCCGCCCCGCCGCCTCCTGAGACGGCTCCGGCCTGACGCACCATCGGATCGAGTCGTGGGAGGCAGCCGTGCCGTCATCCGCCCCGCCGTTCGTGGACCTGCTGCTCCGCGCGGGCCGCGTCCACACCCTCGTGCCCGGGCAGCAGCCGCAGCGGGCGCTCGCCGTGCGCGGCGACCGGGTGTTCGCGGTGGCCGCGACCCCGGACGGGCTCGACCACCTGGCCGGCCCGGACACCACGGTGCTCGACCTGCCCGGCTCCACCGTCCTCCCGGCCTTCGACGACACCCACACCCACCTGATCGCCGCCGCCGACAGCGCCCGCGACGTGGCGGTGGACGGCGCCCGCTCCGTCCCGGAGTTCCTCGACCTGATCCGCGCACGGGCCGGGCGGACGCCGCCGGGCGAGTGGATCCGCACCGCCGGGCACTGGCAGGAGCTCAACCTCGCCGAGCGCCGCTTCCCGACCGCCGCCGAGCTCGACCGGGCGACCGACCGGCACCCGGTGCTCGTCCTGCGCGGAGTCCACAACCAGGTGCTCAACGGCGAGGCGCTGCGCCGGTGCGGCATCGACGCCGCCACCCCCGATCCGGTGGGCGGCGCCATCGCGCGCGACGCGGCCGGCCGGCCCACCGGCCACCTGCGCGGCGGCATGGCGCTGATCCGGCCGCACCTCCCGGTGCCCGAGCCGGCGGCCAAGCTCGACGGCCTGCGCCTGGCCACCCACGCCTACGCCGCCACCGGCATCGGCACCGTCCGCGACACCAACTCCACCCCGGCCGACCTGGCCGCGCTCCGGCAGCTCCGTGACCTCGGCCAACTCGGCTGCCGGGTACGGGTGCTGCTCGGCACCCTCGGCTTCACCTCGGTGCGGCAGGTGGAAGAGCTGCTCGACGGCATGGAGGAGTGGCGGTACGCCGCCGACCCCTGGCTGCGGGTGTGGGGCGTGAAGTTCTGGATGGACGGCGGGATCGAGGCCGCCGCACTGGACGCCCCGTACTGTCCGGCGCACTGCCCGACCCCCGGGTACACCGGCCAGCTGGCCTGGGACCAGCGGGAGCTGGAGTCGGCCGTGGAGCAGGTGGTGCGCCGCGGCTGGCGGGTCGGCATCCACGCCTACGGCGACCGCGGTGTCCGAACGCTGCTCGACCTCTACGAGCGGGTGCAGCGCCGCCTGCCGGGGCTCCCGTACGGTGCGCTGGTGATGGAGCACGGCGGGCTGGCGGACCGTCAACAGCGGGAGCGCGCCGTGCGGTTGGGCATCCCGGTGACCATCCAGCAGCCGCTGCTGCACGACGTCGCCGCCATCCAGTCCGAGTACTGGGGCAAGGAACGGGTGGCCGCCCTCTTCCCCGCCCGCGGCTGGCTGGACGCGGGCGCCGACGTCTCGGCCGGATCGGACTACCCCGTCGGCTCCTACGGCGCGGCCCACTCCCTGCACGGCCTGACCACCCGGACGACGGTGGACGGGGTGCTCGGCCCCGAGCAGGCCGTCACCCGCACCGAGGCCATCGCCCTGCACACCTCCGCCGCGGCCCGCCTCACCGGCGAGACCCACCTGCGCGGCCGCCTCACCCCCGGCCGCCTCGCCGACCTCACCGCCTGGCCCGCCGACCTCACGGTCGGCTCCGGGGCCGGACTCCTCCCCGCCCACACCCTGCTGGGCGGCCGCCTCGTGCACGGGAGCGCCGAGTCCTAGGAGACAGCCCCTAGCCGGCCTGGTACGTGCCCGTCTCCCGGTCGCGGTGGATCGAACCCGCCTTGCGCAGCTGCTCCAAGTCCCGCCGCACGGTGCGCGGGTCGGGCTCGACCACGTAGCTCGACCGTGCGCGCACCCAGTCCCAGGAGCCGCCGTCCGCCCGCATCGCCCGGAGCAGCTGTTCGCGCCGCTCCAGGGCCGAGGTGGGCGCGGCGGGAGTGTTCTCGTTCATGGGGCTCATTCTCACCCGGGGCCGCCGCACCACCCAATCCCGCCCGGTCCCGCCCCCGTGCCGAGGCTCGGCGGAAACGCAGAAGGCCCCACGTGATGTGGGGCCTTCGCTGGTGTCCGAGGGGGGACTTGAACCCCCACGCCCGATAAAGGGCACTAGCACCTCAAGCTAGCGCGTCTGCCATTCCGCCACCCGGACTAGGTGTCTGTCTTTGCGGGCTGTTCCCCGCGGCGACATGTGTAACTGTAGCAAAGATCAGCTTCAGGACCCAAAACCGTGCCTGACGGGGCTCGCGGGGCTTCGATCCGGGGGAATGCTCTTGGGGCGGAGCGGTGCCTGGGGGAGGATGGCCGGATGGTGCGGCGTGCCGGCCGGCCGGGTGGGCGAGACGACGAGGAGAGACCGTGAGCGAGGCGCGGACGGGGTCGAAGGTGACCGGGGAGTCGGAGGTCGCGGACATCTGCCGGGACCTGATCCGGATCGACACCAGCAACTACGGGGACGGGTCGGGGCCGGGGGAGCGCAAGGCGGCGGAGTACGTCGCGGAGCAGCTCGCCGAGTTCGGCCTGGAGCCGAAGATCTACGAGTCGGCCAAGGGCCGGGCGTCCACCGTGGTGCGGATCGAGGGCGAGGACCCGTCCCGCCCCGGGCTGCTGATCCACGGTCACACCGACGTGGTGCCGGCCAACGCGGCCGACTGGACCCACCACCCCTTCTCCGGGGAGATCGCGGACGGCTGCGTCTGGGGCCGCGGCGCGGTGGACATGAAGGACATGGACGCGATGACCCTGGCGGTCGTCCGCGACCGGCTGCGGACCGGGCGCAAGCCCCCGCGCGACATCGTGCTGGCCTTCCTGGCGGACGAGGAGGCGGGCGGCACCTACGGCGCGCGGTTCCTGGTGGACAAGCACCCGGAGCTGTTCGAGGGCGTGACCGAGGGGATCGGCGAGGTCGGCGGCTTCTCCTTCACCGTCAACGACCAGGTGCGGCTGTACCTGGTGGAGACGGCGGAGAAGGGCATGCACTGGATGCGGCTCACCGTCGAGGGCCGGGCCGGGCACGGCTCGATGGAGAACGACGACAACGCGATCACCGAGCTGTGCGAGGCGGTGGCCCGGCTGGGCCGGCACAAGTTCCCGCTGCGGATCACCAAGACCGTCCGGGCCTTCCTGGACGAGCTCTCCGACGCGCTGGGCGTGAAGCTCGACCCGGAGAACATGGACGAGACGCTCCGGGTGCTCGGCGGCATCGCCAAGATGATCGGCACCACGCTGCGCAACACCGCCCAGCCGACCATGCTGAACGCCGGCTACAAGGTGAACGTCATCCCCGGCCAGGCCACCGCGCACGTGGACGGCCGCTTCCTGCCCGGCTACGAGGAGGAGTTCCTGGCCGAGCTGGACAGCGTGCTCGGCCCCCGGGTGAAGCGCGAGAGCCTGCACTACGACAAGGCGCTGGAGACCAGCTTCGACGGCGCCCTGGTCGAGGCGATGCAGACCGCGCTGCAGGCCGAGGACCCGATCGCCCGGGCGGTGCCGTACTGCCTCTCCGGCGGGACGGACGCCAAGTCCTTCCAGGACCTGGGGATCCGCTGCTTCGGCTTCGCGCCGCTCCAGCTGCCGCCGGACATGGACTTCGCGGGGATGTTCCACGGCGTGGACGAGCGGGTGCCGGTGGACGGCCTGAAGTTCGGCGTCCGGGTGCTGGACCGCTTCATCGACGCCTGCTGAGCGTCCGGCACCTCTGAGGGCCCGCCTCCGGATCACTCCGGAGGCGGGCCCTCCGTTTGTCGGAGGGGATGACGATGTCCGGGGGTGAAGAAAGGATTCTTCGAGGAGTCAACTGGGCGTCCTTCTGTGCGAGTTGTCACCGCTGCGGGTGAATGCATGATCCCTCCCGTACCCCGTTCGGCCCATGCGCCGTTCACCCATTTGCAGGCCGGGAGACGGACTGCGGAGTACAGGAATCGACCAGGAGGAAAGACCCATGAAGGTCAAGAAGATCGTCGCCGTTGCCGCCGCCACCGGTGGTCTGGTGCTCGCCGGTGCGGGTGCCGCCGTCGCTCACGGCGGCGCGGCCGCGAACGGTTTCGCGACCAACTCCCCGGGTGTGCTGTCGGGCAACAGCGTCCAGGTTCCGGTGCACGTGCCGGTCAACCTGTGCGGCAACACCGTCAGCGTCATCGGCGTGCTGAACCCGGCGTTCGGCAACAACTGCGCCAACTTCTGATCGGATCCCGGCCGCCAGGCCGGGCACCCGGTTGAGAAGGGGTTGACCCCGGACGGGCCCTCCGCGACTTCGTGGGGGGCCCGTCCGCGTGTGCGAGGGCCGCTCACTCGATGGGGTGAAGAGGTCCGTTCGGGTCAACCGCGGGACCGCCGGGCTCGTTGTTCGGTGTACCGGCGAAGACCGCATCGGGAATTCCGACAATCACACACCACTCAGGGGAGTACATGCGTCAGGTCGCTAAGAAGGGCATCTTCACGGTGGTCGCCACGGGCAGCGTGCTGGCCTCGGCCTCCGGTTACGCCTACGCCGGCGCGGATGCCCAGGGAGTCACCACCAACTCGCCCGGCGTCGGCTCCGGGAACAGCCTCCAGGCGCCCGTGGACATCCCCGTCAACGCCTGCGGGAACACCGTGAGCGTGGTGGGCCTGCTCAACCCGGCGATGGGCAACGACTGCGCCAACGCCTCCGGCGGCTCCCGGCACGGCGGCGGCCCGCACCACGACGGCCCGTCCACCAAGAGCGGCGGCGCGCAGGCCGGGAGCACCACCGCCAACTCGCCCGGCGTCGCCTCGGGGAACAGCATCCACGCCCCCGTCTCCATCCCCGTGAACGCCTGCGGCAACTCGGTGGACGTGGTCGGGATCGCCAACCCCGCCTTCGGCAACGACTGCGCCAACGTCGCCACCCCGCCCGCCCCGCCGCACCACGTCCCGGACGAGGACTGCGACGAGCACGGCACCCACAACCCGCCGCCGCCCGCCTCCAGCCAGCCCCCCGGCACCGTCCCGCCGAGCAGCAGCACCGGCGGCCACGGCAACGGCCGCGGCGGTCTCCCCGGTGGCGAGCTCCCCGGCACCGTGGTGACCGGTCAGCCCGTCTCCTTCACCGAGACCCCGCCGCCGGCCCCGGCCCCGGCCGCCGCCCGCACCGCCTCCCCGGCCGCGGTGGCGGCCCCGGCCCGGGCCCAGCTGGCGCAGACCGGTTCGGACGGCCTGCAGCTGATCACCGCCACCGGGGCGGCCCTGCTGCTCGGCGGCGGCGTGCTCTACCGCCGCTCGCGGGCGGGCGCGCGCTGACGCGTCCCGGCGGAACGCCGGAGGGGCGTGGCACACCCGGTGCCACGCCCCTCCGGCGTTCGTTCGCAGGGCCCCGGGCGACGGCCCGGGTGGTCTCAGCCGACGGTCACCAGCTGCGGACCTGACGGATGATCCGTCGGCGCAGCAGCACGGTGCGGCTGCCGTCGGGGAAGAGCTTCAGCCTGTCCAGCTCCCAGTGCCCGTACTCGGCGTGCTCGGTCAGCAGCTGCCGGGCCGCGTTGCGGGTGGTGCCGCGGGGCATGCGCAGCGACTGGTACTCGTACTCGGGCTGCCGGACCAGCTTGGGTGGGGTCAAGACTCTCCTCCTGCGGGACGACGCATGCAGGCAAGGGTACGACCTGCCTGTGACGGCCTGGGCCGGGCGGCGCCCCGGCCCCGCCCGATCCGTCAGGTGAGCCTCGGTGCTCCGGGGCTGACAGTCAATCAGTTTTCGTACCGAGGAAGGGATACCCACCCCGGCCGGGGCCGATGCGCGGCGCGGCGGGAGGGTGGGCGGTCGGCTCGGCGGTCGCTCCGGCGGTCGGTGCGGCGGTCGGCTCGGCGGTCGGTGCGGCAGTCGTTCTGCCGGTCGGGGCGGGGTACAGAACCGTCCGGACCGGACATCCGGGCGGAAGTTGCGGTGAATTCCCGGAAGTAGACGACAACCCCTGTGCGTGTCGAGGCTCCGGGGAGATAGCGTCAGCACCATGTCTGATGCCGCGCAGCTCACCATCGCCGAGGTACGGGCCGCCGCCGAGGCGGTCAAGTCCGCCATCGACCGCCACCTGGCGGCGGTCACCGGCCACTCCGAAGCGGGTGATCCCGGTGTGGTCGCCGCTTACGAGGAGCTCGCCGCGGCGGCCATCGCCTACGACCAGATCCTTTACGAGGCCTACGACGAGGTCACCCCGTTCGAAGTGCCGGGCGACGAGGGCAGCGGTGGCTACACCGGTCCGGACCAGCCCGAGGCGATCAGCGTGCTGATCCGACGGGACTACCTGATCACCGACGCCAAGCGGCTGCGGGCCCAGGCCGAGCGGGTGGACAGCTCGCTGGTGCCCGGCGGCGGCCAGGACGGCAGCGGCGTGAACGCGGCCATCGGCGTGCTGTTCGGCGAGTACGAACCGGACGAGATCGCGGCCCGCTGCGAGGAGTTCGGCCTGGAGGAGGGGGACTCCACCCTCTGGGTGGCGGCTGCCGAGCCCTCCGACCCGGGCGAGTGGCTCCCGGAGCCGTTCGACGGTGCCGACCCGCAGCTGCTGATCTGCCGGTTCGACGTCAGCGAGGTCTACGACGACGACCTGGACGGATTGGACGAGGAGGAGTAGCCGGCGGCGGGGTGTGCGGCTCCGCACGGCTCCGTACGGCGTGGAGGGGCGGGCCCGGTGGGCCCGCCCCTCCGTCGTGTCCCGTAGCTCGTGGCTCGCGCCTCCGTGCTGTCGCTCGACGACTCTGCGCCGTCGCTCGTGGCGCGGCTCAGTGCGCTCAGTACGCCTGCTCGGCCTGCTCCGCCAGGATCGACCGCAGGCGGGTGGTGCGCGGACGGGCCGGGCGCTCGGCGACGGCCTGGGCCAGCGCGGGGCCGGCCGCGTGCACCACGGAGAGGTGGCGCTCGGCGCGGCCGAAGACGGTGTAGGCCCACTGCCTGGTCAGCCCGGCCGCGGCGTCCTCCGGGAGCACGGCGACCACGCCGGGCCAGCGACGGCCGACCGCCTGATGCCCCGTCAGGGCCCAGCCGTGGCGCAGCTCGGAGACCTTCGCGGGCGGCAGGGTGAGCCGGGTGCCGCCGGCCAGCTCCAGGTGCAGCCCGGCGGCGTCGCCGTCCAGCACGCGGCCGAGCCGGGCCACGCCCGGGGCGGGGGAGTGCACCACCCGGTCGCCCGGGTCGAAGCCGCCGAACCGGCCGGGGCCGGGGTTGAGCCGGGCCTTGGCCGCCGCGTTCAGCGCCCGGGTGCCGGCCGCGCCGCCGTGACCGGGCGTCAGCAGCACCACCTGCTCGGCCGGGATGCCGAGGGCGCGCGGGATGGAGTCGGTGAGCAGCTGCACCGCGCGGTGCACCGCCTCGCCGCCGTCCTTGGCGGTGAGGATCACCACCTCCTTCTCCGGTGCGTCGACGGGCTGGAGCTCGCCGATGCCGATGGAGGAGACCAGCTCGCCGATCGGGCCGAAGTCCGGTGTCCGGGAGGCGACCGCCGGGCAGGTCTTGGCGGCCAGCAGGTCGGCGAAGAACCGGCCGGGGCCGGCCGACCAGAGCTGCCCCGGGTCCCCGCTGAGCACCAGCCGGGTGGAGTCGGCCAGCGCCTCCAGCAGGGTGGCGGCCAGCTCGACGTCGACCAGCGGGGCGTCCAGCACGATCAGCAGGTCCAGGGCGAGCGAACCGTCCGAGGCCCGGGCCGGGCCCTCGGCACCGGCCAGCAGCTCGCCGAGCACGGCGACCTCGGCGGCCCCGCTCCGCGCCCGCAGGGCGTCCCGGCCCTCGGCCGTCCACGTCGCGGCCCAGGCCCGGAGGCCCAGCCCGAGGGCGGCGGTGAGCAGCGCGGCGGGCTCCGCGCGGGCGGCCTCGCCGCCGGTGTGCAGCACCACGGGGTGCTCGGCGACGGCACGGATCAGGGCGGTGGCGGAGGAGGACGGCGCGGCGACGGCGGCCGCCTCCCAGGCGGCAGGGCCGGGCTGCACGGGAGCCGACGGGGCGTCAGCGGGCTCGGCCACCGCGGCTCCGGCGTCCGGTGCGACCCCGGTGTTCGCCGCGTCGTCGGTGCCGCTGTCGGTGGTGCGGTCGATTCCGTCGGTCGAGTCGGTCGCGTCGGTTGCGTCCTCGGAGGTGGAGGGCGCGTCGTCCTCCGAGCCGTCGTCGGCCGCCGCCGCGTCCGGGGCGGGCTCGGTGGCCCGGGCCGCCTCGTACTCCTCGTCGGTGCCGGGCACGAAGGTGGACATCACCCGTACGAGACCGTCCGCGAGGCTCTCCTCGGCGAGGGCCAGCCGCTCCAGTGCGAGCAGCGTCCGCATCGGGGGCTCGTCGTCCTCGTCGCCGGACGGGCGGTGGCCGGGCAGCTCCTCCTGAAAGGCCATCACCCGGCCGTCCACCACGACCTCCTGGAGCGCGGCGGCCGCGTCCGGCAGGCCGAGCCGCTCCAGCCCCGAGGCCACCTCGCCGATCTCCGCCGCCGAGTCGCCGCGCAGCGCGGCCTGCTCCAGCAGCCAGGGCACCAGTGCCTGGGCACGGCGCGGGTCGCCGGGCCCGGCCGCCGGGCCGAGCAGGCCCCGGGCGAAGCCGTCCGCCTGGTCGGGCCGGACACCGGGGAGGGCGAGCACCGCCCACGGGTCCTCCCGCAGCAGGCCGGCCGCGCCCTCGCCGAGCGCCGCCACGGCGGCCGGGGCGAAGTCGGCCGGGGCGCCCCCGGCCGTCAGCACCTCGGCGGCCTCCCGCAGCGCCTGCTCGCGCTGCCCGTCCACCGCGCCGGGGGCCGGGGCGGTGGCCCCGCCCGGCGCGGAGGAGGCGGTGGCGGGGCCGGAGCCGCCGCCGACCGTGCCGCCGACCGTACGGATCGCCTCGGCCAGCGCGGCCACGGTGGCCGCCGTCGCCGGCCCGGCCGCTGTCGTACCGTCAGCTCCCGCGGCACCCGCAGCTCCCGGCTCGGACGCCCGCTCGGGCTCCCGCTCGGACGCTCCTCGGGGTGCCTGCTCGGGTGCCTGCCCACGTCCCTGGTCCGGAGCGCCCTCGGCCACGTTCTCCGCTTCCTCCACGTCGCCCACCACTTCGCTCCTACAGCTCCGTCCAGCCCTGGTCCGGGTAGCGGTGCACCGGGGCCGAGACGTCGTCCAGCGCACCGCGGATCTCACCCGGTAGCGTAAGCGCCTCCACCGACAGGGCCGCCGCCAGCTGTCCGGCGGTCCGGGCGCCGACCAGCGCGCTCGCCACGCCGGGCCGGTCCCGGGCCCAGGCGAGGGCCACCGCGAGCGGGCTGCTGGCCAGACCGTCGGCGGCGGTGGCGAGGGCGTCCACGATCCGGCGCGACCGCTCGCCGAGGTACGGCTGCACGAAGCCCGACAGGTGGGGCGAGGCCCCGCGCGACTCGGGCGGCACGCCGTGCCGGTACTTCCCGGTGAGCACGCCGCGACCGAGCGGGGAGGAGGCGATCACCCCGAGCCCCGCGTCCAGGGCGGCGGGCAGCACCTCGCGCTCGATGCCGCGCTGGAGCAGCGAGTACTCCATCTGGGTGGAGGCCAGCGGGACCCGGCCGGGGTGGGCGCGCTGCCAGGTGGCGGCCTTGGCCAGCTGCCAGCCGCTGTGGTTGGAGAGCCCGACGTAGCGCGCCCGGCCGGAGGAGACGGCCAGGTCGAGGGCGTGCAGGGTCTCCTCGGTGGGGGTGCCGGGGTCGAAGGCGTGCACCTGCCACAGGTCCACGTAGTCGGTGCCCAGGCGGCGCAGCGAGGCGTCGAGGGCGGACAGCAGGCCGCCGCGGGAGGTGTCGAAGCGCCGGTCGGAGTCGGGGGTGCTGCCGGCCTTGGTGGCGATCACCAGGTCCGAGCGCGGGACCAGACCGTCCGTCAGCCGGGAGATCAGGTACTCGGCGCCGCCGTCGGCGTACACGTCGGCGGTGTCGACGAGGGTGCCGCCGGCGTCGACGAAGGTCTTGAGCTGCTCGGCGGCCTCGTGCTCGTCGGTGTCCCGGCCCCAGGTCATGGTGCCCAGGCCGAGCCGGGAGACCCGCAGGCCGGTCCGGCCGAGGTGACGCTGTTCCATCGGGCAGACCCTCCGTCGGCTGACCCGCGCCCGGGTGACGTCGGCGGCGACATCGGCGCAGGTGGGGGAAGGTGCCTCCCCCGTCGGCCGAGCGTAGCGGCCCTGGCCCGGGCCGCCGCGCCGACGTGCCGGGAGCGCGACACGCGTGTGTTCCCGGGCGACACGCGCGGACCTGTCGGGCGACACGCGCGGACCCGAAGGGCGACACGTGCGGGTACCTACCGGTGGGTAGCTTGACCGGCTACGCTCCGTCCAGCGGCTCGCCGTCGGGCGGCCGGGCCACCACGCACCCCCGTACCCCGTACCCCCTGACACCCCTCCGGAGGGCCATCCCATGCGACTCGGCATCAATCTCGGCTACTGGGGCCTCGGCATGGACGCCGACAACATCGCCGTCGCCCAGGAGGCCGACCGGCTCGGCTACTCGGTCTGCTGGGCGGCCGAGGCGTACGGGTCGGACGCCGCCACCGTGCTCTCCTACGTGGCCGCCAAGACCGAGCGGATCGACGTCGGCTCCGCCATCTTCCAGATCCCGGCCCGGACCCCCGCGATGACCGCCATGACCGCGGCCACCCTGGACACCCTGTCGGGCGGCCGCTTCCGGCTCGGTCTCGGCGTCTCCGGCCCGCAGGTCTCCGAGGGCTGGTACGGCGTCAAGTTCGACAAGCCGCTGGCCCGCACCCGCGAGTACGTGGAGATCATCCGCAAGGCGATGTCCCGCGAGCGGCTCAGCCACGAGGGCGCCCACTGGACCCTGCCGCTGCCCGGCGGCCCGGGCAAGCCGCTCAAGCTGACGGTGCATCCGGTCCGCGAGCACATCCCGCTCTACATCGCCGCGATCGGCCCGAAGAACCTGGAGCAGACCGGCGAGATCGCCGACGGCTGGCTCGGCATCTTCTTCGCCCCCGAGCACGCCGCACTCTCCCTCGACCCGCTCAAGGCCGGCCGGGCCAAGGCCGGGCAGACCCTGGAGGGCTTCGACCTCTGCCCGACCGTCGCCATCTCGGTCGGCGAGGACGTCAAGGCCGCCGCCGACGTGCAGCGCCCCTACACCGCCCTCTACGTCGGCGGCATGGGCTCCAAGGAGAAGAACTTCTACAACCAGCTGGCCCGGCGGATGGGCTACGAGCAGGCCGCCGACGAGATCCAGGAGAAGTACCTGGCCAAGGACTACGCGGGTGCGGCCGCCGCCGTCCCGCACGACCTGATCGACTCCACCGCGCTGCTCGGCACCACCGAGCGGATCGCCGACCGGATGCAGGCCTACGCCGACGCGGGCGTCACCACCCTCACCCTCGCCCCGGCCGGCTTCACCCTGGAGGAGCGGATCACCGCCCTGCGCACCGGCGTCGAGGCCCTGGAGCGCGCCGGACTCGCCTGACCCGGCCCGGGGTCCCGCACCGAGTCCGCCGAGTCCGCCGAGTCCGCCGAGCCCGGTGGCTCCGGCGGGCTCGGCGGATCAGGTGGCTCCGGCGCTGCTACAGCCAGCCGCTGCGCTTGAAGACCCGGTGCAGGACCAGACAGATCGTCACCATCACCCCGACCGCCGCCGGGTAGCCCCAGGGCTGGCGCAGCTCGGGCATGTCCTCGAAGTTCATCCCGTACACGCCCGCGATCATCGTCGGCACGGCGGCCAGCGCCGCCCAGGCCGAGATCTTCCGCATGTCGTTGTTCTGCTGCACGCTGACCTGCGCGAGGTTGGCGTTCAGGATGTCGGAGAGCAACCGGTCGAGCGCGTCCACCTGCTCGTTGACCCGGGTCAGGTGGTCGGCCACGTCGCGGAAGTACGGCCGCAGCTTGGCGGGGACGGACTCCACGGTGCCCGAGGCCAGGCGCAGCAGCGGTTCCTGGAGCGGGACGGTGGCCTTCCGCACCCCGGTCACCTGCCGTTTGAAGGCGTAGATCCGCTCGGCCAGCCCGCGGACCGGGCGGCCGGGCGCGAACACCTCGGCCTCCAGGTCGTCCAGGTCGCCCTGGAGCGCGGTGGTGATCTCCAGGTACTGGTCCACCACCATGTCGGCGACGGCGTAGAGCACGGCGGCCGGGCCCTGTGCGAGCAGCTCGGGCTCCTTCTCCAGCGTGGAGCGCAGGCCGGCGAGCGGGCTGTCCGTGCCGTGCCGGACCGTCATCACGTAGCAGTCGCCGAGGAAGAGCATCACCTCGCCGGTGGAGACGGTGTGCCCGTCCGGGTGGTAGCCGAGGGTCTTGAGCACCATGAAGGCCGAGCCGGGGAACCGCTCCAGCTTGGGGCGCTGATGGGCCGTCACGGCGTCCTCGACGGCGAGCGGGTGGAGGCCGAACTCCTCGCTGACCAGGTCCAGCTCGCCGGTCGTGGGCTCCACCAGGCCGAGCCAGACGAAAGCGTCTCCGGCCTTCCGGGCGGCCGCCAGGGCGTCCGAGAGGTCCTCGGGGCCCGGGGTGCGACGGCCTGCGCGGTATATGGCGCTGTCGACGATCATGCGGTCCATTCTGGTGCCTGCCGCCCCGTTGCGGCCCGAGGAGTGCACCATACCGAGCCTGTGGGCCGCCGGAAGGCCGTACGCTGACGCCATGCCGACCCTGTTGCTCGTCCGCCACGGCCGTTCCACCGCCAACACGGCGGGGGTGCTCGCCGGTTGGACGCCCGACGTGCACCTCGACGAGACCGGCCGGGCCCAGGCCGCCGGGCTGGCCGCGCGGCTGGACGGGATCCCCTTGGTCAAGGCCGTCTCCAGCCCGTTGGAGCGCTGCGCCGAGACCCTCGCCCCGCTGCTCGGGGGCCGCCCCGAGCTCGGCCCGGCCGCCGTGGACGAGCGACTCGGCGAGTGCCACTACGGGGACTGGACCGGGCGGCCGCTGGCCGAGCTGGCCAAGGAGCCGCTCTGGCGCACCGTCCAGGACCACGCGGCGGCGGCGGTGTTCCCCGGCGGCGAGTCGCTGCGGGAGCTGAGCCACCGGACGGTGGACGCCGTGCGGGAGTGGAACGAGAAGATCGAGGCCGAGCACGGGCCGGACGCGGTCTGGGTCGCCTGCTCGCACGGCGACGTGATCAAGGCGGTGGTGGCGGACGCGCTCGGCCTGCACCTGGACCACTTCCAGCGGATCTCGGTCGAACCGTGCTCGGTCACCGCGATCCGCTACACCCCGCAGCGGCCGTTCGTGCTGCGGGTCGGGGACACCGGGAGTCTGGCCTCGCTCGCGCCGCGACCCCCGGCCGAGGGCGGAGGCGGTGGCGGCGGCAACGGGGACGCCGTGGTCGGCGGGGACACCGGAGTCCGCTAGGCGTCGTGACGGCCGGGGCGGGAACGGTGCGGCGCGAAGGGCGCGGCGGGAGGCGCGTGGCGGGTGACGGCGGCGGTGGCCCGTCGACGTGACGGCGCACGCCCCTCCATCTGACGCAGCGGCACCCGGCCTGCCCCAACTGGGCTGCGCAGGCCGTAGGGTGGCCGGTGAGACCACGATCCACAGCGCGACACCCGCCACGTCCCAGATGGCCAGTCCCAGATCGCCACGGCGCCACGGCGCCAGATTCCAGAACCCGGAGCGAGCACGTGCCCCGTCAGGTCCACTTCTATGACCAGCCCGAGAGGTTCGTCGCGGGCACCGTCGGCCAGCCCGGGGCCCGGGCCTTCTTCCTCCAGGCCAGCGCGCGGGGTCGGATCACCTCCGTACTGCTGGAGAAGGCCCAGGTGGCCGCGCTCGCGGAACGGGTCGAGCAGGTGCTCGACGAGGCCCTGAGGCGCAGCGGGGGCGACGCGGACATCCCGCAGTCCGCACCGGCCGAGCTGATCGACACGGCGCCGCTCGACCTCCCGCTGGAGCAGGAGTTCCGGGTCGGCACCATGGCGCTGGCCTGGGACAGCGTCGAGGAGTGCCTGGTGGTCGAGGCCCAGGCGGTGGTCGAGACCGAGGAGGACGCCGCCGAGGCGGAGGCCGAGTACTACGACGACGAGGACGACGAGAACGGCCCCGACATGCTCCGGGTCCGGCTCAGCGGTGCGATGGCCCGCGTCTTCGCCAAGCGCGCACTCGACCTGGTCGCGGCCGGCCGCAAGCCCTGCCCGTTCTGCAACCTGCCGCTCGACCCCGAGGGCCACCTCTGCCCCCGGGCGAACGGGTACCGGCGCTGACCGTGGAGCGCACGGGCGGGGCGGGACCGCAGGCGGATCGGACGGCGACGGAGCCGGAGTCGGCGTCGGTCGCGGCTGCCGAGTCGATGGCGGAGTCGGCTGCGGCGGAGGGCCGGGCCGAGGGGCAGATCGAGGAGCAGATCGAGGTACCGGTGGCGGACCCGGCCGTCAGCGCCGCGCTGGCCGCCGACCCGGAGGCCGCACTGGAACTGCTCCGCTCGGGCGAACTGGAGGTGCACGGCCGGGTCACCAGCGCCTCCAACGCCGTGCTCTACTGCACCGTCACCCTGGACGGCCTGACCGTGCCCTGCGCCTACAAGCCGGTCGCGGGGGAGCGGCCGCTGTGGGACTTCCCCGACGGCACGCTGGCCGGGCGGGAAGAGGCCTCCTTCCTGGTCTCGGCCGCCACCGGGTGGGGCCTGGTGCCGCCCACGGTGATGCGGGACGGCCAGGCCGGGCCCGGCACGGTGCAGCTCTGGATCGAACCGGACGACGAGGCCGAGGAACTGATCGACCTTCAGGACCCGGCCGGCCCCGAACCCGGCTGGCTCCCGATCGTCCGCGCGGACGTGGGCGGCGGGCGGACGGCCTTGCTGGTGCACCGCGACGACGAGCGGCTGCGCCGTCTGGCGGTACTCGACGCGGTGCTGAACAACTCCGACCGGAAGGGCGGCCACTGGATCACCGCTCCGGACGGCCGGCTGTACGGCATCGACCACGGCGTGACCTTCGCGGAACCGGCCAAGCTGCGCACCCTGCTCTGGGGCTGGGCCGGCGAGCCGCTGCCGGACGAGGCGTCAGAGGTGCTCGGCCAGTTGGCCGGTGCCCTGGACGGCGCACTCGGAGAGAGCCTTCGCCCGCTGATCACGCCCGTCGAACTGGACGCGACCCGGGCCCGGGTCGCCGCGCTGGTGCGTGGCGGACGTCACCCGGAGCCGTCGCCCGACTGGCCGTCCATCCCCTGGCCGCCGGTCTGAGACCGGGGCGAGTCCGGGGTGCACCCGGCGCGCGTGGTTGGTGTGTTCAGCGCGCGTCCGGTGCGCGCCCGGTGCGTATGCGGCGCGTGTGAGGCCTGCGCTCGGGTCGGCCCGGGGCGCCGGCACGGGGAATGGTACGAGGCTCCCAGGTGGGCGCGGGGCGAACCGGTAGCGAACGCAATCCGGCCGATCTCGCGTACTGGTTAGCCTTTCAAATGATCGCGAGGTTAGAGTCGAGCCATGCATTCCTGGCCCGCCTCCGAGGTTCCCGCCCTGCCTGGTCAGGGGCTTCCCCTCCACATCCACGACACCGCCACGAACAGTGTCCGGGAGGTGGTCCCGCAGGGGCCGACCGCCCGGCTGTACGTCTGCGGCATCACCCCCTACGACGCCACCCACCTCGGCCACGCCGCCACCTACAACACCTTCGACCTGGTGCAGCGGGTCTGGAAGGACGCCGGCCACGACGTCCTGTACGTCCAGAACGTCACCGACGTGGACGACCCGCTGCTGGAGCGGGCGGTGGCGACCGGTCAGGACTGGACGGTGCTGGCCGAGCGTGAGACCGCCCTGTTCCGTGAGGACATGACGGCGCTGCGGATGCTCCCCCCGGCCCACTACATCGGCGCCGTCGAGTCGATCCCGTGGATCGTCCCGCTGGTGAAGAAGCTGCTCGCCTCTGGTGCGGCCTACGAGCTGGACGGCGACATCTACTTCTCGGTCGAGTCCGACCCGCACTTCGGCGAGGTCTCCGGCCTCGATCGGGAGGAGATGGTCCCGGTCTTCGCCGAGCGCGGCGGTGACCCGGAGCGCCCGGGCAAGAAGCACCCGCTGGACGCCCTGCTCTGGCTCTCGGCCCGCCCGAACGAGCCCGCCTGGGACACCGAGCTCGGCCACGGCCGGCCCGGTTGGCACATCGAGTGCGTGGCCATCGCGCTGCAGTACCTGGACATGGGCTTCGACATCCAGGGTGGCGGCAGCGACCTCTCCTTCCCGCACCACGAGATGGGCGCCTCCCACGCCCAGGTCGCCAGCGGTGCGCACCCCTACGCCCGGGCGTACGTGCACGCCGGGATGGTCGGGCTCGACGGGCACAAGATGTCCAAGTCGCGCGGGAACCTGGTCTTCGTCTCGGCCCTGCGCCGGGAGGGTGTCGACCCGGCAGCGATCCGGCTCGCGCTGCTGGCCCACCACTACCGCAGCGACTGGGAGTGGACCCAGGACGACCTGGACCAGGCGCAGGAGCGGCTCGCCCGCTGGCGTGCCGCGGTCTCCCGGCCTGACGGCCCGTCGGCCGAGGAACTGCTGGCCGAGGTCCGTGCCGCACTCGCCGACGACCTGAACGCTCCGGCGGCACTGGCCGCCGTGGACCGCTGGGCCGACCGGCAGGCCGAGACCGGTGGTACCGACATCGGCGCCCCGGGCCTGGTCTCCCGGACGGTGGACGCCCTGCTGGGCGTGGCGCTCTAGGGATCGGACGGGACAGGGTCCGCACCGCTTCGAGATTCTCGTCGTGGTGCGGACCCTGTCGTTTCGTCAGATGCTCGTCCCGTCAACGCCCGTGCTCGGCGTCGGCGCTCCTACGGGCGTCGGTGCTCCTGCGGTCGCTGTCGGTCGCTGGGCGTCGGCCGGTTGACGACGGCCGGTCGACGACGGCCGTCACTGGTCCTCGTCCTGCGGGTTCTTCGGCTCGGTGGCGTGGCCGGAGACGGGCTTCTCGCCGGTCGGGCCGAGGTTGTCCCGACGCCTGAGGTACCGCTCGAACTCGCGGGCGATGGCGTCTCCCGACGCCTCCGGCAGTTCGGCGGTGTCCTGAGCCTCCTCCAGCTGCTGGACGTACTCCGCCACCTCGCTGTCCTCCGCAGCCAGCTGGTCCACTCCGAGCTGCCAGGCGCGGGAGTCCTCGGTCAGCTCGCCCGGCGGGATCCGCAGGTCGAGCAGGTCCTCCAGCTTGTTGATGAGGGCCAGGGTGGCCTTCGGGTTCGGCGGCTGAGCCACGTAGTGCGGCACTGCTGCCCAGAGCGTCACGGCCGGGACACCGGCGTGGGCGCAGGCCTCCTGGAGCACGCCGACGATGCCGGTCGGCCCCTCGTAGCGGCTCTCCTCCAGGTCGAGCGAGCGGGCCAGCGCGGCGTCCGAGGTGACCCCGCTCACCGGGACCGGCCGGCTGTGCGGGGCGTCGCCCAGCAGGGCGCCCAGGATCACCACCAGCTCGACGCCCAACTCATGGGCGAAGCCGAGCAGTTCGTTGCAGTACGAGCGCCAGCGCATGCTGGGCTCGATGCCGCGGACCAGCACGAGGTCGCGCGGGCGCGGCTCCGTCACCCGGACCACCGAGAGCCGGGTGGTCGGCCAGGTGATCCGACGCACCCCGCCGTCCAGCCAGATGGTCGGTCGGTTGACCTGGAAGTCGTAGTAGTCCTCGGCGTCCAGTGCCGCGAAGACCTTGCCGCCCCAGGTCGAGTCGAGGTGCCCTACGGCGGCGGAGGCCGCGTCACCTGCGTCGTTCCAGCCTTCGAAGGCGCAGACCATCACCGGGTCGATCAACTCGGGAACATCTTCCAGCTCGATCACCCAGCGTCTCCCTCCGGACGTTCCATGGTCCCTACCTGCCCAGCCTACGAGCTTTGAAGCGTGGGCCAGGAGCGGTCGAGCCTATCCCGGGGAACCCTTGGCGACCCAGTCGGTTTTGGACACTCATGGACAGCTGTCTATAATTGCTGGACAGTCGTCCATGAAAGGGAGCCTGACGTGAACCTCCTCGCGAACGTCCTGGTCGGTCTGGTGGCCGCGTTGCACATGTGGATCCTGGTGCTGGAGATGTTCCTCTGGGAGCGGGCGCCGGGCCGCGGGCTCTCGGGCTTCGACGCCGCGATGGCCAAGGCCACTGCGCCGCTGGCGGCCAATCAGGGGTTGTACAACGGCTTCCTCGCCGCCGGTCTGGTCTGGGGTCTGGTGGCGGCGGACCCGACCGGCTTCCGGGTCCAGGTCTTCTTCCTCAGCTGCGTGGTCGTGGCCGGTCTGTACGGTGCCGCCACCGCCAACCGCCGCATCCTGGTCGCCCAGGCGCTGCCCGGCGCGCTCGCCCTCACTGCGGTGCTGGTCGCGGGATGACCGACCCTCGTCCGCGGTCCGGTGCCCAGCCCGGCCGTCAGCCCGCTCGGCAAGCCGGTCATCAGGCCGGCTCTCGGCCCGATGCCCAGCCCGGGGCGCGGTCCGGCCCTCGCCCGGATCCGCATGCGGAGGGCCGGACCGCGACCGGCGCTGTGGTCGGCCCGGGCGTCGGACCCAGTGGTCGTCCCGACCCCAGGGCCGAGCGGACCAGGGCAAAGCTCCGGGCCGCCCTGCTCGCCGAGTGCGCCGAGCGTCCGCTGGAGGAGCTGGGGGTGGCGGCCCTCGCCCGGCGGGCCGGGGTCGGGCGGGCCACCTTCTACGTGCACTACCCCGACCTGCAGTCGCTGGCGGTGGACTCCTGCGCCGACGTCGTCCGGGACGGCGTGGAAGCGCTGCACGCCTGGCGCGGCGTGCCCGACCCGGCCTCGCCCCCGCCGCCCCTGGCGGACTTCCTGGCCGTGCTGGCCGGGCACGGCCCGCTCTACCGCACCCTGCTCACCCCCGGCGGCGGAGGCCCGCTCGGTGAGCTGATGCACCGTGAGCTGCGTGCCTACAGCCGCCGGGAGCGCGAGCTGGCGGGCGCCCCGCACGCCGCCCTGGTCGCCACCGCCGTCGCGGCGACCTTCACCGGACTGCTCGCCGACTGGGTGCACGGCGAGCTCCCGGGCACCCCCGCCCAACTGGCCGCCCACTGCTGGCGTCTGCTGATCGCGCTCCATCGCACCCCCCTCGATCCGGCCGATCCGTCTGACCCGGCCGATCCGGCCGATCCGGCCGATCCGGTCTGAAGGGCGGAGGACCCTTCTGACGATCCATCATGGGCCTGCTCGTCGCGTCTGTGACCCTGACGAATGTCAGGTACCGGTGGATTCGTCCCGGTGATTCTCTGATCTCGGCGCGGGAGACCCCGAGCCGAGAGAGCAGAGCAAGGAGAATCCTCATGTTCGGTGCACTCGGAGTACGCAGGCTGGTCATGGCCGGCGCGGCGCTGGCGCTGGGCGCCGCCACCCTCGGGGCGACGACCGTCAGCGCCGAGGCCGCCAGCGGCTGCTACGGCATCGGCGGCGGCAAGTACAACTGCAACGTCTGGAAGACCGCCCCGACGTACTGGGAGAACAACGTCCGCGCCGGCACCCTGAACGCCGGGACGAACTACTTCTACTGCCAGGCCGTCGGCACCCGGATGTCGGACGGGCCGTACTACAACAAGTGGTACGCCAAGACCGACGACGACAGCGGCAACAAGGGCGTCTGGGTCAACGTCATCTACCTCTCCGGCGGCGGCAACGACGAGCCCGTCCCGGGCCTGCCCTACTGCTGACGGCTCAGCCGACGGGCTGACGGCACGTCAACCCCCGTACTGCGCGAGGTAGCGCAGGACGAGGTCGACGTGGGGGCGCACCCGTTCAGGGACGCCCCCGGTGTCGGCCACGGTCTTGTCGCTGGTGCGGTAGCCCGCGGTGACCAGGGCGGGCAGGTCACCGCGGACTCCGCGCCGCTTCAACTGCTGGTCCAGCCAGCACACGTAGTTGCCCATCGTGATGATCGCGTCCGGAGCCGACATGTAGTCCTTCCGGCCGTCACCGTCACCGTCCTGGGCCCAGGCGTTGAAGACCGACGGGGTCCACATCGCGATCCCGTACTCCTCGGTCCGAGGGCGTGAAGCCTGCGCGTCGAAGCCGCTCTCCGCCTTGAGTATGGCGGCGATGAGCGCGGGTGTGATCTCGGGCTCCGGGCAGCGCCGGGCTGCCCGGTCGATGGGCTCGCGCAGGGCGGCGGGCACGTCGGCATCGGAGGGGAGGGCGCCGGCCCTGGCGGACGGGTCGGAAGGGGCGGACGCGGCGGAGGCAGCGGTTCCGCCGGGGGAGGGCCGCGCCGCCGGGTCCGAAACCGCACCGGCGGCCGGAGGTGGGGGAGCGGGGCCGGCGGCCCGGTCCGGCAGACCGGCCCAGTGGACAGCCGGCACGGCCGCGATCAGCGCTGCGGCCAGGGGCAGACCGATCCGACGCCACCGTCGGGGAGGAGGGGGAGAACGCAGCAGTCTCAGCCGTGTCACCAGGCGAGCGGCGGTAGGGCGGAGCGCCTGATCGACGGTCAGACAGTCGGCGATCAGTGCCTGCCAGCCGTCGGGCAGCCGCTCGTCGAGCCGCAGTGGTGCACTGCCCCGGGCGTAGGCCTGGGCGGTCAGGGCCCTGGCCCGTGCGGTCGCGCCGAGGAAGGGGTGCAGCCCGCCCGTGAGCACCTGATGCGCCAGGACGCCGAAGGCCCAGACGTCCGCACTGGGCCGGAGCTGGACGCCGCGTGGTCCGGATCGCTGGGACCACCACTCCGGGGGCACGTGGTCCAGAGAGCCCAGCGGCGGGGCGTAGGCGTGGGTCCCCTCCAGCTCGGTGGTCAGGCCGAAGTCGGCGAGCTTGATGTCGCCGGTGGGCATCAGCAGCACGTTCCCCGGCTTCAGGTCGCCGTGCACCCATCCCCGGCCGTGCATGTGGGCCAGCCCGGCGGCGAGCTCGCCGAGCATCTTCCCGACGCCCGGGAGGGAGCGTCCGGGCACGGCCTCCTGGAGGAGCTGCTGGAGGCTCAGCTCGGCCCGCTCCATCACCAGGGCGACGGCGCCGTCCAGCGCGGGGCAGGTCGGGTCACGCACGGTGGTGACGGCCAGGGTGCGGATCAGATGGGGGTGGTCGGCCCGTCGGCTGAAGCGGACCTCGCGCCGGGTGAGTTCCGCCATCGTCCGCCGCTGACCCGGGGTCAGCCGCCCGGGTGGGAGGAGCTTCACCGCAACGGGCATGCCGTCCGCCTCACAGGTGCCGGCGTACACCCGGCCCCAGGCCCCGGTACCGATCAGGGGCCCGATCCGGCAGCCGGCCACCAGATAGCCCGTCGGTACCTCGAGTTGGCCGGGTTCGGTCGGCATCGGCACTCCGCCCGCTCAGCCGAGCCGGAGGGCCGGTGCGGCGGGAGAGCCGGCCCGAGGCCGGGCCACCGGTGGGTTGAGCAGCACGAGGTGCTCCTCGCGGACCAGATCGAAGCGGAGCGCGAGCGAGACCAGCTCCTCCCGCTTGCGGCCGGTCCGCCCGCCGTCCTCGCAGTCGCGCAGCCGCAGCTTGGTCTCCGCCAGGTAGTCGATGTGGTAGTTGACGGCGGACCGGGTCAGCCCGCGTCCGGCCGGGAGGACGCGGAGCCGGGCCAGCACGTCGCCCACCCCCGGCACGGCGGCGGCCGAGGGGTCCCGCAGGCGCGGTTCACAGAGGGCCAGCAGTACCAGGAAGTACTTCGCCGTCGGGTCCAGGGCGAAGGGGCTGACGGTGTGCTCGCCGCCTTGGTGGTCAGGTGGCCCGTCCAGGTAGGCGTGCTGCGGGGCGAAGACCTTGAACTCGGTGGAGCCGCCGATGGAGGGCAGCACCACCCGGGCGAACTCGAACGGCACGGGTGCCCCGAGCCGCCCCGGGGCGACCTTCAGGTGCTCGCCGGCGCCCTCCATGTTCTCCACCACGTAGGTCGCCGTGGGGCTGAAGTTGGAGAGCCGCCAGTAGTCCTCCGCCGCGATGATCTCCCCGGCCCGCCGGGAGACCCCCTGGTCGGACAGCTCGATCACGACCGGGCAGTCGGGCGCACCACGACCGAAGTCCGCCTGTTCGCCCGGCCCCATCCGGAGCAGCGGGGGCCGCTCCGAGGGCGCCGCCCCCGGGCGGCCGGGCAGTTGGACGATCACCGTGTCCATCGGGACTCCTCCCCGGGCCGACGGTCGTGCGCGAATCATGCTAGACGCTCCGCTGTTACGCGGTCACCATCCGTTCGGGTGGGTCTGGTTGACCCGATGTCAGCACACCGGCCCCGCCCGCCGTCCGCCGCCCCGGTCCTGGCTGGCCCTCGGCCCTCAGCACCACCCCGACCGGTAGGCCGCCCAGTGCTCCGGCGTGGCGGTGAAGTCCACGTACAGCGCCAGCCCGAAGGCCTGCCGTCCCGGTGCTTCCCGGCCCAGTGCCAAGCGGGCGCCCCGCACGGCGGCCGCCACCGTCTCCGCCGAGCCCCGGTGGCCGAAGGTGTCGTCCCAGTAGGCGGGCAGCCCCATCAGCAGGTCGACCTGAGGGGGCGTCACCTCCAGTGCGAGCTCGGTCTGCTGCGCCACGTAGCCGCCGTACAGCGACTCCGTCGGCATCGCGGTGTCGTAGGACATCACCGCGATCTGGTCCACCCGCCCGGCGACGTCCGCGAAGTACGCCTGGGACCACCACTTGCCGTGGTCGAAGGCGGCCGTGCTCAGCCGGTGCAGCCCGGGCAGCGGGTCGATCTGCGGGGAGGCCACCGAGAGGGGCACGCCCCGGGCGGAGGTCAGCGCCCGGGTCCGGTCCAGCAGGTCCAGGAAGCCGGCCGAGTCGGAGCGCACCGGCTCCAGGTCGTAGTGCACCCCGTCGAAGCCGAGGTCCAGCACCTGCCCGGCCGCCCCGGCGATCCGGCCGCGCACCGTCGGATCGTCCAGATCGAGCCCCTCCTTCTCCGGCCGCACGACATCGCCCAGCCAGGACTGGACGCGCAGCCGGGGTAGCAAGCGGTGCATCTCGTCGACGAACTGACGCGCCCTCGGATACCGCTCGGCCGGGAGCGAGCCGTCGTGCTCCAGCGGCCCGGTGTGCACGTACAGGTCGCGCACTCCTGTCCCGGCGAGCAGCCGCGTCAACTCGGTGACGTCGGCTTCCCCCTTGCGCCCGTCCACCCAGGCGTGCCCGAGCCAGACCGCGTCCCGTCCCCTGGTCAGGGCCTGCGCCGAGGGCTCGCCGGTGTACTCCATCCGCAGCGCGGCGGCCGCCGTCGCGAGCGGAAGCAGCGTCAGGACCGAGCCCAGCAGCAGTGCCAGCAGGGCGCAGTACGCGGCCCTCCGCCACCGCGTCGAACCTGACCACGTCCGCCGGAATTTCTTGATCATCCGTCCTCCTCGTGGAAGGCGGACGCTCAGGATGCGGAACGGGTTCCCGACCTTGGCCGTGGTCCGGCTACCCTGACCGCGTGCCTCCCGTACACGGACGGGTCGCATAGCCGACAGCCGTCGCACCCAGGGAGTAGCCCCATGGCCACCGCCGTCCCCTTTTCCGCCCCGCAGGACCGCGCGAAGGAGCAGGACCGCGCGAACGAACTGCGCGAAGCCCTCGCCACCCGCGTGGTGGTGGCCGACGGTGCGATGGGCACCATGCTCCAGGCCCAGGAGCCGAGCCTCGAGGACTTCCAGCAGCTCGAGGGCTGCAACGAGATCCTCAACGTGACCCGCCCCGACATCGTGCGCTCGGTCCACGACGCCTACTTCGAGGTCGGTGTCGACTGCGTCGAGACCAACACCTTCGGCACCAACTACTCGGCGCTGGGCGAGTACGAGATCTCCGACCGGATCTTCGAGCTCTCCGAGGCCGGTGCCCGGATCGCCCGCGAGGCGGCGGACGACTTCACCGCCCGGGACGGCCGCACCCGTTGGGTGCTCGGCTCGATCGGCCCCGGCACCAAGCTGCCGACCCTGGGCCACGCCCCGTACGAGACGCTCCGGGACGGCTTCCAGCAGAACGCGGCGGGCCTGATCGCCGGCGGCGCCGACGCGCTGCTGGTGGAGACCAGCCAGGACCTGCTGCAGACCAAGGCGGCCATCCTCGGCTGCAAGGCCGCGCTGGCCGAGGCCGGCCTCGACCTGCCGATCCTGGCCCAGGTCACCGTCGAGACCACCGGCACCATGCTGCTGGGCTCCGAGATCGGCGCCGCGCTCACCGCGCTGGAGCCGCTCGGCATCGACTACATCGGGATGAACTGCGCCACCGGCCCGGCCGAGATGAGCGAGCACCTGCGCTACCTGGCGAAGAACGCCAGGGTCGGCCTCTCCTGCATGCCGAACGCGGGGCTCCCGGTGCTCGGCAAGGACGGCGCCCACTACCCGCTGAGCCCGGTCGAGCTGGCCGACGCGCACGACACCTTCACCACCGAGTACGGCCTCTCGCTGGTCGGCGGCTGCTGCGGCACCACCCCCGAGCACCTGCGCGCCGTGGTGGAGCGGGTCCAGGGCCGCCCGGTGGTGGCCCGCGACCCGCAGCCCGAGCCCTCCGCCTCCTCGCTCTACCAGCCGGTGCCGTTCCGTCAGGACATCTCCTACCTGGCGATCGGCGAGCGCACCAACGCCAACGGGTCCAAGAAGTTCCGCGACGCGATGCTCGCCCAGGACTGGCAGGCCTGCGTCGAGATCGCCCGCGAGCAGATCCGGGACGGCTCGCACATGCTCGACCTCTGCGTCGACTACGTCGGCCGGGACGGCGTGGCCGACATGAAGGAGATCGCCGGCCGCCTGGCCACCGCCTCCACCCTGCCGATCGTCCTGGACTCCACCGAGCCGCAGGTGCTGCGGGCCGGCTTGGAGGCGCTCGGCGGCCGCGCGGTGCTCAACTCGGTGAACTACGAGGACGGCGACGGCCCGGAGACCCGGTTCGGCCGGATTGCCTCGCTGGCCCGGGAGCACGGGGCCGGCCTGATCGCGCTGACCATCGACGAGGAGGGCCAGGCCCGCACCGCCGAGACCAAGGTGGCCATCGCCGAGCGCCTGATCACCCAGCTCACCACCGAGTACGGCATCGACGAGGGCTCGATCCTGGTCGACTGCCTGGCCTTCACCCTGGGCACCGGCCAGGAGGAGTCCCGCCGCGACGGCATCGAGACCATCGAGGCGATCCGCGAGCTGAAGCGCCGTCACCCGGCTGTCCAGACCACCCTCGGCCTCTCCAACATCTCCTTCGGCCTCAGCCCGGCCGCCCGCCAGGTGGTCAACTCGGTCTTCCTCAACGAGTGCGTCGAGGCGGGCCTCGACTCGGCGATCGTGCATGCCTCCAAGATCCTGCCGATGGCCCGGATCCCCGAGGACCGGCGCGAGGTCGCGCTCGACCTGGTCTACGACCGCCGGGCCGAGGGCTACGACCCGCTGCAGAAGCTGCTGGAGCTCTTCGAGGGCGTCAGCGCCGCCTCCAACGCGGCCTCCAAGGCCGAGGAGCTGGCCGCCCTCCCGCTGGACGAGCGCCTCCAGCGCCGGATCATCGACGGTGAGCGCAAGGGCCTGGAGGCCGACCTGGACGAGGCCCTGACGGAGCGTCCGGCCCTCGACATCGTCAACACCACCCTGCTCGCGGGCATGAAGGTGGTCGGCGAGCTGTTCGGCTCCGGCCAGATGCAGCTGCCCTTCGTGCTCCAGTCCGCCGAGGTGATGAAGACCGCGGTGGCCTACCTGGAGCCGCACATGGAGAAGTCCGACGACGAGGGCAAGGGCACCATCGTGCTCGCCACCGTCAAGGGCGACGTCCACGACATCGGCAAGAACCTGGTCGACATCATCCTGTCCAACAACGGCTACACCGTGGTCAACCTGGGCATCAAGCAGCCCGTCTCGGCGATCCTGGACGCCGCCCAGGAGCACCGCGCCGACGTGATCGGGATGTCCGGCCTGCTGGTGAAGTCCACCGTCATCATGAAGGAGAACCTGGAGGAGCTGAACCAGCGTCAGCTGGCCGCCCAGTTCCCGGTGATCCTCGGCGGTGCCGCGCTCACCCGCGCCTACGTCGAGCAGGACCTGCACGAGATCTACGAGGGCGAGGTCCGCTACGCCCGGGACGCCTTCGAGGGCCTGCGCCTGATGGACGCGCTGATCGCGGTCAAGCGCGGCGTCCCCGGTGCCGCGCTGCCGGAGCTGCGCCAGCGCCGGCACGCCCGGGTCGAGGTCCAGGAGCCGGAGGAGGTGAACCTCGGTCAGATCCGCTCGGACGTGGCGGTGGACAACCGCATCCCCGCCCCGCCGTTCTGGGGCGACCGGATCGTCAAGGGCGTCCCGTTCGCGGACTACTCCTCCTGGCTGGACGAGGACGCGCTCTTCAAGGGTCAGTGGGGCCTCAAGGCCGCCCGGGCCGGCGAGGGCCCGTCCTACGAGGAGCTGGTGGAGACCGAGGGCCGCCCCCGCCTGCGGATGTGGCTGGACCGGCTGCAGACCGAGGGCTGGCTGGAGGCCGCCGTGGTCTACGGCTACTTCCCGGCCGCCTCCAAGGGCGACGACCTGCTGGTCTACAACGCGGACGGCACCGAGCGCACCCGCTTCACCTTCCCGCGTCAGCGCCGCGGTCGCCGCCTCTGCCTGGCCGACTTCTTCCGCCCGGAGGAGAGCGGCGAGAAGGACGTGCTCGGCCTCCAGGTGGTCACCATGGGGAACCGGATCTCCGAGGCGGCCAACGAGCTCTTCGCCGCCAACGCCTACCGGGACTACCTGGAGCTGCACGGCCTCTCGGTCCAACTGGCCGAGGCCCTGGCCGAGTTCTGGCACGCTCGGGTCCGCTTCGAGCTGGGCTTCGGCGACGAGGACCCGCAGGACGTCAAGGACATGTTCCAGCTCAAGTACCGCGGCGCGCGGTTCTCGCTCGGCTACGGGGCCTGCCCCGAGCTGGAGGACCGGGCCAAGATCGCCGACCTGCTGAAGCCGGAGCGGATCGGGGTCGTGCTCTCCGAGGAGTTCCAGCTCCACCCGGAGCAGTCGACGGACGCGATCGTGATCCACCACCCCGAGGCGAAGTACTTCAACGCGCGCTAGCTGTATTGACCCGCGGGGAACGTCTG
The DNA here is from genome assembly GCF_053596675.1 of Kitasatospora sp. NPDC001664. Taxonomy (NCBI): domain Bacteria; kingdom Bacillati; phylum Actinomycetota; class Actinomycetes; order Kitasatosporales; family Streptomycetaceae; genus Kitasatospora; species Kitasatospora sp. NPDC001664. Next base: position 451,623 of record NZ_JBSFGS010000001.1, read on the forward strand.
GAGGGGCAGCGCGCGCCGGCCGTGTCGACCCGCGGGGAACGGCGAGCGCTTCAACGGGAGGTAACGAGGTAGCCGCGTTCCGTTCGTGTCGTTCCGGCGCACGGGGCGTATCCTGGATCACCCTGAACGGGCCGGTCCGCTCACCGCGGACCGGCCTGCGTCATCTCCGGGGACGCCCGCCGACGGGAAGGACGCCCACCATGACCACGATCTCCACCGCCACCCAGCTGCCGGGCCGGGGCGACGGGCTCGACCCGCAGGCCGTCCTTTTGGACATGGACGGCACCCTGGTCGACACCGAGCACTTCTGGTGGCAGGCGGAGGCCACGCTCTTCGCCGAGCTCGGCCACGAGCTGAACGAGGCGGACCGCGAGCACGTGGTCGGAGGTCCGATGAGCCGCGTCCTCGACTACCTGATCTCGACCACCGGGGTGACGCTGTCCCCGGCCGAGCTCACGGTACTGGTCAACCAGCGCTTCGTGGACCTGCTGGCCGGCGGCGTCCCGCTGATGCCGGGGGCCGAGCGGCTGCTCAACACCCTGGCCGCGCACGGCATCCCGGCCGCCCTGGTCTCCGCCTCGCACCGGCACGTGATCGACATCGTGCTGGAGAGCCTGGGCCGCCACCACTTCGCCTTCACGCTGGCCGGCGACGAGGTGGCCCGCACCAAGCCCCACCCCGACCCGTACCTGGCCGCAGCGGCCCGTCTGGGTGCGGACCCGGCCCGCTGCGTGGTGGTGGAGGACGCCCCGACCGGGGTCCGCTCCGCCGAGGCGGCCGGCTGCCCGGTGATCGCGGTGCCCTCGGTGGCGCCGATCGAGCCGGCCCCGGGCCGGACGGTGATCGGTTCGCTGGAGCAGCTCGACCTCGATCTGCTGCGCTCGGTGGTGGCCGCCCGGGTGTGACCTCGGGCGTGAGCTCGGTGTGGGCCCTGGCATGAGCCGGGCGTAAGGGGCATGGCGACCGATGTGACTTTGCCCACCCTCGGCGATGGCGAGGTCCCGCCAGTGCGGGACGAATCGGGCATTGTCTGACAAGACGTCAAGGTTTCGGCTCGGACGGGCCGTTTGGTGATCACTGCCGGTGATATTCGTACAAGTTCGATGTGGCACGCTTCATCGGGTTCAGTGACCCACGCCCGACCGCCGTGCGCCCTCACCCGGGCGGCGGCATTCGGCAGCCACCGGCTCACCGTCGGTCCGTCCGAGAAGGAACGTTCCCGCATGACTTCTGCCAACCGTCTGGCCGTACTGGCGTGTGCCACCCTGGTCGTCACTTCGGCCGCGGGCTGCGCCTCGGCCAAGAAGGTGGTCTCCGGCGGCGGCGACGACAAGGGCGCCATCACGATGGGGACGACCAACGTCACCAAGGTGCTCGACCCGGCCGGTGCCTACGACAACGGGGCCTGGCTGGTGCTCAACAACACCTTCCAGTCGCTGCTGAAGTTCCCGGCGGGCGCCTCCGTCCCGCAGCCCGACGCGGCGCAGTCCTGCGGCTTCGTCGGCAGCGGTGCCACCACCTACAAGTGCACCCTGCAGAGCGGTCTGAAGTTCTCCAACGGGCACCCGCTGACCGCCCAGGACGTGGTCTTCTCCGTCGAGCGGATGAAGAAGATCGCGGACGAGAACGGCCCGTCCAGCCTGCTCGCCACCGTCGAGAAGGTGACCGCCAAGGGCGACCTCGAGGTGGAGTTCCAGCTGAACACCCCGGACGCGGTGCTCCCGGCCAAGCTGGCCACGGCGGCCGGTTCGATCGTCGACCACCAGGTCTTCCCGGCCGACAAGCTGCTCCCCAACGACAAGCTGGTCGGTTCCGGTCCCTACAAGATCGACTCGATCGAGACCGGTGAGGGCGGCGGCCCGGCGAAGGTCACGCTGACCGCCAACGGCGACTACCGGGGCGAGGCCAAGCTCCAGAACAACAAGTTCGTCGTCCGCTACGTCGCCGAGGCCGAGCAGCTGAAGAGCGCCCTGGACTCCGGCGAGATCGACCTGGCCGACAACAGCCTCGACCCGGCCACCTCCGCCAAGCTGAAGGACGAGCAGCTGACCGGCGCGGGCAAGCTCAAGGTGGCCGAGGGCGACAGCGGCGAGACCCGCTTCATGGCCTTCAACACCAAGGACGCCGTCACCGGCAACGTGGCCGTCCGTCAGGCCGTCGCCCAGCTGCTGGACCGCAAGGTGCTGGCCCGCGACGTGTACGCGCGCACCGTTCAGCCGCTCTACTCGGTGGTCCCGGCCGGCATCACCGGCCACAACACCGCCTTCTTCGAGCGCTACGGCGAGCCGGACGTGAACAAGGCCAAGAAGCTGCTCGCCAACGCCAAGGTGCAGACCCCGGTGAAGTTCACCCTCACCTGGTCCCGCTCCCGCGCGGGCGACGCCGAGGCCAAGGAGATCAAGAAGCAGCTGGACGCCAGCGGCCTGTTCCAGGTGAACGTCCAGCAGGAGGCGGACTGGACGGCCTTCCAGAAGGGCTGGACGGACGGCACCTACCAGGCCTACACCGTCGGCTGGACCCCGGACTACGCGGACGCCGACAACTTCGTCGGCCCGCTGCTGGTCGACGGCGGCTCCTTCCACACCGGGTGGGACGACCCGAAGATCAGCCAGAAGCTGCTGCCGGAGAGCATCAAGCAGACCGACCGCAGCGCCGGCGGCGCCTACGGCCAGGTCCAGAACCTGGTGGCCGAGTCCGTCCCGATGCTCCCGATCTTCCAGAACAAGGCCTTCTACGCCTCGCGGACCGACATCACCGGGGTGGACAGCACGGTGGACACCACCGGCGTGTTCCGCTTCTGGGAGATCGGCCGCACCAAGAAGTGACGCCGTGGAGGTGACGGTCCGTCACCCCTGACACGACGAAGCCCGCCCGCTCCCGACAAGGAGCGGGCGGGCTTCGTCGTACCGCGAGAGCCGCCTACTGGGCGCCCGGCCGGACCAGGCCGCTCTCGTAGGCGTAGACCGCGGCCTGCACCCGGTCCCGGAGTTGGAGCTTGGTCAGCACGTGGCCGACGTGGGTCTTCACGGTGGTCTCGCTGACGTACAGCTCGCCGGCGATCTCCGCGTTGGAGAGGCCGCGGGCGACGAGCTTGAGCACCTCCAGCTCACGCTCCGTCAGGGCGGTGAGCGCCTGCGGCGGGGCCTCGTCGCCGGACGGCAGCCGGGTGGCGTACATGTCCAGCAGCCGCCGGGTGATCGAGGGCGCCAGCATGGCCGCGCCGTCGGCCACCACCCGGATCGCCTGCACCAGTTCCTCGGCCGGCACGTCCTTGAGCAGGAAGCCGCTGGCCCCCGCCCGGAGCGCCTCGACCACGTACTCGTCCAGGTCGAAGGTGGTCAGCACCAGCACCTTGGCCGGACCGTCCCGGCCGGGGCCGGCGATCCGGCGGGTGGCCTCGACCCCGTCCATCCGGGGCATCCGGATGTCCATCAGCACCACGTCCGGCTGGAGCGCGCGCACCTGGTCGAGCGCCTGCTGCCCGTCCCCGGCCTCGCCCACCACCACCAGGTCGGACTCGGCCTCCAGGATCATCCGGAAACCGGTTCGCAGCAGCGGCTGGTCGTCGACCAGCAGCACTCGGATCGTCACTCGGACTCCTTGCTCGTCTCTTCGCTCGTCCGCCCCGCGGTCGGAGGCAGCTCCGGCCCGGGGCCCTCGTCGGTCCGCCCCGCGGTCGGAAGCACGTCCGCCGCGGGGGTCTCGTCCTCGTTCGGCCGCCGCTGGAGCGGCAGCGGGTAGGGCGGGGGAGTGCCGCCGAACTCCGGGCAGCTGGCCTTGTGGTCGCACCAGTCGCAGAGCCGGTTCCGGGTGGCCGGGAAGTCCCCCGTGGCCACCGCCCGGTTGATGGTCTCCCAGAGCGCGGTGAGCTTGCGCTCCACCGCCAGCAGGTCGCCCTCGTCGGGGTCGTAGGTGACCACGTCGCCCCCGCCGCCCAGGTAGACCAGCTGGAGGCGCTTGGGCAGGACGCCCTTCCACCGCCAGACCACCAGGGCGTAGAACTTCATCTGGAACATCGCCTTGCCCTCGAAGTCCCGCGAGGGCGCGCGGCCGGTCTTGTAGTCCACCAGCCGGACCTCGCCGGTCGGGGCCACGTCCACCCGGTCGATGTAGCCGCGCAGCAGCAGGCCGGAGCCCAGCACCGTCTCCACGTAGAGCTCGCGCTCCACCGGGTGCAGCCGGGTCGGGTCCTCCAGCCGGAACCAACGGTCGATCAGCTTCTCGGCGTCGCCCAGCCAGCGGGTCAGCGCCGCGCCGTCCGGGTCGTCCGGGAACAGCCCGGCCAGCTCCGGCCGCTCGCCGAGCAGCCGCTCCCACTGCGGCCGGAGCAGACCGAGGGCCCGCTCCGGGGTCCGGTCGGCCGCCGGGCTGTCGAACAGCCGCTCCAGCACCGCGTGCACCACCGTGCCCCGGGTGGCCGCCGAGCTGGGCGGTTCCGGGAGCTTGTCGATCACCCGCAGCCGGTAGAGCAGCGGGCAGGTCATGAAGTCCCCGGCCCGGGAGGGCGAGAGCCCGGTCGGCGCCAGGGCCGGCCGGGGTACGGCGGTCGCTGCGGGCGCCTCGGCGGGGCGGTCGGTCTCGTGCTGCATACCCATGACCCTATTGCCCCCGGCTGCCATCCCGCCGTCACCCCACTGTCACGGCCGCTCCCGGACGTCCCGACCCGTCGGGGCCCATCCACCGGGCGACGGTACGGACACGGGTCGGCAACGACGGGGGCACTCCGTGCGTTGACCGGGTACAGGACCGGCACGGCGCGCCACGGCGCAGCGCAACACAACGCAGCACGGCACCGCACAGCACGGCACGGCGCCGCACGGGCCGGACGGCCGGAACCGGCCGGAGATCACGTAGCGTGGCGCGATGGGGCCCGGACGGCGGGCATCGCAGGACGACGAGGACGAAGGGACCGCGGTGAGCGAGAGCAGGGGTCAGCAGGAGCGGCCGAGCGGCATCCTGATGGGCCGTCCGTTCGGCGTGCCGGTCTACGTCACCCCCTCCTGGTTCGTGATCGCCGGACTGATCACCTGGATCTTCGGCGGCCAGCTGACCGAGGTGCTCCCGGAGCTGGGCGGGACCCGCTACCTGGTCTCCTTCTCCTTCGCGGTGGCCTTCTACGCCTCCGTCCTGGTGCACGAGCTGGCGCACACCGTGGTCGCGCTGCGGCAGAAGCTCAACCCGCGCCGGATCCAGCTCCAGTTCTTCGGAGGGGTCTCGGAGATCGAGAAGGAGGCCCCCACCCCGGCCCGGGAGTTCTGGCTGGCCTTCGTCGGCCCGCTGCTCTCGCTGGTCCTCGGCGGCCTGTTCTACCTGGCCTTCCTGGCGGTGCGCCCGGCCAGCGTGCCCGGCGTGCTGCTGGCCGGACTGTTCGTCAGCAACCTGGTGGTGGCCGCCTTCAACCTGCTGCCCGGACTGCCGCTGGACGGCGGCCGCATCCTGCGGGCGCTGGTCTGGGGCCTGACGGGCCGTCCGATGACCGGCACGGTGGCCGCCGTGTGGGCCGGCCGGGTGCTGGCCCTGGTGGTGCTGATCGGGCTGCCGGTGCTGGCCGGGGCCCGCGGCGGCGTCGAGCGTTCGACCACCGACAGCCTGATCGACAGCGTGCTGGCCGCGATCCTCGCGGTGATCATCTGGAACGGCGCCGGCGGCGCCCTGCGCAACGCCCGCCTCAAGCAGGCCCTGCCCGGCCTGCGGCCCGTCGGGCTGGCCCGCCGGGCGGTGCAGGTCACCGCCGACACCCCGCTCGGCGAGGCCATCCGGCGGGCCCGGGAGGCCGAGGCCGGGGCGATGGTGGTGGTGGACGGCCGGGGCGAGCCGACCGGCCTGGTCAAGGAGGCGGCGGTGAACGCCGTCCCGGAGCACCGCCGCCCGTGGGTCCAGGTCGGCGCGCTGGCCCGCGACCTCGAACCGGGCCTGCGGCTGGGCACCGACCTGTCGGGGGAGGAGCTGCTGGCCGCGCTGCGGAGCACCCCCGCCACCGAGTACCTGGTGGTCCGCCCGGACGGCGCCGTCTACGGGGTGCTCACCCTGACCGACCTGGAGCGCTACCTCAGCACCGCGATGAACCGTCGCTGAGCCGTCGCCGATCCACTGCCGAGCCGTCGCTGAACCGCCGCTGATCCACTGCCGAGCCGCTGCCGAGCCGCCCCCGCAGGCCCGCTGGTCGGAGGCGCTCCCCGGGTCCCTTAGGATTGCCGTCATGTCCGAACCGACCGGTGCCACCCGCCGACGCGGGCCCTTCCAGGTCGGGGACCAGGTCCAGCTGACCGACCCCAAGGGCCGCCACTACACGTTCACGCTCCAGGCCGGGAACCAGTTCCACACCCACAAGGGTGCGTTCCCCCACGACGAGCTGATCGGCGCCCCCGAGGGCACTGTCGTGCGCACCACGGGGAACGTCCCGTACCTCGCGCTGCGCCCCCTGCTCCCCGACTACGTCCTCTCCATGCCCCGCGGCGCCGCCGTGATCTACCCCAAGGACGCGGGGCAGATCCTGGCCATGGCCGACATCTTCGCGGGCGCCCGCGTGGTCGAGGCGGGCGTCGGCTCCGGCGCGCTCTCCACGTACCTGCTGCGCGCCGTCGGCGACACCGGCATGCTCGCCTCGTACGAGCGCCGCCAGGACTTCGCCGACATCGCGCAGAGCAACGTCGAGCGCTACTTCGGCGGATCGCACCCGGCCTGGAAGCTGACGGTGGGTGACCTCCAGGACAACCTGGTGGAGACCGACGTCGACCGCGTCATCCTCGACATGCTCGCCCCGTGGGAGTGCCTGGACGTCGCGTCCAAGGCGCTCGTCCCCGGCGGTCTGATCTGCTGCTACGTGGCCACCACCACGCAGATGTCGAAGACCGTCGAGGCGCTCCGGGAGCACGGCACCTTCACCGAGCCGCAGGCCTGGGAGACCATGGTCCGCACCTGGCACCTGGAGGGCCTCGCGGTCCGCCCGGACCACCGGATGATCGGCCACACCGGCTTCCTGCTCACCGCCCGCCGCCTGGCCGACGGGGTCGAGCCGCCGCTGCGCCGTCGCCGCCCCGCCAAGGGCGCGTACGGCGAGGACTACGACAACGGCACTCCGGAGCCGAGCCTCGCCGAGCGCGCGGCCGCCCGTGCCGCCGCGAAGGCCGAGACCGAGTAACCGCCGACCGAACGACCGGAGGGCGTACCCCGCATTCGGGGTACGCCCTCCGTCGGTTCCGGGGACGGGGAGTGCCGGGTCCTGACACCCGCCCGGGCGTGGGATGATGCTGCCTCACATGCCACCCCGCCCTGGAGGGGACTGCCTGGTGGAACGCGCGGCCGAGACGGTGCAGATGACGACGGTTCAGACGGATCCGAGCGGAACGGGCCCGAGCGGAACGGATCCGAGCGGGACGGGCCCCGCGCCGGGAGCCGGCCGGAGCCGGATACGCCACTGGGTGCTGGTCGCGGCGGCCACCGCCGCCCTGGTCGCCGCAGGCCTGGCCGCGGCCCCGGCCGGCGGCGTGGTGCGGCCCGCCGCACGCCCCGGCGCGGCACCGACCGCCGCCAAGGCCCCGGCCGCGCTGCCGAAGGAGGCCGCGCCGGACCCGGCCAAGGCGGTCCTGCCACTCGACTGCGGCCCGTTCCCGGTGAAGGTCTCGCTCAGCTTCGCGGCCCTGCTGGACGGCCGCCCCAGCACCGTCCTGGCCGCCCACTGCGACGCCGGCAACGGCACCCCGCCGGACGGGGTCTACCTGCTGACCAACGGTCAGGACGGCCGCCCGCAGGTCGCCGCGACCCTCCTGGAGGAATCGGCGGGCCGCACCGTCACCGAGCTCAAGCTGCGCAGCGACGGCACCCTGACCGCCCGCGCCAAGGGCTACTCCAGCGACGAGGTGCCGCGCTACGCGCCGGACCTGCTGGTCTCGCTCTCCTGGCGGCAGAAGGCCGGCGGCGGCTGGCTCCGCACCGAGAACTCGGAACCCGCCGCCACCGCCTGAGCCGACGTCAGGCCACCACCCGGGCCGACGTCTCCGACGTCAGTCCGCGTCCGGCCCGTACACCTCGACCCGGTCGCTCACCCGGCGCACGTGGATGCAGTCGCCGGGGCACTCCTTTGCCGAGTCCACGACGTCCTGAAGCAGCGTCAGCGGCACGGGCGCGGTCTCGCCCGGCTGCTGGCGCAGCTCGTCGTCGTCGCCCTTCACGTAGGCCAGGCCGTCGATGTCCAACTCGAAGACCTCCGGGGCGTACTGGACGCAGATGCCGTCCCCGGTGCAGAGATCCTGATCGATCCAGACTTCCAGTGCTTCCTGGGTCTCCGACATGTCCCCTACCGCTCCTTCTGGCGAACTCCACGTACCGCGCCGGACACCGCCCGGTCACGATCGGACACCGAGCCTACCCGTCGGCCGCATTAGCGGGCCGACGGTGGGTATCCACTCAGCACGGGGGGCAGCATCCGAGCGCGAAGATCGGACACGCCCGGCCTTCTTTCTGATCTACGGGTTTACCCGGCAGGAATGAAGGTAGGTTTGGGTCGTCCAGCTCCCCCAGGAGGAGGTGAGGACCGTGGCATCCCACGATGACGACTACAACCGCAGCGCCGGCCGGCCCGCACGGGGTTCCGACGACCCGGCGGCTCAGGTCTCGTACCTCGAGCAGGAGATCGCCGTCCTGCGCCGCAAGCTCGCCGACTCACCGCGCAATTCGAGGATCCTCGAAGACCGCATCGTCGAGCTCCAGAGCAACCTGGCCGGTGTGACCGCCCAGAACGAACGGCTCGTCTCCACGCTCCGGGAGGCCCGCGACCAGATCGTGGCCCTCAAGGAGGAGGTCGACCGGCTGGCCCAGCCGCCCGCCGGGTTCGGCACCTTCCTCAGCCGGAACGAGGACGGCACGGCCGACATCTTCACCGGCGGCCGCAAGCTGCGGGTGAACGTCAGCCCCAGCGTCGACCTCGACGAGCTCCGCCGCGGCCAGGAGGTGATGCTCAACGAGGCGCTGAACGTCGTGGACGCGCTCGCCTTCGAGAGCATCGGCGACATCGTCACCCTCAAGGAGGTGCTGGAGGACGGCGAGCGAGCGCTGGTCACCGGGCACACCGACGAGGAGCGGGTGGTCCGGCTCGCCGAGCCGCTGCGCGAGCTGACGCTGCGTCCGGGCGACGCGCTCCTGCTGGAGCCGCGTTCCGGCTACGTGTACGAGGTGGTCCCGAAGGCCGAGGTCGAGGAGCTGGTCCTCGAGGAGGTCCCGGACATCGACTACCGCCAGATCGGCGGTCTGGGCAACCAGATCGAGCAGATCCGGGACGCGGTCGAGCTGCCGTACCTGCACGCGGACCTGTTCAAGGAGTACGAGCTCCGGCCGCCGAAGGGCGTCCTGCTCTACGGCCCGCCCGGCTGCGGCAAGACGCTGATCGCCAAGGCGGTGGCCAACTCGCTGGCCAAGAAGGTCGCCGAGGTGACCGGCCGGCCGCAGGGCAAGAGCTACTTCCTGAACATCAAGGGCCCCGAGCTGCTCAACAAGTACGTCGGCGAGACCGAGCGGCAGATCCGCCTGGTCTTCCAGCGGGCCCGGGAGAAGGCCAGCGAGGGCACGCCCGTCATCGTCTTCTTCGACGAGATGGAGTCCCTCTTCCGCACCCGTGGGTCGGGCGTCAGCTCGGACGTGGAGAACACCATCGTCCCGCAGCTGCTCGCCGAGATCGACGGCGTGGAGGGCCTGGAGAACGTCATCGTGATCGGCGCCTCGAACCGCGAGGACATGATCGACCCGGCGATCCTGCGGCCCGGCCGCCTGGACGTCAAGATCAAGATCGAGCGCCCGGACGCCGAGGCCGCGAAGGACATCTTCTCCAAGTACCTCAAGGACTCGCTGCCGTTCCACCCGGACGACCTCAAGGAGCACGAGGGCTCCGTCGAGGCGACCGTCGGCGGCATGATCCAGGCCGTGGTCGAGCGGATGTACACCGAGACCGAGGAGAACCGCTTCCTGGAGGTCACCTACGCCAACGGTGACAAGGAGGTCCTGTACTTCAAGGACTTCAACTCCGGCGCGATGATCCAGAACATCGTCGACCGGGCGAAGAAGATGGCCATCAAGGCCTTCCTCGACACCGGCCAGCACGGCCTGCGGGTGGCGCACCTGCTCGCCGCCTGCGTGGACGAGTTCAAGGAGAACGAGGACCTGCCCAACACCACCAACCCGGACGACTGGGCCCGGATCTCCGGCAAGAAGGGCGAGCGCATCGTCTTCATCCGGACCCTGGTCACCGGCAAGCAGGGTGCCGAGTCCGGCCGCTCCATCGACACCGTGGCCAACACGGGTCAGTACCTGTAAGACGCCCGTCCCACCGTCCGGCTGCGGGCCCCTCACCCGGGGTCCGCAGCCGGACGGCGCGTCTTGGGACACCACCGGAACCCGGGCAAGGAGGGCCGCATGACCGTACGGCGCGTGATGGGGATCGAGACCGAGTACGGCATCTCGGTGCCGGGCCACCCGAACGCCAACGCGATGCTCACCTCGTCCCAGATCGTCAACGCCTACGCGGCCGCGATGCACCGGGCGCGACGGGCCCGCTGGGACTTCGAGGAGGAGAACCCGCTGCGCGACGCGCGCGGCTTCGACCTCGCGCGTGACGTGGCGGACGCCAGTCAGCTGACCGACGAGGACATCGGCCTGGCCAACGTCATCCTCACCAACGGCGCCCGGTTCTACGTGGACCACGCGCACCCCGAGTACAGCTCCCCGGAGATCACCAACCCGCGCGACGCGGTGCTCTGGGACAAGGCCGGCGAGCGGATCATGGCCGAGGCCGCGGCCCGCGCCCTGGAGCTGCCGAACGGCCAGCGGATCAACCTCTACAAGAACAACACGGACAACAAGGGCGCCTCCTACGGCACCCACGAGAACTACCTGATGCAGCGGTCGACGCCGTTCGCCGACATCGTCCGCCACCTCACCCCCTTCTTCGTCTCCCGGCAGGTGGTCACCGGCGCCGGCCGGGTGGGCCTGGGCCAGGAGGGCGGCGCTGACGGCTTCCAGATCAGCCAGCGGGCGGACTACTTCGAGGTCGAGGTCGGCCTGGAGACCACCCTCAAGCGCCCGATCATCAACACCCGGGACGAGCCGCACGCGGACGCCGAGAAGTACCGCCGGCTGCACGTGATCATCGGCGACGCCAACCTCTCGGAGATCTCTACCTACCTCAAGCTGGGCACCACCGCGCTGGTCCTGACGATGATCGAGGACGGCTTCATCACCGCCGACCTGGCCGTCGACCAGCCGGTCCGGACCCTGCACCGGGTCTCCCACGACCCGACCCTGCAGTACCTCGTCCAGCTGCGCAGCGGACGGAAGCTGACGGCCGTCCAGCTCCAGATGGAGTACTTCGAGCTGGCCCGCAAGTACGTCGAGGACCGCTACGGCCAGGACGCCGACGAGCAGACCGTGGACGTGCTGCTGCGCTGGGAGGACGTGCTCAACCGGCTGGAGAACGACCCCATGAGCCTGTCCAAGCAGCTGGACTGGGTCGCCAAGAAGGAGATCCTGGAGGGCTACCGCCAGCGCGACGGCCTGGACTGGGACAACCCCCGGCTGCACCTGGTCGACCTCCAGTACAGCGACGTGCGGCCCGACAAGGGCCTCTACAACCGCCTGGTGGCCCGCGGCCGGTTCGACCGGCTGCTGACCGAGGAGCAGGTCACCCGGGCGGTCTCCAAGCCCCCGGAGGACACCCGGGCGTACTTCCGCGGCCGCTGTCTGGAGCAGTACGCCGACCACGTGGCGGCCGCCTCCTGGGACTCCGTCATCTTCGACCTGCCGGGGCGGGACTCGCTCCAGCGGGTGCCGACCCTGGAGCCGCTGCGCGGCACCCGCAGCCACGTGAAGGACCTGCTGGACCGCTGCCGGACGGCGGAGGACCTGCTCCGGGTGCTGTCCGGCGGGTAACGTCTCGATCACCAGGGGTGAAATTTCCCCGAAAAGGGAATCATCCTGACGAGGCACGGACGTTGTACGGAAACCGGAAGCGGATGTCGTGGCCGGTGGATAGTGTCTGACCAACCGAGCGAGCGGGGTGAGGGAAATGGCCAGCAAGGACACCGACGGCGGTCAGCAGCGGGCGAGCCGTTCCTCCGAGGAGGTCGAGGAGCAGGCGGTCGACGCGCAGGCGTCCGACGACCTCAAGGAGCGCCAGGAGAAGCTCAGCGACGACGTCGACGCGGTGCTCGACGAAATCGACGACGTCCTCGAGTCGAACGCGGAGGACTTCGTCCGTCAGTTCGTGCAGAAGGGCGGCCAGTAGCCGTCCTCCGTCAACTCAGCCGCGCGCGGCAATCCCGTGGGAATTCCCCCGGGGTTGCCGCGCGCGGACTATCGGACGGCCGTTTCGACGCCCAGGGAGAACCGGCCGCCGCCGAGGTGGTTGAGGGGCGAAGAAGAACGGGTAGTGTCCGGTTCACACAGCGCCAGTTGATCTACCTGGAAGGAATCGAGTGGAAGCCAACACTGGTGGCACCGGGCGTCTACCGGCTGCCTTCCTGACCCCGGGTTCGTCGTCGTTCATCGACTTCCTCGGCCAGCACTCGCCGGAGCTGCTGCCCGGCCGCCGCACCCTGCCGGAGGGCCTCACCATCGAGGCGCCGCACGGCACCACCATCGTCTCGGCGGTCTTCGACGGCGGCGTGGTGCTCGCCGGCGACCGCCGCGCCACCATGGGGAACGTGATCGCCCAGCGGGACATCGAGAAGGTGTTCCCGGCCGACGAGTACAGCGCGGTGGGCATCGCGGGCACCGCAGGCCTGGCGGTCGAGATGGTCCGGCTGTTCCAGCTGGAGCTGGAGCACTACGAGAAGATCGAGGGCACCGTGCTCTCCCTGGAGGGCAAGGCCAACCGGCTCACCACGATGATCCGGGGCAACCTCGGGATGGCCATGCAGGGCCTGGCCGTGGTCCCGATGTTCGCCGGCTACGACCTCAACCTCGGCCGCGGCCGGATCTTCACCTACGACGTCACCGGCGGCCGCTCCGAGGAGCGGGGCTTCGCGGCCACCGGCTCCGGCTCGGTCTTCGCCCGGGGCTCGATGAAGAAGCTCTACCGCGAGGACCTGACCGCCGAGCAGGCCTCCACCCTGGTGGTCCAGGCGCTCTACGACGCGGCCGACGACGACTCCGCCACCGGCGGTCCGGACCTGGCCCGCAAGATCTTCCCGATCGTCTCGCTGATCACCGAGGACGGCTTCCGCCGCCTCTCCGAGGCCGAGGTCTCCGGGATCGCGCACTCCATCACCGACCAGCGCCTCGAGCACCCCAACGGCCCGCAGGCCCCGCTCCTCTAAGTCCGCCACGAACCTCCCAGGAAGGGGACGGCCAAGGTGTCCACACCGTTCTACGTCTCGCCCCAGCAGGCCATGGCGGACCGCGCCGAGTACGCCCGCAAGGGCATCGCCCGCGGCCGCAGCGTGGTCGTGCTGACCTACGCCGAGGGCATCGTCTTCGTCGCGGAGAACACCTCGCGGGCGCTGCACAAGGTCTCCGAGATCTACGACCAGATCGCCTTCGCCGCGGTCGGCCGCTACAACGAGTTCGAGAACCTGCGGATCGGCGGCGTGCGCTACGCCGACCTGCGCGGCTACTCCTACGACCGGGCCGACGTGACCGCCCGCGGGCTGGCCAACGTCTACGCCCAGACCCTGGGCACCATCTTCTCCTCGGTCGGCGAGAAGCCGTACGAGGTGGAGCTGATCGTGGCCGAGGTCGGCCGCACCCCCGAGGACGACCAGATCTACCGGCTCACCCCCGACGGCTCGGTGGTGGACGAGAAGAACGCCGTGGTGGTCGGCGGGAACGCGGACTCGATCGGCAACTACCTCGGCCAGAAGCACCAGCCCGGGCTCAGCCTGGCCGGTGCGCTCAAGCTGGCCGTCGACGGCCTGGCCCGGGACCCGAACGGCGGCACGCCGCGGGCCCTGACGCCGGATCAGCTGGAGGTCGCGGTCCTGGACCGCACCCGCTTCCAGAAGCGGAAGTTCAAGCGGGTGCTGGGCGGGCAGCTGAGCCGCCTGCTGGCGGGCGACGAGTCGGCCGCCGCCGAGGAGAGCACCGAGGAGTAGGGAGCGGCGGGAGCCCCCGGGCGGGGGCTCCCGCTCCACCGAGGCGATTTGACGGACCGTCGGCCGCCCCGGGGTTTCGGAAGGCCCTCGAACAGAGAAGAGATGCCTCATGGACCGTCGAATCTTCGGGATCGAGAACGAGTACGGCGTCACCTGCACCTTCCGGGGGCAGCGCCGCCTGTCGCCGGACGAGGTGGCCCGGTACCTCTTCCGCCGCGTTGTCTCCTGGGGCCGCAGCAGCAACGTCTTCCTGCGCAACGGCGCCCGCCTCTACCTGGACGTGGGCTCCCACCCCGAGTACGCCACCCCCGAGTGCGACGACGTCACCGAGCTGGTGACGCACGACAAGGCCGGCGAGCGGATCCTCGAGGGCCTGCTGGTGGACGCCGAGCGGCGCCTGCACGAGGAGGGCATCGCCGGGGACGTCTACCTCTTCAAGAACAACACCGACTCGGCCGGGAACTCCTACGGCTGCCACGAGAACTACCTGGTGGCCCGGCACGGCGAGTTCTCCCGGCTGGCCGACGTGCTGATCCCCTTCCTGGTCACCCGGCAGCTGATCTGCGGCGCGGGCAAGGTGCTGCAGACCCCGCGCGGCGCGGTCTACTGCGTCAGCCAGCGGGCCGAGCACATCTGGGAGGGCGTCAGCTCCGCCACCACCCGCTCGCGCCCGATCATCAACACCCGGGACGAGCCGCACGCGGACGCCGAGCGGTACCGCCGGCTGCACGTGATCGTCGGCGACTCCAACATGTCCGAGACCACCACCCTGCTCAAGGTGGGCTCCACCGACCTGGTGCTGCGCCTGATCGAGGCCGGTGTGGTGATGCGCGACCTGACGCTGGAGAACCCGATCCGGGCCATCCGCGAGGTCAGCCACGACCTCACCGGGACCCACCAGGTCCGGCTCGCCAACGGCCGGGAGGCCAGCGCGCTGGACATCCAGGAGGAGTACTACACCAAGGCGCTGGAGTTCGCCGACCGCAAGGGCATCAACACCGGCACCATCGCCAAGGTGCTGGAGCTCTGGGGCCGCACCCTGGAGGCCGTCCGCAGCGGGAACTTCGACAGCGTCTCCACCGAGATCGACTGGATCATGAAGCACCAGCTGATCGAGCGGTACCGGGCCAAGCACAACATGGGGATGTCCAACCCCCGGGTGGCCCAGATCGACCTGGCGTACCACGACATCCACCGCCGCCGCGGCCTGTTCTACCTGCTCCAGAACAAGGGCCAGGCCGAGCGGATCACCACCGACCTGAAGACCTTCGAGGCCAAGTCGGTGCCCCCGCAGACCACCCGGGCCCGGCTGCGCGGCGACTTCATCCGCAAGGCGCAGGAGCAGCGCCGCGACTTCACCGTCGACTGGGTGCACCTGAAGCTGAACGACCAGGCGCAGCGCACCGTGCTCTGCAAGGACCCGTTCCGCTCGGTGGACGAGCGGGTGGAGAAGCTGATCGCGGGGATGTAGGCGGGTGCCGAGCGGGGTGCCTGCGGAGCGGCGGGCGGATCGGGCAATACGCTGCGGGCAGGCACCGCTCCGTACTTGACCGACAGTTAGGAACACCGTGCGCCGCACCGCCGGTCCGCTCGCCGTCCTGCCGCTCCTCCTGATCGCCGCCTGCGGCAGTGACGGCACGCCGTCCCAGGGGGCCACCGGCACCGCCTCGGCCTCCGCCACGGCGGTGCCGAGCCCGGTGGCCTCGGCCTCCCCGATGCCCACGGTCTCCGGGAGCTTCGGCAGCAAGGCGACCGTCACGCTGCCCGCCGGCCAGCCCAGCGGCCAGTTCGTGGTGAACACGGTGATCGAAGGGGAGGGCGCCACGGTCGCCAAGAACGACTGGGTGACCGTCAACTACACGGCCAAGGACTGGACCACCGGCAAGGACCTGACCAGCTCCTACGACTCCGGTCAGAAGCCGCAGCTCTACCAGGCGGGCAGCGGGCAGCTGGTGCCCGCCTTCGACCAGACCGTGCTGGGCAAGAAGGTCGGCACCCGGCTGCTGGTGGTGGCCCCGCCGGCGGCCGGCTTCGGCTCCACCGGCAGCGCCAACCTGGGCATCGGCGGCGGCGACACGGTGGTCTTCGTCCTGGACGTGGTGGAGGACCTGCCGCAGGACTCGACCATCGGCGGCACCATGACCCAGCCGCCCGCCGACCTGCCGCAGGTGAAGGACAACGGCAAGGCCGCCCCGACCATCACCATCCCGCCGGGGCCGCCGGCCCCGCCGACCGAGCTGAAGACCTCGGTGCTGGTGAAGGGCGACGGCAAGCCGGTGCAGTCCGGCCAGACCCTGGTGGTGCAGTACACCGGGGTGCTCTGGGCCAACGGCCAGCAGTTCGACTCCTCCTGGAGCCACGGCGGGGCGCAGGCGCTCCAGGTCGGCACCGGCAGCCTGATCAAGGGCTGGGACCAGGGCCTGGTCGGCCAGACGGTGGGCAGCCGGGTCGAGCTGGTGGTGCCGCCCGCGCTCGGCTACGGGGACAAGGCGCAGTCCTCGGTCCCGGCGAACTCCACCCTGGTCTTCGTGATCGACATCCTCGAAGCGGTCTGAAACCCCTGACACCGAATCGAAGCTCGCGGCTCTTACCGCGCCCTCATGTCCACCTGACATACTGTCGCGCACTGTGGCAGGTGTCCGTCAGGACCCGGTGAGGGCGCGGCCCGCGAGATGGATGGGGAGTCATGACTGAGAAGAGCGTCGGGGACCCGACGGCTGCACGGCCCGGCGGGCCGCTGCCGGGTGACGGCGAGTCGATCGTCGTCCCCCCGGCCATCCTGAAGCAGCAGGCCGGCTGGGGCGGCGACGAGGCCCGCCCGGCCGCCGGGGAGAAGAGGGACGAGGAGCCCCAGGTCTTCGCCTCCACGGTACGCCGCAAGGACATGGACGAGTCGGGCTACGACGAGAACCCCGGCTCGGCCGGCAAGCTCGGCGTCATCCTGGGCACCGTGCTCGCGGTGCTGCTGGTCGGCAGCGGGATCACCCTCTACATGGTGAACAAGCCGGACTCGGGCAAGAAGGCCGCCGCCGACTCGGCGCCGTCCGCCCCGGCCCAGCCGACCCCGACCCAGGCCCCGGTGCCGCCGATCAAGAACGACGCCAAGGTGCTGCCGGTCGTCACCGGCGACTTCGGCACCAAGGCCGCCATCGAGCTCCCCAAGGACGCTCCCGACGGCAGCTTCGTGGTCAAGACGCTGACCGAGGGCACCGGCCCCGAGGTCAAGAAGAGCGACTGGGTGACGGTCGACTTCACCAGCAAGGACTGGGCCACCGGCAAGGACCTGGCCAACTCCTTCGACAACAAGAAGCCGCAGCTCTTCCAGGCCGGCGCGGGCAAGCTGATCCCCGCCCTGGACGACGCGGTGACCGGCCACAAGGCCGGCAGCCGCCTGCTGGTGGTGGCCCCGCCGGCCGCCGCCTTCGGCGACCAGGGCAACACCCAGATGGGCGTCGGCCCGAAGGACAACCTGGTCTTCGTGATCGACATCAAGCAGGGCACCTCGCCGGACGCGGTGCTCAGCGGCGAGATGGCCGCCCCGGCCGAGGGCATGCCCAAGGTCAAGGACAACGGCAAGAAGCCGGCCACCATCACCCCCGTCCCGGGCGTGGCCGCGCCGACCGAACTGAAGACCTCGGTGCTGATCGAGGGCAAGGGCCGCAAGATCGAGTCGGGTGAGAAGGTCGTCGTCCAGTACACCGGCGTGACCTACGCCGACGGCAAGCAGTTCGACTCCTCGCTCGACCGCGGCCAGGCCTTCGGCTTCGTCACCGGTGGCGGCGGCGTCATCGAGGGCTGGGACAAGGCCGTCACCGGCCAGACCATCGGCAGCCGGATCGAGGTCGTGATCCCGCCGGCCATGGGCTACGGCGACAAGGCCTCGGAGAAGATCCCGGCCAACTCCACGCTGGTGTTCGTGATCGACATCCTGGACGCGGGTGTCGGCGGCGCCGACTAGTCGTCGCGTAACGTATCCCTGTTACATCACCGAACGAGAAGAGCTGTGCTGTGAGCCTTACCAAGCCGGAGATCGACTTCCCGATCGGCGACGCGCCGGCCGACCTGGTCATCGAGGACATCGTCGAGGGCACCGGCGCCGAGGCCAAGGCCGGCGCGATGGTCGAGGTCCACTACGTGGGCGTCACCTTCGAGACCGGCGAGGAGTTCGACGCCTCCTGGAACCGCGGCCAGACCTTCCGCTTCCCGCTGGGCGGCGGCCGGGTCATCAAGGGCTGGGACGAGGGCGTCCAGGGCATGAAGGTCGGCGGCCGGCGCAAGCTGACCATCCCGGCCCACAAGGCGTACGGGAACCAGTCCCCGAGCCCGCTCATCCCGGCCGGTTCGACCCTGATCTTCGTGGTCGACCTGCTCGGCGTCTGACGGTCCGTCCGACACCGCGTCACCCCGAGGCCCCACCCCGCAGCGAGCGGGGTGGGGCCTCGGCTTTCCCCCCGGGCGCCCCACCCGGTACGGTCAGCGACAGCTGACGAACCACCAGCACGAAGCACCCCGTTACCGGAAAGGTCCGCGATGGCGATCGCCAAGGCAGAGCGGCTGATGAACCTCGCCCTGTGCCTGATGAACACCAGACGTCCGCTCTCCAAGAAGGAGCTCCGGGAGTCCGTCGAGGCGTACCGGGAGGCCTGGCAGTCCGGCAGCGAAGAGGCCTTCAACCGGATGTTCGAGCGGGACAAGGACGACCTGCGCGAGCTCGGCCTGATCATCGACGTGGACGAGAACGGCCTCGACGGCGAGATGGGCTACCTGGCCCGCAAGGACCGCAACCGGCTGCCCGAGATCGCCCTGGACGCGGAGGAGGCGGCCGCGCTCACGCTGGCCGCCCGGGTCTGGCAGCAGGCCAAGATGTCCGGCGCGGCCAGCGGTGCGCTGCAGAAGCTGCGCGCCGCCGGCGTGCCGTTCACCGAGGAGCGCGAGCACTCCGCGCTGGAGCCGCGGATCCCGGCCCGGGAGGCGGCCTTCGAGCCGCTGCTCACCGCGGCCCGGGACCGACGGCCCGTCACCTTCGAGTACCGCAAGGCCGGTGCGGCCGCCGTCGAGCTGCGCTCGGTGGAGCCCTGGGCGCTGGAGTGCTGGCGCGGCCACTGGTACCTGGCCGGCTGGGACCGGGACCGCGAGGCGGCCCGGGTGTTCCGGCTGAGCCGGATCACCGGCAAGGTGAAGTCCCGGGCCGGCCGGTTCGCCGGCACCGTGCCCGAGCACGTGGACGTGCGCGCGGTGGTGGCCCGGTTCGGCGGCGAGGGCGCGACCGCCTCGGCCACCGTCCGGCTGCGGCAGGGCAAGGGCTTCCCGCTGCGCACCAAGGCGCTGGAGGTCCGCGAGGGCGCCGACGGCTGGGACGAGCTGGAGATCCCGTACGGCCCGGGGCTCGGGGCCGAGGTGGCCGAGTTCGGCCCCGACCTGGTGGTGCTGGCGCCCGAGGAGCTGCGGGCGGACGTCGTCGACCGGCTGCGAGCGGTGGCCGGTCTCCTTGAGGGGCAGAGTTGAGCAACGCGATCGACCAGACCCGGCGGATGCTGTCGCTGGTCACCTACCTGCGCGAGCGGCCGGGCGCCGAGGTGGCCGAGGTGGCCCGGGCGTTCGGCATCACCGAGCGCGAGCTGATCAACGACCTGAACGTGCTGCCGATGTGCGGCACCAGCTTCCGCGGCGGCGACCTGCTCGACATCGACACCGACGGCGAGCGCATCTGGTGGCACAACGTCGACGACGTGGCCCAGCCGCTGCGCCTCGCCGCCGACGAGGCCACCGCGCTCCTGGTGGCCGCCCGCGCGGTGGCCGGCCTGCCCGGCCTGCGCGAGCGGGACCGGCAGGCGCTGACCCGCGCCGTCGCCAAGATCGAGGACGCGGCCGGCGAGAGCGCCGAGTCCTCGGCCCGGGTCGGCGTGACCTTCGAGGCCGAGGGCCAGGTCTTCGCCGACATCGACCGCGCGCTGAGCGAGGGCCGGCTGATCTGGCTGCGCTACTGGTCGCACGGGCGCGGTGGCATGACGGAGCGTCTGGTCGACCCGATCCGGCTGGTCACCGAGGGGCACACCTACCTCGAGGGCTGGTGCCGCACCTCGGAGGACCGCCGGGTGTTCCGGCTGGACCGGGTGGCCGAGATCAAGGTGCTGGACGAGCCGGCCGACCCGCCGCGGCTGGAGCCGCGCGACCTGTCGGCCGGGCTGGTCACCCCCGCCGCCTCCGACCCGGAGGTGGTGGTCGAGGTCGGCCCCGGCGGCCGCTGGGTGGCCGAGTACTACACCCACGACTCGGCCGAGGAGCTGCCCGACGGCGGTCTGCGGATCACCCTGCGCAGCGCGGACCCGGCGGGCCTGCGCCCGCTGGCCCTGCGGCTGGGCCGGGAGGGCCGGATCGTCTCCCCGCCGGAGCTCGCCGAGTCGGCGCGGGCCGCCGCGCTCGAGGCGCTCCAGGGCTACGAGGGCTGAGCCGGTGACCGCGGAGGGCACCAGATTCAAGGTCTACTGCTCTCACTGCCGGGAGAAGGTGGAGCTGCCGGCCGAGGCCTTCCGGCTGGCGCTGGGCGCCACCCGGGAGCGCACCTTCTACAGCTTCGGCTGCCCGGCGTGCGGCCAGACGGTCCGCAAGAGCGCGGGGGAGTCCATCGTCGAGGCGCTGACCAGGGCCGGGGTCAGCACCATGCGCCTGCTGCCGGTCGACTGAGAACCACCTAGCAAGGAGATGCAGTGCCCTGGACCGTCGTCGCCGCCGTCCTGCTGTCCACCGCCGGACTGCTGGTGCTGGGGGTGCTGGCCGGACGGCTCTGGCTGGACGTCAGGGCGCTGGCCCGGGAGGTCGGCACGGCCTCCCGGGCGGTGACCGAGGCGGCCGAGCGCCTGACGGGGTGACAGCGGGTCGTTCTCCGAGGCCAGGTAGCATCCGGTCGTTGTCGCAGCTTCACCCGCAGGGGCTACCATCGCCGGGAGCGGGGGAGTGCTGCCCCTGGGAGAAAGGTGGTCGCACATGCGGATCGGCACGATCCTCATCATCGTCGTCCTCGCCCTACTGCTGTTCGGCGCGAAGCGGCTGCCCGACCTCGCCCGGTCGCTCGGCAAGTCGGCGCGGATCCTGAAGGCCGAGGGCAAGGCGCTCAAGGAGGAGGGCAAGTCCCTCAAGGACCGGACGGTGGCCGCCGCCAAGGAGGGCGCCGCCGAGCCGATCGATCCGGTGGAGCCGGCCCGCGTCGTCAAGTCCGCCCCGGGTGACCCGGCCCGAGTCGAGGACCGAGCTTGAGCAAGAGCGAGAAGGCCGTCAAGCCGGCCAAGGACCCCGAGGGCCGGATGGCCCTGGCGGAGCACCTGCGGGAGCTGCGCAACCGGCTGGTGAAGTCGATCCTGGCGATCCTGCTCTTCACGATCGTGATCGCGATCTTCTACCGCCCGGTGATCGACTTCCTGATCGCCCCGCTGCCCGCCTGCGGTCCTGACAACAAGCCGCCGCCGGGCGAGAACAAGTGCGCCCTGGTGGCGAACATCGGCCTGATGACCGCCTTCACCGTGGTGCTGAAGGTCGCGCTGACCGGTGGCGTGGTCGCGGCGACCCCGGTCTGGCTCTTCCAGCTCTGGCGCTTCGTCGCGCCCGGTCTGCACAAGAGCGAGCGCCGCTACACGGTGGCCTTCATGGGCTTCGGCATCCCGCTCTTCCTGACCGGCGCCGCCTTCGCCTACCTCATCATGCCGATGACGGCGGCGATGCTGATCCACTTCGCCGGCACCGACGTCACCTCGATCCTCACCGTCGAGGACTACCTCGACGTGGTGACCAGGATGGTGCTGGTCTTCGGTCTGGGCTTCGAGTTCCCGCTGTTGCTGGTGATGCTGAACTTCGTCGGCGTCCTCACCGGCAAGCGGCTGCTCGGCTGGTGGCGCGGCATGGTGATGGCCATCACGGTCTTCGCCGCCTTCGCGACCCCCTCGGCCGACCCGGTGAGCATGATCCTGCTGGCCCTGCCGATCATCGCGCTGTACTTCGTCGCGGTCGGCGTGGCGCTGATGAACGACAGGCGCAAGCTGCGCAACAACCCGGACGCGGGCCTGGACGACGAGGAGGCCTCGCGCCTGGACCTCTCGGTCGAGGACGTCGCCGGAGCCGAGGCGATCGGCGCCTCCTCCGCACCGGAGCTGCCGTCCGCCGTCCCGGCCGCCCGTCGGGAGCAGCTGGACGACATCACCTGACACTGTCGCGGCTGACCCGTCGTCAGTTCGCCCGAACGGCCCCGGCCTGCTGGTTCTTCCAGTGGACCGGGGCCGTTCGTCATGTCCACGGCCTTGGCAGAGCAGAAGCCATGTGACATATTACTGCCGTGTCCACGAGATCCCCCCACGATGTCCTGGTGGTCGGCGCCGGTGTGGTCGGCGCCGCCTGCGCCTACTACGCGGCCCGAGCCGGCCTGAGCGTCACCGTCGTCGACCGAGGCCCGGTCGCCGGCGGCACCACCGGTGCCGGCGAGGGGAACCTCCTGGTCTCCGACAAGGAGCCCGGCCCCGAGCTCGACCTCGCCCTGTACTCCACCGGCCTGTGGCGCACCCTGGCCGCGGAGCTGGGGGAGGCGGTCGAGTACGAGCCCAAGGGCGGCCTGGTGGTCGCCTCCACCGAGGCCGGGATGACCGCGCTGCGCGGCTTCGCCGCCGAGCAGACCAAGGTCGGGGTGGAGTCCTCCGAGATCTCCGGTGACCGGCTCGCCGAACTGGAACCGCACCTGGCCGCCGGGCTGGGCGGCGGCTTCCTCTACCCGCAGGACGCCCAGGTCCAGCCCGCGCTGGCCGCCGCTCACCTGCTGCGGGCCTCCGGGGCGCGCCTGCGGCTCGGCGAGACGGTCACCGGCATCCGCACCGCGCCCTCCGGCGAGGTGCTCGGGGTGACGACCGGTCAGGGCCGGATCGACGCCCCGGTGGTGATCAACGCGGCCGGGACCTGGGGCGGCGAGCTGGCCGCGATGGCCGGCGTCGAGCTCCCGGTGCTGCCCCGGCGCGGCTTCGTGCTGGTCACCGAGCCGCTGCCGAGGATCGTGCGGCACAAGGTCTACGCCGCCGACTACGTGGCCGACGTGGCCAGCGGCTCGGCGGCGCTGCAGACCTCCGCCGTGGTCGAGGGCACCCCGGCCGGGCCGGTGCTGATCGGTGCCAGCCGGGAGCGGGTCGGCTTCGACCGCACCCTCTCGGTCGAGGTGCTCCGGCGCCTGGCGGCCAACGCGGCCCGGCTCTTCCCGGTGCTGCGCACCGTCCAGGTGCAGCGCGCCTACCGGGGCTTCCGCCCGTACCTGCCGGACCACCTGCCGGCCATCGGGGCCGACCCGCGGGTGCCCGGGCTCTACCACGCCTGCGGCCACGAGGGCGCGGGCATCGGCCTGGCCCCCGCCACCGGCGAGCTGATCGCCCGTCAGCTCACCGGCGAGGCCCCCGGGCTCGACCTCACCCCGTTCCGAGCCGACCGCTTCCCGCACCCTGGAGGAGCCGCGTGAGCGCCCGCACCCCCGCCGAGCTGGTCGGCGCCCGGCCCCAGCCGGGGCACACCATCGACTTCGACGGCCGCCCGATCCCGGTGCTGCCCGGCCAGACCATCGCGGCCGCGCTCTGGGCCAACGGCATCCTGGCCTGGCGCACCACCCGGGTGAACGGGCGCCCGCGCGGCGCGTTCTGCGGCATCGGCGCCTGCTACGACTGCCTGGCCACCGTGGACGGCGCGCCCAACCAGCGCACCTGTCTGATCCCCGCCGAGCCCGGCACCACCGTCACCACCCAGGAGGGCCACGGCCGTGCCGACCTCGCCGTCTGACCCCCGGGGCCTCCAGGACCCGTACGACCTCGCGGTGATCGGGGCCGGCCCGGCCGGGCTGGCGGCCGCCGTCACCGCCGCCTCCTCCGGCCTGCGCTGCGTCCTGCTGGACGCCGGCCCGCGCCCGGGCGGCCAGTACTACCGCCACCCCGCGCCGGAGCTGGGCGCGGCCCGCCCGGAGAAGCTGCACCACGGCTGGCCCGCCTTCGCCAAGCTGCGCGACCGGCTGGCCGCGAGCACCGTCACCCACCTGACGGAGCACCAGGTCTGGACGGCCGAGCAGGGCACCGGCGGGCGGCCCTGGCGGCTGCACGCGCTGCACGGCGGCGAGGCGGTGACGGTCGAGGCGGCCGCGGTGCTGCTGGCCACCGGCGCCTACGAGCGCCAACTGCCCTTCCCCGGCTGGACGCTGCCCGGCGTGGTGACGGCCGGCGGCGCGCAGGCCATGCTCAAGGCCGGCCTGGTGCTGCCGGGCCGGCGGATCGTGGTGGCGGGCAGCGGCCCGCTGCTGCTGGCCGCCGCCTCCTCGCTGGTCTCCGCCGGGGCCACCGTGCCCGCGGTGGTGGAGGCCTCGAACTACCTCGGCTACGCCCGCGGCCTGACCACGCTGGCCGCCAACCCGGCCAAGCTGGTCGAGGGCGCCGAGCACGGCACCAGGCTGCTGCGCGGCAGGGTCCGGCTGCGCCGCTCCAGCGCCGTCGTCGAGGCGCACGGCACCGACCGGGTGACCGCCGTGACGGTGGCGAGGCTGGACGCCGAGTGGCGGCCGGTGCCCGGCACCGAGCGGCGGATCGAGTGCGACGCGCTGGCCGTCGGGCACGGCCTGCTGCCGCAGATCGAGCTGGCCACCGAGTTGGGCGCCGAGACCTTCACCACCGCGGACGACACCGTGGCGCTCAAGGTCGACGACGAGCTGCGCACCTCGCTGCCGGGCCTGTGGGCGGCGGGGGAGACCTGCGGCGTCGGCGGCGCCGACCTGGCGATCGCGGAGGGCGCACTGGCCGCCCGGGTGATCGCCGGGGCGCCGGTGCCGGCCTCGCTGCGCGCCCGCCGGGAGCGCCGCCGGGCCTTCGCCGGCCTGATGGCCGCCGCGCACCGGCCCGGCCCGGGCTGGACGGAGTGGCTGCGCGAGGACACCGACGTCTGCCGCTGCGAGGAGGTCCCGGCCGGGGCGATCCGCACCGCGGTGGAGGAGCTCGGCGCGGCCGACCCGCGGACGGTCAAGCTGCTCACCCGGGCCGGGATGGGGTGGTGCCAGGGCCGGATGTGCGGCCCGGCGGTGGCCTGCCTCTCCGGTGCCGGCGGGCTGAAGCCCGACTCCCGCCCGCTCGCCTGCCCCGTCCCGCTGGCCCAGCTCGCCGACGGCGAACCGAGCTGAACGGCCCCGCGCGCGGCGCACTCGTCCGTGGAGTGCGCCGGCCCGCGCCCCTGACATCCCCTCAGGTGGTCCACACCCTTGTGGTCCTCCGCCCGCTCTAATAAAATGTCACACCTCACCACTCAAGGAGACCCCCAAGTGTCCGCAACGCACGAGCCCACCCGTCCCTGGCGCGGCATCATGGTCGCCACCACGCTCCCGCTGCGTGACGACCTGTCCGTCGACTACGACGCCTACGGCGAGCACGTCCAGTGGCTGATCGCCAACGGCTGCGACGGCGTGGTCCCCAACGGCTCGCTCGGCGAGTACCAGGTCCTCACCGCCGAGGAGCGGGCCCGCGTGGTCACCACCGCCGTCGAGGCGGCCGGTGACGGCTCCCGCGTCATGCCGGGCGTCGCCGCCTACGGCTCCGCCGAGTCCCGCCGCTGGGCCGAGCAGGCCGCCGAGGCCGGCGCCGGCTCCGTCCTGCTGCTGCCGCCGAACGCCTACCGCGCCGACGCCGCGGCGGTCCGCGCGCACTACGCCGAGGTGGCCAAGGCCGGCCTGCCGATCGTGGCCTACAACAACCCGATCGACACCAAGGTGGACCTGGTCCCCTCGCTGCTCGCCGACATCCACAAGGACGGCAACATCGTCGCCGTCAAGGAGTTCAGCGGCGACGTCCGCCGGGCGTACGAGATCGCCGAGCTCGCCCCGGGCCTGGACCTGCTGATCGGCGCCGACGACGTGCTGCTGGAGCTGGCCGTGGCCGGCGCCGTCGGCTGGATCGCCGGCTACCCGAACGCCCTGCCGGAGGCCAGCGCCAAGCTGTTCCACGCCGCCGTCTCGGGTGACCTGGAGACCGCCGTCCCGCTGTACCGCTCGCTGCACTCGCTGCTGCGCTGGGACTCCAAGACCGAGTTCGTCCAGGCCATCAAGCTCTCCATGGACATCGCCGGCCGCCCGGGCGGTCCGGTCCGTCCGCCGCGCTTCCCGCTCTCCCCGGAGATCGAGGCGGCCGTCCGCGCCGCCACCGAGCAGGCCATCGCGGCCGGCCTGGTCTGACACAGCGTCAAGCCCGAGAAGTGACCAGAGGCCGGCTGCGGCGGCAGCCGGCCCTCTCTCCCCGAGGAGATCCCCCCATGCGCAGCCGTCACGTGTTCCACGCCGTGGACTCCCACACCGAGGGCATGCCGACCCGGGTCATCACCGGCGGCTTCGGCACCATCCCCGGGGCCACCATGGCCGAGCGCCGGGTGCACTTCCAGCAGAACCTGGACGACTTCCGCACCCTGCTGATGTACGAGCCCCGCGGCCACGCGGCGATGAGCGGCGCGATCCTCCAGCCGCCCACCCGGCCGGACGCCGACTTCGGCGTGCTCTACATCGAGGTCTCCGGCCTGCTGCCGATGTGCGGGCACGGCACCATCGGCGTGGCCACCGTGCTGGTCGAGACCGGCATGGTCCCGGTGGTCGAGCCGGTCACCACCGTCCGCCTGGACACCCCGGCCGGTCTGGTGATCGCCGACGTGCACGTCCAGGACGGCGCGGCCAAGGCCGTGACCATCCGCAACGTGCCCTCCTACTCCGTCGCCCTGGACCAGAAGATCGAGGTCCCCGGCTACGGCACCGTCACCTACGACCTGGCCTACGGCGGCAACTTCTACGCGATCCTGCCGCTGGCCGAGTTCGGCATCCCCTTCGAGCGCGAGCGCAAGCAGGAGATCCTGGACGCCGGCCTGGCCATGATGGACGCCATCAACGCGGCCGACCGCCCGGTGCACCCGGAGGACCCGTCCATCCACAGCTGCCACCACGTGCAGCTGCTGGCGCCCGGCTCCACCGCCGAGCACTCGCAGCACGCGATGGCCATCCACCCGGGCTGGTTCGACCGCTCGCCCTGCGGGACCGGCACCTCGGCCCGGATGGCCCAGCTGCACGCCCGCGGCGAGCTCCCGCTGGAGCAGGACTTCCGCAACGACTCCTTCATCGGCACCACCTTCACCGGCCGTCTGGTGGAGGAGACCACGGTGGCCGGACGGCCGGCCGTGGTCCCGACCGTCACCGGCCGGGCCTGGGTCACCGGCACCGCGCAGTACTTCCTCGACCCGAGCGACCCGTTCCCCGCGGGCTTCCTGCTCTGACCGCGCCGGGGCGGTCGCGCTGCCCGTCCGCAGCCGCCGCCCCCACCCCCTCTGACCGACCGTCAGGCCGCCCGACCCGTTCGCCCGCCGTCCGAAAGGCACCCCGTGATCACCTCGTACAACCCCGCAGACCCGTCCGACCTGGTGGTCGAGGTCGAGAGCCCCGGCGCGGCCGGGGTGGCTGCGGCCATCGAGCGGGCCCGGGCCGCCCAGTCCGGCTGGCGGGCGCTCGGCGCGGCGGGCCGCTCGGCCGCCCTCACCCAGGCCGCCGCCGCGATCGAGGCGCACGCCGACGAGCTGACCGAGCTGATCGTCCGTGAGGTCGGCAAGCCCGCCGTCGAGGCGCGCGGCGAGGTCGGCCGCACGGTGGCGATCTGGCGCTACTACGCCCAGGCCCCGTTCGCCCCGGCCGGCGAGGTGCACGAGCCCGCCGCCGGCGAGGGCCTGCTGCTCACCCGCCGCCGCCCGTACGGCGTGGCCGGTCTGGTCACCCCCTGGAACTTCCCGCTCGCCATCCCGACCTGGAAGGCCGCCCCGGCGCTCGCGGTCGGCAACGCGGTGGTGCTCAAGCCCGCCCCCGAGGCCACCGCCTGCGCGCTGCGCCTGGCCGAGCTGGCGGGCCTGCCGGAGGGCGTGCTGACCGTCGTCCCCGGCGGGGCCGAGGAGGGCGCCGCCCTGGTGGCCGGCGCCGACGTGATCTCCTTCACCGGCTCCACCGGCGTCGGCCGGGCCGTGGTCGCCGCCGCCACCGAGCGCGGCGTCCCGGTGCAGGCCGAGATGGGCGGCCTGAACGCCGCCATCGTGCTGCCCGACGCCGACATCGCCCAGGCCGCCGCCCACCTGGCCGCCGCCATCGCCGGCTACGCGGGCCAGAAGTGCACCGCCACCAGCCGGGTGATCGCGGTCGGCGACGCCTACGAGCCGCTGGCCGAGGCGCTGGCCAAGGCGCTGACCGCGATCGCCGCGCCCGGTGCCCTCACCGAGGTCTGCGGCCCGGTCATCAACGAGCCCGCGCTGGAGCGCCTCACCACCGCCGTCGACTCCGCGGTCGGCGCCGGTGCCGTCGCGCTGGCCGGTGGCCACCGGATCGACCGGGACGGCTGGTTCATCGAGCCCACCCTGCTGGAGCAGGTCCCGGCCGGACACCCGCTGCGCACCGAGGAGTTCTTCGGCCCGGTCGCCGTGCTGCTGCCCGCCGCCGACCTGGACGAGGCGATCGCGGTGGCCAACGACACCGCCCAGAGCCTCTCCACCTCGGTGCACAGCCGGGACCTGGACACCGCGCTGGCCGCCGCCGACCGGCTGGACGCCGGCATGGTCCGGGTCAACGCCCCCTCCAGCGGCGTGGACTTCCACCTCCCGTTCAGCGGCGCCAAGGGCGCCGGCTACGGCGCGCGCGAGCAGGGCCAGGCCGTGCTCGACTTCTTCACCGCCCAGCGCACCGTCACCCTGCTCCCCGCCGGGAGCCCGCGATGAGCCCGCGCGTGGAGACGGTCGACTACCACACCGCCGGCGAGCCCTTCCGGATCGTCACGGCCGGCCTGCCGCCGATCCCGGGCGACTCGGTCGCCGAGCGCCGGGCCATCGCGCTCGGCGCCGGCGGCACCGCCACCAACCCCCGGCCGAGCGCCCTGGACACCGTCCGGCAGCTGCTCACCCGGGAGCCGCGCGGCCACGCCGGGATGTACGGCGGCTTCGTGGTGCCGGCCGACGACAGCGAGGCCCACTTCGGCGTGCTGTTCTGGCACAAGGACGGCTACTCCACCGCCTGCGGCCACGGCACCATCGCGCTCGGCGCCTGGGCCGTCGACTCCGGCCTGGTGGACGCCCCCGCCGACGGCGACGCCCGGGTGCGGATCGACGTCCCGTCCGGCCGGGTGACCGCCACCGTGCACCGCTCCGGCGGCGCCACCACCGGCATCACCTTCCGCAACGTGCCCACCGCCGTCTCCGCCCGGGGCGTCAAGGTGGAGACCTCGCGCGGCCCGGTCTCCGTCGACCTCGCGCACTCCGGAGCCTGCTACGCCTCGGTCCGGGCCACCGACCTCGGCCTGACGGTCACCACCGACCGGCTGCCCGAACTCACCGCCGTCGGCCGGGAGATCCGGGCCGCCCTGGCGGACCACCCGGCCACCCGGCACGCCTCGGACCCGCTGCTCTCCGGCGTCTACGGCGTGATCCTGCACGAGGACCTGCCCGCGATCGCGTCGGGCCCCAACCAGCGCAACGTCACCGTCTTCGCCGACGGCCAGATCGACCGCTCCCCGTGCGGCTCCGGCACCTCCGCCCGGCTCGCCCTGCTGGCCGCCGAGGGCCGTCTGACCCCCGGTCAGGAGCTGCGGCACGAGTCGATCATCGGTACCGTCTTCACCGGACGGCTGGCCGGCGAGCACCCCGACGGGGTGATCACCGAGGTCGCCGGTACCGCCCACCGCACCGGCGAGCACCGCTTCCTGCTCGACCCGGCCGACACCCTCGGGACGGGGTTCCTGCTCTGATGACCGCTCAGCTCCCGTTCGTCCCCCTCACCCTGGGCCCCGCCGAGGCGGTCGACGCCCTCGCGGCCGTCCTGCTCGACGGCCTCGACGTCGAGGACGCCCCGGCCCGCAGCAACATCCCCGTCCCGGCGGGCGAGCTGCTGCTGATGCCGGCCGCCTCGGCGCGGTACACCGGCGTCAAGATCGCGGGGGTGGTCCCGGGCAACGCCGCCCGGGGCCTGCCCCGGATCACCGGCAGCTACCTGCTGCTGGACGGCCCGACCCTCCAGCCGCTCGCCCTGCTGGACGGCGTCGCGCTCACCTCGCTGCGCACCCCCGCCGTCACCGCCCTGGCGCTGCGTCAGCTGGCCGAGCCGGACGCCTCCCACCTGGTGCTCTTCGGCACCGGCCCGCAGGCCTTCGCCCACCTGGACGCGCTGCTGGCGATCCGCCCGCTGACCAGGGTGACGGTGGTCGGGCGCTCGCCCGAGCCGGCCGCCGCGCTGGTCGCGTACGCCGCCTCGCTCGGGCTGTCGGCCGCCCTCGGCACCCCTGACGCGGTGTCGGAGGCCGATCTGGTGGTCTGCTGCACCACGGCGCGCGAGCCGCTCTTCGACGGCGCGAGCGTCCCCGACCACGCCGCGGTGGCGGCGGTCGGCTCGCACGAGCCGGCGGCCCGGGAGGTCGACTCGGTGCTGGTGGAGCGCTCCGCGCTGTACGTGGAGTCGCGGGCGGTGGCATTGCGGGAGGCCGGGGACCTGCTGATCCCTTCTGTGCCCGGGGACCGCCTTGCTAACCTGTCAGAACTGGTGAACGGCAAGGCAGTTGTCCCGACGGACCGGCCGCGCTTCTTCAAGAGCGTGGGCATGGCCTGGGAGGACCTGGCGGTCGCCTCCGCACAATTCGCTGCTGCCGGACAGAAGTAATTCACAAATCAACGTATTCAACGTAACGTGACATTGTACAATGGTGTCCTGCTCAGCCCCCACCGGAGGAACACCATGGCGGACCTCAAGCCCCGCGCCCTCATCTCCGTCCAGGAGCGCCTGCGCGACCAGGTCGCCCACGCCCTGCGCGCTGCCCTGATCTCCGGCGAACTCCGCCCGGGCGTCGTCTACTCGGCCCCCGCGCTCGCCGCCGACTTCGGCGTCTCCGCCACCCCCGTCCGGGAGGCGATGCTCGACCTGGCCCGCGAGGGCCTGGTCGAGGCGGTCCGGAACAAGGGTTTCCGGGTCACCGAGCTGACGGAGCGCGACCTCGACGACTACACCGAGATCCGCGCCCTGATCGAGGTCCCCACCGTCGGCCGGGTCACTCGCACCGCCACCCGCGAGCAGCTGGAGGCCCTGCGCCCCGAGGCCGAGGCCATCGTGGTCGCCGCCCGCAAGCACGACCTCATCGGCTACCTCGAGGCGGACCGCCAGTTCCACCTCTCCGTCCTCGGCCTGGCCGGCAACGCCCGCCTGGTCGAGGTCGTCGGCGACCTCCGCAAGCGCTCCCGCCTCTACGGCCTCACCCGCCTCGACCAGCGCGGCGAGCTCGTCTCCTCGGCCGAGGAGCACCTGACCCTCCTCGACCTGATGATCTCCGGCGACGCCCCGGCCGCCGAGCGCTGCATGGTCGAGCACCTCGGCCACGTCCGCTCCCTCTGGGCCGCGGACGAGGAGACCATCGACGAGCGCCCGGCCCTCCGCCTCGGCGCCCGCTGAGGTCGCAGGTCCTCACTCGTTCCGGTGGCCGGCGGCAGTAACGCTTGCCGCCGGAGCGGCTGGCCTACGATGGTGTTCTCGACACCGGCCAGCCGGGAGGAACGCCCATGTCCGCAGTAGCAGCTGAGCAGCCGCATCCGACGCTGCTCGAAGCCGCCGACATGATCTCCGACCAACTGGTCGGCCACCGAGTCGAGATCATCGGGGGCCAGATCACCGTGACACCACCCGCTGACGGTCCGCACGGCGAGGTGCTCACCGACCTCGTCTTCGCGCTCGCGCCACTCCACGGCGAGGAGTGCCGGCTCATCCAGGCCATGGGCATCTGGCTGCCCGCAGGTCCGTCGGACTACGCGATTCCCGACCTGTCCGTGGTGGACGCCGACTATCGCGACCACGAGGTCGCCCACAAGTGCTATGACCCTGCCGTCTTCCGGATGGTCGTCGAGGTCACCTCGAGCAACCTGGGTGACGACCTCAAGAAGAAGCCCGCCGCCTACGCCGGTGCGGGTGTTCCCGTCTACGTGATCGTCGACCGGACGAACGAGAAGGTCCTGGTGCTCACCGACCCAGCCGATGGCGAGTACCGGGTCCATGCGGTCCGCCATCGAGGCCAGTCCTTCACTCTTCCCGAGTCGGTCGGTGCACCGGTGACGCTCTCCGTGGATGCGATGCTCGGGCCGGTTCAGTAGTCCGTCCTCCTCCATCGCCCTTACCCCGGTAGCGTCTTGGGCGCAGTCGGCGGTCGGGCGGAGGAGCAGGGATGGAGCGGCGTCG
This sequence comes from Kitasatospora sp. NPDC001664, assembly GCF_053596675.1. NCBI lineage: Bacteria > Bacillati > Actinomycetota > Actinomycetes > Kitasatosporales > Streptomycetaceae > Kitasatospora > Kitasatospora sp. NPDC001664. Next base: position 483,960 of record NZ_JBSFGS010000001.1, read on the forward strand.
GTTCTGGTGGTGGGGGCGGCGGCCGGGCTCGGAGGTGCGGGTCGACGTCGGCGGTGCCGGCGCGGTCGGGGTGGGCCGGGACGTGGTCCACGGTGCGATCGGCGAGAACGCGACGGTGGTGCACAACGAGATCACGGTGCACGTCGGACCGCCGGGCGCGGATGCCGCGCCGACGGACCGTGAGGTGGAGCAGGCGCTCGCCGGGTACCTGGCCCGGGTGAGGGAGAGCCAGCGGCGGCTGAACCTGGACGTGCTCGGGCCGGGGGACGCGGCCGGAGAGCTGCCGCAGATCGAGCTGCGCCAGGTGTTCGTCCCTCAGCTGACCCGACCGTTCGAGACCCGGCTCCCGGATGACCTGCGCCGACTCCTCACCGAGGCTGGTGAGTTGGTGGACGGTCCGCTACCGCCCGGCCTCGACTCCACGGCGGCCCAGCAGTTGTCCGACACGCAGCGGTCGGTCCTGCCCAGGCCGGTGCTGGAAGTGCTGGCGGAAGGTGCGGTGTCCCGGCTGGTGGTGCTCGGTGACCCGGGGGCGGGCAAGTCGACACTGGCCAAGTACCTCGCCCTGGCACTGGCCGGCGCGCTCGACCGACTCCCGGACGAGCTGGCCCCGCTTGAGGGCTGCGTTCCGCTGATCGTGGAGCTGCGGCAGTACGCGCAGGAGCGCTGGCGCGAGCGGAGTTTCGAGGACTTCCTGGATCACGTGCACGAGCAGGGCCGGATGGAGCTGCCGCGCCCGGTGCTCGAACACATCCTGGCGCGGGGCCGGGTGGTGATGGTCTTCGACGGCCTGGACGAGGTCTTCGACCCGGAGGTCCGCGCCGAGACGGCCCGGCGGATCGCCGCCTTCGCCATCAGCCGGCCAGGTGTCCGCATTGTCGTCACCTCGCGTGAGTACGGCTACCGTTCGCACGAGTTCAGCTCGGCGGGCTTCACGCAGGTGATGCTGCAGAACCTCGAACGGCGTCAGGTCACCGAGTTCGTCGGCCTCTGGTACACGGCGGCGCACCCCGGTGAGCCCGGGCAGGCCCGTAGGCTCGCCCAGCGGCTGCTGGACTCGGTCAGGGAGGTTCGGGCCGTCGGTGAACTGGCCGCCAATCCGCTCCTGTTGACGATCCTGGCCTCGATCGGTCTGGGCCGGACCATCCCCCGGGAGCGGCGGAAGGTGTACGAGCACGCGATCGAGGTGCTGATCGGTCGCTGGGACCGGGACGCGAAGTTCCTCAACGCGCCGGGGCCGGCGGATGCCGAGGCGGCCCGGGCCGTGGAGTGGCTGACGACAAGTCGGCGCCTGCGGCTCCTGGAGCGCATTGCCCGGCGGATGCAGGACAGCGCTGACCGGCCGTCGGGCACCTACATCCGTCATGACGAACTGATCGAGATCGTGGCCGACTACCTCACCGGTCACCACATCGACCGGACCGCGGCCGACATCGCGGCCCACCACCTGGTGGACCAGCTGCGCACCCGGAACTTCCTCCTGGCCCACTTCGGCGGTGGCGTCTACGGTTTCGTTCACCGCACCTTCCTGGAGTACCTGACGGCCAACGACATCCTGTACCGGCGCAACGAGGAGGAGTGGAGCAGGGAGGAACTGCTCGATCACCTCGGCCGGCACACGGCCGATCCGGCGTGGCACGAGGTCATCCTGCTCACGGTCGGTGGCCTGCGGCAGCGCGACGCGGCCGCCTTCATCCACTACCTCCTGCAGCGGTTGAAGGGACGGGAAGTCAGGGAGGCGGGCCTGCAACTCGCGCTCCGTGCCCTGGCCGAGCGCGATGACTTCGAGACTGCGCCGGCTCCAGGTTCGCCGAGCCGGCACCTCTCGCTCACGGTCCAGGGCAACGCGGTCATCGACGCGCTGGTCCTGGCGGCCTTTCAACGCGAGTTCCGGACGACCGGTGAGACGGACGTCGCCCTCCGGTCGGTCAGCCGCTACTGGGGCGGGCGGGCACGGTACCTGAGGTGGTATCACGCCGTGGCCTGCGACACCGACCGTGACGGGAGCGACATGGCGGGCATCGCCAGCCTGCTCGCGCGGGACCTGGACGAACTCCGCTTCCAGACGAGCGTTCCGTGGGACTCTGCGCTCCGGGAGGCAGCCATCGGGCGGTTGGGTGACCAATGGCCGGACAGCGAAGACGTGTTCACCGATTTCCTTGCCGACGCCACCGACCGGACCCGTCCCGCCGGCACGCGGGAGGGTGCCCTCGCTGCTCTCGCGCGTGACTGGGCTGACCGGGATGAGGTGTTCGCCGTGATGCGCGAGGCCGCGATCGACTCCGAGCCCGGCGTCCACCGGACCGCGCTCTACTACCTTGCCTACCGGTGGAGGGCCCGCCCCGAGGCGTTCGACACCGTGATGGCAGCGGCGACCGACGAACGCAGTCCCGGCCGCCTGCTGGCGATCGGCGTACTGGCACTGGGCTGGACCCAGCACGAGGGCGTGTTCTCGGCGGTGATGAGGGCCGCAGAGGAGATGGATCCCGAGGTCCGTGGAGCCGCTGTCCTGGCTCTCGGGGCGGACTACCGCGACCGGGCGGCAGCGCGCGAAGTGCTCTGCGCCGCAGTCGTGGATGCGGACTTCTCGGTCCGGCGGCGGTCCATGGCAGTGTTCGACCGGGAATGGCCCGATCCTGCGGAGGCGTTCGGCGCTGTCCTGGCCGGTCTGCGGGACGAGCACGAGGCGGTCCGACTCGCGGCTCTCCACACCGTGGCCCTGCACTGGCCGGACAAGGAGGCCTCGCTCGGGGCTGTGCTCGATGCCATGGCGGATGAGGACCGGGAGGTGAGCAGGTCGGCCCTGCACCTGCTCGGCACCGGCTGGCCGTCCAGCGCGGAGGCCTTCGAGGCGGTGCGAGCCGTGGCAGCTGACGGGAGCTCCGAGGACCAGGGCGGGGCCCTCGCGGTACTGGCCCGCAGGTGGACGGACCGTCAGGAGTCCTTCGAGACCGTTCTCGCCGCTGCGACCGCAACAGGGGCTCAGGGACGGGAGACAGCGGTCGCGATCCTGGCCCAGTACTGGCGGGACCGGGAGGAGGTCCTCGCCGTGGCCCTGGCGGCGGCGGACGCCGCGGAGCCTTCGGTGCGGGTGGAGGGCCTGGTCGTCCTTGCGAACAGGTGGCCGGAGGAGACGTCGGTACTCCCTCTGCTGCTGGCCGCCACCACGGACCCTCACCACGAGGTCCGGGCCATCGCCCTCCAGCTGCTGGCGGTGTACTGGCCGGAGATCAGCGAGGTGGCGACCCTCGTGATGAACGCGGTCGCCGACGGGCATCCCGAGGTTCGTGGAGTGGCGATCTCCCTGCTCGGCGTGTGGCGGGCGGACGACTCCGCTCTGCGCACCGTCGCGGCCGCTGGGGTGGTGGACGAAAGCCCCAGGGTGCGCGAGGCCGCCCTCCAGGTCCTGGCGGCCGTTGAACCGGGGCAGTACCACGGCTTGATCCTGGATCATGCCCGAACCGATCCGGAAGCCGCCGTCCGCATTCTGGCGCTGAGGCTGGTGGCGAGCATCCTGCCGCAGGAACCCGGGACCATGGAACTCCTCACCGAACTGGTCGAGGACGCCGACGTCGCGGTGGCGGCCGCAGTACGGGAGGCGCTGCCGTTGCTGGACCTGCCACGGCAGTCACTGCTGCCCTGACGCCCCGTCGGCCGCCGCCCGGAGGTGCGGCAGGAAGGCGGTGACGGCAGGGGGCAGGGCGTGGCCGCGGCGGGTGGCGGTGTGGACGTGGCGGGTGGGGGTGTCGTCGGGGTGGAGGGGGACGAGGGCGAGGTCGGGGCGGGTGGCGGGGGCCGAGAGGGACGGGACGAGGGTGACGCCGAGGCCGGCGGCCACCAGGCCCAGTTTGGCGGTCCATTCGGCGACGGCGTACTCGATGCGGGGGTGGAAGCCCTGGCGGAGGCAGGCGGCGAGGAGGGTGGAGCCGGGGTCGCGGGAGGCGGCGATCCAGGGGGCTTCGGCGAGGTCGGTGAGGTGGAGGGAGGGGCGGGAGGCCAGGGGGTGGTCGCGGGGGAGGGCGACCAGGAGGGTGTCGGTGGTGAGGGGGGTGAGGTCGAAGAGGTCGGTGTCGTAGGGGTGGCCGGGGTAGGCGGTGACCACGGCGAGGTCGAGGAGGCCCTCGCGGAGTTGGTCGAGGAGGGTGGCGGAGAGGCCTTCGGTGACCGCGATGGAGAGGGAGGGGTGGGCGGCGCGGAAGCGGGCCAGGGCGGTGGGGACCAGGACGGCGTTGGCGCTGTCGAAGGAGCCGATGCGCAGGCGGCCGCCGGTGAGGGAGCTGAGGGCGGTGAGTTCGCGGGCGGCGGTGTCGAGGCGGTCGAGGACGGCTTCGGCGTGCGGGAGCAGGGTGCGGCCGTGTTCGGTGAGGCGGACGCCGCGCGGGAGGCGGTCGAACAGAGGGGCGCCGAACTCCGCCTCCAGGGTGGAGATCTGACGGGAGATCGCGGACTGGGTGTAGCCGAGGCGTTCGCCGGCGGCGGTGAAGGAGCCCAGGCGGGCGGCGGTGCGGAAGACTTCGAGCCAGGCCATGTCCATCGCGCATGGATAGCATGCGGGACATTCGTTTGTCGCCTGGGTTCGGGCTGCCTACGGTGAGGGGCATGGAGACGATCGCATTCCTCGGGCTGGGCCGGATGGGCCTGCCGATGGCCAAGCGCCTCACGGCAGTTGGGTTCGACGTGCGGGTGTGGAACCGCACGCCCGGCAAGGGGGCCGGGCTGGAGGAGGCCGGCGGCGCGGCGGAGGCGGTGCGCGGGGCCGGGGTGGTGGTGACGATGCTGGCCGACGGGGCTTCGCTGCGGGAGGTGGCGGGGCGGATCGTCGGGGAGCTGGCGCCGGGGACGCTCTGGGTGGAGATGTCCTCGGTGGGGCCGGTGGCGGTGGCGGAGCTGCGTGCCGAACTCCCGCATGGGGTGGGCCTGGTGGACGCCCCGGTGCTCGGCAGCGTGGGCCCGGCCGCGAGCGGCGGGCTGACCGTGCTGGCCGGTGGCCGGGCGGAGGACGTGGCGCGGGCCCGGCCGGTGCTGGCGGCGCTGGGCACGGTGGTGGACTGCGGCGGGCCGGGCACGGGTGCGGCGCTCAAGGTGGTGGTGATCAGCGCGATCGTCGGGGGAGTCGCGCTGGTCGGTGAGGCCTTGGCGGTGGCCGACGGCTACGGCCTGCCGGCGGAGTTGACGGCGGAGGTGCTGGGGGCGGGTCCGCTGGCGGGGCTGCTGGCGCGGGCCACCAGCACGGAGGCGGACTTCCCGGTCCGGCTGGCCGCCAAGGACGTCGCCCTGGCGGCCGGCACCGGCCCGGTGCTCGCGGCGGTGGCGGAGGGCCTCAACTCCCGCCCTGGGCTGGCGGAGCAGGACCTGGCCCGGTACGTGGACGCGCTCCGCGCCGAGGCGGCCGCCCCGGCGCGGTAGCACCGAGGCGCCGGAACCGACGCGGCGCCCGTTCCGGGCCGAACGGGGGTTGGCCCGGAACGGGGGCGCGCGATGCGTCAGCGCAGCCGGCCGTCGTGCATCTCCAGGACCCGGTCGACCCGGCCCAGCAGGTCGCGGTCGTGGGTGACCATGACCGTGGCGGTGCGGTGCTCGCGGGTGATCTCGGCAAGCAGCTCGACGATCTGGGCGCCGCGTTCGTGGTCCAGGGCCGAGGTGGGTTCGTCCACCAGCAGGACGGACGGGGAGCCGAAGAGCGCGCGGGCGATGTTGACCCGCTGGCGTTCGCCGCCGGAGAGCTGGTGCGGGCGGCGGCGCTGCTTGGCCGGGTCCAGGCCGACCGAGGCGAGCAGGGCCTCGGCCCGGGCCCGGGCGGCCCGGACGGACCCGCCGCGGACGGACTCCAGCACCAGCAGCTGCTCGACGGCGGTGAGCGAGGCCAGCAGGTTGGACTGCTGGAAGACGATGCCCAGGCGCTCCCGGCGCAGCGCGGCCCGGTCCTTCTCGCCGAGCGCGCCGACCTCCTGACCGTCTATCAGCACCCGCCCGGAGTCCGGCCGCAGCAGGGTGGCGGCCACCGCCAGCAGCGAGGACTTGCCGGAGCCGGACGGCCCGGCGACGGCGGTGAACTCGCCGGGGGCGACCGCCAGCGAGACGGCGTCCAGGGCGGTGAGCCGGGCCTCGCCGTCGGGGTAGGTGAGGGTGACGTCCTCCAGCGCGAGGCCGGTACGGACAGCGGTGGTGGTGGCGGTCATCGGTTGGCTCCCAGCGCGGCCAGCGGGTCGACGGAGGTGATGCGGCGGACGGCGAGCACGGCCCCGAGCAGGCCGAGCAGCACCATCGCGGTGACGGGCACGAAGACGCTCAGGAAGCTGACGTCGAAGGGCACGGCCGAGGCAGCGAACAGCCCGCCGACCCCGCCGAGCAGCCCGCCCAGCAACGCCCCGCCGAGCAGCACGGCGGCCGCCTGCGCGAGCGCGTCCCGCACCAGGTAGGCGCTGCTCGCGCCGACCGCCTTGAGCACCGCGATGTCGGGCTTGCGCTGCACCGTCCAGACCGTGAAGAAGGCCCCGACCACCAGCGCGCTGACCGCGAACAGGAAGCCCTGGATCATCTGGAGCGACCCCTGCTCGGCCGAGTAGCCGTTGATTCCCGCCAACGCGTCGGACAGCGCGACGGTCTCGGTGCCCTGGGCCGCGTCCAGCGTCGCGAGGTCGGTGCCGCCAGCCACGTCCAGGGCCAGCGCGGTGGGCTGGGTCTGGCTGCTGACCCGCTCCCAGGTCGCCACGGTGGTCCACACGGTGGGGGCGTGCCCGTACGAGCGGGGCGCGGTGATGCCGGAGACGGTGAGCTGGACGGGGCCCAGCTTCACCTGCTGACCGACCGTCAGGTGGTACTCCTCGGCCGCGTCCGAGCCGACCGCGACCTGCCCGTCCGCGGGCTGGGCGCCGGACTCCAACGGCGGCAGCAGCGCGCCCGGCGCCCCGAACACGCTCACCGAGGCGGCGGCCGCGCTGCCCGTCAGCCTGGTCATCGAGATGCCCAGCGGCTGCGCCGACTTCACGCCCGGGGCGGCGGCCAGTGCGGCGGCCTGCTCGGGGGAGACGGTGGAGTTGCTGAACGAGACGGTGGGCGCGGCCCCGGCGGGGGCGCCGAAGACGATGCGGTCGGCCGGGAGCTCGGCGACGGTGGAGGAGGCGGCGGAGGCGAGCCCGCCGGTGAGGCCGTAGAGGAAGACGACCAGTGTGGTTATCAAGGTGACCACCGCGCACATCAGGGCGAAGCGCCCTCTGGCGAAACGGATGTCCCGTAGTGCGACGAACACGGTGACCCTCTCGGGGAAGAACGGAGTGGTTCAGACTCCTCCACCCTGTCGGCGCGCGGGCTCCGTTCCATCAGGGAGAGGAAGGGGAGTCCACTCCTGCGGGGGATGCACCCCGGAATCCATCGAACGGTTGATGCCGTGGCGGCCTGAGCCGCCACCGCCACCCCGTACCCTCGGAAGGCGTGACCGCCACCGAACCCCACCCCGGAGCGACCCCCGCGCTGCGGCTGATGAACTTCGCCCTGCACGGGCTGTTCGCCGCCCTGCTCGTGGTGCTGCTCGCGCGCGGCCTGGCGGTCGGCAACCTCGGTCCCGGCGCGGTGATCACCGCGATGGTGCTGGCCGCCGTCTACCTGAGCGGCGGGGCGGTGGAGGCCATCCGTACGGACAGGCGCTGGGCCTGGGTCTGGTTCGGCGCGGTGCTGCTGCTCTGGATCGGGCTGACACTCCAGCACCCCGAGTTCTGCTACCTGGCCTTTCCGCTCTACTTCGTCTGCCTCCACCTGATGCCGGTCCGCTGGGCCGTGCTCTCGGTGGCCGGGCTGACCGCCGTGGTGGTCGCCGCCCAGGCCGGGACGGACGGTGGCCTGACCACGCCCAAGGTGCTCGGCCCGGTGGCCGGCGCCGTGGTCGCCCTGCTCACCGCCTACGGCTACGCCGCGCTCTACCGGGAGAGCCGGGAGAAGCAGCGCCTCATCGACGACCTGGTGCGCACCCGGGGCGAGCTTGCCGCCACCCAGCGGGAGGCCGGCCGGCTGGCGGAGCGTCAGCGGCTGGCCCGGGAGATCCACGACACCCTGGCGCAGGGCCTGTCCAGCATCGTGCTGCTGGCGCGGTCGGCGGAGTCCGCACTGCCGGACGGGGCCGCGACGGCCCGGGAGCGGATCGCCGAGGTCGGGGCCACCGCCTCGGCGAACCTGGCGGAGGCGCGCAGGTTCGTGCAGGCACTGACGCCGCCGGCCCTGGACGACGCCACCCTCTGCGAGGCGCTGCGCCGGCTGACGGCCGGTCAGGGCGCGGCGTTCCACCTTGACGGCGAGCCGTACCCGCTGCCGGTGGAGGCGGAGGTGGCGTTGCTGCGGCTCACCCAGGAGGCGCTGGCCAACGCCGTCCGGCACGCGCGGGCCAGGGCGGTCGCGGTGACCCTGACGTACCTGGACGACGAGGTGACGCTGGACGTGTTCGACGACGGGGTGGGCTTCGACCCGCAGGCCCTCCCGGAAGCGGGGCGGGCCCGGTTCGGGCTGCACGGGATGAGGGAGCGGATCGCGGCGCTGGGCGGCAGCCTGACGGTCGAGTCCGCACCGGGGGAGGGCACGGTGGTCGCGGTGTCGCTGCCGCTGCGGGCGATCGAGACGGCGGAGAGCGTGATGATGCGGGAGGCGTCGTGATCCGGGTGGTGCTGGTGGACGATCACCCGGTGGTGCGGCGCGGGCTGCGGGCCATGGTGGACGAGCTGCCGGAGCTGGAGGCGGTCGGCGAGGCGGCCGACGGGGCCGAGGCGCTGCGGGTGCTGGAGGGGCTGGCGGAGCGGCCGGACGTGGTGCTGATGGACCTTCAGATGGGGTCGGGCATGCACGGGGTCGAGGCGACCCGGCGGATCACCGCGCTGCCGGACCCGCCGGCGGTGCTGATCCTCACCACGTACAGCACGGACGCGGACATCCTGTCGGCGGTCGAGGCGGGAGCGACGGGCTACCTGCTGAAGGACGCCCCGCCGGAGGAGCTGGTGGCGGCGGTGAAGGCCGCCTCCCGCGGGGAGACGGTGCTGGCGCCGCCGGTCGCGGCGCGGCTGCTGGGGCGGGTGCGGGCGGGGCGGCCGACGCTGTCCCCGCGCGAGGCGGAGATCCTGCAGCTGCTGGCGGAGGGGCTGGCCAACCGGCAGATCGCCAAGCGGCTGTTCATCAGTGAGGCGACGGTGAAGACGCACCTGGTGCACATCTACGACAAGCTCGGCGTCGACAGCCGCACGGCGGCCATCGCCTCCGGCCTGGCCAGCGGGCTGATCAGGCCGTAATTGGCTACCCCGGGGGCGCGGGGAACTGCGCGAGTTCGGAAGGCGGACCAGTGTGAGGTCGGGGCAGGCGAGCCAGTTGCACGTGCTGCCGTTCCCCTGCGCGCAGTTCCTCGCGCCCCCGGGATAACGTGGTTGCCATGGTTGTTCCGTCGATCGTTGCCGCTCCGATGGCAGGGGGCGGGTCCACCCCGGAGTTGGTGGCCGCCGTGAACGACGGTGGCGGGCTGGGGTTCCTGGCGGCCGGGTACAAGAGCACCACGGCCCTGGCCGAACAGATCGCCGCGACCAGGAAGCTGACGGGCCGTCCGTTCGGGGTGAACCTGTTCGTGCCGGACGTGCCCTCCGACCCGGCGGCGGTGGCCGCGTACCGGGAGGTGCTGCGGGCGGAGGCCGAGCGGTACGGGGTGGTGCTGCCGGAGGAGCTCGGGCCGGACCGGGACGGGTGGGAGGAGAAGACCGCGCTGCTGCTGGCGGATCCGGTGGCGGTGGTCTCGTACACCTTCGGGCTGCCGAGCGCCGCCGAAGCCGCGGCGTTCCGGGCGGCGGGCACGTACCAGGTGGCCACCGTCACCACCCTCGACGAGGCGCTCGCCGCGGCCGCGCGGGGGATGGACGCGCTCTGCGTGCAGGGCCCGGAGGCCGGCGGCCACCGCGGCACCCACCGGGCGGACGCGGTGCCGGGCACCACTCCGCTGCCCGCGCTGCTCCGCGAGATCGGAACAGCGGGCCTGCCGATGATCGCGGCGGGCGGCCTGGCCGACGGCCCGTCACTCGTCGCCGTCCGCGAGGCCGGAGCAGTGGCCGCGCAGATCGGCACCGCCTACCTGCGCACCGACGAGTCCGGGGCGAACGAGCCCTACAAGAAGGCCCTCGCCGGGCACCCCGGCCCGACCACCGTGACGCGGGCCTTCACCGGCCGCCCGGCCCGCGGCCTGCGCAACGCCTTCATCGACCGCTACGGCCCGCTCGCCCCGACCGGCTACCCGGAGGTGCACCACCTGACGGCTCCGCTGCGGGCCGCCGCGACCGCCCGGGGCGACCTGGAGGCGATGCACCTGTGGGCCGGCACCGCCCACCACCTGGCCCGCACCGGCCCGGCCGAGGCGCTCACCCGCGAGCTCACGGCCGCCTTCGAGCAGACGGCCTGACGGGGCCTCAGAGGACCTCGCGGTAGTAGGCGATCTTGTCGCGGATGGCCTGGCGCTGCCGCTGGAGTTCCCGGATCTGGGCCTCGACCTGTTCGTCGTGGGCCTCCAGGACCGCCAGCCGCGCGGCGACCGTGGAGTCCCCGGCCCGGACCAGCTCCGCGTAGTCGCGCATGTCGGCGATGGGCATCCCGGTGTCCCGCAGGCAGCGCAGCACGCCCAGCCAGGCCAGGTCGTGGGCGGTGAAGCGGCGGTGTCCGCTGGCCGAGCGGCGCACCTCACCGAGCAGGCCGATCTTCTCGTAGTACCGCAGGGTGTCAAGACTGAACCCCGACTCGGCGACTGCCTGAGCCGGGGTCAGTTCAACGTCGGTGTCCGTCATGGATCCATGATGGCAAGGAGGTTCAGCCCAGCAGGGTGCCCATCCACTCCTCGATACCGGCCACCGAGCGCGGGAGCGCGCCGGACATCAGACGGGCGCCGTCGGCGGTGATGACGAGGTCGTCCTCGATCCGGACGCCGATGCCGCGCAGCTCGGCCGGCAGGGTCTCGTCGTCGGGCTGGAGGTAGAGGCCGGGCTCGACGGTGAGGACCTGGCCCTCCTCCAGCTTGCCGTCGAGGTAGGTCTCGGCGCGGGCCTTGGCGCAGTCGTGGACGTCCAGGCCGAGCATGTGGCCGCTGGAGCAGAGGGTGTAGCGGCGGAACAGGCCGCTGTCCTCCCGCATGGCCTCGTCCGCGCTGATCTTCAGCACGCCCCAGTCGGCCAGGCCCTCGGCGATCACCCGCATGCCGGCCCGGTGGAAGTCGCGGAAGCTGGCGCCGGGCTTGAGGGTGGCGATTCCGGCGTCCTGGGCGGCGAGCACCAGCTCGTAGACCTGGCGCTGGACGGGGGAGAAGGTGCCGCTGAGCGGGAGGGTGCGGGTGATGTCGGCGGTGTAGAGGGAGTCGGTCTCCACGCCGGCGTCGAGCAGCAGCAGCTTGGAGGGGTCGAGGGCGCCGTCGTTGCGGATCCAGTGCAGCACGCAGGCGTGGGCGCCGGAGGCGACGATGGTGTCGTAGCCGGTGCCGTTGCCCTCGGCGCGGGCGCGGAGGTTGAAGGTGCCCTCCAGCCAGCGCTCGCCGCGGCCGTGCTTCAGCGCGAGCGGCAGGGCGCGGACGACGTCCTCGAAGCCGGTGGTGGTGAGGTCGACGGAGAGCTGGAGCTGCTCCACCTCCCAGCTGTCCTTGACCAGCCGGAGCTCGGAGAGCGTCGAGGCGAGCTGCGCGTCGGAGGGCAGCACCGCGTCCAGCAGCGGGTCGACGCCGCCGAGCAGGCGGGTGGGGGCCTGAGGACCCTTCAGCAGGTCCTCCAGCTCGTCCAGGTGGGCGGTGCGGATGCTGGTGAGCTGGGCGGCCTCGTCCAGGTCGGGGCGGCGGCCGACCCAGAACTCGCCGTAGCGGCGGTCGCGGTAGAACTCGGAGCCGTAGGGGCTGCCGCCGCCGCGGGGGGAGCGCGGGCGCAGGTAGAGGACCGGCTCGCCGCTCGGCTCGACCACCAGGACGTGGCCGACCTGCTCCTCGCCGGTGAGGCCGGTGAGCCAGGCGTAGGCGCTGTGCGGGCGGAAGCGGTAGTCGCAGTCGTTGCTGCGGACCTTCAACTGGCCGGCGGGGACGACCAGCCGCTCCCCGGGGAAGGCGGCGGCCAGCCTGGCCCGGCGGGCGGGCATGAACGCGTAGCCGTTCACCCGGTCGGTGGCGGGCAGCGGGGTGGCGGCCCAGCCGGTGCCCATGAAGGCGTCCAGCGCGGGGGAGACGGGCAGGTCGTGGCTGCCGGTGTTGAGGGGGCGGGGGTCGGACACGGCTGCGGCTCCTTCGCCGGACTGGACGGTGGTGGTGCTGTTACGCACGTACGGGTCTGACGTGCAGTGTTTCCTTGCGCGTGGCGGGAGTTGAGGGGCTGGAGGGACACAGGTCGGTAACGGCCCGCTCCATCTCTTGCCAGTGCAATTTCACATTACTATGTTACGGGTCACACCTTGGAGCGGCTAGACCCCGGCGGGCAGCACTCCTGGTGGCCCCGGATCAGCCCCGGGGCGGACCAAGGCCGCAACTGCGGCCTTCCACTGCGGAGTTGCACATGACCAGGCGCATCCACGCCGCGCTCGCGACCGCGATCACGGCAGCACTCACCCTCGGCCTCGGGGCCTGTTCGAGCACCGGCTCGTCCTCCGACGACACGGACAAGCCGGTCGTCACGGCCGGTGACGGCATCATCGGCGGCACCCCCGTCAAGGGCGGCACCCTGAACCTGCTGTCGAACACCGACTTCGACCAGCTGGACCCGACCCGCAACTGGACCATGCCGGTGATGGACTTCGGCGTGCGCGTCCTCTACCGGACCCTCACCACCTTCAAGGCGGCGCCCGGCGCCGAGGGTCTGAAGATCGAGCCGGACCTGGCCACCGACCTCGGCCAGTCCAGCGACGGCGGCAAGACCTGGACCTTCAAGCTGAAGGACGGCCTCAAGTACGAGGACGGCACCCCGATCGTCGCCGACGACATCAAGTACAACGTCGAGCGCTCCTACTCGCCGGAGCTCCCCGGCGGCCCGGACTACGCCCGGGTCTACCTGAACGCCCCCGAGGACTACAAGGGCCCGCTCACCGGCCAGCGCCTCGGCAAGGAGTCCATCGAGGTCCCGGACGAGAAGACCATCGTCTTCCACCTCAAGCGCCCGGTGGCCGAGTTCGGCTACACCGTGACACTGCCGACCTTCGCCCCGGTGCCGAAGGCCAAGGAGGCGGGCGCCAACTACAGCAACCACCCGGTCTCCTCCGGTCCGTACAAGATCGAGAGCTACGACCGCGGCAAGCGCATGGTGCTGGTCCGCAACACCTTCTGGGACGAGAAGACCGACACCGTCCGCAAGGCGTACCCGGACAAGATCGTGGTCGACCAGACCCTCAAGGGCACCGGTGTGGCCGAGCGCCTGATCGCCGACCAGGGCGAGGACAAGAACTCGCTCTCCTACGTCGACCTGGTCGCGTCGAAGATCAGCGAGGTGCTCACCAACCCGGAGCTGAAGGCCCGTCTGATCTCCGAGAACGCGGGCTGCACCACCTCGCTGCAGATGGACAACAGCAAGGCCCCGTTCAACGACCCCAAGGTCCGCCTCGCGATGCAGTACGCGGTGGACAAGGAGTCGTTCCAGGCGGCCCAGGGCGGTCCGGCCTTCGTCGACATCGCCACCACCTACCTGCCGCCGGTGCTCACCGACGGCAAGTCGGTCGACCACTTCAAGATCAAGCCGGGCGGCGACGTCGACAAGGCCAAGGCCCTGCTGGCCGAGGCGGGCCAGGCGGCCGGCTTCAAGACCGAGCTCACCACCTCCACCGGTGGCAAGCAGCAGGCCGAGGCCGTCCAGGCGGCGCTGAAGAAGGTCAACGTCGACGTCACCATCAACGTGGTGGACCCGACCGCCGTCAACTCGATCGTCGGTGACAAGACCAAGCAGACCGGTCTGTCGATCAGCGGCTGGTGCCCCGACTACCCGTCGGCCGCCACCTTCCTGCCGATGATCTACGACGGCAAGATCATCAAGGACAAGGGCAACTTCGGCAACGTCACCCGCTTCAACGACCCGGCCACCAACGCCGAGCTGGACCGGATCGCGGGCCTGAGCGACAAGGCCGAGGCCGACAAGGCGTGGCTCGCCCTGGACTCCTCGATCATGGACAAGTCGCCCGCCGTGCCGCTGGCCTGGGCCAAGAAGCCGCTGCTGGTCGGCTCCAACATCGCCGGCGCCTTCGCCCACCCCGTGTGGGCCGGCCAGGTCGACTACGCCGTCATCGGCCTGAAGTCCGTCAAGTAACCCGGGAGTCCGCATGACCGCCCCGCTCTCTCCGTCCCGGGCCGGTGCCGACGGCACCGACGGGACCGGGGGAGCGGGGGCGGCGGCCAGTCCCGCTGCCCCCGCCTCCACCACCGCTCAACCCCCCGCCTCCCCATGGCGGTTGGCCTGGCAGCGGCTGCGCCGCCAGAAGGCCGCGCTGACCGGCTTCGGCATCATCGCCTTCTTCGTCCTGGTCGCCCTGCTCGCCCCGCTGATCACCATGATCAGCGGCCACGGCCCGGCCGACACCGACAAGAAGGCCATCAACTCCTACCTCGGCGGCCTGCCCAAGGGCAGCTTCGGCGGGATGAGCCCCGACCACTGGCTGGGCGTCGAGCCCGGCCTCGGCCGGGACATCTTCGCCCGCCTGCTCTACGGTGCCCAGATCAGCCTGCTGGTGGCCTTCGCCTCGGCGGCCCTGATCACCGTGATCGGGGTGACCCTCGGCATCCTGGCCGGCTACTTCGGCGGCCGGGTGGACACCGTGATCAGCCGGTTCATGGACGTCATGATGTCCTTCCCCACCCTGATCTTCATGATCGCGCTGCTCTCGGTCGCCCGGGACGTCAACCGGGTGCTGCTGCTGATCATCGTGATGGGCGTCTTCAGCTGGCCCTACATCGCCCGCGTCATCCGGGCCCAGACGCTCTCGCTCAAGCACCGCGAGTACGTCGAGGCGGCCAGGGCCAGCGGCACCTCCTCGGGCCGGATCCTGCTCACCGAGATCCTCCCCAACCTCTCCGGCACCGTCATCGTCTACGTCACGCTGGCCATCCCCGGCCTGATCGGCACCGAGGCGGCCCTCACCTTCCTCGGCGTCGGCGTCCGGCCGCCGACCCCCTCGTGGGGCCAGATGATCGCGGACTCGGTGCAGTACTACAAGGTCGACCCGATGTTCTTCGTCCTGCCGAGCCTCTGCCTCTTCCTGGTGGTCCTCGGCTTCACCCTGATCGGTGACGCGCTCCGCGACGCCCTCGACCCGAAGGGCGGCAAGGCGTGATCTGGTTCCTGATCCGCCGTCTGGTCGGCATCGCCGCCACGCTGTTGGTGATCTGCGCGCTGACCTTCGCGGTGTTCTACCTCTTCCCGGCCGATCCGGCCGCCCAGTTCTGCGGCAAGGACTGCTCCACCGAGCGGATCGAGATGGTCCGTCAGCAGCTCGGCCTGAACGACCCGTTGATCGTCCAGTTCGGCCGCTACCTGGTCGGCATCTTCGCCGGCCAGACCCTGGGCAGCGGGCCGTACGCGGTCCAGTGCGACTTCCCCTGCTTCGGCTACTCCTTCCAGAGCGCCCAGCCGGTCTGGGACCTGATGATGGACCGCTTCCCGGTCAGCGCCTCGCTGGCGCTGGGCGCGGCGGTCTGCTGGCTGGCCCTGGGCATCTCGGCCGGCGTGGTCTCCGCCCTCAAGCGGAACACCTGGATCGACCGCACCGTGATGGTGGCCACCATCGGCATCGCCGCGCTGCCGGTCTACTTCACCGCGATGATCCTGCTCTACGTGGTGGTCTCGGTGCTCGGCCTGATGCCGCTGCCCCGGTACATCGCCTTCGGCGAGGACCCGGTCGGCTGGCTGCGCAACCTGATCCTGCCGTGGATCACGCTGGCGCTGCTCTCGGCCGCCCTCTACGCCCGGATGACCCGCAACTCGGTCATCGAGACGATGGAGGAGCCCTTCGTGCGCACCGCCCGGGCCAAGGGCCTGCGGGAGCGCCGGGTGGTCGGGCGGCACGGGCTGCGGCCCGCGCTCACCCCGGTGGCCACCATGCTCGGCCTGGACCTCGGCGGCCTGCTGGCCGGGGCCCTGATCACCGAGCAGCTGTTCAGCCTCCCGGGCGTCGGCAAGCTCTTCGCCGACTCGCTCAACAAGGCGGACCAGCCGGTCATCATGGGCGTCACCCTGCTGGCCTCGTTCTTCATCGTGACCTCCAACCTGGTGGTCGACCTGATGTACGCCTGGATCGACCCGAGGGCGAGGCTCTCATGACCGCACTGCTCGAAGTCACCAACCTCGAAGTCGAGTTCAACACCGCCGAGGGCGTCGTCAAGGCGATCAAGGGCGTCGACTTCACCGTCGAACGGGGGAGGACCCTCGGGATCGTCGGTGAGTCCGGCTCCGGCAAGTCCGTCACCTCGCTGGCCGTGATGGGCCTGCACCGGGGTGCCAAGGTCACCGGCTCGGTGAAGTTCGACGGCACCGAGCTGATCGGCGCCCCCGACGAGACCGTGCGCAAGCTGCGCGGCCGCCGGATGGCGATGGTCTTCCAGGACGCGCTCACCTCGCTGCACCCGTACTTCACCATCGGCGACCAGATCTCCGAGGCGTACCGGGAGCACTTCGGCGGCAGCAAGAAGGCCGCCTGGGCCCGGGCCGTCGAGGTGCTCGGCGACGTGGGCATCCCGGAGCCGGCCCGCCGGGCGGGGGAGCACCCGCACCAGTTCTCCGGCGGCATGCGCCAGCGCGCGATGATCGCGCTCGCGCTCTCCTGCGAGCCGGACCTGATCATCGCCGACGAGCCCACCACCGCACTGGACGTCACCGTGCAGGCCCAGGTGCTGGAGCTGCTGATGAAGCTCCAGCAGGAGCGCGGGCTCGGGGTCATGATGATCACCCACGACCTCGGCGTGATCGCCCGGGTCGCCGACGAGGTCCTGGTGATGTACGGCGGCGCCGCAGCCGAACAGGCCCCGGCCGACACGCTGTTCACCACCCCGCGGCACCCGTACACCCGGGGGCTGCTGGACTCGCTGCCGCGGCTGGACGCCCCGGAGGGGGAGGCCCTGCGCTCCATCCCGGGCTCCCCGCCCTCGCTGCTCAACCCGCCGCCCGGCTGCGCCTTCCAACCGCGCTGCCAGGTCTACGCGGCGGAGCCCAGCGAGCTCTGCACCGCCGGCCGCCCGCCACTGCGCCTGGTCGCCCCGGAGCACCGCAACGCCTGCGTCCGTGACGCGGCCGACCTCGACGGGGTGACGGCATGACCACCACCGAAGTGACCACCGAGGCCGCCCGGGCCACCGGGACCATCCTGACGGCCGAGAACCTGGGCATGACCTTCCCCGGCCCGCGCTCCGGCCTGCGCCGCAGCGCCGGGATCAAGGCGGTGGACGGCGTCAGCTTCGACGTCCGGGCCGGCGAGACCCTGGGCCTGGTCGGCGAGTCCGGCTGTGGCAAGTCCACCACCGGGCGGATGCTGGTCCGGCTGCTGGACCCGACGGCCGGTCAGGTCTCGTTCCAGGGCAAGGACATCACCCGCACCGGGCAGCGCGAGCTGCGCCCGCTGCGCAGCAAGCTGCAGATGATCTTCCAGGACCCGTTCGCCTCGCTGAACCCGCGGCAGACCGTCCAGCAGATCATCTCGGCCCCGCTGCGCGCCCAGGGCCTGGCCACCGCGGCGATCCGCAGCGAGGTCCGTGACCTGGTCGACCTGGTCGGGCTGGCCCCCGAGCACCTGGAGCGCTACCCGCACCAGTTCTCCGGCGGCCAGGCCCAACGCATCGGCATCGCCCGGGCGTTGGCGACCCGCCCGGAGCTGGTGGTGGCGGACGAGCCGGTCTCCGCGCTGGACGTCTCGATCCAGGCGCAGATCGTCGGGCTGATGGAGCGGCTCCAGCGGGAGCTGGGCGTGGCCTACGTGTTCATCGCGCACGACCTGGCGGTGGTCAAGCACATCAGCCACCGGGTCGCGGTGATGTACCTCGGGCGGATCGTCGAGATCGGCGACAAGCAGGACGTCTACGACAACCCGGCCCACCCGTACACCAAGGCGCTGCTCTCCGCGGTGCCGCTGCCCGACCCGGCTGCCGAGCGGCGCCGGGAGCGGATCGTGCTGCTGGGCGACCCGCCCAGCCCGGCCAACCCGCCGAGCGGCTGCACCTTCCACCCGCGCTGCCCCAAGGCGCAGGAGATCTGCCGCACCGAGCGGCCGCTGCTCCAGATCACCGCCACCGGCGGCGGCCGGCAGGCCGCCTGCCACTTCCCCGAGGCCTGACCCCGCGTCAGCACCTCCGCTCCGGGGCCCGACGGCGCGTCGGGAGCCCCGGCCCCCGGCCCCGGCCGCCGTCCTCCTCCCCATGGGACGGCGGCCCGGGCCGGGCACCATCCGCACCACCCGCACCACCTGCTCCACCCACGACCTCCCCGGTCCTCCGGGCGGCCTGGCCGACGGCCCCACCCGATCCGGCCCGCACCCACGTCCGAGCGGACACCGCCCCACCTCCACCCCCCACTGGAGCCCCCGTGCGAACCTCCCCTCGAACGGCGCGCAGAGCGCTGCTCGCGGCCGCCCTGGCCGCGACCCTCACCCTTCCGGCCGTGCAGACGGTGCAGGCGGCCACCCAGGCCGCCCAGGCGACCCAGCCCGCCCCCGCCGCCGCCCCGGCCACCTTCCGGGCCGAGACCCCACTCCCCACCGGCTACGACGAACTCGCCCACCAGGGCGACGCGGTGGCCCGTACCGGCGCCTCCGCGCCCGCTCCCGGCGGCGGTTCGCTGGGCGGCACGCCCTTCCCGGGCGCGATGCCCCAGCGGGTCGGCGCCCCCGCCCCGACCGCCGCCGAACTGGCCGCCCCCACGGCCGTGGTGCGGACCGCGGCCGGGGTGCCCTGCACCCTGGACGGCCTGACCGGCCTCGGCCCCGCCCAGCTGGCCGACTTCCTCACCGACCCCGCGGTCAAGGGCGACGACTGCCTCAAGTCCCTGCTCTGGACCTGGGACGCGCGCTTCGCCGTCACCATGGACGGCGCCCACGTCCGGGCGGTGGCCGACCGGATCGTCCAGCAGGTGCCCAGCGAGGACGGCAGCGGCCGGGCCCACCTGTACGAGCTGTTCTACTTCCTGCACGCGGCCGCGTACCACGACTTCACCCAGGCCGGGATCGACATCACCGAGACCGCCACGGCCGCCGCCGTCCGGCGCGCGGTGGACGCCTGGGCCGCCGCCCCGCTGGCCTTCGCCGACACCGACCAGGCCGGGCTGACCACCCGGGAGATGACCATCGCGGCCGGCTCCACCGGCCAGCGGCAGTACCAACTCGCCCTGGCGAAGCGGGTGCTGGCCAAGTTCGGCCCCGGCACCCGGGTCGCCGACAGCTGGGCCTGGGGCACCGCGGGCCTGGCCGCGCTGAACCTCAACTACCTGGGCGTCAACAACCGGGACGCCGCCTTCCTCGTGCAGGTCACCGCCGACGCCTCCTACCGGAGCGCGTTCCGCGGCTTCGCCGGGTACGGCCACCTCAAGGGCACCCAGAACGAGTGGCTGGCCCGGGACGCGATGGCCGAGTACGGCCGCTTCGGCGAGCTCCCCGAGCTGAAGGCCGGGGTGGTCGGCGAGCTCGGGTGGCTGCTCTCCACCACCGCCCGGGTCTTCGGCGAGCTCTCCGGCCCCTGGGTGAAGGTGGTCGGCTGGGCCAACGCCTTCGGCGTCTGCCAGCAGTACGACGTCTGCGCGGCCAAGTACGACGCCCAGGTGTTCCCCTACACCTACAGCTACGACAACGGCGCCATCCAGGTCCGCACCTCGCTGGACCGGGCCACCGTCGACCGGATGTACTACGCGAGCAAGCAGGTCAAGACCCAGTTCCTGCGGGTGCTCGGCACCGACGCCCCGCTCGACGGCGACCCGAACGCCACCCTCAACATCCGGCTCTACCCGACCCGTTCGGCCTACGAGCTCTACCACCCGCTGCTCACCGGCATGGGCACCGCCAACGGCGGCATCTACATCGAGCGCGGCGCCACCTTCTACACCTACCAGCGCACCACCGCCGAGTCGTACCTGACGCTGGAGGAGCTCTTCCGGCACGAGTACGTCCACTACCTGAACGGCCGCTGGGCCACCCCCGGCTACTTCGGCGACGCCCGCTGGTACGCCGGCGACCGGCTCACCGCGATGGACGAGGGCACCGCCGAGTTCTTCGACGGCTCCACCCGGGACGGCGGGGTGAAGGTCCGTCAGGCGCTGGTCGCCGCCCTGGCCCGGGACGAGGCGGCCGGCATCCCCCGGCTGAGCGTCGCGGAGCTGCTGCACGCCCGGTACGACGACGCCCCGGCCTTCCACTTCTACAACTACGCCGGGACCTTCTTCGAGTACCTCTGGGCCGAGCGCCCCGCCGAGCTGCGCGCCATGTACGCGCTGATGCGGGCCGACGACCCGGCGGGCTTCGACGCCTGGCGCGACCGGATGGGCGCCGACCAGGCGCTCCAGGCGGGCTACGACGCCTTCCTGACGGCGCAGAGCGCCCGGGTCCAGGACCTGTACGTGCCCAGCACCTCGTTCACCGCCAACGGCTACCTGCGCTACGCCTACGCCTCCGAGGTGCAGGCCGCGATCGCCTCGGCCACCGCCAACACGCCCACCTGCAAGGACAACGGCGACTGGGCCAACAAGCCGATGCGCTTCGTCTGCGAGGGCCGGATCACCGCCAACCTGGCGAACGCGGCCGATCCGGACCAGCTCTTCAAGGACATGTCCTCGACCGTGGACTACTTCATCCTCACCCGGACCAAGGGCGTCGCCAACAACCTGGACGACATGAACTGCTGGTTCGGCCCGGTCGAGGTCTGGCCGGGCGGCAAAGCCGGCACCTCCAGCTACACCTGCGAGGGACCCCTGCGCAGGTGACCAGACCCCCGGTCGGACGTGGCGGGGAACCGTGACGGCGGGCCACGTCCGACCGGGTCCAACCCATCAACTCCCGCGCGGGGCGGCCGTCCTACCGCTTCTGCGGCCGCACCGCGCGGGTCCCACGAAAGGCACGACTGACGTGACTCAGGCACCCCAGCCGCTCAGCTGGGACGGCAGCGCCCACCCCTCCGGCCGGACCGAGACCGTGGCGGAGGTCGACCTCGGCCTGCCCGGGGTCCGGGCCAGAGCCGTGGCCGTCGGCGCCGCCCACCTGGCGGTCCGGGTCGTCCCGCAGGCCGAGCCCGGCGTGGTGGTCGTCGAGGCCGCGCCCGAACTCCCCACCGACGAGCAGCCGGTGCGCACCCGGATCGAGTGGCGG
Source organism: Kitasatospora sp. NPDC001664 (assembly GCF_053596675.1). Taxonomy (NCBI): domain Bacteria; kingdom Bacillati; phylum Actinomycetota; class Actinomycetes; order Kitasatosporales; family Streptomycetaceae; genus Kitasatospora; species Kitasatospora sp. NPDC001664. The sequence goes on from NZ_JBSFGS010000001.1 coordinate 505,242, forward strand.
CTGCCCTGCACCGGCGCCACCGGCTACTGGACCCCGCTGAGCGGCACCCGCTGGCTGCCCCCGTCCTGGGCGCTGCCCCGGACCGCCTCGCTGCCCAAGGGCGCCCCGGTCGGCAGCCTGGTCGGCACCGCCGACGCCGCGCTGTGCACCTTCGCGGCCGGTGAGACGGTGCTGCCGGTCTCGATCGGCGAGGGCGCGGTCGAGGAGACCGGGGACTTCAGCTTCTGGGTCGAGCACGAGGGCCCGCTGCGCCTGCGCCTGGACCTGAGCGGCCGTCACTTCGCCGACACCGTCCGGGACTGCGCCGCCTGGTGGGCCGAGTCGCTGCCCGCCTCCACCGTGCCGGACGCCGCCTTCGACCCGGTCTTCTGCACCTGGTACGCGCTGCACCTGACCATCACCGCCCCCGAGGTGGAGCGCCTGGCCGCGCTGGCCGCCCCGCTCGGGTTCGGCGCGCTGATCGTGGACGACGGCTGGCAGACCGACGAGGTGGGCCGCTCCTACGCCACCACCGGCGACTGGCAGCCCGCCCCGGCCGGCTTCCCGGACTTCGCCGACCACGTCGACCGTATCCGCAAGCTGGGGCTCAACTACCTGCTCTGGCACGCGCTCCCGTTCCTCGGCGACCGCAGCGCCGCCCAGGCCGAGCTGGCCCCGCACACCCTGGCCCACCTGCCGATGCTGGAGACCTCGGTGCTCGACCCGCGCAGCCCGCTGGTCCGGGCCCACCAGGTCGAGCGCCTCGCCGCGGCGGTGGAGCGGCACGGGGTGGACGGCCTGAAGATCGACTTCATCGACACCTTCCTGCGGGAGGCCACCACCGCCTCGCCCGACCCGGACTGCACCGAGGTCGCCGAGGGCGTCCGCCGCCTGCTGGAGGAGCTCGACACCCGGCTGCGGGCCACCCGGCCCGAGGTGCTGATCGAGCACCGCCAGCAGTACATGGGCCCCGGTCTGTGGCCGTTCGCCACCATGGTCCGGGCCACCGACTGCCCGCACAACGCCACCGAGAACCGGGTCCGCTGCGCCGACCTGCGGCTCACCGCGGGCCCGCTGGCCGTGCACGCCGACCCGCTCACCTGGCACCCGGGGGAGGAGCCGGCGCAGATCGCGGTCTTCCTGATCTCGGTGCTGTTCGCCACCGCCCAGGTCTCGGTGGACCTGTCCGCGCAGAGCCCGGAGCAGCTGGCCGCCGTGCGGTTCTGGCTCTCCGTCATGCGCGAGCACCGCGATCTGCTGCAGCGCGCCGAGTTCCGCCCGCACCGCCCCGAGCTGGCCTACCCGCTGATCGAGGCCCGGGACGGCGGGGCGCTGGCCTTCGGCCGCTACGGCGCGCTGCCGGTGCGGGTCACCGGGGAGTGGGAGTCGCTGCTGCTGGCCAACGCCGAGGCGGACACCCTGGTCCGGCTGGTCTTCGACCGGGTGCCGGGACGCTTCTCGGTGCTGGTGCAGGACGCGCTGGGCGGGGAGGTGGCCGCGACCACGGCCTCGGTGGAGGGCGTGGAGTTCACCGTGCACGTGCCGCTGGGCGGTCTGCTGACGCTCCGTCGGGGCTGACACCGGCGCTTTTCGTGGCCCGGTTCGGAGGGTGGGGGACCTCCGGACCGGGCCGCCCCCGTTGTCCACCGGGCGGGGTGGTGCCCCCGCCCGGTGAACACCTCTGTGCACCAGGCGGGTCCGACGGAGGGAACCGTAGCAGCGGGACCCGCCTGGTGAGCTCGTGTCCCCGACGGTACGCCCGCCGACACCTCGTCAGGTACCGCACGAGTGCACGGTCGCCGCCGCGGGAGCTGTCACCTGTGCACGGTCACCCCGGGGTCGGGCAGTGCCAGCTCCCCGAGCGCGGCGAAGGCCAGCACCACCTCGTACACCCCGCCGCCCCCGGCGAGCAGTTGACGCTGCAGCAGCCGCTCGGCCGCCCGCAGGTGCTCCCGGACGGTCTGCGCGTGCAGTCCGAGCTCCCGGGCGGCCCGCTCCACCCCGAGGTCGGCGCGGACCCAGGCCAGCAGGGTGGAGCGCAGCTCGCGGCCGTCCTCCGCCAGCCGCCCGAGCAGCCCGTCGGCCCAGTCCGCCACCGGGGCGGCAGCCAGCAGCTCGCCCAGGCCGGGCGCCGGGAGGCCCGCCCCGGCGGCCACCGCGCAGGCGGCCACCGAGGTGGAGGCCTGCAGCGCCAGGTGCAGCACCGTGCGGCCGGCCACCCCGGCCAGGTCCAGGCCGAGCTGCGCGGCCGCCCGGTCCAGCCGGGCCTTCACGGTGTTGCGGCTGATCCCGAGGATGCGCCCGGCGCTCACGGCGGGGAACTCCAGGCCCAGGTGCAGGGTGCCGAGCAGCTGGTCCCGCCCGCTCAGCGGCAGCGCGTGCAGCGGGCGCAGCACCTCCTGCGCCCAGCGCGCCGCACCGCGCGGCTCCAGCACCTGGCCGAGCCGGCTCTCGGCGGCGTACAGTGCCGCCCGCCCCGGCCGCAGCCGGGCCACCGCCAGCGCCCGGGTGGCGTCCCCGTAGGAGCCGGCGGTCTGCGCCAGCGGCAGCCGGCCGCTGCCGCCGAGCGAGCGGTCCGGGCGCCCGGCCACGAACTCGCGCAGCGTCAGGCCGACCCGGTCCCAGCCCTCCTGCTCCTCCTGTCGGGTGCCGTCCTCGCGCAGCGGCGCCACCACGATCAGGTGCTGCTCGTAGGCCGGGCAGCGGACCACCAGTGCAGTGGGGCCGAGCGCCTCCCGGCACCGCCGGGCCAGCTCGTCCCGCTCCGGCGCAGGACCCTCCAGTACGTAGACCCGCTGCTCCTCGGCGTCCAGCAGGCCGGGGGAGAGGCCCTCGCCGGTGCGCTGGGCGAGCGTCACCTCACCGCCCATCAGCAGCTGGAAGACCGCGACCCGCAGCGCCGCCTTGACCTCCTCCAGCCGCTCCCGGTCCGCCTCCGCCTGCCGCACCCGCACCAGCGGCGCGATCAGGTCGGCGGCGTGCGCGACCAGGGCGGCGGCCCGGGCGTCGAAGGGCTCGGTGCGACCCACCGCCAGGACGGGGTACGGCCGGCTGCCGCCGACCGTGGTCAGCCGCACCCGGAGCGGGCCCGCGTCCAGGGCGGCCGCCCGCAGCCGGCCGTCCGTCAGCTCGCGCACCGTCGGCGCGGCGGCGGCGAGCAGGTGCTCCGTCCCGGCCGGGGCCGTCACGGCGGGCTCGCCGGGCCGGCCGGTGGTCAGCCGCACCGGGCCGCCGACCGCCCGGGCCAGCCACTCCACCAGGCGCTCCAGCCGCTGGTCGGCCCGCCCGCCGGGCTCCCGCAGGTGGGCCAACAGCTGGGCCAGCTCGGCCTGTTCGCCCTGCACCTCGCGCAGCCGGGCGTCGCCGATCCGGCGGGCCACCCGCAGCCAGCTCCGCTCGTCCTCGACCGCCAGCAGGGCCAGGCCGTGCCGCGCGGCCCCGGCCCGGTGCCCCTCGCTGGGCTCCGCCGCGGTGACCGCCACGGCCGCCGCCCGCCCGGCGGCCAGCCGGGCGAAGTCCCGTTCCGTCGCCTGCGGCGGCACCCGCACCAGGCGGTCCGCCACCTCCTCGTCGGGTTCGGCGACCCCGGTCACCGAACGTTCCGCTCCCGTCCCGCCGATCAGCCGCAATCCCGGCACATCGGTCAGTGACCCCACAGTGGGCAAGGCCCCTCCTCGGTACACGCGCTGCTACGTGAGCCCCGGCCGTGCCTGCCGTCGAGTTGACGTTCCCTCAGGCCGCCGACCCCCGATCGACCTGCGCCGATCGTACGCACCACGGCCGGAGCCCCGGTCCGCAGGGTGTGCGGACCGGGGCTCCGGTTCGTGCTGCTGACGGGTGGTCAGCGAGGTTGGTGCAAGGGCGGGTCAGGAGGCGGGGCCGACCCGGACGGTGGTCAGCTTGCCGCCCTGGGTCTCCCGGACGACCTCGATCTTGGTGTTGGTGTTCGGGACGGCCACCGCGTGCTGCGGGAGCGCCGGGTCGCTGTAGACCCCGGTGCGGTCGTTGAAGACCGGCACGGCCGGCTTCGACGGGAAGGCGTTCAGCACACCGGCCTTGTGCAGGGTGAACTCGGTGGTGGGCTGGAGCGAGAAGGTCGCGTCGTAGGTCTGGGCGCGGCCGTTCACCAGGGTGCCGTCGGAGAACTTCATCGGCTGCGGGTGGGCGTCGATCGGGAGGATCAGGCCGCCGCCCGGGTGGTCCTTGGTGTTGTTGTCCAGGTAGCTGGTGTCCCAGAGCCAGATCAGGACGCCCTCCTGGTACGGGTAGGTGTCGATCACGTTGGTCTTGCCCGCGACCCCGGAGTACCCGAAGTTGTACGGGCCGGTCTTCAGGAAGGCGCCGTAGCCGACGTAGCGGCGGTTCTCCACCACGTAGGCGCGCGGGTGCTCCTTGACGGAGTCCTTGCCCTTGAGCGGGGTGAAGCCGTTCAGCACCCAGTCCTGGTTGCCGTTCTCCGCACCGTCGTTGAGGATCTCGACGCCACCGGCGGTGATCTTGACGGCGTCGACCAGCACGCCCTTGCCGTGGGTGTTGGAGTCCGAGGTGACGTGGAAGCGCAGCTGCACCTTCTGGCCCAGGTAGGCGGTGAGCGGGATGCCCACCTGCCGCCAGGCGTTCGACGTGCCGCTGAAGCCGGGGACGTTGGCCGCGGTGTTGGTGATCGGCGAGCCGTCCACCGTGCCGCCCAGGGCCTTCCAGGTCTTGCCGTTGTCGGTGCTGGCCTCGACGGTCAGGAAGTCGTAGTCCTGCTCGATGTCGTACCAGGTGGCCGCCGACAGGTTCGCGCTGCCGGTCTTCCCGGTCAGGTCGACCGTGCGGGAGAGCGAGTTGTCCAGGTAGTCGCCGGTGCCGCTGTACCACTGCGAGGCGCCCTCGAAGGGGTCGGCCAGCGTCGTGGTCTTGGTGACCGGGGGCAGGTGCACCAGCACCGCCTGCGCCTGGTCGGTGTTGTAGCCGCTGACGCCGAGCGCGTGGCTGGACCGGGTGGCGGCCTGCGCGTCGTCGTAGTTGAGCCAGCCGAACTGCAGCTTGCTCCAGGCGTCCAGGTCACCGGGGTACTCGCCGGTGGTGTTCTTGCCCTTGCCCAGGTACGAGGCCGAGGACATCAGGGACCAGAAGTTGACGCTGTTGTCGCCGCCGCTGGTCGGGTACAGGTCCGGCAGGCCGAGGTTGTGGCCGTACTCGTGCGAGAACAGGCCCACGCCCGAGTTCTCGCCGCCCTGCACGTAGTCGTAGGCGTAGAGGCCGGAGTCGCCGAGCGGCGCGCCGCCGATCTTGTTGCCCTCCGGGCCGACCTGGCCGGACGGGTCCGGCAGGGCCCAGGCGCGGTGCGCCCACATGGCGTCGCCGCCCTGCGCGCCGCCGCCCCAGGTCTCGTCGACGCCCGCGTGGACCACCACGAGGTTGTCGATGTACCCGTCGGGCTCGTTGAAGTTGCCGTCCTTGTCGAAGTCGTAGCGGTCGTAGACGTCGTACTGCTTGAGCTCGTCCTTGACCGACTGCGCGGTGCGGCCCTTGGCGATCTCGCCGTCGTACCAGGCCTTGGTGGCGTCCCGGATGAACTCGTGCGCCTGGGTCCACGCACCGCCGCCCTGCGGGCCCTTGTTGGACCCGTAGCGCGCCTCGTTCCACGGCAGCGTCACCCAGTCGGAGACGGTGCCCTCGATGTCGTACCGGCCCGAGGACTGGGTGCGGTAGTAGTTCCGCATCGAGTTGGCGCCGGCCGTGTCGTCGAAGAACATCTGCTGGTAGTACGACTTGGAGAAGTCGTTCTTCCAGAAGGTGTGGGTGTCGCTCTTGTCCGGCTTCGGGATCGCGTTGTGGCGCGGGCCCGGGGTGCCGGCGTAGCGGGGGACGCCGTTGTACAGCGTGGTGTTGTCGACCTGGTCGCCGAACTGGGCCAGGATGACGAAGACCTTGTCCTTGCGCTCCTGCGCGAGCTGGACGAAGTCGTTGCCGATCTTCACCTGCTTCGGCGCGGTCTTCGCCGAAGTCTTCGCCACGGCGCCCTTGTTGAGCTGCTCCAGCGCCTTGGTGCGCAGCGCCTGCCGGACCTTCTCCTGCGGGGCGAGCGGGGCCTGCGGGGCCTCCTTGGCCTCCAGCCCGCCGCCGGCCTGGGCGTCCTGCGACTGGACGGGGGGAGTGGGGAGCGGGGCGGCGGCGGCGATGCCGCTGCCGATCAGCGAGGCCGCTATCGCGCTGGTGGTCAGTGCAGCGAGGGCCGCTGCGGTCATTCTGCGCAACTGACCGGTCCTTTCCGGACGGGGGTGGTCGGGTGAGCGAGGGTAATATTTCACATGTCATCCATCACACGGAACCCCTCTGACTACCCGAATTTCCCACCGGAAACACGGAGGGCCCCGCCGCACCCTTCCGGGGGCGGCGGGGCCCTGACGGGCCGTCAGGCCGTCAGCCGGCCGAGGAGTTCCGGCAGCCGCCCGATCAGGGCGGTCGCCCCGGCCCCGGTCAGCTTCGGCCCGGGGGTGAGCGCGGTGTAGCCGAGCACGTCCATCCCCGCGGCCCGGGCGGCCAGCACGCCGTTCGGGCTGTCCTCGACCACCAGGCAGTCGGCGGGCGCGACCCCCAGGGCGGCCGCCGCGTGCAGGAAGAGGTCCGGGGCCGGCTTGCCCACGCCGCCCACGTCCTGGGCGCTGAACACCGACCCCGCCGGCAGCAGCGGCCGCAGGCCGGTCCGCTCCAGGGTGAGCTCGATCCAGGCGTGGTCGGAGGAGGAGGCCAGGCAGTACGGCACCCCGCGCCGGCCGAGCTCCGCGAGCACCTCGGCCGCGTCCGGGGTCGGGGCGAGCTCCTCGCGGAACGCGGCGAACACCCGCTCGTGGCAGCGTCGTTCGAAGTCCTCCGGCAGGGTGCCCCCGTACCGCCGGGCCACCACCTCGTGGACGTTGCGCCCCGCGTTGCCGAGGAAGTCCCGGAGCGAGTCCTCCAGGGTGGTCGGGTAGCCGAGCTCGGTCAGGTACCCGGACAGGATCCGGTGCGCGGTCGGCTCGCTGTCCACGAGCACGCCGTCGTTGTCGAAGATCACCAATTGGTAGGCCATCGGCGAAGGCTAACCGGAGCGGGGCGGTCCGGTGGAGTGCTTTTCCATCGGACCGCCCCGCCGTCCCTCAGCCCAAGTGCGAGCGGATGAAGGCCAGTTCGGCCTCGGTGACGAGCTCGTTCATGCCGTCCGGGGTCATGTGCGAGACGCCCGGGAGCGGGAGCACCGCGTGCGCGCGGCCGGCCGCGTGCAGGGCCTCGGAGAGCAGCAGGGTGTGCGAGGGGTGGACGTTGTCGTCGGCCAGGCCGTGGATCAGCAGCAGCGGGCGGGTGAGCGCGGGGGCGTCGTCGACCAGGCAGTCGGCGGCGTAGCCCTCGGGGTTCTCCTGGGGGAGGCCCAGGTAGCGCTCGGTGTAGGCGGTGTCGTACTGGCGGAAGTCGGTGGGCGGGGCGCCCGCCGCGGCGGCGTGGAAGACGTCCGGGCGGCGCAGCACCGCGAGGGCCGCGAAGTACCCGCCGTAGGACCAGCCGCGGACGCCGACCCTGCTCAGGTCGAGGTCGGGGTGGGTCTCGGCGAGCGCCTGGAGCGCGGCCACCTGGTCCTCGATCGCGACCGCGGAGAAGCGCCGGAAGATCGCCTTCACGAAGGCGGGCGAGACGAACGGGGTGCCCCGGTTGTCGGTGGTGACCACGGCGAAGCCCTGGTCGGCCCACCACTGGCGGGCCTGCCAGCGGCGCGGCTCGTTGGCCACGGCCTGGTAGCCGGGGCCGCCGTAGACGTCGAGCAGCACCGGCAGGCGGGTGCCGGCCACGTGGTCGCGCGGGTAGACCACCGCGGTGGGCAGGCCCAGCTCGGTCACCCGGGCGAGCTTCGGGGTGACCACGTAGGGCAGCGCGGCCGCGCGGTCCGGGAGGTCGAACTCCTCGCCGGAGAAGTGCAGTCGGCGCCGGATGCCGGTGGGCGTGGCGTGGGTGAGGAGCAGGGTGTCGCCCGCGGTGAGGACGGAGTGCACGCCGGTGCCCTCGGTCAGCCGGGAGAGCGCGCCGCTGTCCGGGTCGAGCAGGAAGACGTGCTGGTCGGCCGGGTCGTCCTGGCCGGCCTCGATCAGCAGGCCGTCCCCGTGCTGTCCGATCACCCGGCGGACCTGGGTCCGCTCGTCGGTGAGGATCTTGCCGTCCAGGGCCACCGCGCGGGCCTCGCCGCCGGGGGTGTCGGCGGAGGTGAGCAGCCGCCCGTCGGACAGCCGGGCCGGGGTGCCGGGCAGGTCGTCGACCCAGAACTCGTCGACGGTGCGCGAGAGTTCGCGGGTCGCGCCGGTGGCCGGGTCGGCGCTGAGCAGCAGCACGTTCTGCTGGAGGCGGTCGGCCACGGTGAGCAGCAGCTCGCCGTCGCCCTCCCAGCCGGCCGCGCAGACGTACGGGTACGCCGCGCGGTCCCAGGCGACCTCGGTGCGGGTGCCGTCCAGGCCGAGCACCCAGAGCCGCAGGTCGACGTTGGGCCCGCCGGCCTGCGGGTAGGCGAAGCTCTCGGGGGCCCGCTCGGGGTGCGACGGGTCGGCGAACCAGCGCAGCGGGAGGGCGGATTCGTCGATCCGGGTGGCCAGCACGGCCCGGCCGTCGGGTGACCACCAGTGGCCCCGGGTGCGGCCGAGCTCCTCGGCGGCGGCGAACTCGGCGACGCCCCAGACGGCGCCGTCGGCCGGGCTGAGCGGCTCGGCGCGGTCGGTCAGGTGCAGCGCGCCGCCGGTCACGTACGCGACCACCGAGCCGTCGGCGTTCGGGCGGGGGTCGAAGGCCGGTCCGGCGACCGGGAGTTCGGTGGTCGAGCCGTCGGCCACGGCGGTGCGGAAGATCCGGCCGTCGAGGGCGAAGACGGCCTGGGCGAGGTCGGAGGTGGCGGCGAAGGAGCCGATGCCGGGGGCCCAGAGCCGGATCCGCTCGCGCAGGCGGCGCTCCAGCACGGGCAGGTCGGCGGGGGCGCCGGTGCGGCCGGGCAGCAGGACGGCGGGGTCGGCGACCAGGTGCTCCTGACGGGTGGTCAGGTCGAACAGCCAGAGTCGGTCCACCGGGTCCTCCGGGCCGGTGGAGCGGAGGAGGAGCAGCCGGGTGCCGTCGGCGGAGAAGGTGACCGCGCGCGGGGCGCCGTAGGTGAAACGGCCGGTGCGGGAGCTGAGGGCGAGGAACTGGTCGGTGTGCGTCACGGCCCGATGGTTGCCCCGGAGGGGGGATTTCGGCTAGAAGTATGCAGTGTGAAATGTCACACATCATCACTCGAGGGAGCCCCATGAGCGACGAACTGCCCCGCCAGATCCAGGGGGCGGCCTCGCTGTTCACCCTCGACCCGGCCGTGGCGCACCTCAACCACGGCTCGTACGGGGCGGTACCGCTACCCGTCCAGCGCGCCCAGGCCAAGCTGCGGGCCGAGCAGGAGCAGGACCCGGACGGCTGGTTCCTGGAACTGCCCGACCGGATCGCCCGGGCCCGTGCCCGGGTGGCCACCGCCCTGAACGCCCGCCCCGACCGGATCTCGCTGGTCACCAACGTCACCGAGGGCGTGGCGGTGGTGCTCGACTCGATCCCGCTCGCCGAGGGGGACGAGGTGCTGGTCACCGACCACGGCTACGGCGTGGTCACCCGCGCCGCCGAGCGCCGGGCCGACGAGAGCGGCGCCCGGGTCCGCACCGTCCGGCTCTCGGTCCACACCCCCGACCAGGAGGCCGTCCGCGAGCGGATCCTGGCGGCCGTGGACGAGCGCACCAAGGTCGCCGTGCTCGACCTGGTCACCTCGCCGACGGCCCGTCAGATCGCCGACCCGGTACTGCTGGCGGAGCTGCGCGCCCGCGGCGTGATCACCGTGGTGGACGCCGCGCACGCGCCCGGCATGCTCCCGGTGGACCTCGGCGAGCAGGCCGGCGGCGCCGACTTCTGGGTCGGCAACCTGCACAAGTGGGCCTTCACCCCGCGGGCCGCCGCGGTCCTCGCGGTGGCGGGCGGCTGGCGCTCGCGGATCCGGCCGCTGATGTTCTCCTGGGAGCACGACCGCGGCTTCCCCGGCCGGGTGGAGTGGCGCGGCACCGCCGACTACACCCCCTGGCTGGCCGCGCCCACCGGCTTCGCCCTGCTCGACCAGCTCGGTGCCGAGCGGGTCCGCGCCCACAACGAGGCCCTCGCGGTGTACGGGCAGCGGCAGTTGGTGGAGCGCACCGGGCTGCGCTTCCTGCCCGGCCTGCCCGGCGCGGCGATGCGGGCGGTCCGGCTGCCCCCGGGCTGCGCGGAGAGCGACCACACCGCCAAGGCGCTGATGGTGGCGATCCGGCGGCGGTTGAACGCCCGGGTGGCGATCCGCCCGTGGTCCGGCGGCGGGGTGCTCCGGGTGAGCGCCCAGGTCTACAACCGCCCGGAGGAGTACCGGAACCTGGCGTCCGGTCTGGTGGAGCTGCTGGACGGCCGCTGAGCGGCTGCCCGTCGAGCCCTCGGGTTCCCCCGCTCCTGGGAGCCCGAGCCGCGGTGGGAGGGGATCGTGGCCCCCTCCCACCGCCCCCGTCGGAGGCCCGCTGTGCGGCCGGGCCTCCGACGGGACACCGCGTGACCCGCCGTCAGTTCCCGGCCGCCCGCAGCTCGGCGAGCAGCGCGTCCCGGTCGGAGATCAGCTCGGTGAGGATGCGCCGGGCCGCCCGCATCAGGTCGGCCACGTCGCCGCCCGCCAGGGCGTAGACCACCGTGGGGCCCTCCCGGGTGGCGGTGACGATCCCCGCCCGTCGCAGCACGGCGAGCTGCTGGGAGAGGCTGGACGGCTCGATCTCCAGGTCGGCGAGCAGGTCGCGGACCGGGGTCGGCCCGGCCTGGAGGAGTTCCAGGACCCGGATGCGGACCGGGTGCCCGAGCATCCGGAAGAGCTCCGCCTTGGCCTGGTACAGCTGGACCGGCATGAGTCGTGACCCCCCTGGCGCACCGTCAGAGTTCCAGGCCTGCCTCGATCAGGCGCAGTTGGTGTCGCGCCATCGCCATGTTGGCCCGGGCCCGGTTGAGGGCCAGGTAGAGGAAGAGGCCGCGCCCGTTGGGCATGGTGAGCGGGCGGATCAGGTGGTACTGGGTGGTGAGCGAGATCAGCATGTCCTCGATCTCGTTGTCGTGCAGGTTGAGCATCTGCATGGTGCGCATCTTGGCGCGGACCAGGTCGGTGTTGGCGGCGGCGGCCACGTTCAGGTCCAGGTCGCTGCTGCCGTCGCTCAGGGTGCCGAGCGCCATCCCGCTGTCGTAGTCGACCAGTGCCACACCGATCGCACCGTCGATGCTCATGGCGTCCTTGAGCGCGCTGTCGAGACTTGCCACGGTGCCCTCCCGCTGTCGGCGGGGGCCGCGCCCCTGTGGGCGGCCCCGGTGCACCGACTGTAGGAAGCGGACCCCGCGCCGCAGGCGCTCTGCCCGGAACCGACCGAAGAAGGACCGGGCCCGACCGGGTGTTGACGGGATGAAGGATTGTGCAACTGACAAGCTGATCCGAAGGTGATCGACGGACGCCCCGGGACGCCCGCCGGAGCCGGGTCACCCGATCGGGGTGACCAGCCCGGCCGCCAGCCTCAGCGAGTCGTCCAACTGCCGCCGGGAGGCCCGCAGCAGCTCGCCGTTGTGCTCGATCAGGTCCCGCTGGTACGCGGACTCCACCGCGAACCAGATGCCGACCAGGTTGGTCTCGCGCTTGCAGGCCACGTCCGCGGTGGCCGCCGTGATCCCCTCGGGACCGGTGAACGCCTCGGGCCGCAGGCCGAGTTCGGGCTGCGGGCTGACCGGGTTCTCGGCCCGGTAGCCCTTGCCGGCCATGCACCTGGCCCAGGCCTCGCGGGCGGCGTCCACCCGGGCGTCCCGGCGGGAGCGGTCGTAGCCGTCGGCGTCCAGGTCCTGCACCTTGAGCGGGTCGGGCGCCCCGGCGGTCGGCACCCAGAGCTTGAGGTAGCCCTCCCGCACGCAGCCCCCCGGCGGCACCGGCAGCCCGTTCACCCGGCCCGCGCTGCGGCCGGACTTCTCCGCGTCCGCCTGGTTGGCCGGCAGCGAGGCCGGATCGGCGCCGTCCTCACCGCCGAGCACCAGCCGCTCGGTCGGGTCCATCGAGGGCTGCGGGGGCTTGGCCCGGCCCTCGGCGCCCAGCGTCCCGTAGCCGCTGCCGGCCGCCTCGGCCGGATCGGCCAGTCCGTACCGCCGGGTGTTGCCCGGCGCGCCGGCCGGCGGCAGCTCGGGCACCCGGTAGCGGAAGCCGTACCTGGCCATGCACTGGTCCGTCAGGATCCGCTGCGCCCGGTCGAGCCGGTCCAGCTCGCCCTCGCTCGGCAGGTACTCCTGGAGCGGCAGCCGCAGCGCCCCGGCGTCCGCCGGGGTCGGCACCGGGCCCGGGAGCGCGGGCCCGGTGCCGGGTGCGCTCCCCGTCCCGCCGTCGGAACAGCCCGCCAACAGCAGGACGGCGGCGGCGAGGGCGGCGGGCAGGACGGAGGAACGCAAGGGGGAGCTCCCGGAGGTGACGACCCTGACGAGGGGTCAGTTGTAGTAGGCGGAGGAGATCTGGTGCCAGAAGGTGCTGGTGGCGTTGGAGGCCACGCCGGCGTTGATCCAGCCGTGCCGGCCGCCCCGGTAGACGTCGCTGTAGACGTGCCAGGTGTAGCTGTCCCGGTTCCAGTAGGACTCGTTCTGGTCGTTCACCGCGCCGCCGTAGCGGGGCCAGGCGAGCTGGGTGAAGTCGCCCCGCGAGAGGTAGAGGTCCAGCACCTCGTAGGTGGTGTTCGGCCCGCCGTAGATGGCGAACTCCCCGGGCTCGCTCACCCCGTCCAGTTCGGCCGCGCCGGCCGGGGCGGCCCCGGCCAGGACGAGGCAGGCGGCGGCGGTGAGCCCGGTCGCAAGGGTGGTCAGGCGGTGCAGGAGCCGTGGTCGCTGAGCCGGCATGGCTGGGGCCTCTCTGGAAGGGGGAACGGGACGCGGTACCCGGTGCCTGGTGCTGATGGGTAAGTGGAGCACTGCCGTGACTCCTTGCACAGGCGTGATTGCGCCACGTTGTCATGGCCCGCTCCGGCCCGGTACGCCCCGGTCCGGGCACCCGCCGCCCCCGCTCCCCGCCCCTCCCCGCTCCCGTCCGGGATCCCGCGAAAAGGGTGCTGTTGATGTCGGTCCTGGCGGGTAATGTCTGGCTGAGATGCACGATCACCACACCAACCGCACCCGCTGCGCCCCCGTCCGTGCCGAGGCCCTCCGCGCCCCGGCCGCGCGGGCCCCGCAGCCGCAGGCGTCGCCGTCTGCGCACCCGTCCCGCCCGGCCCTTCCCCGGCCCGGCATCCAGCAGTCCCACGGGAAGAAGAGGTGACGCCGATGAACAGCGCCGTGCCCGAGCGCCCCGAGAACCCGGCCGCTCCGGACACCGAGGAGCTCAGCCCCGCCGAGGCGTACGCCGCCTTCCGGCGCCGGGCCAAGGAGCAGGCCACCGTCCTGCACGGCTTCCGTCAGCTCTACGACTTCGAGCTGGACGACTTCCAGCTGGAGGCCTGCCGCTCCCTGGAGGCCGGCGAGGGCGTGCTGGTCGCCGCGCCGACCGGCTCCGGCAAGACCATCGTCGGCGAGTTCGCCGTCCACCTGGCCCTGCAGTCCGGCCGCAAGTGCTTCTACACCACGCCCATCAAGGCGCTCTCCAACCAGAAGTTCGGCGACCTGGTGAAGCGCTACGGGGCCGACAAGGTCGGCCTGCTGACCGGCGACAACAGCGTCAACGGCGACGCCCCGGTGGTCGTGATGACCACCGAGGTGCTGCGCAACATGCTCTACGCGGGCTCCTCCGCGCTGGACGGCCTCGGCTACGTGGTGATGGACGAGGTGCACTACCTCGCCGACCGCTTCCGCGGCGCGGTCTGGGAGGAGGTCATCATCCACCTCCCCGAGTCCGTGGTGCTGGCCTCACTCTCCGCCACCGTCTCCAACGCCGAGGAGTTCGGCGACTGGCTGGACACCGTGCGCGGCGGCACCAAGGTGATCGTCTCCGAGCACCGTCCCGTGCCGCTCTGGCAGCACGTGATGGCTGGAAACCGCATGTACGACCTGTTCGCCGATCCGGACCGGGACGGCCGCCCCAAGGGTTCGCTCACCAACCCCGCCAAGGCGGTCAACCCCGAGCTGGTCCGCCTCTCCCGCTCCGAGGGCGACCGCAACCCGCGCGGCGACCGCTTCGGCCGCGGCCGCGGCCGCTCGATGCCCAACGGCCGCCCCAGCCGGGTCTGGACCCCGGGCCGGGTCGACGTCATCGACCGCCTCGACGCCGAGGGCCTGCTGCCCGCCATCACCTTCATCTTCAGCCGGGCCGGCTGCGAGGCCGCCGTCCAGCAGTGCCTCACCTCCGGCCTGCGGCTCAACCGCGAGGCCGACCGGGCCACCGTCCGCGAGATCGTCCAGGAGCGCTGCGCCGACATCCCGGACGAGGACCTGCACGTCCTGGGCTACTTCGAGTGGCTGGACGGGCTGGAGCGCGGCATCGCCGCCCACCACGCCGGGATGCTGCCCCGCTTCAAGGAGGTGGTCGAGGAGCTCTTCGTGAAGGGCCTGGTCAAGGCCGTCTTCGCGACCGAGACCCTCGCCCTGGGCATCAACATGCCCGCCCGCTCCGTGGTCCTGGAGAAGCTGGTCAAGTGGAACGGCGAGACCCACGCCGACATCACCCCCGGCGAGTACACCCAGCTCACCGGCCGGGCCGGCCGCCGCGGCATCGACGTCGAGGGCCACGCCGTCGTGCTCTGGCAGCGCGGCCTCGACCCGGAGGCGCTGGCCGGTCTGGCCGGCACCCGCACCTACCCGCTGCGCTCCTCCTTCCGCCCGTCCTACAACATGGCCGTCAACCTGGTCGGCCAGTTCGGGCGGCACCGTTCCCGGGAGCTGCTGGAGACCTCCTTCGCGCAGTTCCAGGCGGACCGCGCGGTGGTCGGCATCGCCCGCCAGGTGCAGAAGAACGAGGACGGGTTGGCGGGCTACCGCGAGTCGATGACCTGTCACCTCGGCGACTTCGAGGAGTACATGGGCCTGCGGCGGCAGCTGAAGGACCGTGAGAACGAACTCGCCCGCGAGGGCAGCGGCCAGCGCCGGGCCTCCGCCATCGAGGCCATCGAGGCCCTCAAGCCCGGCGACGTCATCCACGTCCCCACCGGCAAGTTCGCCGGGCTCGCCCTGGTCCTCGACCCGGGCCTGCCACCGGTCTCCCGCTCGCCGCGCCACCAGCGCCACCCCGACTACCAGGACGGCCCGCGCCCGGTGGTGCTCACCGCCGAGCGGCAGGTCAAGCGGCTCGCGATGATCGACTTCCCGTACCCGGTGACCGCGGTCGACCGGCTGCGGATCCCCAAGTCCTTCAACCCGCGCAGCCCGCAGTCCCGCCGCGACCTGGCCTCCGCCCTGCGCACCAAGGCCGGCCACCTCGAGCCCGAGCGCTTCCGCAAGGGCCGGGCCGCCGCGGCCGACGACGCGGAGATCACCCGGCTGCGCACCGAGCTGCGCCAGCACCCCTGCCACGGCTGCTCCGACCGCGAGGACCACGCCCGCTGGTCCGAGCGCTACCACCGGCTCCAGCGCGACACCCAGGTGCTGGACCGCAAGATGCGCTCCCGCACCCACACCATCGCCCGCACCTTCGACCGCGTCTGCGGCCTGCTCACCGACCTCGGCTACCTCAGCGGGGACACCGTCACCGACGACGGCAAGCGCCTCGGCCGGCTCTACGGCGAGCTCGACCTGCTCGCCTCGGAGTGCATCCGCGAGGGCGTCTGGGCCGAGCTCGCCCCGGCCGAACTCGCCGCCTGCGCCTCGGCCCTGGTCTACGAGTCGCGCCAGTCCGACGACGCCGCGACCCCGCGGGTCCCGGAGGGCGCGGCCAAGGAGGCCCTCGCCAGCATGATCCGCATCTGGGGCCACCTCGACGCCCTGGAGGAGCAGCACCGCATCAACACCGCCGAGGGCGTCGGCCAGCGCGAGCCCGACCTCGGCTTCGCCTGGGTCGCCTACCGCTGGTCCCTCGGCCACAACCTCGACCAGGTCCTCCGCGACGCCGACCTCCCGGCCGGCGACTTCGTCCGCTGGACCAAGCAGCTGATCGACGTCCTCAGCCAGATCCAGGACGCCGCGGGCGACGACACCAAGCTCCGCACCACCGCCCGCAAGGCCGTGGACAGCCTCCGCCGCGGCATCATCGCCTACAGCTCGGTCGGCTGACCGACAGCGCCGGCGCCCGTACCCGACTCACCGTCAGTCCGGGTACGGGCGCCGCCGTGTTCACGCACCCAGCGTCTCCACCAGGCGCTCCAGGGAGCTGCCGAGGCCCCAGCGGGTGGAGAGTTCCTCCAGGGTCATGGGGTCGAGCGGCTCCTTGGGGAGGGCGGGGTCGAAGTCGGGGAGCGGCGCGTCGGTGGCGACCCGGACGACGGTGGGGGCGACGTCGAGGTAGGGGGCGCCGTCGAGGAGGTTCTTGCGGCGGGCCGGGGTGAGCTTGGAGAGCGGGTCGGCGGCGGCGGCGCGGATGCCGGCCAGGTCGCCGTACTCGCGGATGAGCTGGGCGGCGGTCTTCTCGCCGATGCCCTTGACGCCCGGCAGGCCGTCGCTCGGGTCGCCGCGCAGGGCGGCCATGTCGGCGTACTCGGCCCCGGTGACGCCGTACTTCTCCACCAGGGCGGCCTCGTCGATCAGTTGGGCGTTGCCGACGCCCTTGACCGGGTAGACGACCTGGATGCCCCGGGCGTCGTCGACGAGCTGGAAGAGGTCGCGGTCGCCGGAGACAAAAGTTTCACAACACGCGAAACCGGGTCTGACCTGCGAGGATTCGAACATGCTCAGAGCCGTCGTCGGTGCACGCGTCAGCGTGGTCAAAGGGGCCGAGAAGGTCTCCCACCTGGTGCAGAAGGAAGCCGGCCAACGCTACGCCGACCGGTCGGGCTGGGAGGTCGTCGGCTACTTCCAGGACCTGGACGTGTCGGCCGAGGTCCGCCCGTTCGACCGTCCAGACCTCGGCCCGTGGCTGGGGGAGAAAGCCGGTCTGTGGGACGCGATGATCTTCTCGAAGGTGGACCGCGTCTTCCGGTCGGCGAAGGACTGCGCGGACGTGGCGCATTGGGCGGAGGCCAACCGCAAGATCCTCGTCTTCTCGGACGACGGCATCGTCCTGAACTTCCGGGACGAGGGCAAGGACTCGATGTCGGCGATGATGAGCAAGGTCTTCCTGATGCTCGCCTCGCTCTTCGCGGAGATGGAACTCAAGCGGACGAGGGACCGAGTTCTCGGTGCCCACCGATTCCTGCGGAAGACGGTGCGCTGGCCGGGCGGATACGCGCCCTACGGCTATGAGGTGGTGGATCACCCGGACGGCGGAAAGACCCTCAGCCTGGAGCCGCACACGGCCGGGGTGGCGCGCGAGATGGCCGAGTGGTACATCGCCGGCTGGTCGTTCCGTGAGATCGCCGGGGAGCTGAACCGCCGCAACGAGCCGACGAATCTGGTGCGCCATCTGAGGGCCCAGGGGAAGACCGAGACCTCGAAGGGGAAGAGCGTCGACGGGATCGAGTGGGCCACCAGCGTCGTCGCCGACCTGCTCAGGACCCCGTCGCTGCGCGGGTACAAACTCCACCGTGGCAAGGAGACCCGCGGTGCGGACGGGCTGCCGATCAGGATCGCCGACCCGGTCTTCGACCGAGAGCTGTGGGCCAGGCTGGAGCCGGCGCTCGCGGCCAGATCCACGAAGAAGACCCGGACGTTTTCCACGTCAGCGCTGCTCGGCGTCGCCTTCTGCGACGCGTGCAACGGGCCGCTCTATCAGAAGAACGCTCCGAAGAAGTCGAGCGGAAAGGTGTACAGCTACTACCACTGCCCGAGCGGGAGCGCGAAGGGGAGGGCGAACTGCGGAACGTCTCAGCCCTCCCAGCAGCTGGAGGACCTGATCGAGGAGACCTTCATCGCGAAGGTCGGCGACAGGCACGTTCCAGTGCGCCGGTACATCCCGGGGGAGGACCACTCGGAGGATCTGGCCGTGGTCAAGCGGGCGATCAAGGGCCTTCGCGAGGAGAAGGACGAAGGCCTGATCGTCGGTCGCGAGGACGAGGACGAGTGGAAGGAACGCATGCGGGCGCTGCTCCACCGGCGAGAGGAGCTCGAAGCCCTGCCGCAGCGGCCGGCGCAGTGGATTCTGGAGGACTCCGACGAAACGTACGCGACGGCTTGGCAGGCCCGGGACACCGCAGGGCGTCGGCAGATTCTCCTGGACAGCGGAATCAGGCTGATAGTCAAGCCCGGACCTGCCCTCCAAGCCCGGGTCGAGGTTCCGGAGGATCTGGCAGCACGCCTCAGGGATGCGGTCACTCGGAGTGGATTGATTCCGTATGAGGACGGCGGACTGCCTTCCTCCCGAGCTGAGAGGGTCGACACGTCCGGCTGAGAGCGCTGAGCTCGTGCCTCTGCGCTCTTGCCGTTGGAGGGACCGGAGCGGTTCCGGTCCCTCCAGGACCGCGGAGCGCAGAGTTTCGGGTAGTCCTCATCAGGGTCGGGCGGGCGAATGGGCGGATCATGGCAGTGAGCCGGGGCGAGTCGAGTGAAGGTTGCTGACTGTGGATGGCTTCGTAGACCCAGGACTCGTACAGGGCCGACGCCGACTGCCCATCAGATCCTGCGGAGCCCCACCAACACTCGACCCATCAAGTTCGGGTCGCCAACGGGGAGTTGTTCGTTGGTCATGGGCTTGAACGGCCGGGAACGGGCTGCGCGGTTGGATGGCGGAGGCTCTGCGGTCGCCGGCTGCGGCTTCGGCGGGCTGCTCGGGCGCACTTCAGCCCAGACGATCTTGCCACCGGTCGACGGGTGGTAGTAGCCCCACTGGCTGCTCATGTGTTCGACCAAGAACAGGCCGCGTCCGCCCTCGGCGTCGGTGTCGACGTTCTGCGGCACCGGCGGTCGCTTGTCGTGGTCGGCGACCTGCACCAGTACGGCCTGGCCGCGCAGCTGTAGGTCGAGGCCGATCAGCTGCACCTTGGCCAGCTCCGCGGAGGTCAGCCGCTCGGGTTGCTTGGCATCGTTCGGGTGCTGGACAGCGTTACCGACCAGCTCCGAGACGATCAGCAGCGCGGTGTCGATCAGGTCGGGAGGCGCCTGCCAGCGGCCCAGCACGTCACGGGTGTGACGCCTTGCCCAGCCGGCCGCATTGGGAGTGTCGGCCAGCAGCAGGTGGTTGTGCGCGGTGGGGACTTGCGACATTGCGGACGCCTCCCGGCAAGGCGGTGGCCCGGTTGGAGCTGGGCCACCGCTCTGGTTGGGCCGAACTCCTACTTGGCGGCGATGACGTAGACGCTGGCCCACTCGCGCTTCGGGTTGGCCAGGGTGGCGTCGAAGGTCCAGGGCTCGACGGTGGTGAACCCGGCCTCGGTGAACAGCTGGCTCAGCTTCTCGGCGTCGTAGGCCCAGAGGTGCGGGGTGTAGCTCGGGTCGTCGTCCTGGTCGCGGAAGACGTAGTTGATCAGGTCGAGGTAGGTGTTGATGTCCTCGCGGCAGGTGCGCTTGGCGTACCAGCGTCCGATCATCTCTTCGGCTTCGACGGGTGCCGCCGGGTAGCGGCTGAGCACGTGGGCGGCGTTGGGCACGCCGGTGATGATCTGTCCGCCGGGGCTGAGCACGCGGAAGGCCTCGCGGGCGAAGCCCTTGGCGGAGCGCGGGTAGTCGATGTGCTCCAGGAAGTGTTCGGTGAACAGCAGCTCGACGGTGCCGGTCTCCAGTGGGATGCCCTCGCGCACGTCCCAGAGGAAGTCGGCCGGCGGCACCAGGTCGATGTTGAAGAAGCCGTCGAGCTGGTGGTTGCCGCCGCCGATCTGGACCTTGGTCGGCTGCTCGTCGGGGCCGTTGGGAAAGGCGCGCTGGGTGGCTCGGTGGTATCGGCCGACCTCGATCTCCTTGGCGGCGGCGCGCAGCGTGCGAGCGAGGCCGTGGCCGATGTTCAAGTGGGCCAGCAGCTCGGTGATCTGCTTGCCGAGTAGGTCGATGGGCGGATTGCCAGAAATGTCCGTGGGCATGGCAGGCGTCTCCTCGTAGGCGTGGTGAGAGGTGGAGGGGCGGGCGTTGGCCAGCTGGGCGGTGCCGAGTGGTCAGGCGACCGCGGGGGCCGTGGCCCACTGGTTGTTGCGCATCAGGGTGGAGCGGAGGTCGACCAGGCGCGGGGTGAGGGTGAGGTCCAGCTGCTCGATCGGGTGGAGGTTGCCCGCCTCGTCGGCGTCGGCGCGCCAGACCCGGTACTGGAGATCCGGGTAGGCCGGGTTGATGCCGATCTCGCCCTTGGGGATGGTGCCGTTGAAGGGCACCGGGATGTCGAGGTGGTTCCAGTAGTTCCAGGCCTGGAGCGCCTTCACCTGGTCGAAGTAGAAGTAGAAGTCCGGCGACCGGCCGAACGTCCGTAGCTCGCGGTGGATCAGGTGGCCGAGCAGCGGACCGAGCTGGGCGGCCAGGCTGTCGAACTCCCACTTGGTGTGGCGCCAGCGGTCCGGCGCCTGCCCCGGGGTGAACAGGCGCGCGGCGACCAGGTGGCTGATGCGGTCGGTGAGGAACGCGGCAGCGGCGCCCGGGTCGAGCGTGCGGTCGACCTTGGCCAAGGTGGCGGCGAGGTCGGGCACGTGGAACTTGGCGAGGTCGAACCGGCCGATCATCCCCGGCACGGCGAACAGCAGCTCCTTGTAGAGCCAGTTGTTCAGCTCCCCCAGCTCGGCCAGCCGGCGCGTACGTGAACTGGTCGAGTGCAGCATGACGTACTCGGACAGCGCCTCGAAGAACAGGTAGCCGAGGATCGGCAGCCGCGGGATCGTGGCGTCGAGCTGCCGCAGGAAGTCCGCGGGCGCGACGATGGCACCCTGGTAGGCGATGGCGGCGGCCAACGCCAGGAAGGCGGTCGAGTTCTTCACCCGGCTGACCACCGTCTCGCGCAGTTGGTGCCGCTCGGTCTTCGACAGCAGGTATTCGAGCTGGGTGTAGATGGCCAGGTGGATCGCGCCGAGGCGGAGGTAGTCGACGCCGGCCAGCCCCTGGTACGCCTGCGACGGCAGATCCAGCTCGAAGATCAGCGGGGTGGGCTGGTGATCCGCTCGCCCGATCTTCGCCAGGAAGGCCGGCGCTTCGCGGGTGAGCACGTAGGAGCCGAGGTTGTGCGGGCGGAAGCCGCTGCTCGTCGCGGTGAGCGGCGCGCAGTAGATGCTGCCGACCAGGCAGCCGCCGGAGGGGTAGAGCACGCCGTCCTGGTTGATCTTCTCCAGGGCGTGGGTGACGTGCAGCAGGTGGAGCTTGCCGCCGCTGGCCAAGGAGTCGAACAGCGCGTTGCGGCGGAGCAGCTGGCCGTTGGGCGTGCCGAGGGACAGCCGGTCCACCCAGGCGGCCTTCTGCACGCCGAGCGGGTCGTCGGCGTTGGGCATCGCCGGCACCAGACTGGCACCGAAGAAGGCGTGCGCGTCGGCCCAGCTCTCGTAGGCGTCGAGGAAGTCCACGGCTACACCAACCCCTTCTCGGCGACGGCGTAGCGGACGGCGGCCACGCTGGAGGCGCTGGTCAGGAAGGCCTCTTCGGAGAGGACCACCAGGTCGTAGGCCAGCGGCAGCAGCTGCTCGAAGGCCGGCTCACGGACGAACTCGGCGTTCGGCCACCAGGTGGGCTTCGGCAGCCGGAAGCGGTCGAGGGCGTCGGCGACCTTCACCAGGTCGCAGATTTGCTCGGCCCGAGCGTGGTCGGCGCGGTCGTCGGCGGTGAACGCTTCGTACGGCAGCTCGTGCAGCCGGATGGCGGTGGCGGCTCGGATGACCTCGCTCGGGCTGGGCGTGCGGCGGAAGTGCGTCCAGACCAGCTCGGCGTTGGCGGCCAGCCAGATCGCGGCGCGGTTGCCGTGGCCCTGGTCGTCCTTGTCGTGCTGGCGCTGGGAGTCGTGGACGGCCGCCGCGATGACCGCGGTGGCGGTGTCGGACTCGTCCAGGCCGTACCAGTCGGCCAGCAGCGCGGCGAGGGCCGCCGTGCGCAGGCCGTGCCGGTGGCCGTGGATGGAGTCGGCGAGCTGGGGTTCGGCGAGCCACCGGGTGGGGACGGCGGCCTGCTCGATGAGGGTCTGCGTGGTGGGGCGCAGCGGCGGCGGCCAGACCGGCGGGAAGTCCGGTCGGTTGGCCTTGATCCATTCGACGGTGGCGGCGTCGGTGAACTGGTGGAGCGGCAGTTCCTTGCGGGCAGCCAACTCGACCAGGCTGTCCGTGCGGGTTGTACTCATGGTGCGGCCCACCCCCTCGGTGGTCTTGAGGGTTGCAGGCCCTACCGGATCTCGGCGTTCTGGGCATCAGCCTTGCGCTCGGCCTCCCGGGCCTCGAACTCGGCGGTGAAGGCGGCCAACTCCTGCTCGGTCATGATGGCGATGCCCAGTTCGGCGGCGGTGTCGAGGATCTGGGCGGCGGCCTCGTCGCGGGCGGCCTCGGTGGCGGCGTCGGGCAGCAGCACCTCGAACTCGGCGTGGTAGCCCCACGCCTCGCTCCACTTGACGGCGATCTCCACGCCGCCGAAGTGGAAGTTGCGGCGGAAGTTGAACGCCTCGTGCCGGGTGTCCTCGAAGCCGAGCGCGCCGAAGAGCTGGACGGCCTTGGCGACGTCCTCCTTGGCGATGGCGAACTCGGTCTCGCCGAAGGCGGCGCCCTGGCCGATCCGGCTGTCCTTGAGCGTGATCTTGGCAGTGCCGGCGGACTGGTTGTCGGTGACCTTGAGCAGTTGGTCCGGCAGGACGAAGAAGTGGATCAGCTTGTTGTCCTGGCCCAGGTCCTCGCCGTCACGGACCAGGCGCTCCAGCAGGGCGTCGTGGGTGTCCTTGTCGAACCGGGCGCGCATCTCGATCTCGACGGCCATCGCGGTCGTCCTCTCCTGATTTGGGCATGGCGGATGGGGCCGCACCGGCGCTGAGGTACCCCTAGCCGGTGCAGATGATCTTGTATTCGGTTGGTCGCCGGTGGTGCGGCCGGCTACTGCTCCTCTGACCGCACCACCGGCCGTTCCTACGTCAGGCCAGCTCGCCGAACCGCTCACGGACGACGCCCGCGTGCAGGTAGTTCGGCAGCGGCACGCCGCCGACGGCGGTGCGCTTGGTGGCCACCTGGTCCTCCGTCTCGGCGGGGAAGCCCTCCAGCAGCTGGAGGCACTGCTTCACCCACTCGCGCGAGGTGTCCCACTCACCGGCGTCGCGCAGGCGCAGCGCCAGGGCGTACGCCGTCTCGGCGGCGGCCCAGCGGTCCGTCGCCAGCTCTTGCTGGAAGGCGGCCTCCAGCTCGGCCGGCGAGGCCAGACGGGTCGTGCTCGTCATCGGCTCTTCTCCTCGTGTCGTGCCAGTCGTTCTCGTGGTGGTGAACTTGGCTGACGTCACCGGGGTGACGCCCAGGAGGCCGCCGAATCAGTAGATGTACGTCTCGGCCAGCGTCTTGTAGTCGAACAGCTCGTCCTTGGCGAACCAGAGGTCGACTTCCTGAGCGGCCTCCTCGCGGTTGCCGGAGGCGTGGATCAGGTTGGCGACCGCCTTGCCGACGGCCACGCTGGCGCCCCGGCTCATGTGCGAGAAGTCGCCGCGGATGGTGCCCGTCGGCGCCTGGTCCGGGTAGGTGCTGCCAACGATCTTGCGCACCGTGGCGATGGCGTCGTAGCCCTCCAGCACCAGGGCGATCACCGGGCCCTGCTGCATGAACGTCGCGGTCAGGTTGTAGACCTCGGAGCCGAGACGCTCCTCCAAGTCCGCGTAGTGCCTGCGGGTGAACTCGGCGTCCATCCACTTCATCTTCGTGCCGACGATCTTGAGCGCGGCGTCCTCGAACCGCTGCAGAACCCGGCCGGACAGACCACGGGCCACCGCGTCGGGCTTGAGCAGGACAAGCGTGCGCTCGACCTGGCCCTGGGTCTCCTCGGTCATTTGTTCCCTTTCCCTTGCCAGAGTGGCGATTTGACGGTGCATCAAACACGTCTGGCACCGAGATTACCTGCGAGAGTGAAGCGGTTTTCGGTACGCCGGGCAGACCCGCAGAGGAGTCGAACAGCGTTCCTGCTGATCACTCACTATGAAGACCGGTGCTGACCTAGACTTCAGCCAGTACTGGCCTTGCAACTGTCCGTGCAGGTGCGGGTCTTGCTTCGGCCCTAAGAAGGCATCTCATTTGGAGAGCCGTCGGGTGCAGATGAGGGCTGCGGCGATGCTGGCGAAGGCGGCGAAGTGGTCGGCCTTGCGTTCGTAGCGGCGGTGGAGTCGGCGGAAGCCGCCGAGCCAGGCGACGGTGCGCTCGATCACCCAGCGGTGGCGGCCGAGGCGCTGAGAGGACTCGACGCCCCGGCGGGCGATGCGGGCTGGGATCTGCCGTCGTCGCAGGTAGGAACGGATGAATCGGTGGTCATAGGCCTTGTCGCCGTGCAGTTTGCCGGGACGGCGGCGCCGCGGTCCGCGCCGTGAGCGGATCGGCGGGATGGCGTCCACAAGAGGTATCAGGGCCTGGCTGTCGTGCAGGTTGGCCCCGGAGACCGCGAGCGAGAGGGGTAAACCGGTACGTTCGGTGAGCAGATGGATCTTCGACCCGTACTTGCCCCGATCGACAGGATTCGGACCTGTCAGTTCCCCCTTTTCAGGGCCCTCATGTTCACTGAGTCGACCGCGCAGCGGGACCAGTCCAGCTGGCCCCGCGAGCCGAGCTCGTCCAGGAGGACGCGGTG